>JBGPCF010000227.1:0-2846 GCA_041481635.1 Terriglobia bacterium | reverse complement strand
GTCATACCTCGGAAGCTGAGGGCTTGCTTCGCCACATCGGGGCAATTTCAGAACTCGCGGGCATGCGCTACTGGTCGACGACTCACCAGCAGTGGCAAACACTTATTGTGAACGCCTACGCCCTGTCCGGCATGCAGCCAAGTCAACGGCGCAAAGACTTCACCCCCGATGAGATGAAGGAAGGCGTGACACTCTACTATGAACAGGTCGATAACCGTTCTGGCAAAGAGGTCTACCGAATGCACATTGCTGAGGCTTCGGCGGACCGGCTCGTCATCGATGTCGAGAATGTCAGCACAATTCGCTATCTCTTCGTGTCCCTCTTTCCCCCGGGCGAGATGCAGTCGATCTACTTTCTGGATCGCGAATCGGAAAACGTCTGGCGATTCTACAGCATTGTGCGTACAGGAAAGAATGCGAGCCGGTTGATCACGGGAAATGAGTCTTCCGCGGTCAACCGGGCCGTTGCTTTCTATCGCTTCCTGGTTGGAATACCCACCGGCCAGGAACCGCCGGCAGCGCGGTGAAGGCAGGAGTTTGTAGCTCGCGCAGCTTTGCCCACAAAATGGTGCCTGTATGTCAAAACCCTTGAACATGGTTTCAACTGCATAACCTGCTCTTCGCTGAGCTTCGAAATCAGCGAAGAGCTCGAGGAGAACCGAAATGGCGATTAGTAAACTGCTTGTTGTTGTCGACAATTCGCTCGCATCGATACGAGCGGTAGCGTATGTGGCCCAAATCTTAGGCGGGCGCCGGGGTTTTCGGATTTGTCTGGCGCATACTCTCCCCTCGCCACCGGGCGGAATGATGGAGTTCGGGGGCGCTGAGGATCCCAAGAAGCAAGAATGGCTGGAAGCTCGTCTGCGCGCCAGCCGGCATCTCTGGGTGTCCGCAACGAAAAGAAAATTATCAGGGTCTTTGGAACTTGCCTACGCAAATTTGCGCCGGGCTGGATTTGCGCGCGGAGAGATCGAAGTCCAATTCTGCCATCCGAGCGACAGAAGAAATGCACCTAAAGAGATCCTTACGTTGGCGCGAGAGCGTGGATGTCACACAGTTGTCGTCGGGCGGCAGTCCCTCTCCTGGCTTCGTGAGCATCTACAATCGAATCCAGCCGACGAACTCGTCCGCCTTGGAAAAGGGTTCACGACCTGGGTTGTGAAATAAGACGGTCTTGCCTTTCTTTGGGTGGCCCACAGCTTCCGGCTCCTCAGGATGTCATCTTTGGGGGCATTTCAGCACTCCGCTAATGGGCAACGGAAAACTTGGGGTTGTCTATCGTTCCTCTGGCCAGGAAGGGGAAGGACAACTTGTGGTTTCTTGACTTGGCTCCAGACAGCTTGGCCATGGTGTTGGTGAAGAAGCCCTGCGTGGCGAGAATCTCTGCCACGCCCTGGTAGTCCAGACTGCCGGCGCCGGACACGCTCAAACTTCCCGAGCATTGAGCATTAACTCCGTAGCCGACGATGCTAATTTGACGGCTGGATATCCGTTGATTGGCCACCTCCAGGTCGGCGGAAATGGAGGAAAACGAGTCCGGATTTTGGGCGGCGGGACCGAGGTCGTTGAAACGCGCCAGCTTCATCACGTTCTCGTTGAGCTTGAGGCTAGGCGCTTGACCGTCGCGCACCGTCAGGCGCCCCGATCCGTGTATGCCCGCCAGCGGGTCGCGCGAGTGCTCGATTTGTCCCTCAAGCTTCATGGTTCCCTCCATCTTTCCCGTCATCTTTCCGCGGCCCTGGGGGAACGCGGTGAGAAGATGGGCCACGTCAACGCCGCTCATTCGCGCGTTTGTGCTGAAACTGGCGTTTCGCCCCGCCAAGTTAAAAGAGAGGTCTCCTGCGCCACGTCCGCCATAAGCTTCCAGGCTGCCGTCAGCGAAGAAAACCTGCTTCGCCATCAACCGGACCTTGGATTTTACGTTCGTCCCCTGGATCGAGACGAAGCGCATAGAATCCGCCCTCAGGTCCCCCAGGGCGGCGGACGAGGAAGAAGTAGGATCCATGAACGCACTGAGGTCCACCTGCTCCAGTTTACTTGCGACGTTGTGGGCTTCGAAAATGATGAGGCCAGGCTCGCCCGAGGGTAGAAGATACGACGCCATCAATTGTCCTCCCTCAAGGTCCACCTCGGATATCACTCCCCAAAAGGATGTGGGCGAGCCTCCTGGGGTTCTTTTCTCCGCCGTTTTCGATGGAGTGGAATTCTCAAAGTTCCACCCCTTGTTGGGGTCCGAAACCAGATTGATCACTGCGTCATTTAGCTTCAGCAACTTGATGATGACCTTCCGGTGCAATAGCGCGACGGGGTCCAATGTGGCATCCATCCGCCGCGCCTTAACAAAATAGCCAGAAGGGAAGCCAGCGGGGTTCTTTAAGGCGAAGTCGTCGACGCGAATCGAGATGCTTGGAAACAGAGTGAGGGCCAGGCGCCCGATTTCGACCGTCATTCCGCTCTTGCCTTCCAGGTAGGAGATAACCTTTGGGCGGTAGTGATCCAGGTTGACAAGAATGCGTGCGAGGATAATCAGCGCGACCAAAGCAGCGCCGGCGACTAAAATCACGGTGAGAGCGGCCCAGCGACCGATGGCCATGGCAAGTTCAGGACTCTATTCAGACTTTCTGTCGTTGTACTCTTGGGAAGCTGCAATTATACATCATTCCGCTTCCTTCAATCCCAGCATGTATGTCCCCGTCGCAAAACTTGGGTGAGCAATTTTGACCAGACGTGTGTGCCAAACTGAACCGACCTGCGGATGACCGCCGGGGTATAAGAAATGCACCGCGAACTGCCAGACAGGATTTAGTGTGAGGCGTACGCCGGGGGTGCCCTATGTTCGCACGAGC
>JBGPCF010000226.1:0-3737 GCA_041481635.1 Terriglobia bacterium | reverse complement strand
GCGTGACTACCGGGCATCCGTCGACGCCGCTCTGAGAATCAGCATGCCGGGCTATTTCTGGGGGCCCGCCACATCCGCGGCGGCGTTCGGACAGTTGGACGAGCGCGAACGGGCGCAGAAGGCAGTGAAGGAATTGCTTGCCATCCGGCCTGATTTCGCGGCGGCCGCTCGCGAGGAATTCGGGAAGTGGTTTGACCAGGAACTTGTCGAACACTATGTCGAAGGCCTTCGTAAGGCAGGGTTGGAGATTATACCGGAGAAAGGACCAACATACCCTGCACGAGCTACCACGGCAGTGAAAGTGGGCACGATTTCCGGCTTGGGCGACCGGCCGGCGATTGCAGTCTTGCCCTTCCAAAATCTATCCGGTGATTTAGAACAGGAGTTCTTCGCCGACGGCATCACCGAGGAAATTATCAACGCCCTGGCCCACATTCCCGGCCTCCGAGTGGCGGGCCGTAGTTCGTCGTTTTCATTCAAGGGTCGCCACGAAGACTTGCGTTCGGTCGGGACCAAGCTCGGCGTGGCCAACATCCTGGAAGGCACCCTCAGGCGTTCCGGCGATCGCCTCAGGATCACCGCGCAGCTCATCGATGCCGGCAACGGCTATCAACTCTGGTCGGAACGTTACGACCGCGTCATAGAAGATGTCTTCGCAGTGCAGGATGAAATCGCGACGACCATCGCGGGACGCCTCCAGCTTTCCCTTGGCGCAGACCGTGGTGGCCAGACCACACAGCCGCCCACCCGGAACATTAGGGCATTCGAGCTCTATCTGAAAGGCCGCGCCCTGCTCTACCAGCGAGGGCTCAGCATTCACAAAGCAATTGATTGCTTCACGGAGGCCGTGGCACTCGATCCTGCCTACGCGCAGGCGTGGGCCGGCATGGCGGATGGTTACACCACCTCCGCGTATTCGGGGTTCAAGCCGGCGGCGGAGGTTATGCCGCGCGCGCTGGAGGCCGCACGGCGAGCCCTTCAATTGGACCCCAACCTGGCCGAGGCGCACAGCGCGCTGGCCTGTGCCACCTTGCTGTACGCACTGAATTTCAACCTCGCAGAAAAAGAGTTTGGGCAGGCCCTCGAACTCAACCCCAACTATCCCCAGGCCCGGGCTTGGTACGGTCTGTTCTTTCTGCAATGGATTTCGGGGCGCGAGAAAGAAGGGCGCGAAGAACTCCAGCGCCTATTCCAGGTCGACCCATTGTCGAGCTACGCTAATATTATTCTTTCATTCTCCGACTCCAGCAGCGGGCACTGGGCAGAAGCCGTGGACCATGGTCGCCGGGGAGTCGAACTCGATCCCAACTCGTATCTTGCCCATTGGAGCCTCACCGTCGCGTTGCTGTGCGACGCGCAATATGAGGAGGCCGGCGCGGCTGCCGAGCGCGCCCTCAGTATGTCCGGGCGTCACACTTGGGCACTCGCCACGCTGGTTTCGATATATTCGGCATGGGGGAAACCTGACCAGGCCCGCGCGGCGTATCGTGAACTTGAAGCGAGAAGCGAGCGCGAGTACATTCAGCCGGCAATGTTCGCGCCCGCCGCTGCGGCTGTCGGAGAGGTGGATCGGGCAATCGCCATCGCGCAGCGGGCGCTCAAAGACAAGGATCCACTCTTTGTGATGCTGGCCCGCACCTGGCCGGTCTACGACCAACTCCGCAAAGACTCTCGCTTCCTGGAGATCGTCAGCAAGTTAGGTCTTCCGAACTGGAGCCTTGCCCGCGAGCGCGAAGCAATGATGAAGAAGCAGGTGGGGTAGGTCACAGCGCCGGCCTGGGATAGCCTTAACATCATTGGACAGACGCAGCGAACAAGGGATTGGAACTGTCAGTGTGCTGGTCGTGTGTTTGGGGTTTCTTCGTCCTTCAGGATCGTTTCTCCCTTGGTAAGCCAGGACACGCCGAATGCGACGATGGCGGTGGACTCCAGCCAGAAAACAGGACTCAGCCACTCAACATAGCTTTTGAGTGAAGTAAGTTCGACGGCGGCCATCACAATGATGCACGCAATGATGATCCACCCGCACGCGAGATAGACTTTATTCCTTTGTTTTTTTCGGCGGGTCGGTGTCTTGCTCGGGTCGGTTTCCGTGAACAGGAAAATCGAGAAGTATGCCAGCGTCAGGAAGAGTAGTGCTGCGAACGTAAAGTGTAGGGTGCCGATGAGATGATGTCCCGACGTTGCGCACGTGCAGGGAGTGGTTGGAAAGAAAGCCACTCCAATTGCGAACACGCACGCGAGAATCCCCGCCAGTTGATCCCTCCAGTCGTATCCTCGGGTAGACATGAGGAAGATTCCGATTGCGCATAAGCTTCCCACAAATACGTTCCGCATGTCCGTATAGTAGTAACAACTAATCGAGTCTTGTATTCCGGGACCCTGCGAGAGCATCTTTCCGAAAACCAAAACGAAGGGCAGCGCGCACCCAATTATCCCCACCGCCTTTCGCAGGGTGAGGTAAGAGCGCACCAGGGGATCTTGAGGGCCGGATTGCTGGTTCATAACAAGCCTCCGTGGGCGGAGGATAACTTCCGCAGTATGGAATGTATCCGATTTTAGAGATGGCAATCAAGGGAATGTATTCATCTGGTAAACTTCCCTTGCTCTGAAGGAGGAAGACAAATAGTGCTTGCAGTTTGTTGAAAAACGCGCCCAGCCAGGTCATTCCGAGGAGGTCGCCGCGGCGACCGACGAGGAATCTCGCAGTGCTTCGCATTTCAGATCGAGATTCCTCGCTGCGCTCGGAATGACACGCGCGGAAAACGTTTTTCAATAGATTGCCCGGTGCAGTTTGTCAGGGATTTCGGGGGGAAAAGCAAGAGGACGGCCCCCCTCACCTGTCCGTCAGCTGACGGCCGCCAAGGCATTACCTGGGGCCCCAGCCCTCTCCCCTGTGAGAGGGCCAAATATTCCAAGAATTTAGTGACTTCTCATCCGGCCAAGGCGCAATTACGGCTACTCGATTCGCCCGCGCAACACGGTGATGGACGCTTTGGGAAGCTGGTAGAGCGAATCTGCGCCGCCAGTAACGGTGGACTTTGATGGTGGGCCATCAGGTTCGGCGTGGCCGCTGGTTCCTTCGGGGTGCCACTGATATTCGGCCTCGCCAAAAGTAATCCGATCAACCGGGCCGGAGAGAAAGCGGTCGCGCCTGGTTTCCGAATCCGCGAACGTCACTTTCACCGCGTGGTCGTTTTCGTGATCCTTGTTGACGAGCATCACCGCCCACTCTCCATCCGGCCGCTCGACGGCGTAGGCGGTCACCAGCAAATTCCCTGCTGCGTCCGTCACATCACTCGAAACCTTATAAAGCCTGTGGGGTGAATCGACCGGCTGCACCCACTCCCGGGTAATCAACTGGGACGCAATGTACTGCGGCGGGTAGGCGATCACTTTGTAGTCCTTATCGAGCATCAGGAAGCCGCCGCGTCCGCCCGGCGCCGGCATGTAATGGAAATAGTAAGTGCCGCTGGCGCCCGCCGTCATCATGGAGCCCACGTAATCGGCCAGCCAGAGCGCGCCCTTCACGTCCGACGGCCCGGACCGGCCGCCCCAGTTGCCCTCGGTCATGAAGAAGGGGAGGTTCGGCGGCAGACCGTTGTCCTTCCAGGCTTGAATCACGTGGTTCACATTTTCCGGCTCGTCATACAGGGAACTCCATTCAGTACATGACCTGTTAAAGCAGGGATAATGCTCGAAGGAGAAAAACGTGAAATCCTGCAGATGGCCGTGGG
>JBGPCF010000225.1:0-3787 GCA_041481635.1 Terriglobia bacterium | reverse complement strand
GGGCTCCGCAGGGCTTCGCTCCGGGCCAGGCCAACGACAAAAGCAAGAACCAAAACAAAATGAAAGGCAAAAACCAAAAACAAGAAAAGGGGACACTTCTAACGAGGTAAGAAAGGGGACATTTCTAAAGAGCTTTGACAGCCATCGATCAGGACAGCAGCGGAAATCACCAGTCGTACGCGCAGGGCGACACCATCGCGTGGACCGCCGACGCGCCCGGGAAGCGGGGCAAGTATGTGGCCGTCTTCAATATTGGAGACGATCCGGTGGATTTGGATTTGAGTTGGGCGGATGTGGGCGTGAAAACCGGCGAAGCTGCGGTGCGCGATTTATGGGGGAGAAAAGATATTGGGACAGCCGCGCGCCTTCAAACGACGCTGCCGCCACACGCGAGCATTTTGTACAGGGTCTCTCCGCAATAAGAACCGGCTGCGGCAGTGCACTGCCAGCAGCCGGCGGGTTTTTTCGGATGAGGGAATTGCAGGGGCCACGACGCGTGCTGGGCTGCCGGGGCACATTCACTACTTCTTGTAGTATTCCGCGTTGACAGGAGTGAAGCTCGCCCACTTCTCCGGGAGGTCGTCCAGAGGGAAGATGGCGGACACCGGGCAAACCGGAACGCAAGCGCCGCAGTCGATGCATTCGACGGGGTCAATGTAAAGCTGAACCGCCTCCGCAAAGTTCGCCTCGTCTTTGCGAGGATGGATGCAGTCCACGGGGCACACATCGACGCAGGCGGTGTCTTTGGTGCCGATGCAGGGTTCTGCGATAATATAAGCCATAAATCAATTCTCCTTTGGGCTGGCTGAGGCCGGGTCGGCGCTTGAGAGGACTCCGCGACTCGCGGTTCCTCCATCACCCACAGGCAGCGGCGCGTCGGCGACACGAACCTCAGTAAAGAAGTATTCTATATCCAACCTCCCCTATGTCATGCAAGAAATTTTTTTATTAGCTGGAGGAAGAGTTTCTAAGGCGAGCTTCGGGGGGGGCGGAAAGTGCGAGGCTCACGCGAACACCGTCCGATGGATGAGTCCGCGCGAGTCCTGCGGTTTGCTGAGTGATCACCGGAACCAAGCACACTTCAGCGCAGTCTCCCTGAAAGTTTCCGATCAGGTTGGCGCGGGGCGCCTAGTTCCGGGATCGCAGTTCCTGACAAGTGAGGCAGTATCGGGCCCAGGGAAGTGCCTGAAGACGATTGGAGGAAATTTCCTCGCCACACCCTTCGCATACTCCATAGGTCCCGTCGGCCAACTGCTTCAGAGACCGCTCAATGTCCTTCAACATTCGGGAACGAAGGTCAAGCGTCAACGCCGTAACGTCCTGCATTGCAGACTTCACCGCGAATTCATCAGCATCCGGAGTCTGAATGCTGGTTGCGAGGGCGTCGGGCTCTCTCCTCACGGAAGCAAGAAGCTCATTGCGCTTCTTCAGGAGGAGGGCCTTGTAAGCGCCCTTCCGAGTTGTTTTGGTTGCTGTTGCCATTAAGTACCGTCCTATCTGTTTTTGGGAACCTTGCACCTTTCAAAGTTTCCCATTTTACCCCAAATCAGATGGTTTAGAATCGTTGAAGGTTGCATAAATTTTGAGGTTTTTTTGGCCTAAAACCTCCTTTATTTTGTTAAGCTTGCAGCGGCCTTGGAAAGGTGTGATAGAATTCGGGCGGAATTTCCGTTGGGCCGCCTGGCCCGGAGGTTCGAGCGAGTGTCTGGACGAGACGATATGCTGGGGCGAATTCGGACGGCACTTCGGCGCCCTCCCTCGGCTAGCACCATTGCCCGTGATCCCCAGACTCAGTTCCCCAAGCTCGAGGGTGTCGCAACCCCTATCACCCCTGAAGAGCTCGTGCCCACTTTCGAGGCGGAGTTTGTCAAGGTCTCAGGCTCTTCCCACCGGGCATCCACAGCGGCTGAACTGGAGGGAATCCTTCGTGCGATATTCGAAGACTCTCAGGCCACTTCTGCCGTCCTAACCCGCAATCCGTTGCTCGCTCAACTCGGACTGCCGGCCAAGCTGGCCGCTTGGGGCAAGTCCGTCGCCCAGTGGCCACCTGGTCCTGCCGTGAATGTGGAAACGTCCGTAGAAATGGCATACCGCGATCAGTGCTTCTCGGCGGGAGTGGGGATCAGTGGGGTTGATTTCGTGTTGGCCGAAACAGGGAGCCTGGTCCTTAGCAGTCAGACTGAAGGAAGCCAGCTTGCCTCGCTCGCGCCGCCCATCCATGTGGCCCTCTATCGCCGCAGCCAGGTTCTGGGCTCGCTCGATGAGATTCTGGAACGGCATCCGCTGAGCAGCAATCATGGGGCGCCTGCGGTGGGGCGCTCCACGATATTCATCACTGGCCCCAGCCGCACCGCCGACATTGAGCAGATCTTGATTCGCGGCGTGCATGGTCCGCGGAATGTCCATGCCATCTTGGTGGAAGATTCCTGCCTGGCCGAACTGGGCGTATCGAAAGCATGAATGCTGTAGATCGGGCCATTGCCGTTGCCACAATGAAGCGCGCAGAATAAATTGATCCGAATCGAAGGTGCCTGACATGGGCCAGATGATGGAAGAAGTGATGCAGCAGCCAGCGGCGCTGGCCGGCGTGCGCAAGTTCTATAACAGTCCCGGAGCCATTCCGCATAATGCCCTCAGGAAAATGGTGACGCGATGGCCTCCCACGGTCGTTTTCACGGGCATGGGCTCGTCGCTGTTTGCGGCCTACCCGGCGCAAGCCTACCTCACCTCGTTGGGCATTCGGACGCTGGTCTGGGAGACGGCGGAACTCCTCCACCACCATTTGGGGGCATTGCACAGTGACACCCTGCTGGTCGCCGTGTCGCAGTCCGGCGAAACCGTGGAAATCAAGCGGCTGCTGGATCGCCTCCCCAAGAAAATGGACGTGGTGGGTTTGGCCAACGTGGAGGCCAGCACGTTGTCGCGACGTGCCAGTCTCTCCCTCCCCATGTTGGCTGGTAGGCAGACCACGGTCAGCACCAAAACCTACATGTGTGCCGTGGGAGCGCTAATGTATCTCGCCTTTGCCATTGCGCGCGAGTCCTACCGTTCGCTCACTGAAACCATATTGCGGGCCATTGGAGCGCAGGAACGCATCCTTGAAAACCACGACACGCTCACCGCGCCCACCCTGGAGTTCTTCGGCGACCCTCCCTACGTCGCTCTCATGTCGCGGGGAGCGGACCTGGCTTCGGCCTATCAGGGAGCGCTGATGTTCAAAGAGGTGGCGCGCCTCGCCGCCGAGCCCATTAGCGCCGCTCAGTTCCGGCATGGTCCTATCGAGATCATCAACCCGGTTCACCGGTACGTCGTTTTTGCGCGCAAGGGGCTACGCGCGCGAAGCTCCAATACCGCCAAACTCTTGCTGGGCCTTGCTCGGGATATTCAGGCGCATGGCGGCAAGGTTTTGCTTCTGACCGACCAGCCCTTTAAGCCTGTTTCCAATACCCGGCTCATCCAGGTCGAACCCTTGCGGTGGGGCCTGGGAACCTTGGTGGATATCCTGCACATTCAGCTACTTGTTCACGACCTCGCAGTGCGCGAAGGCCGCGAGCCTGGCAAGTTTTGGATCGCTGATGGTGTCACTAGGACGGAATAGAACCAACGATGTAAGTTAATGAAAAAGAAATCTTTGTTTAATAGTCCTGTTGGATTAATAACAGAATACGGCAAAAACTCTAGTTACTAAACCGTCCAGACAGTCTATCTATTGGCCTGGATGACGACGGAGCGAAATGGGGGGTCGGAATCATGCGGAGAAACGTGGTTTTCTTACTGAGTGCGGCTC
>JBGPCF010000224.1:0-4258 GCA_041481635.1 Terriglobia bacterium | reverse complement strand
ATGCCGCTCAGGGCAGCACGTCGTAGATCTGCAGCGCCATTTTGGCGTCCGCCTTGCCCTTGCCTGACACAGCAATGTAGAACCGATTCAGTTCGGGCACCAAAACCGAAGTCTTGGCGCGATATCCCGTCGGGACTTCCGCGATGTGCTCGTAATGGTCCGCGTCGCGCTGTTCAAAGACAGTTGTTGTTTCGGTTCCCGTGACATAAATTCGTTTGCGCGCGACATCGAACCACATATCGTCATTGAGAGCCGCACAAGGAAGGGAGGTCACGACTTTGCCTGAATCGGTGTTGAAAACGATGAACTTCGGCGGTTTGCGGGTGGAGATAAACAATCGATGATTCGGCTCATCGAGGACCATCGCATTCCCAGTTTCGGCTTCCGGCACGGGCCACCTGGTGATGAGTTGACGCGTGTCCAGGTCAACGACTCCCACCTCATCCGTGCCCGTAAGATTTATATAAAGCTTTTTGCCCGCGTGGTCGATGGCCATGGCCTCGGAGTGACTTCCCGGAAGCGTGATGTCCCCAACTTTCTTGAAAGCTTTCGTGTCAATAATGTTTAGAAAATGGGTCTTCGCACCATGCTCGTCGCCACCGCTCTCTACGTAATAGTATTTGTTCACGGGATTAAACACGGCGCCATCCACGCCCGGGGGAAGCTTGATCGTACTGAGGATCTTGTAATCTTTCCCACTCACTAATTCAACCGCCCCGGTGTCATCTCCGTCCGTCACGATAAACTTGTCGGTGTCGGGTAGATAGAGAATCGCGTGGGGCTGCCCGAACCCTGTGATGCTCTTAATCCGTGCGCCTGTGCGAAGATTGAAAACCTCAACTGTTTTGTGGTCCTCGGCCGTGAGGAATATACGATTACCCTTGAGGTCGACCGCGAGGTGGTCGAAATCGCCAGTGAAGCCCGGCAACGGGGTTGTTGCCCTCAACTTAAGCAGCTGCTTCTCCTGTGCGTTGGCTTTCACCCCGAATATGACAAACAGCATTAAGTAGATCACTTGTAGCTTCTTCACCTTTTCCTCCTAAAACGTTGTCGATCAACTTTCCCAATGGACCTGGCATTGCCCTAGTTTATTCTTTGACTTGACGGGCAGCCTGTCCGCCACCGATATGCCTTGGAAGCCCAGGCGAAGTAGGCCCGGTTGGGGACCACCTTTCACCGAGTTGTTCGCGATTGCGCTTTTGTTACCAAATCACCTTGAGCGCGAATTGGAGTGTCCTCGCCTGTGTTGTTGTCGAGGTTATTATGCCCGCATCGGGGCTGGGGGACCCCACTTCATCAAAAATATCCGTATTGTCGGGAGCTATGGGCAGCCCAAAGTTCGCGTGGTTGAGAATGTTGAAAATCTCGGCTCGGAACTGCACGTTGAAGCTTTCCGAAATCCTTCGAATGGGATTGTTCTTGAAAAGCGAGAAATCGAGGTTCACAAGGCCCGGTCCCGGTATGATGTTGCGACCGGCGTTTCCTCTTAAATTGAGACACTGGGGCGGAGTGCCAACAGCATTTTCACCAAAGACTGGGTCCGAGCTGCACATCGGCGTGGAAGCTATTGGGGTGAAGAACGAAGACGGCGCCGTCGGGACCGCAAAGCACTCGGTCTTGATATAGTTGTTGGGATCGCGGGGATTCACAAGTGACTGGCACCCTGGGCCCGTCAGACGGTTCGGGAAGGCCCATGGATCGCTGTTGCCTAGGAGCAAGGGGTCACCACCGCCGGTCCCGAAAGTCGCAGTGAAAGGTGGGCCGTCGTTTAACTTGAGAATTCCCCCGAGCTCCCAACCGTTCACGGCCCAACCCACAAATGGAGGGGCGGACTTGCTCGTCGGGAGCTGCCAGCTTGCGTTGATCACCAGGACCCGGCCGATATTGTAATCGGACAATCCACGGGTCAGACTCAAATCGAAAAAGGGAAGACTGCCGACCCCATTTCCCAGCGTATCGCCTGCAATCACTCCTGAGTTATTGTCGATGCTCTTGCCCCAGGTATAGGATCCCTGGATTTGCAAGCCATGGCTCATTTTTTTCATAACTCCAATTTGTAGTGCGTTATAGGAGGAGTTTCCTGCCCAATCCAGGAACCGGATGGCTCCCAGATGTGTGTTGATTGGGTCGCCAGCGACGGGTGACGGCGGATCTGTGGAATCGTCCAACACCACGGGCGAAAGGTAGCCCGCCGAGGTCTTGGTTGGGAGGACGATATTGGAGTCATCAGTGCGGAACGCCTGGTGGACACCATGCGAGCCGACATAGCCAACCATCGCCGTTAAGTTAGGGGTAACTTGACGCTGCACGTTGAGGTTCCATTGCATCACGTAATTACGATGAGGATTCGGTTCAACGTAAGCGTATTCCAGGGACGACACGCCATTGCCATTGGCTAGAATGGCTGGAAGGGCCTTGCTTGGAAAATTGCCCTTCAACAGTGCGGCGCTGTTCGAACCAATGAGTTCGAAGAATGGAGCCCCCCGGCCGTTCAAAGTGACTGTCGTATAGAGCATGGGAAGGACGTCAAACATTCCGAAGCCCCCGCGCACAGCGGTCTTGCCGTTCCGGAAGGGGTCCCAGGAAAAACCTACCCGCGGCTCAAAATTGCGGCGCGTCGGATTCGAGAAGTAGGGGTCGCCAAGATGGGGTTGCGCAGCGTCTAAAGTAGGAAGGTTGGTGAGCTTTCCCTTCGTCTCGGTGGGAACCGTTGACATTTCCCAGCGGAGGCCCAGGTTCAACGTCAGGTTCGGGCGGAAGCGCCAGTCGTCCTGAACGTAGGCGCCGATGATGGATATGCGCATGTAGCGCGGAGTGACCAAACCAGGCACAGAACCGACAACACTCTTAGGATTGTTCGTGAGCAACGCTTGCAGCGTTCCAAAGCGAAAATTGCCCAGGTAGTCGCCCGTGTTTGTGGTTTCATTGAGATGGTCCCTCTCGAAGCCAACGCCGAATTTCAAGGAATGGAGCCCTCTGGTCAAGAAAGCATCGTCATAGACCTGATACGCATCCCAAACATAGGAAAATGTTGGAGGACCCAAACCGGGAGTAGTGTTAAGTCCCGATGTAACTATTCGGGGTGGAGCGTATCCCGGCGCCCACCCAAGAGAAGTGTCCGCCGCCACTGGATTGATGGCTTTGACTGCCGCAAGGGCATTCGCATGATCCCGGTTGTAGCCCACCCGGAAACTGTTGACAAAAGTCGGACTGAAAACATGGCTCTCTTCGAAGGCGGCGATTTGCCGCTTGGCGATGGACTGCTGCAGGACATTGTTGAGTAAGTCAGGCTGTGTTAAGGGAGAATAGTCGTATACATATGTCCCGAAGAGGCTGTCCTTCTCCGAAATCTTCTGGTCGACTCGAGTGGTAAAATAATTTTCGCTGACAGCCTGTTGCCGTACAAACGCGTACTTTCCCGTATTCGCATTGTTAACGACGGGATTGCTGGGCAAATGAAAAAATGGCAGATACTTCGCGACAGCATCATCGACGCACACATTTGCTTGTCCGGGAGCCAAGTTTGTCGAGGCCGGCGGGCACGGGTCCGTGGGCGCGAGGACAGGCAGGAGGTTGCCCTGCTTGTCGTGTATGTTTATCCCCAGTCGGGCCGGCCCGGAGAGTACCGTGGCAATTTGTGTCGTTCCGAGGGACTGCCTTATGCCCTCATAGTCCCCGAAGACGAATGTGCGATCCTTGCGAATGGGCCCACCACCAGAAACGCCAAACTGATTGCGCTTGAAAGGCGGTTTTGAAACACCATTGGCATTGTCAAAGAAATTGTCGGCATCCATCGCGCTATTGCGCAGGAACTCATACACGGAGCCGTGGAACTGGTTCGTGCCGGAGCGCGAAATGGCGTTCACCACTCCGCCAGAGGTCTTGCCGTACTCGGCCGAATAGTTGCTGGTCAGGACGCTAAACTCTTGGATGGCTTCCACTCCGAGGTTTTGACCGAGCACACTTCCTGGACCGCCGTTGGAGTAATCGTTGATACTGATGCCGTCCAGCCGGTAATTATTCTGCTGGGGACGCGCGCCGGAGATGCTCAATTGCGATCCGTAACCGCGGTTCACGTCCACGGCAGCATGGGTCTGTGCCGAAACAACTCCAGGCTGGAGAATGGCAAGGTCGGTCCAGGAGCGGCCATTCAGGGGCAACTCGCGTACCGTCGTCGCGTTGACCACAGCGCTCAGCGTGGACGAGGTCAGCTCGACTGTGGGCGCTTCCGTGGTGACCTCAACCGTTTGACTCACCT
>JBGPCF010000223.1:0-4513 GCA_041481635.1 Terriglobia bacterium | reverse complement strand
TCGTGCGGCCAGTGTTCATGCGCCATCCCCCCGGAACTCTCGGAATGGCTCAAAGCTATATCCGAATTCAAATCGATTCCGCTCATTTTCCCGCTCAACTCAAAGCTGTAATTGTACTTATGCGATTTTTCAAAACAAACAGTGGGACAGTACTGATTATGAATTGTGAATTATGAATGAGGGAGGATGGAACTCGCGATTCGTATGTACTGTTTTGTCTTCATTCAGCATTCATAATTCATAATTTCACCCCGAAGGTGGAGAATTGACAAATGACGACGCTCCTACAAGACCTTCGATACGGTGTCCGCATGCTCGCGAAGAGTCCTGGCTTCACGCTGGTGGCCGTGCTCACCCTCGCGCTGGGGATTGGCGCCAACTCGGCGATCTTCAGTGTGGTCAATGGAGTGTTGCTGCGCGTCCTGCCCTTCCGCGACGCAGGCCGGTTGATGGTGTTGACCGAAACCACCGAGCGCATGCCGCACGTATCCGTGTCTTATCCGAATTACCTCGACTGGCGCCAGCAGAACCATTCCTTTGAGCAAATGGCTTTCTTCCTGCCGCTTGATTTCAATCTTGCCGGTGTGAATGAGCCCGAGAATATCGGGGGCAGCGCGGTTTCCTCCAACTTTCTCCAAACCCTGGGCGTGCGCCCGCTCCTCGGCCGCGAGTTCCTGCCCGACGAAGACAAGAAGGGGACCGCGCCTGTTGCGATGCTGAGCTACGCCCTGTGGCAAAGGCGGTTTGGGGGCGAGCCGGGTGCGGTGGGGAAGTCGCTCACCCTTGATGGCAAGCCCTACACGATTGTTGGGGTGCTGCCGCCGCAATTCGTGATGTACGAGGGCGCACAGGTTTACACGCCAGTGGGATTGTGGTTGGACGAGCAGATGATGGAGCGCGGCGCACACGATGACGGTTCGGTTGTAGCCCGCCTCAAGCCTGAGGTGACGCTTGCCCAGGCGCGCGCCGATCTGGACACCGTCGCGAGTCAATTGGACCAGCAGTATCCTGTCTCGAACCGGGGATATCGCGTCGACATCAAATCCATTCGCGATCAGTTTGTGGGAGACAGCGGCCCGCCCATTCTGATTCTGTTTGCCGCGGTGGGTTTTGTTCTTCTCATCGCCTGCGTAAACGTGGCCAATCTGCTGCTGGCGCGCGGCACTTCACGGGCGCGCGAAATTGCCATCCGCTCCGCGCTGGGCGCCAGCCGCACGCGGGTGGTTCGCCAGTTGTTGACCGAGGGCGTGGTGTTAGCTGTTTTGAGCGGCGCGCTGGGGCTGTTATTGGGCTCCTGGGGAATTGCCGGCCTCCTTGCTTTCATTCCTGACGGGGCCCTTATGGGTGCGCCCATCGTTCTCGATCACCGGGTGCTCGCCTTTACGGCTCTGGTTGCATTTGGAACGGTCCTCATCACGTGCCTCGTGCCTGCTCTTCAGGCTTCGAAACCAGATTTGAACGAAACTCTGAAAGAGAGCGGAAGAACGGCGAGCGGCGGTGCCCAGCGGGTTCAATTGCGGAGTTTGCTTGCGGCGTCGGAGATTGCGCTTGCTCTTGTGCTGCTGATCAGCGCCGGTCTGTTGATCAAAAGCTTCTCCCGCCTGCTTGCCGTCGACCCCGGATTCAATCCAGAAAGCGTATTGACCCTGCGGACGAGTTTACGTGGCCCTCAATACGCCAAGCCCGAGCAGATCACGGCGTTTGCCCAGCGAACTCTGCAGCGAGTGCGCGCACTGCCCGGAGTAGCCTACGCGGCATTGGGGACGCAGCTTCCCCTCACGGACAGCCACTCGCGTAGCGACATCACGATTGTGGGGCAACCTGTCCCCGAGGTTGGGCAATTCCCCCATCCCGATTTCCATGTGATCAGCCCGGACTATTTCAGCGCTATGGGTATTCCGTTGAAGCGAGGACGCGCCTTTGAGGAATCCGACACTCCGCAGGCTCCCGGCGTGGTCCTGATCAGCGAAACGCTCGCCCGCCGGTTCTGGGCCAACGGGGATGCCGTGGGCAAGAGCATCTTGATGGGGCATCCCTCACCCACAAATTCCCCCGTAACCGTTGTCGGGATAGTGGGTGACACCAAGCAATATGGCCTGGGCGCTGCGACAAGGTGGGAAGTGTACCTGTCCTATCTCCAGCACCCGACTGAGAATTTCAGGGTTGTGGTTCGGACCGCAGCCCGTCCCGAAGACCTGACCGCCGCCATCAAGAGCGAGATTCACGCCGTGGACCCCTATGTCCCTATCAGTGAATTGGAGACCATGCGACAAGTGGTTTCCGATTCCGTAGGCTCTCGGCGAGTGACCATGCTTTTGCTGGGCTTATTCGCAGCTCTGGCCATTGCCCTGGCCGCCGTGGGGATTTACGGAGTCATTTCATATTCGGTGGGTCAGCGGACGCACGAGTTCGGGATCCGCATGGCGCTGGGCGCTGAGCGCACTGACGTGCTCCGCCTGGTGCTCGGGAAGGGTTTGAGGCTCGCTGCTTTCGGAGTGGGCGCAGGATTGGCGGGTGCCTTCGCCCTGACGCGGTTTCTGTCGAGTCTGCTATTTGGCGTTCAACCGACAGATCCGTTTGTATTCGGCGGGGTCGCCCTGGTTCTAAGTGTGATCGCGCTGCTGGGGAGTTATATTCCCGCGCGGCGCGCCACCAAGGTGGAGCCGACGGTGGCGCTCAGATACGAATGAAGGTTAAAGGGTAAAATATGAAGGATGAAAGCCGGATGGCCAGCCGACTCGTTTTTAATCCTTTAACCTTTAGACTTAAACCTTTCGAGAAGAGCGGGGGATGACGAAATGGCGACGGTGGTCCAAGACTTGCGGCAAGCCCTTCGCGGGTTAATCAGGCGAGTCGGTGTTATCTCATACTTGCTTCTGTTTCTCGCGCTTCCACGCTTGGGTTTTTGCCAGAGTGCGCGCGAGCAAGTAGAGCGGGAGATATCCAGGACGTCCAAAACGATGGAATCAATCAACAGCTCAAGCGATGACTGGAAACAGTTCAAACCCGACCTCGCCAACTTGCTCGTTCGCGCACGCCAGGCGGCGGAGGGGGGGCGCCTGTTCTCGGCCCTCGAATACCTCGGCGGGGTAAAGGTCAATCTGGCGGGAATACAATCCCTGTATGGAAGCCCCAAAGCGAACAAGCTGGAAATGAAGGAATTTCAAGTGCAGTGGACCAGCGTGGGCTCGGAGCTAAGCGGGCTCGAGGAGCGCTACAAGCGTGGCGATTGGGCATCGCAGTCGCTAGGCTTGAGAGCGCTGGCGGAATCAGCGCAGATACAAACCCGCGCCTTCTACGATTCAAGCCAGGGCTTCGCTCTGGCGACTGAGCCCAAGGACGGACTTTTTTACATGGGGCAGTCGAAGGCGGCGATCGAATACGCTCTGTTCTGCCAGTCGCTCCAATTGAAGGGCGGCCTGTCTGCGCCGGCACTTTACAGCATGGCGCCCGAGATTCGCCGCCTCCAGGATCAAATCATCGCGGTCTACAAGCCACCGCGCTCGGTGGATCAACACATCCAGTTCATCCGGATTAATTCCGCGCTCAAAGAGGCTGGCGACCTTGAGGCTGCGCATCTTTATGCGGGCGCGCTCTACAAGTACCTTGACTCGCTTCAGGGGTTCGCCTCACTTGATGCGGCCAAGCCCGGCCCCGAAAAGGCAGATGGACTGCGCAAAGAACTTTCGCAAGCCCGCGAGCGCCTGGCGTCTGGAAGCACGGATCATTCGATTGCAGAAATTTTCTTGCAGCGCGCGGAGGGCGGTCTGGATGCCAGCCGGCCCAAGGATGACTACGCGTCGGGATTGCAAAAAGCGCAGGTGATTCTAGAGCACGTGATACCCGCGTATCTTGAGGCGTTGGCCAAACCGGAGGAGTTACTGTCTTCGCCCACCAAGGCCATCACGGTCACACTGGTTCGCTGGCCGTACACTTGAAACATTTCCGATCCAGCAAGTTTGCTGGTCCAGGAAGTGGTAGAGAAATATCCCAATCGAGTTGTTTTCTCAAGCGAGAACCTTGGCGAATCGAAGCTGGCGGAGCAGTTCGGCGTGAAGGGTTACCCGGCGATCTTTGTGGACGGCGTGCTTGTCGCCCTGCCGCGCGATTTCGGCTATTTCGGCGGTAATGAAAAGACCGGACGGTACGCACCCTGGCGTGATCCGAAGAATCACGAAAAGTTCAAGCAGGACATGACACGCATGATTGACTTGATCCTCAGCGGTAGGCGGAAAGAAGTGGTTCAAGAGCGTGGTTCTTACACGAGCGACCAGGGCATCCAATCGCTGCCGGCATTCTCGCTCACCGACCTGCAGGGAAAACCGCTGACCGCCTCCCAAGCCGTGGGCCGCGTGGTGGTGACAGAGTTTTGGGCGACGTGGTGCCCGCCGTGCCGTTCCACCCTCGGCTGGCTCGGCGGCCTGCACAAGAAGTACGGGGATGATATCGCCGTGCTGGCTCTGGCCGTTGGATCACCGGAGGACGAAGTGCGCAAGACGGTTGCCGGTTTGAG
>JBGPCF010000222.1:0-4518 GCA_041481635.1 Terriglobia bacterium | reverse complement strand
TCGACCAGGCTCCCGAAGGCCAACGGAAAGGCCTCCGGCAACCTCGCTCGCGTCGCCTTCACGACTCCCGAATGTGGAATGCAACGAAAATGGTTCACTGATGCGCATTTTTCATCGGCCTGCTAGGATATCGAGGTCGCCAGTGTAACGAGGCCAGCCATGGTGAGCCAACGCCACCGCACCCACAACCAAATATTCAACCCCGCTTGAGTTCAGCGATTCGATAAACTGGGACCAGTTTTTCGGAAGCGGCATCCTCCTCCTTGTGCACGCGGGCCCGAAGCTCGAAGAGAATCTCTAAGCGCTCGGCTGGCGTAAGACGCCGGTAGTATTCACGAGTGGCCTCATCGGCTTCAAGGTGGGTTCGGAACTTTGCGATTGACGGCTCCATGAGTGCTATTCTACCTTTTCGCGCCCATGAATTCCACCGGCGCCGAAGCTCTGCTTAAGGGGGAAACTATGAAGCGTCGTTCTTTTTTGCAGACCGCCGGATTGGGTGGAGCAGCCGCATTTGCCTCGCCGCTGCGGGCCGCGTCCGCCGCGGAGCCGCCGGCGATGAAAATCACCCGAGTCCGTTTCTACCTCAACCCCAATTCGCCCGCCCACTTCAATCAGAGCTATCACATCGTGACGGTGGAAACCGACCAGGGCATCACGGGCATTGGCGAGGGCGGATCCAAAGACACGGCGACGCAATGCGCCGGATTCATCATTGGCGAAAACCCGATGCGCATTGACCATCTGTGGCAAATGATGTTTCGGGGCATGTTTTATCCGCCGGGCCGCGAGAAGCTGGACGCGCTGGGCGCCATCGACCTGGCGCTTTGGGACATCAAAGGCAAGGCGCTCGGCGTGCCCGTGTATGAACTCCTGGGTGGGATGGCGCGCGACCACGTGGAGTGCTATTCCACCGCATTTCCCAAGAAGGGGAGATTGAAGGATACCGCGAGAGCCTGTATCGACGCTGGCTTTCGCGCTTACCGGTATTCCACGGCGGACCCGCCCGACGGCCATACCTTCAACTCGCGTGAAATGGTTCGCAAGACTTTTGAGGACTGCCAGGAGATTCGTGAGGGTGTGGGGAAGGATGGTGATTGGGCGCTCGACTACCACACGCGCCTCGATTTTCCAGACGCCGTACGCTTGAGCACGCTGATTGAGCCACTCGAGCCCTACTTTGCCGAGGACTTGATTCGCTCCGAAAACCCGGACGCCTATCGCGAGTTGCGAGCCCACGTGAAAGTGCCCATTGCAGTGGGCGAGCAGTTTGGAAGCAAGTGGGACGTAAACAAACTGGTGGAAGAGCAGTTGATTGATTATGCGCGCGTCACCCTGCCCAACGTGGGTGGCATCACCGAGTACATGAAAATCCTGGCGCTGTGCGAGACCCATTATGTCGGGTTGATTCCGCACTTCACCGGACCCGTCTCGGAGGCCGCGCTGGTGCACGCTTGCGGCACGTTTTCCGGACCCGTGCTCATGGAGATGCTGGGCGACGGATCTCGGACGAATCCCCATTTGCCGGAGTGCTACGATTTTCGCAGTGGCAAAATGTGGCCCAACCGCCGCCCCGGCCTAGGCGTGACGCTCGACACCAAACCTCTGCAGTTGGCGGCGGAAATCACCGAGCCCTCCCGGCCCATCCCGATGTTTCATCGTCCGGACGGGTCGTTCACAGAATGGTGAGGCGAAAGGATTCAAAGCCATGAGCTGCATTTGTGACTGAGGTTCTGGGTTAGTGTTATTCTTGCCATGAAGTGCAGACGGTCCGATGCGAATCTCCTTGCTCGCTACATTATTGCTCCCCGTGCTCGCCGGCCAATCGTGCGGCCGGGGGAGTGTGCCCGACCCGGCAGTGCCCGTGGTCGCTGGCCCGCTGGATCATTATTCGCTCACCGGCGACGTGCAGTTTGTTCACGACCCCAGCATGATTCGCCAGGGCCAAACTTACTACGTGTTCTCCACCGACCACGCTGCCACGGACCACCTCAAGATTCGCTGTTCTAGCGACCGGCTCAACTGGAAGGTCTGCGGCCAGGTCTTCGACTCGATTCCAGCGTGGATCATCGCCAAGCTTCCCGGGGTCAAGAATCTTTGGGCCCCCGATATTTCCTTCTTCTCCGGGGTGTATCACCTCTACTACGCAGGCTCTGTCTTCGGTAAAAACACTTCGGTGATTGGCCTCGCAACCAACGTCACGCTGGATCCGGCCACCCCAGACTATAAATGGGTGGACCAGGGCGAAGTGATCGAGTCCACCACCACCGACGATTTCAACACCATCGATCCAAACATCCTCGACGACGGCCCTGAGGGCGTTTGGTTGACCTTCGGGAGTTTTTGGACGGGAATTAAGCAGCGGCGCATCGATCCCAGCACGGGCTTGCTCTCCACCACGAATACCACGCTCTTCTCGCTGGCGCGGCGGCCCGCGTCTGCCAGCCCTCCTGACGCCATTGAGGCGCCCTTCACGGTCCATCACGGGAACTACTACTACCTGTTTGTGTCGTTTGATACATGCTGCCGCGGCGCCAACAGCACATACCGGATTATGGTGGGGCGAGGCACGTCGGTGAGCGGCCCCTTCACGGACATGAACGGTGTATCCATGATGGACGGCGGCGCCACGGAATTGCTCCACGGCAATGGGCAGTGGGCGGGGCCAGGAGGGCAATCAATTTGGCTGGATCCGGCAATGGGCGATCTGATCGTCTACCACGCCTACGCGGGGAGCGACGGAAGCCCGTGGCTTCACGTTAACTCGTTGCAATGGAAAAACGACTGGCCGGTCATAGCACCATAAAACCGAAGGGGGCGTGGGGGGAGGATTTGCAGAAAGATTTTCCTCAGCCGCCGGACTGTGAACTGTTAACTTTAAACTTTCTTCCCCTCGACATTCCCCATGGCTTGTGCTAATTTCATTCGAAATATGTGGACTGTAGCAAAGAGGGCGACCTATGAACATTGACGACCTGTTGCGGGTAGCTTGTGAGAACAAGGCTTCAGACTTGCACCTGAAGGTGGGCAACTACCCTTACAACCGCATCGATGGCGAGTTGGCCCCCCTCACCCAGTTCGCGCGCATCTCGAGCGAGGACATGCTGAACATGGCGTTCAGCATGATGAGCAACCGGCAGAAACAAAAGTTCAAGGAAGAGACCGAGCTCGACATGGCGTACGGAGTCGCCGGCCTGGGCCGCTTCCGCGTCAACGTTTTCCAGCAGCGCGGCAACGTGGGCATGGTCCTCCGCGTGATTCCCACCAAGATTCGCACCCTGGAAGAGCTCTACCTGCCCAAAGTGATTGACAAGATCTGCGAAGAACGCCGCGGCATGGTGCTGGTGACGGGGACCACAGGAAGCGGCAAGTCCACCACGCTCGCCGCCATGATTGACCGCATCAACTCCACTCGCACGGACCACATCATCACCATCGAGGACCCCATCGAGTTCCTGCACCGCGACAAAAAAGGTTTCGTCAACCAGCGCGAGATCGGTGTGGATACTTCGCGGTTCAGTACCGCGCTGCGCGCCTCCCTTCGTGAAGACCCTGACCTGATTCTGGTGGGCGAAATGCGCGACCTGGAAACCATCGGCACTGCGCTGCTGGCCGCCGAAACCGGCCACATGGTGTTCTCCACCCTGCACACTTTGGACGCCACGGAAACCATCCAACGTGTCATCGCCGTCTTCCCACCGCCCGAGCAAAAACAAATCCGCTTGCAGATGGCGAGTACCCTGAAAGCCATCGTCTCGCAGCGCTTGGTGCGGAAATCGGATGGCATCGGCCGCGTGCCCGCCGTGGAGGTGCTGATTGCCACGGAATTCATCCGCGATTGCATCATCAATCCCGACAAAACCCGCATGATCCACGACGCCATCGCCTCGGGCGTTTCGCAGTATGGCATGCAAACGTTCGACCAGTCACTTTACGACCTGTATACGCAGGGCTTGATTACCCTTGAGGAAGCCTTGATCCGGTCGACCAACCCGGACGAATTCAAACTGCGCATTCAGGGCATCCGGACCACGGGCGATGCGGCGCGCGAGGAGATGGAAAAAGCAAGCCAGGTGGACCGGGTTGGGCGAAAGTAAAACCTCGGCGCGGACCCCGTTTTCTGCGGCGCTCGCCATGTTGGCCCGGCGGCCCTACTCGGTGGCCGAGCTCAATCGCGCGCTGGAAAAAAAATTTCCTTCCAACCCCGCCAACGCGGAGGCCATCGCGCGCCTGCGCCAATTGGGCTACCTCGATGACAAGAAAGTCGCCGAACAGGTGGCCTATACCCTCGCTCATAATCGCGCTTTTGGCCCGCATCGCATCCGCCGCGAGTTGAAGTCGAAGCTGGTGGACTATAAACATATTGAGCCCGCCATCGATGCGGCGTACGAAGGAAACGACCCGCGCCAGTTGCTCGAACAAGTCATCGAGCGAAAACTGCGCACCCTCAAGCTGCCCGTCACGCGCCAAAAACTCGCCTCCCTCTGCCAGACCTTGATGCGCCGCGGCTTTAACTCCGGT
>JBGPCF010000221.1:0-4785 GCA_041481635.1 Terriglobia bacterium | reverse complement strand
GGCGCTGTTCCAGGTTCCTTCTGAATACACTATTCACGATGTACCTCAATTTCGCAGGCACGAAAACAGAGTCAGGCCGACTCCGAACGCGAACCCGGAGCCGAACCCGAATCCGAACCAATAACCCTCAAGGGCGATGGAGCGGGCCAGACGCCCGCTCCCCCCTCCCACGAATCCTGCAACTTTTCTCTCGCGCAATTCATCCATAAAGCGCCATGTGATCACCCTGCATCATGCTAAATTAATTTGGGCTCAAGGAAACCAAATTAGAAATTTGCGACCCTAAGATCGGAACGAGTGGAGGACACTGCTTGCGATTTTTCCTGTCATTAGTGCTCGTATTTTCCACGGCCAGCGTAAATGCCCAAGAAAACAGTTCATCCTTCGAGCCTCGGGAAATTACGGAACCCGCCGGACCTGCATCCCTCAATCCGCAAAGCCTGCAGCAAAACTCGCAGCCGGATCAATCCCAGACACCGGGTTCTGCCGGCAATCCGCAATCATCACCCCCGAAGCCAGGAGACCAAAGCACCCCGGCTGCAAATCAGCAGCCCCAGCGAATCCTGGGCATCATGCCGAATTTCCGCGCGGTCAGCGCCGGGAGCATTCCACCGCCGCCTACGGCCAAGCAGTCATTCATCATCGCCACCAGAAACACTTTTGACTATTCTTCGTTTTTCTTTGTGGGGGTTACCTCCCTGATGGCGGAGGGGCGCAATACGCATGCCCAACTCGGCAAAGGCTTGCCCGGTTTCGGACGATATTACTGGCGCGGGTTCGTCGATAAGGCGGATGGCAACTACCTGGTCATCTTCGCCTTGCCTACACTTTTTCATCAGGACGAGCGTTATTTTTCGATGGGCAAGGGCGGCTTCTGGAAGCGTTTGACCTACTCCGCCTCCCGCGTTGTCATCACCCCCAACTATGAGGGACACTCCAGTTTCAATGCGTCTGAGGTGCTGGGCAGGGGAATCGCGCAGGGTGTCTCGTTGGCGTATTACCCAAGCCAATCACGGACCTTTGGGCAGTTTGCCAGCAAGTATGGGTATGCTCTCTTGCGGGATGCCATGACGAATAGCTTCCGCGAATTTTGGCCTGACCTCAGCCGCCGAATTTTGAAGAAATAGCAGCTCGCGAGGGGTGCCTATGCTTTCAGCCCATTCGGCGCCATGGGGAGCGATCTGAGGCGGACGCCCGAGGCGTTGAAGATCGCGTTGCCTACCGCAGGGGCGAGGCCTACCAGCGGCGTCTCGCCGGCGCCGTCTGAGGGTAAATCTTTGCGGTCCACCAGCACGACGTCAATGGTGGGAACATCGCTGAATCGCGGCACGCGATATTTGGATAATTTGGCGTTCAAAATGCGCCCGTTGTCAAACTCGATGGCCTCGAAAAGCGCCCCTCCGATCCCCATCACATTGGCCCCTTCGATCTGGTTGCGCAGGCCGTCCGGGTTCACCACGGCGCCGCATTCGAATGCTGTGGCTACGCGCACGATGTGCACTTCGCCGCTTGAACGATCCACGGAAACTTCCGCGCAGGTGGCGACGTAACCACCCTTCTCGATTCCACCTGCAATTCCAAACCCATGACCCGGAGAATTTTTTCTTTCAGCCCAACGGAATTTTTCGGCCGCCGCCTGAAATACCGCCTTCAATCGATCGTCCTTCAAATTCTTCAATCGGAACTCAAGTGGGTCTATTTTCACAAGAGACGCAAGCTCGTCCATGTGTGACTCGCGGGCGAAATGATTCGCCGTGGCCGCGAGGCCTCGATAAGAACCCTGGCGAAGAGGGCTTTTGGTTGGATGGAATTCAATATGTTGATTCGGAATGTCGTAAGGAGTTCCAATGCCCGAGCCCCCCGAATTGTAATTATGAAACTCCCAAGCTGTAATCATCCCGTCCTTGTTGACTCCGCCTTTCAATTCGATCACTCCGGCGGGGCGGAAGTATGCCCAGGTGAATTCCTCTTCCCGAGTCCAAACCAGTTTCACGGGGCGCCCCGCCGAGCGAGCCAGGCGCGCGGCTTCAATAGCGCACTCACCGGTGTGCTTGCCACCGTATGCCGAGCCAGTGTCCGGCACCTGAACTCGCACATGGTCTTCAGGAATGTGAAACGCTGCGGCGAGCTCGCCCTTCACGCCAAACGGCCGCTGTGTCCCCGTCCAAACCGATAGTTTCCCATCCTTCCACTCGGCTACGGCAGCGCGCGGCTCGAGCGGCGTGTGGGCGATATAAGCTACCGTATACGTCTGCACGGACTTTTGATCTGCCTTGGCAAGACCTTCTTCGACCGAGCCCTTCACGTGAGGTGAGTTGCGTTCGCCGCCACTGCCTTCGACGTTCTGCTTCAAGAATTGAAACAAGTCCCTGCTTGATGGTTGGGGAGCCGACTTCCATTCGGCGCGAATCGATGCGACGGCCCGCTCTGCCATTTCCACGCTGGGCGCCGCTACACCCACGAAGTCTCCATCGTGAATCACCGTTACGTCTTTCATGGCTTCCGCGGTTTTGGTGTCGAACGAGCTAAGGCTTGCCTCAAAGGAACTTGGGCGCAAGACTTTGCCGTAGTGCATGCCCGGGAGTTTCACATCGGAGGCGAATTTATGCTTTCCGGTTACAAAATCGCGGCCATCGACTTTGGGCAGTGACGTGCCCATCACTTTCCATTCGGTGGCGGGCACGAGGGGATCTTCGGCGGGAATGGTTTGCGCGATCTCCTTCCCCTTCAACAATTGCCCGTATTCAATCGACCGCCTTGACGCTGGGTCCACAATCATCCCAGTGCCCGCGGATAGTTTGGATCGGTCCGTGCCCCACTCCTTCGCAGCCAGATCCAGCAGCGAATCGAGAGCGGCCGATGCAGCTTTGCGCAATTCCGGGCTCATGGTTGGCGTGGTGCGGCTGCCAAAGGTTCCCATGTCGAAAGGCGTGAGGTCCGTGTCGCCCATCACCATGTGGATGGATTCCGGAGCGACGCGCAACTCTTCAGCTACAGCCTGTGCAAGCGACGTGCGGATGTTCTGCCCCATCTCAACCTTGCCGGTAAAAACCGTTACCGCGCCGTTTTCTCCGATGTGCAGCCAGGATGAAACGGCAGTCGGCAATTGCTCGCCGCGGTTGATTCTCCGCGCGCCCGATTCCTGGGCCCCGGCGCTCGGCATCACACAGACCACTAACAGTCCACCGCCCAGAGTTTTCAGGAACGCGCGCCGGTCGAACTCAAAGTGGTAGGCGGGAGAGGAATTGAATTCGTAGCGTTCGGGTTCAATCACCAGAGGAACTGGCAGTTTGCCGCTCATCGCGCCACCTCCTTCATCGCCTTGGCCGCCTGGAGAACCGCCGCGACGATTCGTGAATACGTTCCGCAGCGGCAAACGTTGCCTTCCATAAATTGCGCAACTTCGGGAGCCGAAGGGTTGAGGTTGGCCTTCAAGAAAGCGGCCGCTGTCATGATCATTCCGGAAGTGCAGTAGGCGCACTGGAACGCTCCAACATCCAGAAACGCTTGCTGCACGGGATGCAGGTGGCCGTCGGTGGCAAGCCCTTCGAGGGTGGTGATCTTCTTGCTCGCCGCGGCCCCTACTTTGGTAATGCAGGACCGTCGCGGCAGGCCATCGAGGAGCACCGTGCACGCGCCACACTGGCCTTCGCCGCATCCGTACTTGCTGCCCGTGAGGTCGAGGTGATCGCGCAAGACGCTGAGCAGACTTGTGTCGGCGTCAACATCCACGGAATGTCTTGTCTCATTGATTTGCAATTCGGTAATTCTTGGCATTGGACACCTGTTGCAGCCGCCTGGAATTGCGGCGCATAGTTAGAGATTTGTACGAGGGAATACTGCGAAATGAGACGTGTGACAACATTTTGGGAATTCCCATGGCTATCATAGGTCAGCGGCCGGATGACAGTCAACGAAGACCTGAAGACTTCGCTGCGTCACAAGGCTTTGGCGATGATTTCAGGAAGGCAGAAATCAAAGTAGTTATAGAATGGAATTGGCGCTAAAGTTGCCGCGTTGTTCTGCCGATTATCCTCCGTACATGGATTTAATTCGATTTCGCGAGGGGGTGGGGATGAAGACGGCTCGAATTGTTACCTGTTTGGTTATGCTTTGGACATTCTGCCCCGGGCTCAAGGCAAACGACGCGTCCCAGGGCGTTGTGGGGACCTATGCAAATCTCTCCTTCAACGTTGATGGGGCCGGCGGCCAGAACCGGTTGATGCCGCGACTCGACGTTCGTGCCGACGGCACGTATCATTGGGGCAGGGAATCGGGGACTTATAAATATACCGGTGGGAAGCTTCAACTTTCCGGATCATACGCCGCCTGGGGTCCTGGCCGGGTGGACAAAGACAGGAAGATTTGGTTCGAGTTCACAAAGGGTGGCAAACATTTTACGGTCACCATGTATCGCGTGGCCGACCGGTGAATGAGACCTTCTGAAAGGCAGAATACGGAGATCTTATGCGGGAGGTATCCCGCTAAGAGCAAGGACAATTTCCAGCCGTGTTCGTCAATCCGGGAAAGTAACGCATTCCTGTTGCATGTGGCTCAAGTCCGTCTTATGATTTGCGGCACAATGCACGGGAACAGGAGATGAGCCATGAAGGTATCTGAACTCATCGCGTCGCGCACGGATGTCTACACTCTGGCCGAGAACACCACGGTTCTTGATGCGGCGCGCTACCTGCGCGAAAAGCGGACGCGCGCTGTCGGCATCGTCAATGCTCAGGGCAAAGTGGTGGGCGTGATTTCGCAGAGTGATATTTCGGACAAAGTGGC
>JBGPCF010000220.1:0-5090 GCA_041481635.1 Terriglobia bacterium | reverse complement strand
CCTCCGCATCCCACGTGTAACTGTGCGACCCCACACCTTGGCCATCCTGTAATGAATTCCCTGCCGCGTCGTAACTGAAGCCTGTGTTCGTGATCTGGTGGTTTCCGTTCACCCCCACGTTCAGCCCCGGAGGACTGTCCACGCTGGGATTCATCTGGGTCAGGTTTCCGTAGCGGTCGTAGACGAAGCTTTGCGCCCAAAGTCTAGCGACAGTGCGCGCACTGTTGTATTGTAGCTTCGTGTCGAAGGTGCGGCGCCCTTTTCTATCCGATCGGTTCTTCTTCGTTACTGTGCGGCTCCTCAAACGGCGCAACAAATTGGATGGCGCGGATTTCCGCTGTCTGGCACCCGCCTGCCGAAGGGCGCGCGTTCTTCATCCCTTCTTTTTGACCGCCTGGGTATTTCTGCCGGATTCCGTCAGCCGACGGACACCCCATCTGCGCTCCGGCCCATCCGCTGACCATCGCTGTGGTTATGAAATCCATCAAGATCAGCTCGATGATTCTGGTCAATCGGCGGCGCCATGCGTCGGGCGAACTGTGGCAGGGCCGTTTTTTTGATCGTGCTCTGCGCACCGTGAAAGAATACAACGAGAAAGTGGAGTACATTCACTTGAACCCGCGGGTGGTGCATACGTTCCGCACCTTGGAATGTATGCGATCCTATAGTGTGCAATCAAGATGCTTTGCTCTTCTTAGCAGTCCGTCAAGGCTGAGAGTGAAAGTTCGAACAAACGCATACATCGCAAGAATCGCGACGTATGCGCCACCCGCGGAGAAATAAAACTCCTACCTGCCAGGTGCGTGAAAACACCCAGCACTAAAAATTCCACGACAGATTGAATTCAGTGGCTCCCGGGTGTATTTTTTCTAGCGACAAATGAGAACGGAAATTCTGGATATCACCAATCGTATGAACCGCCGTAATTTCCTCGAACTCGTTGGAGCGGGTCTTGGTGTGGGCGCCGGAATTGAGGCCAGTGCCCGGACCCTCACGGTTCCCTATCGCGCGAAGGCCAGCGCTCGTCGCGAGAAAGTGATGACCGTACTCGGGCCCATCTCGCCCCAGCGTTTGGGCCGAACCCTCATTCATGAGCACGTGATGGTCGATTTTATCGGGGCCGACCGGATCGCACCCGGACGGTATGATTCCGAAGAAGTCTTTGCAAAAGCCCTTCCCCATCTGCGGAAAGTTAAGTCGGCCGGGTGTGACACGTTGGTGGACTGCACTCCGGCATATATCGGCCGCGATCCGGAACTTCTGCGCCGGCTGTCGCAAGCGAGCGGGTTGCAGATGGTGACCAACACGGGTTTCTATGGCGCGGCTCAGGACAAATATGTGCCGCGGTTTGCCTACACGGAAACCGCCGCCCAGTTGGCCGCGCGATGGGTTAAGGAGTTCGCAGACGGGATCCCGCCCTCGGGAGTCCGCCCGGGTATCATCAAAATCGGCGTAGACTCCGGTCCGCTCTCCGAAATCGACGCGAAGCTTGTGGAAGCCGCAGCCATCACTCATCGGCAAACGAGCTTGACGATCGCCTCGCATACCGGTGACGGCGTGGCCGCCATGGCGCAGATCGCCGCGCTGACCTCACATCAAGTGGACCCTTCGCATTTCATTTGGGTGCACGCGCAAAACGAACCTGACACGAGCTTGCACCTGCGCGCCGCTGCCTCCGGCGCCTGGGTCGAATTCGATGGGATATCCCGCGCCACTGCCCAAAAGCACGTCGAGTTGGTGATTGGGATGAAGCGCGCGGGGCATCTTGGCCGGGTATTGCTTTCGCAGGATTCAGGCTGGTATCACGTCGGAGAGCCAGCCGGTGGAGACTTTCATCCCTACGATTTTCTTTTTACCGGCTTTCTTCCCTTGCTCAGCCAGGCTGGAATTTCAGAAAAAGATCTCGAGACGCTCCTGGTACGCAATCCGCGTGCCGTCCTGGCACTGCCCGGGTGAGAGCGAATTTGCACCACCGGGTAACGGGTAGTGAAGAGTCCGAGCCTTTCAGTCTGTCGGCCGACGGACGGCGATAACATCATTGAGGAGTTGACAGGGACAGTGAGCTTGAGAGAGCGATGCGCTTACGAGCAGTTTATTCACGAGCCACTGGTGGGCCAGGGCTAGACGAAATCGTGAATGAGAGGGGTCGCGGGGTTGCCGGCCGCTACTTAAGGATTGGCGAGCAGCACGGCTTCTCGACGGGTTTCGGTTCCATCAATTCAGCGCGGGTGAAGTTGGGGTCATAGAGATTGAGTTGCCACTTGCCGTCCCGGCCGATTTGGGGCTTCTCCGGCTTCAAGCCGCGCGACAGAATGGTTTGGTAGCCTTCCGCCACACTCGGTACGCCCAGCGCAAGGTGGTGCATCACGCCCAGAGTTTTTGGGCTGGGGTTGTGAACGTTCAGCATGTATTCCAGCCAATCGGTCCCCTCGGGGACGCGCATGTCCACCCAATCGACGCGATCGTCCTTCATTCCGCCGTGCCAAATATCCTTGAAACCCAGAATTTCGTGGTAGAAGCGGTCAGCGGCGGCGCGGTCCTGCACTGTGACGCCCACGTGAATGATGCGGTCGGAAACCCGGGTGGCAGTCAAGTCCTTGCCGAAATTCTTGCTATGGAGCGACCCCGGCATGTACTGAACGAATTCGACCGAGTGGCCATCCGGATCGGTCACTTCGAATCCCTGGTTCCCGTCCGACTGAGCGTCCGGCTTGTCCGGCACTTTCACGCCACGGCTGGCCAGGTAGTCCCGCAATGCTTGAATGTCCGTGGTCTCAAAGGCGATGTGCGACAGGCGGTCTTCAGTGGAGCTGTTCAGCTCAGGAAACAATTCGATATATTGATGATCGTTGACCTTGAAGTAGGTCAGCCTCAACCCACCGTCCGGCTTCTCGAGCGTAAATGGCTCTTGAAATCCCAGGATATGCCCGTAAAACTCGCGCGCCGCCTTCATGTTATCGGTCTTAAGGCCGATGTGCGCCACGCCAATAATCGGTGGCCGTTGCACGGACCGCGCTTGTGGTTGGGCTGGAGAGTCCCGAACCCAAACGGGAATTGTGGAGACAATAAGAAGCAGCGTTAAAGTGGAAGCGATTTTCTTCATAATTTCAATTCCTAATTCATAATTGCTTTAAATATTTCGCCGTTTCATTTCGCCCATCAAATAGTCGCACGAGCGAACGCAGAGCGCCATGATGGTGAGCGTGGGGTTCTGGCATGCGGTGGATGTGAAGCCCGCGCCATCCATCACAAAGAGGTTCTTGACGTCGTGCGACTGCTGGAACTGGTTGAGGGCGGATTTCTTCGGGTCGCTCCCCATGCGCGCCACGCCGACCTCGTGAATGCCCAGTCCCGGCGCGCGGTCATGAACGGTGTAAGGCTTGATGGATTGGGCGCCTGCGGCCTCCATCATTTTGGTCGCGGTGGCGGCCATATCGTCAATCAGGCGATGCTCGTTTTCCCCGTATGTCATGTGGATGCGCAGCACGGGGATACCAAAAATGTCCTCAACGTCGGGATCGATTTCCACAAAATTATCCCAGCGCGGAAGGCACTCGCCAAACCCGCGCAACAGCATGGCGGCGGGGCGGTCGTCCATAACGGCCTTTTTATAAGCTTCTCCGTAACCCGCTGCCTTGTAGTTGGGTTTGGGATCGTCGTCCCAGGTCTGAAAACCGAAGCCGCGGATGTAGTCGCGCGATTTTGTTCCGCGCGCCAAATTCTGGAAGCGCGGAACGTAAATGCCGCCCGGACGATTCGGCCCGTTCACTTTGGGCTTCGCGGACAATTGAGGAAACTCGCCCCAGGCCCCTCCACCCATCCAAACGTGGTCCATCAAGTAGTGCCCGAGAACGCCGCTCGAATTGGCCAGCCCGTTGGGATACTGCGTGTTCGCGGAATTGAATAGAACGCGCACCGACTCCAGTGCTTGCGCGCACAAAATCACCGCGCGCCCCTGAACCTCTTGGGGTTCGTGCGTATCGCGATCGATGTAGAGCACGCCCCGGGCGCGATTGCGCTCCGAATCCATCAGGACTTTGTAAACCATGGCGTTGGGGATGTGGGTGCAATGGCCGGTCGCGACCGCGTCGGCAACGGTTGTGAATGCGTAATTGAAATAGGAATGGGTCTGGCAGCCGCGGCTGCACGGCCCGCAATAGTGGCAGGGGGCGCGACCGTTGAGCGGCTTGGTGAGATTGGCGAGGCGTCCCTGGGTGAGCGTCCACCCAAGCTTTTCCTTCATCCGGTTGCGCACCAACTGCTCCACGCAAGTGAAATTCATGGGCGGCTGGAATTTGCCGTCGGGCAACTGTGGCAGGCCCTCGGCAAGGCCTTCGATCCCGACGTAATCTTCAACCAGGTCGTAATAAGGCTCCACATCCTTGTAGCTGAGCGGCCAGTCGTCGCCATAGCCGTCGTGCGATGCCGCCTTAAAATCCAAATCGCTGAAGCGATAGCTGTGGCGCCCCCAAAGATTGGTACGTCCACCCGTCACCCGTACCCGGCCCACCCATTGGAAAGGCATCCCGGGAGCGGTGGTGTAAGGCTCTTCCAGATCGTTGGCCACCCAACTGAGGGTGGATTCGTGCGCGCTCCCTGCCTGGATGGGCCGCGCCTTGGTGTAAAGGTTCCACGCTCGGTCCCGGTACTTGTACTTGAAGTCAGGCTCGTGCTCGGTGAAGTTGCTGTCAGGTTGCGGGCGCCCGGCATCCACCAGCGCCACTTTGAGCCCCGCCTCAGCCAGCCGCTTGCACGCCCAGCCTCCGGATGCGCCCGAGCCCACCACGATCACGTCATAATTATTTTTGGATTGTTCGGCCAAACGGCATTCTCCCTATGTGGGCGAGCAAAGTGTCCTGCGGGAAATGATGAATAGTGAATGATGAATATTTAAGAATCAGAAGCACAAAGTTGAATTCGTCCGGCTTTTCTAATTCATCATTCACTATTCATCACTACTGTCCGGTCATTGAATTCGAATTTCGTTCTAACTTACTTTGGGTCATAGACTTGATGTTACAACTAACTGTTTTCGATTTGAATTCCAGAGGTGTTTTTGGCCATCCTTTCCGGGCATTCGGGGAGGGTGT
>JBGPCF010000219.1:0-5379 GCA_041481635.1 Terriglobia bacterium | reverse complement strand
GCTATCTGAGCCCGTATTTCGTTACGGACCCCGAGCGGATGGAGTGCACCCTGGAGAATGCGCTGGTCTTGATTCACGAAAAGAAGATCAGCTCGATGAAAGACATCCTGCCCTTGCTCGAACAGATTGCGAAGGCGGGTAAACCCCTCTTGATCATCGCCGAGGAAGTGGAAGGCGAAGCGCTGGCCACCCTTGTGGTGAACAAGCTGCGCGGAACACTGCTGTGCTGCGCGGTGAAGGCTCCGGGCTTTGGCGACCGCCGAAAGGCCATGCTCGAAGATATCGGCATCCTCACCGGAGGCAAATCCATCTCTGAAGACCTGGGCATCAAGCTGGAGAATGTGAAGCTGGACGACCTGGGTAAAGCCAAGAAGATCACGGTGGATAAGGACAACACCACCATCATCGAAGGCGCGGGCAAGACGTCTGAAATCGAAGGCCGGGTGAAGCAGATCCGTGCTCAGGTGGAAGAGACCACTTCAGACTACGATCGCGAGAAGCTCCAGGAGCGCTTGGCCAAACTGGTGGGAGGCGTTGCCCAGATCAAGGTGGGCGCGGCAACCGAAACCGAGATGAAGGAAAAGAAGGCTCGCGTAGAAGACGCCATGCACGCCACCAAGGCGGCCGTCGAGGAAGGAATCGTTCCTGGCGGCGGTGTGGCCCTGGTTCGCTGCATTCCGGCCCTTGAGAAGCTCAAGGCGGAAGGCGACGAGCAGATCGGCATCAACATCGTCAAGCGGGCGCTCGAAGAGCCACTACGATTGATTGCCATCAATGCCGGGCACGAGGGCGCGGTTGTGTGTGAGAAAGTGCGCACCAACAATAACCCTCACTACGGCTTTAACGCGCAGACAGAAACCTTCGGCGACCTCGTCGAAGCCGGAGTTATCGACCCGACCAAGGTCACGCGCACAGCGCTCCAGAACGCCGCATCCATCGCTTCACTCATGCTCACCACAGAGGCACTGGTTACCGAAGTTCCGGAGAAGGAAGACAAGCACTCTGGACCTCCCGGAGGCGGCGCCGGAATGGGCGGAGGAATGTACTAAATGGCAGGCATCAGCAGTCGATGAAGTAATTTGTTCGGGAAGGGAGACCCAACAGGGAACTGGGCAAGGCTTTTGAGTCTGCTGGGATTTCAGGCTGGAAAGATTTGCTGAAAGTAGCCGACCCATGCTCAGTACGGGTTGAATACCGAAGCGAATCGGGAATTTCCCTGGAGAGAGTAAGCGCCTGGTCAGTTGACACCTGTGGCCGTCAGGATCTGGTATGCGACTACTGGGCGCATGCTTCCGCGGCGCGTCCTGTTGGGGTGCGCTTTAGAAATGGAAACTCTTCTGAGAGGTTGGCTCTGACCCTTGACTTCATAATGAAGAACCATGATCAGTTTACGCGCCGTGTCGATGCTTGCCGTAATGGCATCGTTAAGATCCATCCACCAACTGAAAATGGACGTACAGTAGCCGCGAGGACAGGAATGCGCTGTGGAACCTCCGCGAACTCGGGCGGTGCGGCGGACGAAAGAGCGCTGTCTCTGCCGCCGATCCCAAATCGAATCCAGGTAAGCAAGTCACTGTAGAGTTGCGAGCACTAGTGGTCCTAAGCGCCACTTGCAGACGAAAAGGAGAATCAAATGCCGGACAAAATCAAAGTGGGGTCAATTCTCATCGAAGAAGGCGCACTGTTGCCGGAGACCCTTCGGTTTGAAAGCGAGGCCTATTTAATTGGCTGGAAATTAGTCAAAAATCTCGATGCTTACGGCCTGGATCGAAAAATCCGCGAGGCCGGATGGAACTTTTTCTACATGGCAGGTGAAATCAAGGCCAGCGTCTTCGGGTTTGGTGGAGAAAAATCCCTCCGCAGAGCAGTTAGCAAAGTCCTCGCCTCCACGAGATCAGACGCATTAAACAGCTTGGAAATTACGCAGGTAGTCGCCAAGCGCTTTCTAATGCTGCCCTACCTGATGATTTCTGCCCACTCGCGGCACATTCAGGAAAGCATGTCTCTAAGCCACGCCAAACGCCTTGCGCGGTGGTGCCGGGCCAAGTTAGCGACCGCCCCAGCGTAAGCCTAGGGCCCATGAAAGAAGGATAACAGCATGTACATCCAATATGCGGGGTTCAATGTTGCAGCCAGTTCGCGAATTTATAAGTTTGACGTGATCGAACCGAACGAGGCGCGCGAATTCACCGTCGAAGTTCAATCCGAGACATCTCGTCCGGCACGTTTAAAACTTCAGGATGGCCCGGGAATCTGTTTTGCGCGTTTAGAGCAGGAACTGCGGAGAGAAACGCAGGAATTGCGCGCTGTGGCCAATCTGAGTGTGGGAGAGCAGGACATCCAGAAATACTTGGAGCGACATTACCCGCGTAAGCCCCCTGCTAAGAAAGCGACATCGTATCAGTGAGCCTCGCCCCAAACCAGCGGTGCCAGCCGTTCAAGCTGGAGCCCATCGAATTGAACGCAGCTTGTAATCATTAGCAATCGAGTCCTTATAAGGAGGAAACCCCTATGACCAGTGCTCGTACCCTCGTAGTTTCAGTTCTTGGGGTCGTGCTGTTGGCGGCGCCCGTAGTTTGCGCACAACAATATATAGAACCATCTGAAGCAAGCGTGATCCTTCAGCCGCGGCCGGCGATCCAGGAATTGAAGTTGCAACCTCAGCGCTTTCTCGGATTTTCGCTTCAATCGGACCCGGTTTCGGTACCTTCGGTTGGCACGCGAGATCTTTCCAGGTATCGGCAGTTCAAATTTGGAATGGACGTGTTCGCCATAGCAAAACAGGCAGGCCTGGAAGCGTCTAAGGCACAGGTCATTCATCAACGTCCGGCGGTGATTCAGGAAATGAAATGGGAGCCCCAGATTTCTCCAGATCATTCCCCCCAGGCAGACTCGGTTAAAACGATATACTTCAGCTTTTACAACGGCAAGCTATTTCGAATGGTGGTCAATTATGATCGGTACAGGACAGAAGGACTGACCGACGAAGACATGATTGAGGCTCTCTCGGCAAATTACGGGCCTGCCACCAGGCCCGAAGCCAAGATCATCCTCTTCTCAACTTTCCAGGTGTATAACGACAGCGAAAAGGTCATGGCGCGTTGGGAGGACTCACAGTACTCGTATAATCTTTATCGTTCCTCCTATCAACCCACTTTTGGAATACTGGTTTTTTCCAAGCAGTTGGACTCGCTGGCCCAGACGGCTATCGTCGAGTCGATCCGCTTGGATGAGCAAGAGGCTCCCCAACGGGAAGCAATACGGCAAAAAAAGATAGATGAGGCGAACCGCGTTGCGGACGAAAAGGCGAGGCTGGTCAACAGAGCCACATTTCGCCCTTAACGAGAGAAGAAGGGTACCGAGGGTTCTCATCCCACTTTGATTCGGCATTACAGTTCCGGAAAGTGGTAAGGAAGGCTTGCAGTGATGATGCTGACTCATAACAGTTCTGAGGACGCCCAGCTGCATGCCCGGGAAAACGTTAAGAATCCCTGACTCGGGAAAGTCTGATCACTTGAATGTGGTTCTTTCGTCATCCATTTTCAGTGACGGGTCATAGAATCGCCTGCTCGACATTGCGGATCGTTTCCATTTGAGTTTTGAGATGATCCTCCTGACAGGCAATTTCAACTCTGGCCAATGGGTGGATGCGATTCAAGAGGGAGCATTTGATGGCTTGGACGTCCTATCGGAAATGGGCCATGTCCAGCACAAATAAGGGAGGAAAAATCGGATGACATTAACTCAGAACATCGACAGCAAGTTTCGTTTCATTTTGATTGCGGCCAGAAGGGCTCGACAATTGCAAGCAGGGGGAAGGCCCCTGGTGCAAACCAACTCCAAGAAATTGACCCGGATCGCGCAGCAGGAAGTGGAAGCCGGCTTGGTGCCGTTTGAAGTGATGGAACTGGTGGCGGGCACTATGGTACGGGCAAGAAGTTGAAGTCTTCCAATTAGGACGGGGCGCAACATGTGAAACAGTTTTTCTCTTTAAAGAAAGAGCCGCCGACTTCGGAGGGCGCCAAGTCTGTTAGCCGAGCCCACTCTGAAAGCATTTGGAGACCTTTTTCATTTCATTGAACATTTAAGCCTCCTTCATCATTTTTAATTCTTACATGGGGATCTCGTCTCGATTCAAGCGTAAATCGCTAAGCGGATGTCGGCACGAGCAGCGAGGTCCACGGCCAAGGGGCGCATCCGTCGAAGCCGAAGAAAAAAGCGACTCGATAATGGTGATCCCTGCTGACGTGAAAGCTGCAAGACTTCGCATGCTGGAAGCGCGAAAGATGCTTGAGAACTACGAAAAGCTTAAGGGCTTTGCTATGTCCCTCGAACATAAAAGGCTGACCAACGTATTCTCCAAATCTGCAGATGTTTACCTTAGAATTTCAACAAGCCACTGATACTTTGTGAAGTGCACAAGTCCGGTATTGCACGGGAAAGCTAATCTATTACGAAGGGAAAATTGCGGCTGAGTAATTTGACCGAGTAATGGCCCTAACACAAAAGCCTGAACCCATCCACAACATCAGGAATGAAGTCAACCCTCACAGCCGCAACCACAATTAGGCAGCGTCAGGAACCCATCTGGAGTCCTCTGCTTGAAGTGTGGGCTTGACCCACGCTCAGCGCATCCAGCGCCTGGTGTGGGCTTCGACCGGGCCGGAACCCATACGGAAAGCCCTTGAAGTCCACCTAATATATCTGGTTGAGGATGGTCACGACGGCCTGTTGAACAATCTTATCCTCCAGCGCCGCAATGCCCAATGGGCGTTGTCGCCCATCGGTGGTAGGGTCGGGAACTGGCGCGGGGGTCTGACGACTCCGTCTCCAGTCCCCGCCACATCGAACGGAGCGTGCGGATTTCCCGCACTCCGCTCTCCTGCTCACTTCGGGGCAAGGGTTATGCGACTTAGGCCGGTGGGGCCGCTTTCGGGGCTGGTGGTGTAGCCACCGCACCTATTCCACGCTCTCCCACCGCTTCCCTCTTCACCTTGCCCTATAGCCCTTGGCTCAGGTCTTGCAGATTGCCGGGTGCTTTTATCATTTCACCCCTGCCTCCCATTTTGTCAAAGGCATTGCGAACAGCAAGGCCCCTTTGCTCAGCGGGCATTGCCCCGCTTCTTCGCCACTGCGGGCCTATCCGCCACCGTCTCGCCTTCAGCCGATTTCCCGGTGTTTCCGGTTATGCGGGCTACCTTCCTCCACCGATTTCTCGATGGGTCGAGGACGGTTTCCCCAGTTGCTTGACATGCCCTTGTCACCGTGCTGCCCCTACCACCCCGCCGGAGTGTCATGACGTCTCGGTCAGCCCACGTCATGCCATGCTGCCTTCGCCCCGAACCAGAGGGCTCGGCCTCCGAGGTTTATTTTTTGTCG
>JBGPCF010000218.1:0-5542 GCA_041481635.1 Terriglobia bacterium | reverse complement strand
TGTGGAGGGAAATCGGGGAATTGCTTAATACTGTCTCCCCAAGCGAATGCACAAACTTCTTCGCCTCTTGCGGGTATGTAAGCACTTAAATCGAAACCGCTCTAAGGCTGACGCCGGCTGGTTGCGTGTCCGGTAACCATCAGTACCCCGCCCGTCACAGTCAGGAGGACTCCCGCGATCGGTGAAAAAGGAAGGCGATGCTCTTCGGGATACTCGATGGTCATCGGTCCCATACTGGTTTTATTCTGAGTGGTATAAGAAATCCCGCCCAAAAGAAGCAGAGCTGCTCCTACAATTAAAATAATAAGCCCGACATTGAACCTGGTCATAGGAACTTTTCTTTCTTGCCAATCACACGTCTCAAGTGGACAGGACCGCCGAGCCGAGAAGGGCCCAGGGGTCCCGAATAACTCTATGGCTTACCAGTCGAGCGTGAATTCATACCACCCACGCCCCGAATCGCCCTGATCGTTTACCTGGACCACGGCTGTGTAATTGTTGGACGCGGTAGGCTGTTCCAACAAGCGAATTTGGCCTCGTCCACGGACCTTGCGCAAGTTAACCTGAACATTGTCGAATGGAAGGGCGGTCGAGAGTTGATAAGTGGCCTGCTGTATATTCGATGCCGTTAAATGGGCCATCCTTACGGTGTAACCGCGCAGGGTAATGTTATCGCTGCCGTCCACTAATCCCTGCCATTGAAAATGGCCGGGGCCTGAAATCTGTCCGGAATTGTTGTCGTCGTTCGGCACTGAATTGTTGCCTGTATTCGGCCCTCGATTGTTGTCGTTTGAGTTGTTTGGATCAATGAGGTTCAGGTCTGACTGGATGCTTGCCCACTGTTGTGCGAACTGAGAGTTGTTCTGGGCATTTTGCAAACTCGCATCCACCCTTTGTGCGCTGCTCCGTAGGATGCTAGCGGCGACTGTGGAACTCCTATCGCTCCGGGATGTACCTGTGGCCTGCTGATACCAGGCCGCGGCATTGGAAAAACTACTGGCTTGGAGCAGGAGGTCCAGATCACCCTCGGTCAGAACATTACTGGTGTTCAGCCCCACACTGATATCGTTAACCGTGATACCCAAGCTTGACTGGTAATTGCTGACCAATGATTGCGCCTTTCGGTTAATTGAGGCGGCAAGCCGGCGGACGCGCCATTCAGAACCCGGGCCTCTTTCCATCAAACCAAGACGCTCAGCAGTCTGCTGGTCCAGTTGGCCGGTCACCGGCTGTCTGTTTTGGCTTTGGAAGTGTGACAGAGCTTGGCTCGTCTGACGGTCCAGCTGACCATTAATGGACCCATTATAAAGATTCCGGTCGTGCAGCGCGGTTTGGGCACTCCGCACCATGCTCAAAGACGTATAGACCGTACCATTGTTTGATACATCCGAATTCTGGCTTTGCTGCTCATCGTTTCCGATTGTGAGCGCGCCCACGAGTTCCATCGAAATGTTGGACCCCGAAGGCAATCGCGCCTCTCGCCCGTCCGACAGGATCGCATTGAGCGTGCCAACCACCGTTCTGTCGGTTCCTCCGATGAGGACTATTCTCCGATTTGTGTTGCTTCTTTGCGTAAATCGGCCATCCTGGTTATTGACGTGCCCGTTTTCATCCGACGCCCGGTTTGTCAGCACACCCGATAGGTCATAATACGTCCCGTCGGCGAGCACCAAACGAAAGAATTCCACACCGATTACACCCGACTGGGAACCATGAGCGACAGGCCTGACTTCTGTCACACGTCCATCTACTGAACTGGATTGTGGGATGGCTAAATTGCCATTCACATAGATTGAGCGCGGGACGGTCGTCGAGAAGGTATCGCCTTGCTGGGCAATTTCGGAATCGAGTGATGAGGTTGTCTGCAACTCGATTACAGTTCCTGCGGGAACAGTCACTCGATCAAACGCCACAACGTTGGCCGCGAAAAGAACGGCGACGCATGCCGCCCCGACTCCGTTGCGAATCCTTGAAATCCTCTGAGTTTTCATATTGAACTCCCCTCTTCCTTACCGTCTCTTTAGGCAGCGACTTCCCTCCGCTGACTCTCCCACTTCTGGGTCAGGGAAAGTGACATTCCGGGGCTGGCGGACAATGAGTAGCCCCGGAATAGTGACAATCGATATTACTTGCGATCTTTTAACAAGTTAATGTCCAACGGTAACCTCAAAGTGGATCGCGTCGTGAACGCGATACCCATTGTCAATTAGAATCACGTGTCCCCCGATGACGACGTAGCGGTAGCCTCGAGGAGCACGGCCCAAACCGCGCGTCATCTCATAGGGTGCGGGGCGACTCATCCTCCGCATTTCGTCGTCGAACACGTAGCCCGGCTGAAGCCGGCGTTCGTAGTCGTCGTTCCAGCGGTTGTCCCGTCTAAAAACTTCCTGGTCCTGGTGCTGGTTATAGTAAGTGCGCGCGTATTGGCGTTGATTCTCCTGAAACTGGCGATAGCGCTTTTTGCTCTGACCGCGATTCTCGTTCCGTTGGCTCTGTCCGCGGTTCTGATCATTGCCTCTGTTCCGGTCATCTTGGTCCTGTGCCATAGCTGCCATGCTGGAAAAGGCGAGCAACGCCATCACACAAGCTGTGATCAACCATCTTGTTTTCATAACATTCCCCCGACTCAATTTTAGACTTCGTGTTTGAAACCTTGAGAGTCTGTTGGTATACGCCTCAGCGAATTTCGAGTGCATGACGTTTATATCCGAGGGTCTAGTCTGCGTCAGGCCAATCCGGCTCACCAGTTAGGTCAATACTGCTCATCCCAATCACATAAGAGTGGACCACGATGGGAGGGGACAGTCGAAATCAGCGGGATTTGGAGGACGATGCTAGTCGTTCAGGACAACGCTCAAGAGGCCGCTATTCACCGACAATCCGCCGTTGTCGGAATAATTGACGAAGCCCAAGGTCCTGAATTTATTCATGAAGTGGCTGATCCGCGAACGGGTGGTGCCCACCATCTGGGCCAGGTCTTCCTGATTGATCCTGGGGTGTACAGGCTCGGATCTACTTTCCTTGCCGAAATGAGCCAGTAACAAGAGGATGCGAGCCAGGCGCTTTTCGCTGGAGTTGAAAAGCTGATCCACCAGATCCCCTTCAAATCGGACATTGCGCGAAAGCAGGTGAGTGACGAACAATTCCGAGACGCCGTGCCGCTCATGGAGCATGCGCGCCATCAGCGCCTTGTCAATTCTGGCCAGGGAGCAATCGGTTATGGTGTTCGCAGATGAGATGCGCAAGAGCTGGCCCGCCAGGCATCCCTCGCCGAAGAATTGGCCGGCACTCAGAATGGATACGATCGCCTCTTTTCCCTGGGCGGATTTAACCGAGATTTTTACTTTACCTTTTCGGATATAGAACAAGGAATCCGCGGGATTTCCCTGAGAGAAGATAGTGCGGTTCGCGCCGAATTCCATGAAGTTATTCCCGCCCGTAAATGCGGCGATGAGCCCTTCCCAGTCGACCGGTTGTTTCTTCTTGTTCGCAGCAGGAGCCGAAGGCGTGCTTATCCTTCGTCTGTCGGTCGGAGGGGAACTGGGTGTCATTATGTAAGATTAGGCTCATTTCCGTACAAAGTCAAAGCCCCACTCCCTGGCTGTTACCCACTCGGAGTGTATCGCGTTTTCGAATGATCACCGGTGCAGCCTCGCCCTTCCGCTTGTTGACGGCCGGGCGAGCGACCTACTTTTACTTCGCACCCTGTCTGATGCCTGCTCGCGCAAAGTTATCTCAAGTAGGCGTTGAGCCGCACTAACCCTTGAGGCTACCAATTTCCTCAAGAACGGACTTGGAAGAACGGCAATCCCGCCTGGCGGGATTGCGATAAACGATTCCTCGCTTCCCGCGTTAGAATAATCGGAGTGCACCATTTGTGCGGATCCTATTTGGGTGTTAACTGTATTCCAGAGAGGGCAGGAATTTCCAAGGCAGGCTCGACGCGAGCGGCGTAACGGATTACAATGCGACGCCGGAAGAGGCGCGCGAGTGATGGGCTTGAGGTTTCGTCTATCGCGGGTCCTTCATCTTTTCGGGCTCGACCAGTTCCCGCTGGGAAGCTTTCCTCGGACTCGACTGCAAGAGTGCGAAAATCCCGGCAATCCTGTCGCGGAAGATATCCGCCGCCTCGCTGGCGACTTCCTCTTCTTTCCTCTTCAATTGTTCGGTGATGAGCTGAAGGGCCTCTTCGGTCTGCTTGCGCATCTGGGCGGAAGAGACCTCCAGCAAGTTGTCGGACGCCTTTTGCAGCTCGGAGCGAAGCTCATCCGACGTAGCGCCCTGGAAGGATCGCACCGACTGGTGCAGACGCGAGACGACTTCGTCAACCAGTGTCCCCATTTCTCTCCGGAATTGTTCGATTGACGCGCTGCTGGACTGGTCAACCTGCTTCTGAAAGTTCCAAACGGCAGTCTTGGCCTCCATCTCGATTTTCTGCACCTGGTTTTCGAGACCCGCGCGAGCTTGGTCGCCCAGCTCGGCAAGCACGCGGCTGCCCCTTCCCAACGTCTTGTCGAGAGCATCCGTAGCTTTGGATACCACCTGTTCCGTTTCGGACTTAATATGGAGCGCCGCCTGGAGGCGCGCCTGGTCGGTCTGTTGCTCGAGCAGATGAGAGAACGTGGCGCGCTGTTTTTCCATCGCTGCCTGGAATCCGGCTTCGAGCTTCTGGAGACTCACCTCTTGAGACTCCTGCTCCGATTTTCGGACTCGAGCGCGAAATTCCTCGAGCCACGAAAGGGCATCGTGGTTCAGACGTTCCACTGCGGATCCTGACAAGGTTTCGAGCAGCTTCTGCGCCCGGTCAGCGAGGGCTGTCTCGGAGGCTTGGATTTCACTCCGCACCCGGCCAGTGATTTGTTCACCTTCCCGGTGGAAACTTTCCGCCGATGCCCGCAGGAGTTCATTGGCAGCCTTTTGCAGCTCGTTCCGCGAGTCCGTCTCGAGAGACAGGGCGACTTCGCGCGCCGTTTTCCTGAGGGTTTCACCGAATTCAGCGGCTGCGGGCTTAATCATTTGATCGAGCTGCAGCTTCGCCTGTTCGTTCAAGCGAATCTTGAGCTCCTGACCCGACCTTGCGTAGATTTCGTTCGCCAGGGCAGCCAAGCGTTGGGCCGATTCTTTGCTGAAAGTTTCCGCCACGGCGGCACTCTCGGCCTGAATGCGCCGGCGTACTTTGTCCGCCGCAATATCCGTCCATTCGTCAGCGACGCCCTGAAGCTTTTGTGAAAACTGCCGGGCCGCCCCTTCTTGTAACTGCCGCGTATTGCTCTGGAGGTCAGTCTGAAAACTCTCAAGAGCGAAGGCGGAACGGCTCGCGAGTTGCTCATGAAAGTTCTGGATGCGAGGTGTGAGGGCCGACTCTGCTTCCAATTGCGTGGCGCGTAATTTCGCCGCCCCTTGTTCTAGCGCGAGGTTCAGCGAGCCAATGCCGGCCTCGGCGCGCTGGGTGATGTTGCGGTCGAGAGTCTCAGTGGCTTCGGCGGTTGCCAGGTCGCAGACTTGCCGGATTTTCAAGGTGGCTCCAGCGGTTTCCTCCTGG
>JBGPCF010000217.1:0-5615 GCA_041481635.1 Terriglobia bacterium | reverse complement strand
ATCATGGTCGGCGAGATTCGAGACAACGAGACGGCGCAGATCGCTATTCAGTCCGCCCTCACGGGACACCTGGTATTCACCACGGTCCATGCCAACAACGTCACCGACGTCATCGGCCGGTTCATCAACATGGGGGTCGAGCCCTACAACTTCGTCTCGGCTTTGAATTGCATTCTGGCGCAGCGGCTGGTGAGAGTTGTGTGTGCGCATTGTAAGAAGACGGTTCGGTATTCCCCGGATGTGTTGCGAGCTTCGGGTCTTGACCCGGATGTCTGGGGCCAGTTCCAATTTGTGGAAGGAGCCGGTTGTCTCGAGTGCTCCGGCACGGGCTTCCATGGCCGCAGCGCCATCTCCGAATTGCTGGACCTATCCGACCACATCCGCGAGATGATCATCAGCCGGCGGCCGACGTCGGAGATCAAGCGGGTCGCGCGCGAAGAAGGTATGACGTTTCTGCGCGACTCCGCCCTTGCCAAAGTGCGCGACGGCGTGACGACACTCAAAGAAATCAACAAGGTGACCTTCATTGAGTGAAGGCAACGGCATCCGGCAGGGACTCTATCAGAGTTCAGTGATCCGGCGCATGGCGCGCTGGTTCGACGCCATCCCGCATCCGATGATTGCCTGCGAGATTGCGATGGACTATGTCGCCGCGGCGCGTTGGACGCGCACCGGACTGGGCCTGGACGGCTTCGCCATCGAAGCGCTCCCGCCCGGATCCATTTTGCCTACGGCGGCTGAATCCAATTTGATTCATGCAGTTGAAGTGCGCGCGGCGGTGGGCCGCGTGTTCGCCCGTCTTCGAGCTAAAAGTGAGGATGTCGCTTTGCTCGTTCCCGACGCGGTGATTCGTGTGTTTGTGCTTCATTTTGACTTCTTTCCGAGGAAATCCGAGGAAGCAGTTCCCTTGCTCCGCTGGCGGCTCAAGAAAAGTGTGCCATTCGAAGCAGAGGAAACGCTGATTTCCTATATGCGCCAGGCTCCCCGCGAGGATGGAGTGGATATCGTCACTGGCCTCGCGAGGTTGCGCATTGTCCGCGAGTACGAATCCCTTGTGGAATCGGTGGGAATGTCGCCTGGTGTCGTCATGAGTTCGACTCTGGCTGCGTTGCCGCTGCTTTCCGATGGGCGGCCCGCGCTGCTTGCGCGTGTCGCAGGTTCGACGTTGACGACGGCCATCGTTCGGGAAGGCGTGTTGTGCGGATACCGTTGCATCACTCTACCGGCGGACGCATTACATTTGACGCCACAGGCCCTTCTCGATGAAATCTATCCTCTGGCGGCTTATTACCAGGACTCGTGGAGCGAGGGAATCGCGCAGGTCCGCTTGGCGGGCCTGGGTAATCGGACCGAAGAGTTCCGGGAGCCGCTCGAACGCGAGTTGCATTGCCCGGTCGGCTCGCTGCTTAGCGCGGCATCGACGGAGGGACGGATCCGTGCCGATGCGCAACCGCTTGCCGAGCGCGGCCTCGATGCATTGATCGGATGGACGCTAAACCGCGGGGCCTAACCCGCGCTAGAGAAAGGAAGAAAATCGAGTCCCCATGAAGGTTCGCCTCAATCTTGCAACGTCGCCGCTCGAGAGCAACCGCCGGTTCACGGTGGGCGTCTCGGCGATGGGCTTTCTGGCCTTAGTGGGTCTGCTGCTGCTTTCCTGGCATGCCTACAGCGTATGGAGAGGCGACAAAGTGTTCCGCGCGCGACAGGGGGCACTCGAAAGCCAGATTGCCTTACTCCAACAACAGCGTCAGACTCTGGCATCGTTTTTCGACCAGCCCGAAACCGTCAGGCGCCGCCAGCGGGCGGCCTATCTGAATGCGCTCATCCAGCAACGCGCGTTTCCCTGGATCAAGATCTTCATGGACCTGGAACGTATCCTCCCGGAAGGGGTCCGTGTCGTGAGCATCGAACCGAAGCTGGCGGGCGATAACGTTCAGCTGCGGTTCGTCGTGGGCGCCATGACGGATGAAGGCAAGTTGAAGTTCCTGAAAGCGCTGGAAACATCGCCTGAGTTTTCGCATATTCAGCTCTTGAACGAATCGACCTCGAGCCGGGCGGATCAAACCGACCGCGTGGTGCTGGAGCTGCAGGCCCAGTATTCGGTGATTTGAGATGAATCAAATTATTCAACGCCGCAAAAGCATTGTGCGCTGGAGTCTCATCATCATTCTGGGGCTGGACGTGGTCCTCGCGGGTGTCAATTATAGGCTCAACCAGTCGCCACACGTCGCCCTCGGCGAGCTGAAGCGCCTTGATCTGCTCGAAAAATCCTATCGGGCGGACAACGCGCGGCTGGACAAATTTCGTGCGGAACTCCCCGCGGACGAAAAGCAGTGGGACCAATTCTTTACGACGCATTTCCGTCCCGCAGGGGCGGGGTATTCAGCCGTGAGCGAGGACCTTGGACAGTTGTCTCATTCGGCTGGTTTGCGGACCGACACGATTACATTCCGCCAGCATAGTCCCGATGCCCGAGGCCTGATGGAAATAGAAATGACCACAGCCGTCGAAGGAGACTACGAAAGCTTGGTTAATTTTCTCAATAAACTTGAGCATTCGGACAACTTTTATGTCCTGGATAGCCTGGCGCTGGCTTCGAGCAACGTTGGGAAACTGCGCCTGAATATACAGTTGAGGACCTATTTCCGGACCTGACATGTCGCGCCGCAATCAGATGATCGTGCTTGGACTGCTGTTTGTTGTGCTTGGCATCGTTGTGTACTCGTATTACCGGCCATCGGGGACTTCCGCGAAAGTTCCCGCCTCCGACGCGCGGTTTATCCCTGTCAACGTAGACAACCCGGCCCTGCGCATGGACATCCTGCAGCGTTTTCTAAACCTGGAATACAAGGGCGCTCACCGGAATATTTTCACCGCCACATTGCCTCCGCCACCCGCGTCGCCCCAAAAGACGCCGGTGAACGTGGCCCCTCCAGTTCCCACGGGTCTGCTGCCCTTTACCGTTGAGGCGAAATTTTTCGGATATGTCAGCGATTCTCGCGGGAATCATCGTCGCGCATTTTTCGCAACAGCTAACAATGAGGACGTCTTCATTGCGGGCGAAGGCGACACACTCATGGGGCGCTTCCGTGTGGTAAAGATCACGAACACGACGGCCGATGTCGAGGAAGTCTCTTCCGGACGCAGGGCCACGTTGACTCTGGAACAGCCCGGTCCCAACGGTTGATTGCCGTGCTGAAATCGAGAAACAATACGCGCCGCCGGAAACAAGCCGGTTATTCCCTCCTCATGGTCATTTTCATGGTCGCGACCATGCTGATTTTGGCGTCTGCTGCGACGCAGAACATCCTCACGCAAGGCCGGCGTGAGCGCGAAGCAGATATGGTTTGGCGCGGGGAGCAGTATCAGCGCGCGATCGGTTTGTATTTCCGAAAATTCGGGCGATATCCGACGAAGGTCGACGATCTGGTCAAACAGACCAACGGAGTTCGCTTCCTCCGTCAGGCCTACACCGACCCCATGAACAAAGAGGACGGCACCTGGCGATTCATTTATGTCGGACCGAACGGTCAACTAATCGGAAGCCTGCGCCGCACCAGTGTGCTGCAGAGCGTGCTCTCGACTCCGACAATGCCGGGTGTGACCCCTTTCGGCCCAGGCGCGCAACCTCCTCCGCCTCCAGGCGCCAACAACAGCGGCGCTCCCGGTGCACCGGGGCAGACTGGACAGCAAGCAAGCGGCGCCCTGGCGCCCAATCCGCTGGAATCCCAGCCCCAGCCACTGCAAGGTGCCGTTATCGGTGGAAACATTATTGGAGTCGGAAGCAAGATCAAAGTGTCGTCGCTGCGCGTCTACCAAGGCGGCGACACGTATGAGAAGTGGGAATTCATCTGGAATCCGACCCAGCAGGTGGCGATCCCAGGACAAGGCCCTGCGAACCCGAATGCGCCCACCGGGCCACAGCCTCCTCCAGGAACGCCGCCGCTGGGCAATCTTCCAGGGGGAACTCTGCAACCGCAACAACAAAGTCCGTTCGGCCCATAATCTGATCGATTGCGTCACGCCTTAGCCCAGGGTCCTGACTGTCAAATCTCATATGAAGTAAATAAACTTCAATTTTATCGGCATGGGGTGATTGAGGTAATCGCTTTCGGAGAAGCCCCACCTCTTGAAAGCCGACAAGAGATAGGGCACCCAAAGCCTAAGCCATCAGTACAATACTGCTCAGGGAGCTACAGCAATGATATTATCCTTGAGAGGATACCTGGCTTTCAGAACCGCAAGTGAGCGATGAAATGTCGCGCACCCGGCTGTACTGTTTGGGTCAGTCTTCATACTTGTCGTGACGATGGGCCCTGTCTTGAGGATTCTTGAACCCGGCCTCGTCTCGCCCCTTAGTTCCTGTCGCGACGGGCTGAGGGCAAAACGTGAATTGGATCAAACGTGTTCCGGGATCGCGAAGATGTTTTCTCCGGCGTGGCCCAGGAAAGCGCTTGAGGTCGAACGCCATGTTGGATTCTAGGCAGTCCAATCGTAACTATGATGCAGGTCTCTCAGTCGCACATGAATATTTCAAGATGTAAGGATCATCCCCACCGCTGCCGCAGTCATGACACCGAAGGTAGCCCAGCCTAAATACCTGAGTAACGGCGAATTCAAACGCTTGCCCATTACTTTGTGGCTGCTGGTCAGGAGGATGACAAGCAGGATCAGAGGCGGCGCCAGAAGGCCATTGATTACCGCCGACCAGAACAGCATTTTCACCGCGTTGAAACCCAAGTAATTCAGCACGAGGCCCAACGCCATGGCAACGGCCATCACTGCGTAGAACTTGCGCGCGCTTCTTGGCTTGTCGGCCATTGATCCACGCCACACTGCTCCTTCCGCCACCGCATAAGCGCACGATCCCACGAGGACAGGCACGCCCAACATTCCAGTGCCGATCAAGCCCAGGGTGAAGAGCAGGTAGGCCCCATTGCCGGCAAGTGGACGCAACGCTTCCGCGGCCTGCCGGGCAGTTGTGATGTCCGTTTGCCCGTGCGCATGCAAAGTGGCAGCAGTGGTCAGAATGATGAAATACATGATGAAATTCGAGAAAAACATACCCACGATCGTATCGGCGCGCGCGCTTCTTAATTCCCCTGTGGTCGCGCCCTTGCGCTCGGCGAGCGTTCGGCCCTTGGTTCGCCCTTCCTCGACCTCCTCGGCGGCCTGCCAAAAGAAGAGATAGGGAGAAATCGTGGTCCCCAGAATCGCCACAAGCACCGCGAGGAATCCGCGTGACCACTCCAGATGGGGCACGAACGTCACCGCCAGCGCGTGTCTCCAATCGACATGGGCATAAAACGATGCGAACACATAGGCGAACAAGACGAGCGTCAGCCACTTGAAAATTCGCGCGATCACCTTGTAGGAAGTCCAAAACAACAGCCCAATGATGAAAAATGCGTAGAATGGAATCCAGATCAGTGACCGAATTCCCGTGATGAGTTGCGTGGCCTCCGCCATACCACCGAGGTCAGCACAGATGTTGATGACGTTAGCGACGACGAGAATGGAGCAGGCTCCCCAGAGCACCCAGCGTGGATAATAAATCCGCACGGCGGCTGCCAGCCCGCGCCCCGTAACCATGCCCAGCCGTGCGCACATCAGCT
>JBGPCF010000216.1:0-5890 GCA_041481635.1 Terriglobia bacterium | reverse complement strand
GCGCTCTATGTCAACCTTGTCGAAGCGGGTGAAACGGGCGGTATTCTCGATACGATTCTCCAGCGGCTTTCCGCGTACATCGAGAAGAATGTCAAATTGAAGCGTGCGGTCAAGTCGGCCCTGGTATATCCGATTGCAGTGCTGTCGGTTGCAGCGGCGGTCATCACTCTTTTGTTGTGGAAGGTTGTGCCTATTTTCGCCACGTTGTTCGCGGGCCTCGGCGTAACCCTCCCGCTGCCAACGCGCATCGTCATTGGGATGAGTAATTTTGTGGGCAGCATATTCGGATTATTGATCCTGGTGGCGTTGGTCGGGGTGATAATAGGATTGAAAGTATGGTACGGCACGGCCGTAGGCCGGATGGCGATTGATCGTGCCCTTCTCAAATTGCCTGTGATCGGCATCTTGCTCAGAAAGATTGCGGTCGCACGTTTCACCCGGACCCTGGGAACATTGATCTCAAGCGGCGTTCCCATCCTGGAAGGATTGGACATCACGGGTCGGACGGCGGGCAACGCGGTGATTGAGAAGGCGCTCCAGGAAGTTAGGAAAGCTCTCGAAGCGGGGCGGAACCTGGCTGATCCACTAAGAGATTCGAATGTATTTCCAGGCATGGTCACGCAGATGATTGGAGTCGGAGAGCAAACGGGCGCGATGGACGCCATGTTGCAGAAGATCGCCGACTTCTACGAGGACGAAGTGGACGCGGCGGTCAAGGACCTTCTCGCGGCCATGGAGCCGATGATGATCGTATTTCTCGGCCTTGTCGTTGGCGGCATCGTAATCTCGATGTACTTGCCCTTGTTCTCGTTGATCGGCCAACTCAGCAGCGCTCACTAGAAGGGTACGATGTGTTTGAGGGAAAGGGAGGGCGGTTCGTGCCGAATCGTCCTCCGAACTCGCTCTATTCCGATCTTACTTAGATTTTCATACTTTGAACGGCCGATGGGCCGACAAGTTCGCCTCGAATGGAATTGACACAAAATGTCGCTGCGTGGCTGAATTGGCTGTCGCGCGTCCGATTTTTTCTGATCACTCTTCTATTGGCCCTTGTATTAGTCCTCGGGAAGACAAGCCAGCTTGAGGTATCGACCCGGCTTTTTATCCCGTTGATGATCCTGTGGTACACGCTCGCAATTATCTATTCGATTCTGATGCGCTGGATTCCGTCCGCCTCGTGGCATGGTCCGGTTCAGTTGGTTTGTGACCTTCTCTTGGTGACAGGTATTATCTATTTGACTGGCACGCAGGATAGTTACTTCATATGGCTTTACCCACTAGCCATCATCGTCGCGAGCATTCTTTTTTCGCGCAAGGCCACGTTTATTGTTGCTGGTTTAAGTTTTATTTTGCTCGGCGGCCTGGCGGAATTGATTTACTACGACATTTTGCCGCGTACGCAAATTGCTGTCCCGAGCGAGCGGCAACTCCAAACCTGGATTTTCAGTAACCTGTTCTACTTCATGGCGGTGGCGTATCTTTCAAGCCTGCTGGCGCAGAGCTTGCGGAGGCAAGGCGCTGAACTCGAAGTCAAACGCGGGGAATTGCAGGACCTTCAGGCGTTTAACGAAGACATTATCCACTCGATGCGGGGTGGATTGCTTACCACCGATCTTGATGGCCGAATCCTATTGCTCAACCGGACCGGTGAGGAAATTACCGGTTACAGGTTTGCGGCAGTTCGCGGGAAGTTGCTGCAGGATCTTTGGCCGGTCTTTTGGCTGCCGCGTGATCAAACAGAAGATGGCAAACTCCCACAGAGACGCGAAGTGGACTTTCTCACCCCGGACGGACAAGAGCGGTTCATTGGAATATCGGTCTCTCCCTTGCGCACCGGGGAACGGCGCACAACCGGATATGTCTTCAATTTCCAGGACCTGACCGATTTGAAGCACCTGGAACAGGAAGTTGCAACCAAGGAGCGCATGGCGGCTCTCGGCCGCCTCTCGGCGGCGATCGCCCACGAGATCCGTCAGCCTTTAACCGCGATGGCAGGGGCTGTCAAAGAACTGGGCCGGCTGGTGCCCATGCAGGAGGATGAACAGCGCCTGGTCGGAATCGTAAGTCGTGAATCCGAGCGGCTGAATAAGATCATCACGGATTTTCTGAATTACTCCCGCGAAAAAACGTACGACTTTTCGGACGAGGATGTCGCGCTCCTTCTCGATGAGACCCTGACGTTGTTCGAGCGGAACCCGCAATTGGACGGAAAATACCGGATCGAACGAACATTTGCGGCGCCTAAAGTTCGAATCAAGGTAGATCGTAACCGTATCAAGCAAGTGTTTTGGAACTTGTCCGACAACGCCTTGCGAGCGATGCCCGCCGGAGGTGTACTATCCGTTTCTCTCGAGCTCGCGCCGTTTTGGGTCCGGATTCGGTTTCGCGATACAGGCATGGGATTTGATCCGAAGCAGAGTGCAAAGATATTTGAGCCTTTGCAATCGACGTTCGTGGGAGGAACAGGTCTTGGGCTCGCCATTGTTTATCAAATAATTCAAGCCCACAGCGGGCGCATCAGTGTCATTTCGGAAAAGGATTGCGGGGCGGAATTCACCGTGGAACTGCCCCGCATGGCGTGAGCTGCGCGTAAATGAAGAGAGAGGTTTCCTATGGCCCATATCCTCATCGTCGATGACGAACAATCGATCTGCGAATTGCTGGAGATTACCTTCCGCAAAGAGGGGCACCGAGTCGAAGTGGCCAGGAATGGGGAGACCGCAAAGCGCCGGCTTGAATCGCAGATTTTTGACATCGTTATCTCCGACATTCGTATGCCGGATACGACCGGCGTGGAACTTCTGCGATTGTGCAAGGAACTTTCCCCCTCAAGCTACTTCCTGTTGATTACGGGCGTACCCACGGTCGAAACGGCTGTTGCCGCCATCAATGCGGGAGCGGATCGCTACGTCATAAAAGACCACGATCTAGTCGACCAGTTGCGCCGGGCCGTGCATCAGGTGGATGAAACGCTTCGTCTCAAGAGCGAAGCAGGGTATCTGCGCCGTGAGCTGCACCGACTCACCGGTCAGGACAACATCATCGGGCATAGCCCCAGGATGCGGGCCATCTTCGAGATGATTCAGACTGTGGCTCCGCAATCCAGCCGCGTCCTGATCACCGGGGAAACCGGAACAGGAAAGGAGCTGGTCGCCCGCGCGATCCACGAAAACAGTCCTCGCGCTCAGCAACCATTCATCACGATCAACTGCGGCGCATTTCCAGAAACCCTGCTCGAATCCGAGTTGTTTGGTTACATGAAAGGAGCCTTCACCGGCGCGAATGAAAACCGGCAAGGACTGTTTAAGGCGGCAAATGGCGGAACACTGTTCTTAGATGAGATTGGGAACATGAATTTAGCAATGCAGGTAAAGCTCTTCCGCGTCCTTCAGGAAGGCAAGGTGCGCCCGCTGGGGTCAAATGAGGAAACCGAAGTCGATGTGCGGGTGATCGCGGCGACGAATAAGGATCTCGATAAAGCCATTGCGGCAGGAGAGTTTCGCGAGGACCTGTACTACCGGTTGAGCGTGATTCCCATTCAATTGCCGCCTCTCAGGGAGCGACGGGACGATATTCCTCTGCTCGCGCGCGCCTTCTTGGATCGATTTTGTAAGTCCATGGGAAAACCCATCGAAGGGATCTCACCGGACGCGATGCGTCTGTTGGAAGCATATGACTGGCCCGGGAATGTCCGCGAGCTTGAGAACACGATGGAACGGTCTGTGGTGCTGGAGACTGGAAAGCTAATTTCGGTTGCGGTTTTGCCCGAGAAAGTAAGCCGCCAGGGATCGGAATCTCGCGACATGACTGTGTCCGCATCGAACTCGGACAATGGCCGCGTGCAGATACCCGAGGGTGGACTCGACCTCGAGAAGCACATTCAAGAGATGGAAAGAGCCTACATCGTTTCGGCCGTGGAAGCCTGTGACGGCGTGGGAACACGCGCGGCGGAGCTGCTCAAGATGAGTTACCGCTCCTTCCGGCATTACTCCAAGAAGTACAGCATTTCTTAACTAGCCCTCAGAGCCGTCAAACCGGGCCGGCAGTGGCATCGCCACAATTGCACTGTTCTTTCCTGCAATCCGGCAACGAACCAACCAGACCGCATGCCGAATGGCGCTTGCCGTGAGCACCATCAGGATGGGGTCTATGGGAAACCGGTAGCGCAGCGAAGAGTGAGTCAAATAAAAGACAAGGGGAAAAATCAGCAGGACGAATCCGTAGGGAGCGGCGTCGGGAAGACGGTTCCGATACGCGAGAAGCACCCCGGTCAGGCTTGCCAAGGCAATCACAAAATTGAGAAACAGGAATGCCTTGGCATAGAGGGGACTAGCGTTCCAGCTGTCCTTCGGGCTGTCCGAGACACCGAGCCAGGTGTTCACAAACCGGCGAAACATGAATAATGCCGTGTCGGCGGGATGGGTTCGTATGAATTGAAAGGCGTCGCGCTCGCTTTGCTCCATGTACGCAATTTCACCCATCTGCTTGTACTTCTCAGCTTCGGCGGGATTGTCGTTCGGGTGCGCCCACTGGGCAAAAATGTCCGCGCCGACCCGAGGATTATTCCCGAGCCATAATTCCAATCCGAAATTGGACCGCAGTACGATGAACTTGCCGAAGACGCGATAATTGCGGATCGTCCACGGGACGAGGCCAATCGCGAAAACCAGGAGAGCCACAGCAGCAGGCTTGGCCCAGATAGCCGACTGCTTTCGTGCTTCCCACATCAGCCATCCAAGGAAAAACGGGAACAGGGACAGGATCGCTGGATTGATCAGAACTCCCACAACCCATAACGCACCATAACCCGCCCAGGGAAGGAGTCTCCGGTGCTCCCGCATCGCCAGGGTCACCCAGAAAATGAGTGAAAAAACGAGCGCTATTAGAGCTGTATCCCATACCCACAGAATGGGGAAAAACAGCGCCGTTGGAAGAAAAACCCACATCCACGCCGCACCGATCGCGACACCTTCTCCGAACGTCCTCTTAGCGATGCCATGTATTGGAATAATCGTCAATGCAGAGAAAATGCAATTCAACGTTTGGATGATGATATGGGATAGGTCGCTGTAAATTCCCCAGAGTTTAAAAATCCCTGCGAGGAGATAAGGATAAATTGGCGTGAACCAGACCGTTGGTCCAGTCTCAGCAAACCGTAGAGGCGAGGCGAAACCTCGTCCCGCAGCGATGGAGCGCGCTACCTGGCCTAACTCGTAGCCATAGGGAAGGTTGTTGCGGACAGGATTCTTTGCGTAGTGCCATCCGAGATAGAGAAGAACCATCCGCAGTGCAAAAGCGAAGCTCACGATGAAAATGGGTGAGCAAAGCAAACGTTTCAGGAACTGTCGCACGGCGTGCTCTCTCCTCCTCCGTTGGGCGAATCAAAACCAACGGATAGCTAGTGTAGAAGCCTGACAATTCACGCGCAATCACATTACCGCACAACTCTGAAGGCAGCTTGTCGTTTCGGTTAGCTCAAGATTGAAACGTCGTCATGGCCTCACTAAGAATCCTCTAATTTGGAATTTCACGCATCTTCCGAGCCGGGAAGAGGCATATCCGGATACGCCGTTTATTGGCTTCCGAAACTGACAAATGTTGGCAATGTGAGGGCTTCTTTAAGGCACTGGAATAAACAGCCGGGCGCCCACGCACTTTGGCTGTCGGTGCAACTGCTTGTAAGAAGGAACCTTATGAAATATGTGTCGTATCTCTAACCCCTACAGGAGACCATTGGCATGGCGGGTGCACTTCATCAGAGCGAATCAATATACAAGATACAAGTTAAGACTTGAAACAAAGGGATTATTTTTACGAACCTAACAGGAGCTGTTTGAATGCGCAATAAACAGAAGGGTTTCTCGTTGATTGAGTTGTTGATCGTGGTCGC
>JBGPCF010000215.1:0-5987 GCA_041481635.1 Terriglobia bacterium | reverse complement strand
CAGTGCTGCTGGACGAATGCTCAGGTGAAGGTCACCGTCAAGCCAGGAGCGACGGGCGGCCGATAATTCGGTGTCCGTCGATCGATTCGTCAGCGCGGGTGATTCTGCCCCCGGTTAAAGCAACATCTGGCTATCTCATAAGTGGTCTTTGTGGGTCGCGGCTTCAGCCGCGACGTTCAGGGACCTGAAAAACAAGGGCTTTAGCCCCTGAAGGCCTATTGAGTTTGGATTGTTGGCTATTTATGAGATGGATACAAGTTTCAATCGTCTCGTTTCGGCTTTGGCCGGGCCATTTCCGCGGTAGAATCGCAATTCAATTTTACATGTAGTGAAGATTGATTTATGAAGAGGCGGTTAAAGTGTTTGCAGTGATTGTCTCGGTTATCGTTTCGATTCGTAAGTTCGGTTGGGAGGGCGCCATGAGCGAAAACAAACGGGATCAGGCCGGAATGACGCGCAGGGTTCTGAGTTACATCATTCTGATGGCATTGGTGATGTTTGCCGGCCTCGAAGTGCAACGGCTCGCAGGCGCCGCATCGGCCGGTAAACCGCGCGCAGCGGGAACGAGCGGGGTGCCGACATTCGAAGTCGATCCCGCCTGGCCGAAGGTTCCGTCCAAATGGAAACTTGGAGATGTGTCCAGCATGGCAGTGGATGCGCAGGACCGCATTTGGGTTTTGCATCGCCCTCGGACGCTGCCCCCGAGTGATGCCGCCAAGACCGCCCCGCCCGTGCTCGTGTTCGATGCCGCGGGCAATTTCATAAAATCGTTTGGCGGCGCTGGAAACGGCTATGACTGGCCGGAGAGGGAGCATGGCATCCACATCGACTACAAAGGCTTCGTCTGGATAGGCGGAAACAATTGCCCGACGAGAAATCTCCCCGGCCTTAAGGCGGTAGGGGATGACCAATATCTGAAGTTCACGCAGGACGGCAAGTTCGTGACGCAAATTGGTCAGAGCAACAAGAGCGCTGGCAATGCCGATACGAAGAACCTGCAGCAGCCCGCGGATGCATTCGTTTATCGGAAGACGAATGAATTATTCGTTGCCGACGGGTACGGCAACCACCGCGTGATCGTATTTGACGCGGATACGGGCGCGTTCAAGCGCATGTGGGGCGCATTTGGGAATGCGCCGGTGGATCTCTACAATTGTCCGCCGCCCAGCCTCAACTCCGTTCCGCCTGGGGATGGCCCACCGCAACTTAGCATCGTGCATGCCATTCGAGTGTCCGAGGATGGCCTCGTGTATGTGGCCGACCGGGAGAACAGGCGTGTGCAGGTGTTCACGATCGAAGGCAAGTTCGTCAAGCAATTGGTCAAGGGCGATATTCCCTTCGCGCGAGACTTGGCATTTTCTCCGGACCCCGCGCAGCAGTTCTTGTATGTCGGCGGGGGCGCGGAGCTCGTCGTGGTCGACCGCAAGACGCTCGAGATTGTGGAGTCTATCAAAGGCGCGGGCGTGCTGGGAGGCGGCCACCAAATGGCCACCGATTCGAAGGGCAACATTTACACGGCTCAAACCAATCGCGGACTTCAGAAGTTGGCGTTTAAGGGGATGTCGCCGCAAAGCAAATGAATTGGTGGCACTGTCCTAATTTGAAAGTTTCCGCTTTCAGGAGGGCCGAGCTTCAGCTCGGCCATTCAGGTTGCGTTAAGTTGCGGGCTTCAGCCCCTGAAGGTTCAGGGGTTAAAACCCCTGATTGGACGACGATTTTCGTGGGGACTGAAGTCCCGACCTCCTATGGAACCTCGCCAAGGCAACGCCTTTCAAATTAGGACAGCGCCGAATTGGTCGAAAATTTGTTGTTGAAGAGATAGTATGTTCAGCCTGAAACCATTTGAAACCAATTGCAGGAAGGGCAGTGTTGTTACGCCTATAACAACCGGGGACTTATTTTTTGGAGATGCAATTTCGATCCCCACCGCCCCTACCAAATCCAAACGAACCAGGCTCGAAGCTAGGGCGAGGATTTCATCACCAAGACGTAAAGACTCACACGCTTTCGCAACGTCGCGAAAGGATGAGGCGCCCCCCGTTCCGGTTTGGGCGCAATTTTGTTGGCTTTATGACTATAATAATCCGCCAATCCCATGCCTCTATTCGAGAGAAAAACCGTAGAACTCACCGGGGTTATCGGCTACCTCCAGGTCGTGGCCTCCGATAACTTCGACGACCGGGAAAACAGCCTGTACCGCCACGCGCTAGAAATGCGAGGAGAGTTGGTGGTTGCCGCCAACAAGCAGGTTCTGGAGACGCTTGGGCCGGAATTCGAAGTGCTGAACGTGGAAGTCCGTCCGGGCAGCGCAATCATTTGGATTGTGATCGGCTCGGTCGGTACGGTTTTCATGACATTTTCGAGATACGAAAGCTTCGTCAAGAGCGTGAATTTGCTCCTTTCCCAATTGTCGAACGTCATGTCGCGCATCCTCGGTAGGCAACCGCGCCCCGGTGGTGGCATTTCCGTAAGAAGCGCGTGGCAGCCCGGCCCCGCAATAACCACCGCAAATCAACTTCTGAATTTTTCATCTAGTTCAGACGGGTGCTCTTATCTGATAGCCTACCTCGTCCTTAGTCATGCAGCGTTAATGGCAGTAATGATCTGGCTCTTGGTACGGCATCTAAAATGACTTGATTTATGGCTAGTATCAACACCATACGCGTCAAAGAGCGTGTCTTCGTTCACGAGAGCGGTCACGCAATTATCGGAGTATTGAAGGACGAGTTGCACGTTAACGGAATTGCGTATTGTACGACGGATCAAAGATACATCACTGAAGTGAGCGGTCCTGGTTCCGACAACTTTTCCAAGGATTTCTATCTGTTCATAGCAGGCGGCATGGCGGCAGAACTCGTCATTTACGATGAATACGAACCAGGGACAGCGGCGAAAGATATAGAACTCTTTAGCAATCCTGGTGCTCCGCCGCTACAACAGGCCATCGATGAAGCTAAGAGTATTCTGAATGGCTACACCCAACAGATTACGTATTTGAAAGATCGTCTGATAACGGAAGATTTGGAGAAAGGGGATTTCCCGGACGAGATCGTCAGAGGCAATCCAGCCACAGGCGAGCCTGACCGGAACGTCCGCTATTTGCTAAGGAATGGTGAACTGGAAGACGCCATAAAGAACTGGGAAGAGTTCTGCGCGCGTCTCGAAGCACGTTAATCCAGCCCGTTGGCGGCTATTTTACAGCGTCGTGGATCAATGACGCAAAGAACCCAACCACATCATCGACAAAGTTGTAAGTAAAGACGTGAACCCCTCCTGTTGCAAATTGCATCTGATCGTAAAAGTGTTCGGCCTTCAATCCAAAGGGCTCAACTGTGTCCCGCGTTATGCCAAGTTGCCCGATTAGAGTTGCGGGCCTTACAAGGGCCATAAATTTAAGTTCGCAAATTGTCCAGTGACCGTATAGGTCATCGGCTCCATGCTTGAGTAGGATCAGGTTCGCGCTTCTGCCTCTTGACAGCCCAATCCAGCCTCCTCCAATCAACTCACCGTTCCTTATCTTGATCCCTCTCTTTGGCTCGAAAAAGAAAACCTGGATACTTTGCCCCAACGGGATGTCATAAATGATCATTGGATCACTGCGACGTGTTATTTGGCCACGCTGAAACTCCTGGTTAAACTGTTCGATGACCGGATTCAACTGTTCGAGCAACGTCCCACAAGCATATCGATACAGCCCAAGCTGCTCGTCTCGGTCATCCTGCCGCGCCCGCGCTTCGAGTTCTTTCTTTTGCAATTCCTGGCTCCGGGCAACGGCGGCTTCTACTGCCGCCGTAACAGTTGGATTCTTGATGGAACTGCCGATTTCAGGTTGACTTAGTACGTTTAGTATTTCATCCCAAGATGGTCGTTCATTCGGCCTCTTGTTAGCCATTCGAGACAGAAGCTGCGCGATGGACAGCGGTGCTTCGTTGCGGAGGGTACGAACATCAGGGCACTGCTGATAGAGATGCGCCTTTTCCCAATCGAGAAAGTTGACTGGATCATTTACGTACTGCAACAGTGGGTGCTTTAGCGTCAGAATTTCATAAAAAACTAATCCAACCGAGTAAACGTCGGTCTTGATCGTATTTGCCTGATTTGCCCAACCTTCCGGGGCCATGTACCGAATATGTTGGGCACCCTTGAATGTGTACAGGCGGGTGCTCTCGTCTACAAATTTGGAGATGCCGAAGTCCCCAATCTTGAGCTTACTCCCTTCGATCAGAACATTGTCCGGCTTGATATCTCGGTGTATCAGCTTTTCGTTGATCGCCCTGGCCCCTTGAGCAATGTCGATCATCATTTCGATGGCCCGGTCCACGGGGATTTTCGTTCCTGCGCGGAGTACTGTTGCCAAGTTCCCGCCCGAAACATACTCCATTACGACGTATGGGCCGATCTGAGATGACGTTCCGTCATCAACGTGGAGCACCTGAACAACGTTAGGATGCCTAATCTGTTGCGCCGTTCTTATTTCATTCAGCAAGGCGAGCTTGTTTTCGGGGGAGGCAAGCGCTCCGAGTGGCAACAGTTTTACCGCAACAACTGTACCCGAGGTTTCGCCAACAGAACGATAAACTTCCCCAAAGGCACCTTGCCCCAGAAAATCAGTGATTTTGAATGTCTCACCGTTCGGTCCAACAAATGAAGTGCCGAGGGCGACGGAAGGCATACTGCGATGATTATACCAAGTCAGGACCGACCCGAAAAACGTGAGGACTGGCAAATCGAATGTGGCGTCTTCTACGCGATCAGGGAGCCCGAGGACAGACGAGACAGCATAAACTGGGGCTACCAGTATCGTATCCTGTCTCCGTGTTCCGTTTGTTCCGGTTGGAGAGAGGGATTAGCTGCAACGCGCTTAGGGCACAAGCCTTATTTTCTAGCTTGTCCTTTCGATCCCCACCGCCCCTGCCAGAACTTCAGCTTCAAAAGCAACTAGGTTTGCACCGCTGTGCACTGCGTTCATCGAGCATACCGCGCCCAACCTCCAGGCCATAATTGTCCGCCGTTCACTTTCAAGGAATGAGGTCTACCAGAGTACCGTGGTCCCTGCGTCTCCTCTCTCGGCAAATTCATTGTGTCTAATGTGCGGGAAGAGTACGATGCACGTGCCAAAAGCCTACATCGGAAATTCCGGACAATTCCTGCTACCGCGCCGGAAATTCCCGCTGGAATTACTATGTACGAATACCCCGCGCCCGGAGCGAAAACAGGAGAGGACGAATGAACACACTGAAATTATTCTTGGCGGCGGCATTCTTGCTAGGCGCGCAGATGGTTGCGGCTCAAAATGCCGCTCCTTTGAAATTAGATACCAAGTATGAAATGCCGGCCGCGGTCAAAGGCCGCTTCGATCATCTTGGGATAGACCTTGGCGGCAAACGCTTGTTCGTTGTGGGGGAAGAAGCACAGCAGGTCCTGGTATTCGATCTATCCACCGGGAAATATGTCCGCTCGATCAAGGTCGATCACCCGCACGCGGTCCTGTATCGCGAAGACCTCCAACGCATTTATATTACGGATGAAGGCAAGGGAGTGCTGAACATTTATGACGGGAAGACCTACGATCTGGTGAAAACGGTTGCGCTCAAGGTCGACACTGATTCCATCGGTTACGATCCGGCCACGCACTACCTCTACATCGACAACGGCGGCGACAACGCGCACGAAACGTTTACGATGCTGAGCGTTGTCGATACCACCGCGGCCACCAAGCTTGCCGACATCAAGGTGGACGGTGATACGCTGGAAGCCATGGCGCTGGAAAAATCGGGCGACAGGCTCTTCCTGAATAATCCGGCGAAGAACGAAGTCGAAATCATCGACCGCAAGACAAACAAAATTGCTACGAGCTGGCCGGTCAAACTGGCCAAGGGCAACGCGACGATGGCGCTGGATGAATCCACGCATCGTCTCTTCGTCGGCTGCCGCAGCGGAGCCATTGTGGTCTTCGATAGCCAGAGCGGAAAAGAACTCCAGTCGGT
>JBGPCF010000214.1:0-6103 GCA_041481635.1 Terriglobia bacterium | reverse complement strand
CGGAGCATTTCCGAATCGACGCTGCTCGACCATGAGCTGATGCAGGACCGCGGGCAGATGGTACAGAGCCGCGAAGCGGACGCCCTGGCCTACAAGAGGGGGCCGAGCGCACCGGCGGCCCGGAAACGTACGAATGGCCACGTCTAAGAGCAGGCCCGCGCCGCAGCCGCGCAAGAAGGCCGGGAAGCCGGTGGCATGGAAGCTCCGGCTCTACGTCGCCGGCCAGACGGCGAAGTCGGTGCGCGCGTTCGCCAATCTCAAGGTGCTGTGCGACGAGCACCTGAAGGGCCGCTATCAGATTGAAGTGATCGACCTGAGGGAGAATCCGCAACTGGCTCGCGGCGACCAGATCGCAGCAATTCCAACATTGGTAAGAAAGCTTCCGCTACCGCTCCGGTCGATCATTGGAGACGTGTCCAACAGCGCGCGGCTGTTGGTGGGTCTGGATCTGCAAAAGGTAGACTGACCCAGCTCAGGAAGGCCTACATGGAATCCCCCCCGAAAAAGAGCAGCCCGGCACGAAAGCGGAAACCCGAATTGGCCGGGGAATTGGAGCAGCCCGGCTCCAATTCTCGCCTGGCAAAGTACGTTTTTCGTTTGTACGTAAGCGGATCCACGTTGAAATCGGCGCTGGCTGTAGAGAATATCAAGCGGATTTGTGAGCAGCACTTGAAGAATCGGTATGACCTGGAAGTCATCGACATTTACCAGCAGCCGAATCTGGCCAGGGACGAACAGATTGTGGCGGTGCCCACGCTCATTAAACGGCGCCCCCTCCCGCTGCAAAGGTTCATTGGGGACCTGTCGGACCTGAAAAAAGTACTCTTCGGACTAGACCTGAGAATACGGGAGTAATAGCTGGCGGAAGGCGGAAAGAGGTTGGCTGAAAGGAAGAAAAACCGTTCCCCGCAAAAACTGCCGGCCCTTTCGCGCCGGGTGTTGGTCGCACGCCTGAGCGAAGCCGAGGAAACCCTCCGTGCCATTCGTTCCGGCGAGGTGGATGCCATTGTTGTGAACGGCCATGGCGGGGAGAAAGTGTTCACCCTGCAGGGGGCCGATCATACTTACCGTGTTTTTGTGGAGAGGATGAACGAAGGCGCCGCGGTTCTCAGCAGCGACCACACCGTCTTGCACTGCAACGGCCGTTTTGCCTGGTTCCTGGGAATGGGGCTCCAGAGCGTCATCGGTTCTTCCATGCGGGACTTGGTTTCGCCTGACGACCATGCCAAACTGGATGCCTTACTGCGGCGCGCGGCCCAAAGGAACTGCCGGGGCGAGATCTTCTTGCAACCGCGAAAAGGCGCCCCTTTGTGCGTCCTTCTTTCCTTCAATCCACTGCGCCTGAACACCACGCGGGCTATCTGTCTGATCGCTTCGGACCTGTCCGAGAACAAGCGCGCCGAGCAGGAACTGCGTGCTTCCAGCGAGCAGTTGCGGAATCTTGCGGGACGACTGGTGTCCGTTCGAGAGGAGGAGCGGGCCAGGATCTCCCGCGTAGTCCACGATGAGCTGGGCCAGTCGCTGACCGCGGTGAAAATGGACCTCGCCTGGCTGGCGGGGCGGCTGCCCCGGGAAAACGGCCCGATGCTCGACCAGACAAAAAAGAGGATCCGCTCCACGCTGCGGTTGGCCAACCGTATTATCAAATCCGTTCGCAGAATTTCGACAGAGCTAAGGCCCGCCGTTTTGGATCTGGGTTTGGCGGCCGCGGTGGAATGGCAGGCCCAGGAATTCCAGGCCCGGTCCGGCATTCAGTGCAAGGTCCGGCTGCTCACCCGGGAAGTGTTTGCGCCGAGTGCTTCGACCGCCCTGTTTCGTATTTTCCAGGAGACTTTGACTAATGTCGCGCGCCATGCCAAGGCCACGCGGGCCGAGGTGGTACTACAGAAGCAACGGGACCGGCTGGTTCTGTGGATACATGATAACGGCCGGGGTTTTGATCAGGCGGACCCTTCCTTTTCGAAATCCCTGGGTCTGCTGGGAATGCGGGAACGGGCCGCCATTCTGGGCGGCCAGGTGAATATCTCCAGTGCTCCGGGAAAAGGGACCACCGTCACCGCCTGGATTCCGCTTCTCTCGCCGGAGGGATCCGGCGCCATACCGCCATTACCATGATACGAGTCCTCATCGTCGATGACCACGCGATTCTCCGGCGTGGTTTAAGGGCGCTGCTTTCCGATGAGTTCCACGGGGCCGCATTTGGAGAAGCCTCCAATGCCCGGCAGGCGCTGGAACACCTTCGGAAAAAAGAGTGGGATGTCGCGCTGCTCGACATCACCCTGCCGGGAAAAAGCGGCTTGGATCTCCTCAAGGAAATAAAGGCCGAATGGCCCAGGCTCCCGGTTCTGGTCCTGAGTGGTCACCCGGAAGACCAATTTGCCGTTCGTGTCCTGAAGGCGGGCGCGGGAGGCTACATGACGAAGGAAAGCGCTCCCGAGGAGTTGGCGAAAGCCATCCGCAAGATCGTGGCCGGGGGGCGATACGTAAGTCCCGCGCTGGCCGAAAAGCTGGCCTTGGGAGTAAAAAAGGATTTCACGCGCACGCCGCACGAGACGCTTTCCGACCGCGAGTATGAAGTCATGTCCCGTATCGCCTCGGGAAAGACCGTTACGGAAATCGCCGAAGAACTGTCACTCAGCGCAAAAACGATCAGCACCTATCGCGCTCGAGTCCTGGAAAAGCTCGGCGTTAAAAACAGTGCGGAAATCGTCCTGTACGCGATCCGAAACGGCTTGGTGATTTGAGAACGTCCCAAATGTGGGGGTGGCCGTCCAGCCTGCAACCTCTTCTCCCCCTTTAGCCTCCCTGTAAGACAAACACCGACAAATCTTTCAGCCTGCGTCCTACGAAAGAATCAGCCTGGGTCTGATGGACACAATCGGCGTCGGGATTTATTCTCTAATCCGATGCTGAAAAGAAACAAAATTCTCGCGAAGAGCAAACTGAAAACAGAGAAGGTCATTATGAAAAAAAAGGAAAACGAGCCTGAAGCTGTTATGGCAACCCAGACAAAAGAGCCTATTGATTGGGAAGGTCTCATCTCCACATTTAACGGTGGCACCAAATATTTTGAGTTCGGCGCGAACCGCACCATCTTCACTCAGGGAAATCCCGCCGATTCCTTGTTCTATATCCGAAAAGGTAAAGTGAAAGTCTCGGTGACGTCCAGCCAGGGGAAAGAAGCGATTGTCGCCATTCTGACCGAAGATGATTTCTTCGGCGAGGGATGCCTTGCAGGACAGGATTTGCGCATCTCATCGGCCTTTACCATGACCGATTGCTCTCTGGCCAAGATTGACAAAGCTTTGATGGCGCGCATGCTGCATGAACGGCACGGCGTCTCTGAGTTGTTCGTCACCCACCTGCTTTCACGCAACATCCGGTTCGAAGGGGATCTGGTGGATCAGCTTTTCAACTCCAGCTATAAGCGTCTGGCTCGAACTCTCTTACTGCTGGCTCATTTTGGCAAGGGAAGTAAATCCGAGCCTGTAAACCCCAGGATCAATCAGGAAGATTTAGCGCAAATGGTGGGCACCACCCGGTCGCGGATCAGCCAATTTATGAATAAGTTCAGGAAGCTGGGCTTCGTCAATTATTCCGACAATGGGGGATTGTCTGTGAATAGCGGCCTCCTGGGCGTCGTCCTGAACGACTAACACCACTCCAGCTCATCCAGTGCCCGCCGGGTGGGGCGCTCCATGGAAGCTCTCGCAAGCCCCAGAAACGACAAGTAGTTAAAATGGGCTCGGCCTTTCGTTGGGCAAATACAGGACGAAATTGGGCTCGCAAAATGCAAAACCCCGCTGCCCAGTCCAGCGGGGTCTCGCCTTGAGGAATTACTTTTTGATTCCAGGGTGTTATCGAGATATGAGCTTGCGGCGCAAATAGCCCGCCATACCCAAAAGACCCGTTCCAAACAATGCAAGACTGCCTGGCTCAGGAACCGGGCTGGGATTCAAACTCAAGTCGGCGCTTGTGAACGTGCCGCACATCCCCTGTCCACCGTTTTCGCACTTACCTACGATCAGGTTGACCGAGAATACGCCGCTGTATGTTGTCGGCGTGGTGGGCAGGCCAAGCTCTGCCAAGAGGCTTGGATTCAAGTCACCGCTGACAAACGTCGACTCGAAAACTAATCCACCCGCCCCACTGTCCAACAGTTGTCCACCAAGAAACGAACCGACGAAGCAGTCACCTGAACAAATTCCACTGGTTGTATCCTGCGAAACACCGATCGATCCGCCGGGCGCAAAATTCGCGAGAATGCTTCCACTTCCAGAGGAAGAAGCACCTGACGTCCAAGACAGGACCGGGAACTTCAAAAGGTCTCCACCACCAGTCGAGGACACGAAGATATCAAGGCCTCCGGAATTGCCAGACAGAGTGAACCCTGTCCCCCCAAAGCTCCAAGTCCCTACCCCTTCGCCGACGTTGAGGGTAGAAAAGTCAACATTATCAGCCAACGCCGCCGTTGGCATCAAGAACAAGCAAAACGCGGTCAACAACAGTATTTTTTTCACGATAACTCCTCCTGGGTCTCCCCATAAACCTTAGATCGTACCTACTTTTTGTGCATGACCTTTATATCCGAGGGCGAAGCGCGCGTCAGTTCACTACTGCACGCCAATGTGGTCAATATTGCTCATTCAAGTTTGTAAGGGGAAAACAGGGTGGGACTGGTGGAGTTCAGCGAGGGGTCGACATCAAAAAAGTCCTGATAGGTCGCCTTGAAATCTCTGCCCTTGGTGGACTCAGTTCGGCGTGACCCGGAGGACCGGAGATCTGAGTCTGTCAGGATATTATGCGCCACTCAAAAGTGGCAGAAGATTGTAGTTTGCCTCGCCAGTTGGATGGGAAACCGGGTGAGGTTGGACGGGGTTGGAAGACCTTTGTCTGCTGTCTGCCAGAGCCCATTTCGGCAAGAGTAAAGGGTAGACGGCCAGAAATTTTGTAACTTAACCGGCTCGCAACACTCATTGCGACCATGGAGGCGTACGACAACTTTGGGGGCGCAGCAAAGGAACGAGCGTTAAAGGTGATGCTCAAGAACACGGGCGCAGGCGGAGACGCTGAATAGAACCATCGGACTTGCCAGGAAATCACATTATATATGAACCACAAACCGGAGGCAGAGGCCCAGCAGCTTGTCCATCGGGGCGCCAGCGCAGGCGAAAAGCTTGAATCTGCAGTCGCTGAATTACTGATCCAGCGCCGTAAACCCCAATCGCCCTGCGACCAGTCGCCTTCATTAATCTCAATGTTTCATTTTGAACAAGGTCGCGAGCAATACGGAACAGACATGCGGCTCCAGCTCAGATATAAAGGTTCTGCAATCGGGATACCCTGGGGCATACTCCCGATAGCGACCCTGAGATTTCAAAGTGGAAATCCCAGCTCAAATTGACGCGCTCGACAGGCAGGCAAGGCGCGAAGCTATCTTTCGTCAAGATTTCGCGCGGGGTCCCGGAGCGTAGGAGGAAGTATGAGAAAGCTCACCCTTTGTCTGTTGCTGGGTGCATTTTGTGCGGTCGGCGTTAAGGCCGACACGATTAATCTAGGGACCGCGGGCAGCTTTGCGGTCCTGGGGGCCTCGACGGTGACCAATACCGGGCCGAGCGTCCTCAACGGGGATTTGGGTCTCTATCCCGGCACGTCGATTACGGGTTTTCCTCCTGGGACTGTGAACGGCACGACGCACGACACTGATGCGGCCGCGCAGCAGGCGCAGGTTGATGCCCTGACTGCCTACAATGATTTAGCGGGCCTGGGGTCGAATGGCAACTTGACTGGCCAGGATCTGGGTGGACTCACGCTCACGCCGGGCGTCTATACATTCAACTCCTCGGCGCAGTTGACAGGGCAGCTTACTCTCAACGCCGAGGGCCTTTCCAATGCGGTCTTCGTTTTCCAAATCGGAAGCACGCTCACCACCGCGAGCGCCTCATCTATTCTTATTACTAATGCCGGTGGAGGTGACAACGTGTTTTGGCAGGTCGGCAGCTCCGCGACTCTCGGTACGTCTACTGCATTCGCGGGGAATATTCTCGCGCTCGCAAGCATCACAATGAATACGGGTGCCAGTCTGAACGGTAGGGCCCTTGCG
>JBGPCF010000213.1:0-6302 GCA_041481635.1 Terriglobia bacterium | reverse complement strand
TTTTCATCGGCCTGCTAGAAACAAGGCATGTGGCAGGTCGTAGGGAGAAGGTGGGGGATCTTCCCCGACCTGCCACATTCCATCTGCCGCCTGCGATATTTATGCGGGCTTACGGCTTGGGAGCATGATTATTCCCCCTCAAAAACCGCGCTCAAGCCGGCAAGTCCGCTCCACATTGAAGCACCCTCCTGCCGATCGCGCTTCATACCCTCGTGACGGCGGCGTCGACCGGCAAGACCTCCTTCGGTCCCAAGAGCGGAGTGATGCCAAAAACCATGACAGTGCTCGCCCCCAGCACGCTCCAGGCTCACAGAACACAAGCAGCACTTCACGCTTCTTTCTGGCGACAGCAGGCCGCTCTCTCGACAAATTAGCTCGCTACAGCTCACATTTCGACTTTCGCCTTGGCGTCGCTTTTTAACTCCTGGATGATTTGCTACGCGCATTGTTTTCAGTCAGGGGATAGATATAAACCACGGCGAAAACGCATGCGGAGTGTATTCCAGCCGTCATTTCCACAAGGAACGCCAAAGGCGGGATTAGACCGCCTTCGACCCTTCCTGCTGCGGCACCCGCCCAAGGTGCAAAAACAATAAAAGCGGAACGTGTTCCCTATTGTCACCTGACGATTTGGAATGACTGAGAAGGATTCAGGGCGCGCTATCCTCCCGCTCTGCGCGGGATCGCGCGCCAGTGTTTGACAGTGAATCTCCGCTGTGCTGTAATTCCGCTGATAGGCAAGGTATGTCAGGCATGACGGGCCAAGCGGGATGTTACAGGCATTTCATATTTCAGTTAGCTACCCTCCCCAGTCGTCAGGTCTTCGAGTGACTTTTCTCGTTTTCACCCGAATATTGTTTGCGGCTTTTATTCTGGCGGGGCTCTGTCTCCTGCTGCCAAAACCAGCGCGCGGGCAAACCTCCGAACAATCCGAATTCTTTGAGAATAAAGTCCGGCCCGTGCTTTCCAGCCGCTGCTATGCCTGCCACACGGGGCTGAAGAGTGGCGGGCTGCAACTCGACTCGCGGCGAAGCATCCTGAAAGGCGGGCAGGACGGGCCGGTGATTGTTCCTGGCCACCCAGACGACAGCCTGCTGATCAAGGCCATCACCCACACTCACGAGCGCATCAAGATGCCGCTCAACGGTCCCAAGCTGGACGACGAGACCATTGAGAATTTCAGGAAATGGGTTCGCGACGGCGCGGTATGGCCCGAAACTCCTGAAGAATTGTTCGACGGGCGTGTGCGGCCCGTGCTGGCCCAGAATTGTTTGTCCTGCCACAACACTGCCCCACAAGCAGATTTGCTTCTCGATACGCGTGAGCACCTTCTGAAAGGCGGGCACTCGGGACCTGCAATTGTGCCCGGCGATCCGGACAACAGCCTGCTGATCCAGGCGGTGCTGCAGAAGCACGAGCGTCTGAAGATGCCTCCGGGTAAGAAGCTTTCTGATGAAGAGCTGGCCGACTTGGTGGCATGGGTAAGGGATGGAGCGGTCTGGGCGGGCGGCGCGCTCACTACCGCGAATGACGACTACCAAATCACACCGGACCAAAAGGCATTCTGGTCATTCCTTCCGTTGAAAAAAACCGCTGTCCCCAAAATCAAAAATCCAGCGCGGGTACGAACTCCGGTGGACAATTTTATTCTGGCCAAGCTCGAAGCGAGAGGACTGAAGCCCGCGCCCGCCGCCAGCAAGCGCGCCCTGATTCGCCGCGCCACTTATGATTTGACGGGCCTGCCTCCCACTCCGGAAGAGGTTGATGCTTTCCTCGCCGACCGGTCGCCGCAAGCCTTTGCCAAAGTGGTAGACCGCCTGCTCGCCTCCCCCCATTACGGCGAGCGGTGGGGGCGCCACTGGCTTGATGTGGTGCGCTACGCCGATACCGCGGGCGACAGCGCGGATTACCCGGTTCCTCAAGCCTATCTCTACCGCAACTATGTGATTTATTCCTTCAACCGCGACAAGCCTTACGATGAGTTTATCCGAGAGCAGATTGCCGGCGACCTGCTGCCCGCAAAATCAGACGCGAAGAAATGGGAACATACGGTGGCCACCGGCTACCTCGCCATCGCCAAGCGGTTCAGCGTGAAGCCGGAAAATTACAAGTACTTGACCCTCGACGACACGATTGACAACCTGGGCAAATCGTTTCTGGGACTAAGCGTTGCGTGTGCGCGCTGCCACGATCACAAGTACGACCCGATTCCCTCCAAGGATTACTACGCGCTCTACGGCATTCTGGACAGCACGCGGTTCCCGTTCGCTGGCTCCGAGAACATTAACGAGCAAAGAGATTTTGTTTACCGTTTGCCGCCGGAAAAAGTAGAGGCCGCACTCAAGCCTTACAACGATCAGCTAAAGCCGCTGGAGGAGCAACTGAAGCAGCTTGAAGAAGAAAGGAAAGCCCTGGATAAAGCGGGCACCGGAGCCGGGGCGGGCGACACGCCTCATCCGGTCGCCGCGCATCCCACTAGGACGCTGCAGGACGTTGACAAGGACATCAGGGAGATCAAGAAGCAGCGCCAGAAAATTCGCGCGGAGATGCCGGACCTCGAAACTGCCTACGCCGTGGCGGAAGAGACTCCGCACGACGCGCCGGTACTGCTGCGCGGCGACCCATCGAAAAAAGGCGACGTGGTGCCACGGCACTTTTTGCAGATTCTGGGAGGCCAGGCGCTGCCCGCCGATTGCAGGACGAGCGGCCGCCTGCAGCTTGCGCAGTGGATCGCCGACCCGAAAAACCCGCTCACCGCCCGCGTGATGGTGAATCGCATTTGGAAATATCACTTTGGCCAGGGCATTGTTCCAACTGCCAGCGACTTTGGAAAACGCGGCAAGGCGCCGACCCATCCCGAATTGCTCGACTACCTGGCCACGCGCTTCATCGAGAGTGGCTGGTCTGTCAAGTCGATGCAGCGGCTCATCATGCTTTCGCAGACATATCAAATGTCGAGCAACGGCCCGCCCGCGGATGCTCAGGCCGACCCGGGGAACGACCTTTACTGGAAATTCAACCGGCAGCGCCTGGACGCGGAGTCGATTCGTGACGCGATGCTCAAAGTGAGCGGCGACTTGGACCCGACGGTGGGAACCGAGCACCCGTTTCCGCCCTTCGTTGCCTGGAATTGGACGCAGCACAAGCCATTCGCCGCCGTGTATGAAACGAATCGCCGCAGCGTCTACCTAATGGTGCAGCGCAGCCAGCGGCATCCCTACCTTTCGATTTTCGACGGCGCTGACCCAAACGTGAGCACTCCCGGCCGGGACAGCAGCGTGACGCCGCTGCAGGCGCTTTTCGCAATGAACAGTGAATTCATTCACGATTCCTCGGAGCATTTTGCGGCGCGGCTGCTGGACGACGCTCCCGGCAACGCTCGCCGGCTGGATCTTGCGTTTAAATCCGCATTCGCGCGCTCTCCCGCTGCGGAGGAAGAAAAGAAGGCCCTGGCCTACCTGGACGAGAGCCGGCAAAAGTTGGCGGCTGCAGACGTGAGTCCGGATTTGTTAACGCAGGAATCCTGGGCCAGTTTTTTGCGCGCCGTGCTGGCAAGCAACGAATTCATATATATCGACTGAGGTGCACTCATGGCTGGTCACTCCAATTGCGGGTGCACACGCCGGCAAAGTTTGCGCTCGATTCTGGGCGCATCGCTGGTTTTTCCGGCAATCTTATCCAACCTTTTGGCGGCAGATAACCCCGCATCAAGCGACGCCGATCCATTGGCGCCCAAACAACCGCACTTTCCAGCGCGGGCAAAACGAGTGATTTTTCTGCACATGAGCGGCGGCGTCTCACACGTCGATACGTTTGATCCCAAGCCGAAATTATTTGCCGACAACGGAAAAACAATCAATGGCGGCAAATACCTGACGCAGCCCAAATGGAAATTTCAGCACTATGGAAAGTCGGGCACCGAGGTGAGTGACCTCCTTCCCCATATCGGGGAGTGTGTGGACGACATGTGTGTGATCCGCACCATGAAGAACGATCACAATGACCACTTTGAGGCCACTCTCGGCATCCACTCAGGCTCCGTTACTTTCACGCGCCCTAGCATCGGCTCTTGGGTGAGCTATGGCTTGGGCACTTTCGACCAGAATCTGCCTTCCTTCCTCGTTCTCGCTCCCCAACTTCCCTATGCGGGCAGCCAGGTGTGGGGCTCCGATTTCCTGCCCGCGATTCACCAGGGGACGCGGATTGTGCCCGGGCCTGAACCGATTCCGAATTTGAAGCCGCGCACGGCATCGCCGGAAATCCAGGAGATGGAATTGGGGCTCATCGACTTCTTTAATCAGGAGCACCTGCGGGAGCGCGAATCGGATGCCGCACTGGCGGCCCGCATCAAATCGTTCGAGACGGCTTATCATATGCAGAAAGAGGCGCCGGAGGCCTTCGACCTTTCCAAAGAATCGGACGCCACGCTGAAGCTTTATGGACTCGAGCGCGGCAGCACCAGCGGCTTCGCTTGGCAGTGCCTAGTGGCGCGGCGTTTGACCGAACGCGGAGTGCGATTCATAGAGCTCATTGACACCGGCTCGAACACCAATTGGGATGCGCATGGCGACATGCAAACCTGCGTACCTCTCGCGAAAAATATCGACCTGCCTATTTCCGGACTGTTGAAAGATTTGAAGTCACGCGGACTGCTCCAGGACACGCTGGTGGTGTGGACCACCGAATTTGGCCGGACATCGTTCAGCGCCCTGCCCGATGCCAAGGGCCGCGAGCATCACTCAAGAGCCTACAGCTCCTGGCTTGCGGGCGGGGGAGTGAAGGGCGGAATTACTTACGGTCTAACAGACGATTACGGAATTGAGGTCGCCTCGAACCAGATGCACATTCACGATTTCCACGCCACTATCCTTTACCTGCTCGGCATGGACCACACCAAACTCACCTTCCGGCACGCGGGCCGCGACTACCGGCTTACCGATGTGGCGGGGCAAGTGATCAAGGATATCGTGGCTTAGGCTGCTGACCAATCTGATGACTCACGATGCCTTGAAAGTCGGCGGCGAAGAAGCGTCCATCATTGACCTCTGCCACGGCGGGAGATGGCTCGAACGACAAGGAAACGACTAAAAATGATAACTATTTTTCACTACACCGACTAAAAGCAGTCAATCTTCCGGTCTTTGCGGACATTCACCCTGGGTTCAATCGATCTTGCGGTCTCCGATATAGGTGCCACGGCTTATCCCCAGCATGCTCATGTAGAATGCCGAAAAAACTATTTCGATGCCGAGAAAGAGACAAAGCGAACAGAACACCACGCCGCGAATCGCAGGGAGTTGGCCGAAGCCAGTGGACGCCCATTGCCAGAAGATAAGCATATCGCCCACAAGACCGCCGACCGTCATGGCGCCGCCCAGCAATAAGGCGTGCTCGAGCCTGACACGCTTCAGCCATCGCTCGAGCGAGGGCTGATTCCCAGAGAGTTTTTCCGTGTAGGAGAAGAGCTTTGCAAAAAGTCCAATCGAAATGATGTGGAATCCCAGGAGCGCCAGCAGGGAGCCAAACAACATGGTGCGATTGTCAAAGCATGCCGATCCCAGGCATTCCGGACCCGGCAACAACCAAAGGACTAAGCCAACACCCAGCCCCATCAAAAACCCCCCAGGAATGAGGAACAGCCAATTGGGCGCGCAGAGGAGCAACAAGCGAAGGGTCCGCCAACCGTCACGGAAAGTTCGCTGGTGCGGCGGGCGCCCGCGTTGGTCCGGCCAAACTGTAATGGGAACTTCCATAATCTTGGCCCGCAACCTTATGGCCTTCAGCACAAACTCCACCGCAAACTCCATGCCGGTGGTCCGCATGTCCAGATCCCGGTACAAGTCGGGCGTAAATCCCCGCATGCCGCAGCAGACGTCGCCGATCCCCGCACCGAAGAAAAGGTTGAGAATCATAGTCAACACAGGGTTGCCAATATATTTGTGGTGCCAGGACATGGCTCCGGGCTTAATCTCCCCCTTGAACCTATCACCTAAGACGAGTTGAAAGCCCTTGCGCCACTGTTCAACAAAGCGCGGCAACTCCGAAAAGTCGTGGCTGCCGTCGGCGTCGCCCATAATGATGAAGGCGCCTTGTGCCTCTTCAATTCCCTTTCGTAATGCGCTCCCGTATCCCTTGAGTGGGGCATGGACGACACGCGCCCCCAGCTCCTCCGCGATTCCAATCGATCCGTCCGTGGAACCGTTGTCGGCCACCACCACCTCTCCGTTGAGTTGAGCGTCTTTAAACGCAGCCTGCGCCTTCTTGATGCAGGCGCCGATCGTACGAGCCTCGTTGAGACAAGG
>JBGPCF010000212.1:0-6313 GCA_041481635.1 Terriglobia bacterium | reverse complement strand
GGAAATAAGGGGCGCGTCAACCAGGCCCTCCGGATTGGTTTCGGTCCTAATCACTACCCATAATTCTGCCTCTGTTTTACCTGATTGCCTCAATTCTCTTGCGCAGCAGGATTACCATTCCTTCGAAGTGATAGTGGTGGATAACGCTTCGCAGGATGGCACTCGCGAGCTTCTCAAGCCTTTGGAGGGCAAGTATCGCGTCATTTACAACGAAACAAATCTTGGCTTCGCCGCTTCACAAAACCAAGGCATACGATCGGCCCAAGGTGAGTGGATTCTTTCCCTCAACCCGGACGTAATGTTAGGCAGCAGTTTCCTCTCGGAGTTGGTTGGCGCGGCTGAAAAGCACCCTCGAGTGGGCGTCGTCTGTGGGAAACTCCTTCGTTGGGATCCCCAGGGGAACCCCAGACGCACGAATGTCGTGGATTCGGCTGGAATCTACTTCTTGCACAACCTGCGCCATCTCGATCGCGGATCGGAGGAGATTGACCGGGGTCAATTCGATCAGCCCGCATACGTTTTCGGAGCGACGGGTGCGGCTGCCCTTTACCGGCGGAGGATGATCGAGGATATTTCGGTGGCGGGGGAATTCTACGATGAGGACTTCTTCCTCTATCGCGAAGATGCTGATGTGGCGTGGCGTGCGCAGTTGATGGGATGGCAGTGCCTTTACACACCCCAGTCCGTAGGGTGGCACGTACGCCGGGTGACTCCCGCACGGCTCAAGGAACTGCCTTCTGAAATTAACTGCCACTGCGTAAAAAACCGTTTTCTAATGCGGGCCAAAAACATCTCGCTACCCTTCTATCTTCGATTGCTCTTGCCCGTAACTTGGAGAGATTGCATGATCCTGGCGTATTCGCTGCTTTGCGATCGCAAATTGCTTCCCGCCTTTCATCACGCATGGGGCAGACGGAACGCCATATGGGAAAAAAGGAAATTGATCCAGTCCCATCGCAGAGTGTCCGATGCGGAACTATCCAAATGGTTCTCTGATCGGCCAACCATTTTCGCCCTGGAACCGACGGTCGAAAAAGAAGCCCTCCCGCTTGCCTGGCGAAGCCAAGGCCAAGCATAAATCGAAGCCGGAGTTTCCAGTCCATTCATCTCCAGGTGGTTCGCGAACCGAAGCCGGAAGTTTCCTCAGTGGGCAAAACATTTTGGGGGAGTGGAGACACGTTCAGCTCCTTCTCCGGCCTGGGGAAGGAAACCTTGGGAGGCGGTTGAATTGGTACGGAATCGAATGGAATTGCAAAATTACGACAGTCGGCATAGTATTTAAGAGGTTCGGAACTAAAGTTCTCGTCGCAGACATGCAGCCTCCCCCGAGCACCTAACATGTGGATGGGGAGAGCCATCTGGAAAAATCCTCTGGGCTGTTGGGTTTACCTGGAGATTCTGTACTACACAGAGCCCGAAGCGATTGTAGGACTCAGCGTCGCTCACGGGGACGGCACGCTTTACTTGGCCAACCTACTTTACCTTCTAGGGAACTCCTCAGCCCAGGCGATCGGGATTGAACCGGATCTCAGTCGTGTGACAAACCTCCGCCACGCATGCATCAAGCTGATGGGAGGTAACTGTCTCGATCCCGCAGCGGTAAGACAGGTGACCGACCTGTGCAAGGGACGAAAGACTTATGAATAAGGTCTGGGAACCTTTGCAGGGCCTTTATCGGTATCGCAAGTTAATCCTCTTGATGGTCAAGCGCGACCTCCTTGGCCGCTACAAAGGGTCCATGGCCGGGGTCCTTTGGACGGTTATTAACCCACTGGCGTTGCTGCTCACATACTGGTTCGTCTTTTCCGTGATTCTGAAGGTGCGTAGCGACCCGAACGGCAAACCCATCGACTTCGTGTTCTACATTCTTGCCGGTCTGTTGCCCTGGATGGCCTTTTCTGAAGCGCTCATCCGCTCGAACACATGCATCCTGGAAAACCCGAACTTGGTCAAGAAAGTGGTCTTCCCCCTGGAAACCCTTCCTGTGAATAGAACCCTCTCCAGCGGGATCAACTCGCTAGTGGGCGTCCTTCTGCTTATCTTGTTACTCCTGGGAAGCAGAGGAAGTATACCCTGGACGGTGATTCTTCTCCCGGCGGTCCTTTTGCCCCAACTCCTGTTGACCGTTGGACTCGGATGGTTCCTCGCCAGCCTGGGTGTATTCGTCCGCGATACTAACGCCATCATCGGATTGGTGCTGACCGTTTGGATGTTCTTGTGTCCGATTGTCTATCCGCAAAGCATGGTGCCAAAACGGCTGCTCCCATGGTTCCGCCTTAATCCGTTTTTGCCGATTGTCACCGGTTATCGAAGCGTACTGCTCGACGGAAGGGTCCCGGATGTAAGTTCATGGCTCTGCCTGGTTGGGATCAGCCTCCTGATTTTTTTCCTGGGCTATTTCTGGTTCATTCGTACTAAGAGAGCGTTTGCCGATGTCGTCTGACGAGCACGCAGTTGTCCTCGAAAAGGTCTCGAAGAAATACAATCTCTACGTCCGGCCCTTAGATCGCCTGAAGGAAGCGCTCCTTCGCGGGCGCAAGACTTATCATCAGGAGTTCTGGGCCTTGCGCGATGTAGATTTGGCTTTTCCCAAAGGAGCCACCGTCGCCCTCATCGGCGTCAATGGGTCGGGGAAGAGCACTCTTCTTCAATTGGTGGCGGGAATCCTGCAGCCCAGCAGTGGCTCCATCCGCGTCACGGGCCGAGTGGCTGCACTCTTGGAGCTGGGGGCAGGCTTCAACCCGGAACATACCGGTCGGGAGAATGTGTACATCAACGGGGCCATCCTCGGCATTGAGCATCAGGAGATGAAAGAGCGGATGGAAGACGTTCTGCGATTCGCCGACATCGGTGACTTCATTGACCGTCCGGTTAAAACCTATTCCACTGGCATGTACATTCGGCTTGCCTTTGCGGTTGCCATCAATGTCGATCCGGAAATCCTTCTGATTGATGAAGCTCTCTCGGTCGGCGATATGTATTTTCAGCACCGCTGCATCAATAAGATCAATGAACTGCAGGCCCGAGGGAAGACGATTCTATTTGTTTCTCATGACCCCGCCTTTGTTGTTGCTTTGGCCTCCAAGGCCGCTTGGATTCATGAAGGAAGGCTGATCCAATATGGCACCCCCGAGCGGATTGTCAGCGAATATATGGCCATGGTCGCCAGCCGGGAACTCCGGGAGCGGCGGAGTATCGAGACAGTTCCCGCTGAAGCTTCCACCCTTCCGTTGGGAGCGGCAGGTGAGCGTCCGGCGGATTCGCCCGAGACTACAATCCCCAATGTGGATGTCCGTTTCGGCAATCGTGACGCGGAGATTTTGGGCATAGGGGTCTATGACGAGCAGGGACGGCGGGCCGCTTCGGCCAATGGGGGTGAGACCCTCCTGATTCGGATCTCAGTCGTCTTCAAGGAGGAAGTGCAGCAGCCCATCATCGGGTTCGTCATCAAAAACCGGGTCGGCATTTTGTTGACGGCGATCAACACCAAGATGGAGGGATGCCCCGTACCTCGACAACCCAAAGGGAGCATCTGCACCGCGGAATTTCGCATGCCTCTACCCATGTTATCGACCGGGAATTATTCTTTGTCTGCCGCAGTCGCCGACGGTTCGCTGGCCGATTACGCCTTTTGTGACTGGATTGAGAATGCCTACGTGCTGGAAATCATCTCTACCACGCTAGTCCACGGGTTGTTGCGACTCCCCTGCGAAGTTGAGGTGCGGCAGACTGGTTCCACGTTGCTTCCTAAGGTCCGGAACTGACATCTTTCGCCGTTCCGGCCCGCAGGCCTGCCGCGCTGAACCGGCATCGGGGAGATGAATATGAAGCTGAGAGGTTTTCTCCACCAGGAGGCAAGAGTCGTAAGTCCTGGACGGGAATCGGTCAGCATCCACATAATCACTGAGGAATGCCGACATGAATGATCGAGACGAGATCCTGGACAAGATTTGTCAGGCAAGCGGCTGGTTTCAGCATTTCGAGGTAGCTCCCGGCGTCTTTTCGCCGGGCCGAAACGACGTGCGCTTTATCTGTGACCAATTACAGATCCCAGTGGATCTCAGGGGGATGTCGGTTTTGGATGTGGGAGCCCTTGAGGGAGGTTTCAGCTTTGAGTGCGAAAGGAGGGGAGCCGCACGCGTTGTAGCCTACGATCTGCCGGGACCTCACACCGCTCGCTTCGCCTTAGCCAAGGAGATCCTGGGGTCCAATGTCAACTACGTGGAGGGAACAGTTTATAAACTCACTCCTGAGATGCTAGGCACCTTCGACATCGTCCTCTTTACGGGCGTGCTTTACCATCTCCGGTATCCCTTGCTCGCGTGTGACCTGTTGAGACGGGTGACCCGAAAGTATTGCTTTATCGAATCCCACGTTATTGACAATTACTTCGTGACCCCGGAGGGGGTCTCTCCTCTCGCCCAGATAGCACCCGCCATTGTTTCCTTGCCCATCGCCCAGTTTTATGAGCATGGAGAGCTGGAGGGTGACGCTACGAACTGGTTTGGGCCCAATGTAGCCTCGGTTCTCGCCTGGTTCCGATCAGCCGGATTTGACATCGAACATCTTGTGACTTGGGGAGGCCGAGCCGCCTTCAGGGCGACGTTGCCACCCGGCAAACCACCCTATCACGACGAGGCGTACGAAGGCTGGATGCTTGGCGATCCCCGCTTCTCGGTTTTTTAGCCACAGCATATCGAGATTCGCGGCGAAATCCTTTTCGGGGAGTGAGGCGTGAGGCCCATCTTCGGCGCCACTTCGACCACCGGAGTACCCAGCTTGGTCTGGCGCCGAGCGTAGGCGATCTGGTCCTCCGTGTATTGGTATTTCTTTATCGGAAAACCCCTCTTTCCAACTCCTGGATCTTGCCTGAAATCTTATCTTCTCGCTGGACCAATTTTCAGGGAGGACGTCCGATCAGTAGCTGTCTTGAGTATTCTCGCCTCGATGAGTTAAGGGTCTATGGTACGATGCTGATTCAAACTGAAATTCAGTGATCGGGCGGAGCAGGCAAATGGGTTTTCAAAATGGCGGTTGCGACTTGCCGTTCACGGGTGAGCGAGTTGTGCCCGGGAAAACCCCGGCTCTTTTGGTCTTAGAGCACATTATTCGCTATCGCTTCGCGGCACGGTTTGCGGATGGTGCCAGAGTGCTGGACGCCGCATGTGGAACCGGCTATGGCTCGTCCATTCTTGCAAAGAAGGCAAAGTCCGTCATAGGCATTGATAATTCGCTTGAAACCATCCGATACGCACGGCAGAACTATTCCCACCGCAACCTGCACTACTCGATTGCGGATTGCCGACTCTTACCCTTCCATGCAGGAGGCTTCGATCTGGCAGTAATGTTTGAGGCCATCGAGCATATCGCGGAACAGGAGCAATGCCTAATTGAAATCCGCCGAATCCTGGACTCCAAGGGAATTCTGATACTTTCCACTCCCAACGCCACGCGGCCCATGAAGGCCGTTGAGGAGCATAACCCGTTCCATTCCAAAGAACTAACAGACCAGGAATTCCTGGAGCTGCTTCGGCGACATTTCCCTCACGCTCAATTGCTCTACCAGCACGAATTCAGTGCCTCGGCTATTCAGAATACCTGTGGACCCACAACGGAACTGGCGGAGGTGGTTGAAGACTCGACGAATGCGGCGGGTGCCAAGTATTTTATTGCCGTTTGCGGAGCACAACCCACCAAGGTGTCGCTTACTAGAACGCTAGGCGTGGTGGGCATTGATCACCAAATAGAGATTGTCCAAGAACTGCGCCAAAGTCAGAATCAGATTGAGGCCTTGAAGCGCCAACGGGACCAGAACGACCGTGAGTATTCCCAAAGCTTGGCCATGCACCAGCAGGACCTCCAAGCCAAGCAAGAAGCGATCGAGGCCCTGCTGCGCCAGCGGGAGGAGAACGACCGCGAATTTTCCCAGAGCCTGGCCATGCACAAGCAGGAACTCGATGCCAAGCAAGAAGCAGTCGAGGCCTTGCTGCACCAGCGGGAGGAGAACGAACGGGAATACGCAAAGAACCTCGCTGCCCATGCAGAAGTCATCAGCAATCTCGACAGGGATCTTCAAGCCGTCAGAATGGAGTTGAAGTGGCTCTACCGGTGGATGCCGACCAACCAACTAGCTCGTAAACTTTTCTATGGCAAGAACTTGCGAAAACGAGTCCTGCATGCCCTTGGGTTGAAGTCGTAGGTCCGGCGCACCGGCTCACAATGAGAGGGCTCGCCTGAAGACTTCCCTGGCGTTGGGTCGAACCAAAGTTAGTTATTCACGTTAATACCAGTGAGGCGGAGTAAAGTCGACCCG
>JBGPCF010000211.1:0-6349 GCA_041481635.1 Terriglobia bacterium | reverse complement strand
GGCGTAGCGAACGGCACTTTCACAGCCAACCTCGGCTTATTTGTCGCCAACGCGGACGGGGCCGGAGCAAGTTCCGGATCTGACTCTGCCACCCTGACATTCGTAGCAACGGACTTATCCAATGGCAAGACAAGTACAGTCACACTGGGTCTGAACAGCCCATCGGAAAATATTCAACCGGCGGTTGGATTGACGTTGGCAACCGCGGCGGGAGGGCTTACAGTCTCGCCCGGCGCAGATTTCTCCATGAATTTTGGGAACGTCAATGGGATCGGCATATCCCCATCAGCGGGAATAACCATTGTTCCTGCTTCCGGGGGAGTAATCTACGGCACCCCATATTTGCTGCAGCCTTCGTTCTCCGGTTTCGCTTCAACCACTGGAACATTGTCGGTTTACGTGAGCATGAATTTTGTCCACCCCGCCATTCTCCAACTGCAAAATGCCGCAGCTTTGGGTGGGCCTTACACCGCCATTTCCAATTCCAGCGCTTCTCCCACTTCGCTCACCACCACTGCAGCCACTAACTCCAGCCTCACTCGCTATATTGGGCTGTTTGTTTCGAACGTGAACGGAGCAGGCGCTTTTACCGGGTCGGACAGTGCGACCTTAACTTACACACTAACGGTGCCATGATGAAATCACATTCACTTGTGAAAAAGCCGACCAAACTCTCGCGGATTGCTCCAGTGCTTGGCGCAGCGGCTCTCTGGTTGGGGATTGCGGCGCTGCCCGCACAAGCGCAGACGCTGGCCCTCGCCCCTGCCGAGGTGCAGTATGCATTCAAGCCCGGCCAGCCTTTTGAGTTTGAGCTGTCCGTTTCCAACGGCGGCAACACGCCGGTAATGATGCAAGTGCATGTCACCGACCTCTGGTACAACGATAAGAACGAAAAACTGTTCAACGCTCCGGGCACGTCTCCCCACTCGGCAGCCAATTGGATTGAGTTTGTACCACGTCAGTTTGTGGCTCCGGCGCACGGGACCGGGAAAGTTAAGGTCGTGGTCACGCCGCCCCAACAGGCTTCAGGCGGATATTACGCCGTGGTCTTTGTTGAGTCGAAACCCGAGATGGTCCAGGCCGCCACGGCGGAAAGAAAAGCTGTCTACGCCAATATCCGGCTGGGATCGTTAATTCTGCTGAGCGCGCAGAATACGGAAGATTACAAGATTGAGGTCTCGAATGCCCAGTTTGCGCCGCCCACGTCGAACGAGCCCATGAAGCTCGACTTCCTGCTTGCAAACAAAGGCAACGCGCACATCTTTCCTGAGACCCGGATGGCGATTCTGAATTCGCGCCACGAGCTGATTGGCAAAGCCGATGGCGAGATCAAGCGATTTCTTCCGGAGCAGTCCGATCACCTCTCCGTGGGCTGGGCCGGCTCTCTCCCGCCGGGAAGTTATTCCGCCATTCTCACCGTGCTTTATGGCCAGGACAAGATTTTCACGCAGGAATTTCCGTTCGCGATACCGGCGGTTCAATTCGCGGGGAACGCCGGCTCGGTAAAACAGTAGAAGACTATGATGCACGTCGCGCCCAAATCAATTTGCTCGAAGGCCCAGGCTCGGCGGAGCGTGGTTCTGCTCGCCGCCGCTTTCCTTGCGATGTCCGGTGTGAGGGCGCGCGCGCAGGAATCCGCCCCCCGCGTGTTTGAAGTTTATTGGCAAAGTTCCAGGACCATTGCCATCGCCGGCGTCACCAACGTGGTGGTTCTTGACGAATCCATATGCCGCGCGCAGGTTTCCCCGGACAAGGTGGAGTTCGCCGGACTGACTCGTGGTGAGACTCTGGCCTTTGCTTGGGCCAACGATCAACGTATCACCATGCGCGTGCGCGTGGTGGCTCGCCCCATTGACGTTCCTCCGCCCCATCTGAGCAATGCTGATCTGGACGCGATTGGCCGCGGCTACGTGGGATCGTCGATGCAAACCTCGCTGGGCGGCGCAGGGACCCCGGGCTACTTATTTCTCCATCATTTCGAATGGCAGCAGCAGAGTGATGGCACGCGGCTGAGCATCCGCGGGCAAGTTCAGGACAGCACGCTGCCAGGCGCGCCGCTCTTCAACCCCAACACCGTTTCCATTCAATACAGCACGAAGCGATCGGAACTTTGGTTTATGGATTTCCCTCTCACCGTCAACGGAGGATTGGACGCCAAGGTGTCGCCCTACTCGGCCTACAACGTTTACATGGTGCGCGGCGCGGAAGCCATATTTCATCGCGGCGCCAATCGATACGAATTTTTCGGCGGCGCTACCATTCCCTCTTACTTTCTCACCCTCGAAGGCACACGTGATGTTGCAGGCTTTAATTTCAGCCGCCAGCAGACTGACAAGCTTTACCTGTACGCGACCACGGGCTGGGTGAACTCGCCCGTGCAAGGCCCTCTTTTCTCGACGATTCGACGCGAAAACAGCCTCATGCAGACGGCAGGGCTCGCTTATCGGCCCAACCTGAGGTGGGCTGCCCAAGGCACACTGGGAGCCAGCACACAAGGCGGCCTGGCGCAGGGGACACTCTCCTACGCGGGCGGCCGGTTGTCCGCATTTGTGTCCGGCACATCCTCATCTCCGGAGTTCCCGCTCAACCAGTTGCAATTATTTTTCGCGGGCGGCACCTCCATAACCGCGGGCGGCAGCCTGAAACTGGACAGCCGTCTTTCCGGGTCTTTCTATTACCAACACAGTTCCACCAAGGCCACTCCTTTCTATCCGATCCATGGTGATTCTGACTATTTGAATCCGGGCTTGAGTTGGGCGATCACGCCCACTGAGGCGCTCACCCTGAACTACAATTACACTCGGAATAGTTCGGGCGAGAGCCTGCTGGGCCGGGGGCAAGGCCACCGGTATGACGTCGCGCTGAATTCCCGGCTGGGCCCACGGATCTCCAACACGGCGCAAGTTACGATAGGCGCGCTGAGCGACCCGCTGCAACTCAATGCCCAGGGACAATTCACGGCGCGTGATGTTTTGAGCGTCCCCATCCGTTCCGGGTTCCTCACGATCGGATTCGAACATACTCGCAACAATCCCTCGATGGTCATGCGGCTGCACGACGACCTCGGGCTGCTGTCGCCCGCGTTGCAACAACTGTTTCTGCTTGACCCGGTGGGTTTCTCGCAATCTTCGCAATTGCCTCCGCAGATTTCGGCGTTGCTGCAAAACCTCCAGCCCACCGACACGCAGCTTTCAGTGAGCGGACAATTCAAGATCGGCCGCCGGCTGAACCTGAGCCCCACCGTAGGGTACTCACAATACGCGGCCGGGATGGGCCGAACTTCCAATTCCAATCTGTTTGGATACGCGCTATCTTACCAGCTCACACCTTCCATCCAGATTGTGTCGTCGCTTTCAAACGTCCTTCTCTACGATTACCGTAAAGGTGACGTGCGCCGAACTACTTTGATGACCATTGGCTTTAACAAAAGCCTCACCGGAACGCCGCGCTGGCTCCAACCTTTCCGCGAGAACCGGCGGGCCATCCGGGGGCGCGTCTTCCGCGACTTGAATGTGAACGGCGCATTCAATGTGGGCGAGCCGGGGATGCCGGGCGTGCGCGTGGACCTGAATACGGGTGAGTCAACTCGCACCGACGCACAAGGTCAGTATGAGTTCACCGGGCTCAAGCCCGATGCCTACCGCGTCAGTGTGCCGCTCGATCAGTTCAAAGAGGCAGTGCGCGCCACAGGATCTACTGACATCCGTGTGGAATTGCTGGAAGCCAAATCCGCCGAGGTAAATTTCGGGATTGTGAATTTTGCGCGCGTCATGGGGAACGTGTTCAACGATTACCAAATGGATGGCAATCGACAGCCGGACGCCAACGGGCTGCGCGGCATTCGACTACTTCTGGCGGGCGCCAACAAGACACGAAGCTTTGTCACTGACGGCACCGGAGACTACGAGTTGAACGAGGTCGCGCCGGGGGACTACACATTGTCCGTGGACCGCTCCACTCTACCGGCTGACTACCTGGCGCCAGAAGAGTCCGTGCAAATCCACGTGGAGCCAACTTCAACTATTGTGAAAGACATTCCACTGCGCGCGCTGCGCTCCATCGCCGGACACGTTTATTTCAAGGTAGGCGGCGGGAACATCCTCAAAACCAGCGCGCATGGAAAGAGCGGACCAGGAAGCGCGGGCACTGCGGACGGATCGAACACTAACGGCGCAATGGGTGCCTCAACGCTCCAGCCCGTGGCTGGCGTCAGGATAGCCATCGGCCAGGCCACAACCACAACCGACGCCGAAGGCGGATTTATCTTGCGAAACCTTCCCGCCGGGAACTTGGAGTTGACCCTGATACCGGCCATCCCTCCCCCGCCGGGCCTCGATATGCCGCGCGGACGGGTCCGAATGCCTCGCGACCCCATCCAAGTGGAGAACGCTACGATTGTCATTTCCAATCCCGAATTGCTGAAATACCTGGTGCCTCTGGTGGCGGCGAAATAGCGAAGAAGGTGTGCACTGAGTCATCGCGAGTCAGGGCGAGCTTGAAAGATTGAAGAGAAGTGACCGAATGCCTTTAATGGCATTCGCCAGAGCCCGCGTCAGTAAAGGATTTGCCAGACCCCGGGATAAACTGCCATTCGTACCTGCCGGGTATTAGGGTCACTAAAGCACGCCGAAGGTATCTGCGTTTCTCACTTCGCTTTTGGCTTGAGTCTCTCCAAAGGCGATGTGAATTCTCCCCTCCGGTTCCGAAAACGAATTCTCGAATGCCTAGCGAAAAATCAAGCCTTCCATCGAAGTTCTGTGGTGCGAAGCGTTCATACTCGTGGTCGTGGCCGTTGATGACAACATCCACGCGAGCAGCGTACAGATCCTGCCAAAAGGCCCGCATGTGAATGTTGTTTCCATGGCTCTTGCCGGACGATTGCTAGGCTGCTTGTGGATTTTTGTTTTTGGCTACAATGCGCCCGCAAACTTGGCACACAAGATTTTTTCCGCTGGATGATGGAACCAGCCGCCTTTTATTGCAGAACGGGCATGAATCGGGGTCCCGTTTCGCCGGGGCTGGGGTATGCTTCTCAGGTTTCTGTTTAGGTTTCATTGTTGTTCCTTTCCGCCTGAATCTCTCCACGCGGCGCAAGTGGGACACAAAGGGGATTCTATCAAGGAATGGCAGTGCGAGGTTAATAACAAGGCAGCGAGATACCGTGAAGTTGCTCAGCCCCACAGTTGAAGGAGCGGCCCGCTAGCAGGCGGGCTTTCCCCTTTACAGCATCCGCGTCATGCGGGGAGCCGAAAAGGTCGGTCTAAGAGCCGTACCCTAAAGACTGCAACTCTTGAGCGAGTCGGTCGCGTTCCGCGATAGCCTGCCTAATTTCCCTACAGAGGTTTTGAATGTTCTCGGGGGATGCTTCCTTTGCGTCTTTCATCGAGAAATTGCGACGGATATCATATGTTGCATCCATAGATTCCTCGTCAAAACTCAGAAGTTCTGGATATTGAGCCAGCGTTACTCCTAGCCCGTGAAGCACCGTACCCAAGTAGAACGCCTTAACTTTCAATTTTGAAATCTTCTCATTGGCTTCTTTGTGCTGTCTTGCGGTCTTACCAACTAGAACATCCTCTTTTTCCTGACTCATAAAGTAATGAACCTCCATTGAGTAACTTTAGGTCATGCGATTATACTCTCCCAGCAATTGTCGTGCCATCCGAAAATCAAATGGCACCAGTACCGGCAGCGAAGGTCTTCCTGGTGGAGCTAATTGTTTTGTTTCTTCGCGAACGCCGCGTTAATGGTGCTGCGGATGAAGCTAGGAGCAATCCCAGCGGAGCTGGAGAACTCAAACTTTCGATGAGAACCATCAGGGCAGTCCACATCCACAGCGTATTGATCGCCGCCCGCCGGCCAGTCGATGGATACGGCCCAGTCTCCAGGGAGTTCCCTGAGCCCATCTAGCACGGCGTGCTCCACCATTACGGCAAGGGACACAATCCTAATCCCGTTCGACAACACCCTTATGGGCATGCGCGGATTGTATCAGGGAATCGAATTGCAAGGGTTAAAACATGGCGGCGAAGACCAGCGTAGCCCAACGCAGCAGCCTTGCCTCGTGCTCTCCCGGCCATTAAAGGATACAGCGCGCGCATCAAGTCCGTGCGGTCGATTGAAAACTCAATCATCATTTGACCGCCTTATTCGATAGGCCATTTGGAAATGGCCGCGTCAATTTCCGCCATGAGGCGGATGGTTTCACTCTAGCAGGCTGATGAAAAATGCTTGTTTGTCCCTTCTTTAGACATATAAGTTGAGGTATAATCCATATTAGGGATTCCAAAGGAGGATACCTCATGCGTGGCGACGACATTCAGCAAGGTGCGATGTTCAGTTATCTCTC
>JBGPCF010000210.1:0-6475 GCA_041481635.1 Terriglobia bacterium | reverse complement strand
CTCTCGAGTAATTTCCCATCCGCCCCTGCGGGTACTTGTCTGTATGGTCGTAGATTTGCTTTGCGAAATAGGCGAAGTACGCGCTTTTGGTCTCGCCCCCCACCCATCGGCGGGGAATGGCCAGCTCAGGCTCATGGCACTGGCCGCAACCAAAGGCGCTCTGGAGCCGCTGCCCCTCGGGTGCGCCGGCCGGCGGAGCTTGCCAGCGCCATGGGCCAAACTGTTCCGCTCGCGGCAGAGTGGAGAAATATGCCAGGAGGTTGGCAATCGTCTGCTCGCTTACTTGTGTTTCGGTGTAGGCAGGCATCAGTCCATAGGGTTGACGGAGCGAGTGCATCATCTGCGCCTCGCTGAGCCCGCGGCCCGCCAGGTCCGGTCCCCAGGCGCCTTCCGCCTGCACGCCATGGCAGTATTGGCACATCTGCGCCTGCCAGAAGAGCTTGCCATCAATGGCATTTCCGACAGGTGCAGGCGCGGCACGCAGCATGAGTTGGGGATTAAGCGCCGGTGCGGCGAGCGTAGCGACAAGCAGTGTTCCCACGAGGACAGCAAACCTATTCATATGGAAACTCTTTCTGGATGGAAAGCCCATTTTTCGCATTGCATCTACGCACGATATAGCGGTGTAGCATTGTTTTTGTCAACTGGGATCTTAGTTCGTTTTAGCCCTCGGAATTTCCCCAAATGAAATCTTGGGCCCAATTTTGTGGCGGTAAACTAGTCACTCGGCGTTGACGTACTGGAGTGGTATCATCCAATTGTGAACGCACGTCAACAGAAAAAAGCGAAAGGGTGGGCTGCGCGCCGAAAAGGATTTACGGAAGAACACCCCATCCTCTTCAAAAGCTTTCTCGGAAGTGGGGTCCTCGCCCTCGTTCTTGCACTACTCTTCGAAGCCCTCAATCTGTACGGGGCCACGAGCGTACTCCTTGCCAGGATCGTTCTCGCTCTCTCCGGCATTGTCGCGCTGGCCGGAATCATGTCGACAGGGTACTTTCTCGAAATACCGCGCAGATTTCGAGCCATTTTAGGTATTTTCGCTATTCTGGTCATCAGCATTGGCCTTTGGGGCGCCGATTATGTGATAAGAGCCGCGAAGGGCAGACACTTGACCGGGGAACAGCGCGATGCGCTCGTACGGTTCAGAGATTCGATGCCATCCAGTTGCGGAGTTCTTGTCTACGTCCCCCAGGAAAGTGGCGAGGCCCAAGACTATGGGAAGGAGATTCAATCGGCGCTGCAAGCTCACGGCAAAAAGTCGAACTTGATTTACGCAGGAGCATTTGAGCCGCCCAAAGGGATTGTCGTTGGGATACGCTCGGTGTTTGATTCCTGCGGTCAAATAGGAGAGGCATTATCAACGCACATGGGATTTGATTTGCACATGCCAGCAAGACTTCAAGAGGGCTTTCTTCCTTACGCTGGCGAAAATACGATTGTCATTTTCGTTGGGATAAAAACCGATTATCAGTAGCTGGCGGATGGCACAGCCTTTGAGGCGGCTTTGAACTTGCGGGTGCCGGACCCCTTGTGATTTTTCGAGGGATCGGAGGGTTTGGTATTTATTCTGACTGTCTTCCATTCAGTTGATGGAGTCAACGCGGATCAAACCCGCAAGAGAACACGAAAACGCCGACCCTTCCAACGCGATGGGTCGGGCACCCTGAAAAGCTAAACCAGTCAACCAGCGTTGACGTACTGGAGTGGTATCATCCATTTGTGAACGCGCGTCAACAGAAAAAGACGAAAGGGCGGGACACCCGCCTGAAGGTGAGCGCCCATGACTGATGTAACAGGCGGAATCGGAACTGGCATTGCAACGCGGGGCATGTGGGAAATTAGCCGTGCCGCGCTGAAGCGTGCGGCCAGCTGGCGCTATAAGCAGGTTTTTGGCAGAGACGCAGCTGAGGGTAACCTCCATCTAATTTACGCTCTCCTGAACCCTCCCAAAGCCGTTAATGCTTCCGGGGCGCAGGTCAAACATATCTTCAGCAAATCAGGAGACGAATCGAGTCGTTTCTCCATATCTGAGGCCGTCAGCGTTTGTGAAGTGCGTGCCGTGACCTATCTTGCGGAGAGCGTCGCTTCAAACACGGGAAGCTGGGTAGCGCTGAAGTCGGATAAGGAGCTGGGCACCAAGCTAGACCTGTCGTACATCTCACTGGGAGTCTTGTCGAACAATAAGACAATCGATCTGTTGCATAACGACGGCAATCCGTTCGCAGACTTTAGGGACGGTAGATTTGTCACCAAGCTTACTGGCCGCACGATCATCGCTCCCTCTACAGACCCGAAAATCGACTACGGGATGATCCTCAAAATTCATCCTGCAAGTGCACCGGAAAGGAATTGGATCTGCTGTGGCGGATATGATGAATGGGGCACATCCGGCGCCGCCCGGTATTTAGCACACAGATGGCGGGACATTCGCAAGAAGTTTGGAAATAGACCGTTTGTCATATTCGTCCGAGTAGAACCGGGCCGCGACGAATCCGCGGATGACATCATCAGTGCTGCGACCCCTGAGAAGCTTGAGAAGCAAGCACGTAGCACCTAGACCAAAGGTCGCATTCGCAGCTAAATGGGCGGCTTTGAACTTGCGGGTGTCCGACCCCTCGTGGTTTTTGGAGGGTGTCGGAGCGTGTGATGTTTCTCCGTGAGTCCGCAACTCAGTTAACGTGGGCAATACGGATCAAGGTCCGAGGAGGACACCAAAACCCCGACCCTTCCAAAAGACCGAAGGGTCGGGCACCCTGAAAAGCCAAACCAGTCCCTCGGCGTTGACGTGCTGGAGTGGTATCATCCAATCGTGAACGCACGTCAACAGAAAAAGGCGAAGGGGTGGGCCACCCTCATGTTGTACGGGACCCGTTGATTAATCTGGTAAACTGACCCAACTATCGTTGGAGAATTCTTTTGGGAATTGCAAGATATCCTGTCGAATGCCCGGGATGCAAAACGGGGATCGTGCTGAGGCTCGGCGTCGGTCACGAGAAGCGACAGGGATTTTTCTATGTATGCCCCAAATGCCAAGCTGCCACGAAGGGTGCCTTGATTTGGGATGGTGGTGCCCACACGCGGCTTGAGCTTGCTGACGGACGGAAATTGCGCTCGGAAAAAACGTGCACCGAGGTAGTATCAATCAACCCCGAAATTCCTGCATTCGCCGAAGCGAAAAGTATGGCTGAGCCTGGAGGTTCTGCATTCATCACCTTTTACCAATGGCTTGGTCCAGATGGAATCATGCAATATCAGCGCGCCTTCTATCAGATGAAGCATTTTGTCCGTTCTGACTGGAAGCGACTCTCTCGCCTGTCAACGTATTACCTAAACCACGATTGGGATCACTTTGACAAGACGATCGGGCAATTAGTGCCCAAGGGGGAGAGCGATCTGCCCGTGGAGTGGAAGCGCGATCATGAAACGCATTATCTTTACGATGTCTTCTTCGGCCCCATGTGGGCACTACAGCCTGATAAGCACTTTATGGAAATGAAGGCTGCGTGGAATGCTTTGTGGTCCGCTGATCGACCTCACTTTAACGAGATCGTCTCTTTCGCCCAAGCCGAGATCAAGACTCCGGCGTTTACCAATACGCAAAAAGAATTGTTTGAGCAACTCGGACGATACGTCGATTTGATCAATGCAATGTTCCCCGGACTCCTCTGTGATTTACTCCCCGACAAATATCAGCCTCAGATTGATCAATTGCGATTGTTTAGAGATGAGTATGAGTTGCTCAGGGACCTTTACATCCAGAGCTTCGAAACCTCACATAAGGTTCTGCGCTGGGTACTAGGCACAGTCAACGCGGATATCCACGGCGATCCCAACAAGTTCGTACCACCTCCGGGAATGAATCCCGAAGTGGCCAAGCGTCCTCCGAAAAATCTGTCTGTCTTTACAAAATCATCAAGCGCGAATAAGCGCGAATGGCTTGTTCTGCTTCCGGAATGGCATAAGCGCTGGGATATTATTCTCGACAGGCACCTTCGTAATGACATTGGACACGCTTCGGCGAGGCACCAACTGCCGACGGGTCTTATCCAACGGGATGGCAGACCACCACTGCCCTACACCAGATTCGTTCAGAAAGCACATCGAATTTTGCATCCGCTTTTGGCTTGCGCTAACGTATTAAAAATCATGCGAATCTATGCAGCTATGGGCCAATCGCGCCCGAGCGCGGGACTCAACCCAAACTCGCCGACATAGATGAACACCGCCAATTCTTGCACCGGCCGGGTGCGCCAGCTTTGGGGGTTGATTTTTCGGGTGCCGGACCCTTTGGTTTTTAAGGGTCCGTGTTTTCGTTCCATCTCATTCGGGTATGACATTGCCGACCGGCTGACTGACCTGCTGCCCAAAAACGCAGAGCGATAAGTAGGGTGGAAGGGGCAGTTTGGGATGTCACCAGAATGGCAAATATTGACAAAGATTGCCATTAGCGCTATTCTTCAGGGAACCTGACAACCGAGGGATGCCCGCATGCCGATGAACATTAGTCTTACCCCCCACCTTGAGGAGATGATCCGCGCAAAGATCGCGTCGGGATCTTATAACTCCGCCAGCGAGGTGGTTCGGGAGGCCCTCCGGCTATTGGAAGAAGAAGATCAGATCCGGTCTCTGAAGATGCAGAGGCTCCGCGAGGACATACGAGAAGGGTTGGAAAGCGGACCCTCCACAGTGTTCGACCCGAAGGAAATCAAGCGTGCCGCCCGGGAAAAGAAATCGAGGAAGGGTAAGAAATAAGTGCCACAAATCCGCACTAGCCCGCGGGCGGCGCTAACCCTTAACCGTCTCCGCAGCTGCATTCCTTCCTGCAATTCGGCCCTGCACCGCGCATCTCGCCAGGCCGTGCAGGTTGAATCCCCCCGCGGACTCGCCACCGCAGTAGGGGCCCGGGATGACGTCACCGTTGAGGTCCACGACCTGGCGCTTGGCATTGATGCGCAGGCCGGACCGCGTGTCTTGTCAATTCCAATCAAGTTTAGTCAAGGGGTTCGACCTTCATCATTCTTGCGGTGCGAGTGTTGACCATCCACAGCGTCAAGCGGCTGGTCGTGGGATCATAGGTGATCTTCTTCGAATCGAACTCGGTCGGAATCTGGTATTCGACGATTTCACCGGTCTTTGGATCCAGGCGCATGAGGCGTTCGGCCATGTTGCTCGTCGCATACACGTAGCCGTTTCTGTCGGGGGCCGAGACGGCGTACGGGGTCGTGTATTTGCGCGGCATGGGCCATTCCTGGAACTTTTCCGTGCGCGTGTCGAACATGCCGATCTTGTCCCCGGTGTACTCCGCGAACCAGTAGCGGTCCTGCGCGTCCATTCGGCCGCGGCGCGGCGATGATTTGGGCGTGGGGACCTGCCAGAACTTGGCCTCACCGGTCTTCGCGTCAATGCCAATGATGTACGAGCCGCCGATGTCCGGCGCGTATGGATTCCCCTTGGAGTTGACCACCGTGAGATCGACGTACTGGCGGTGCGGGCCAGGGGGAATGTTCGGCGATTTCTCCCAGCCGTACGTGGCCTCCACTTTCATGGTCTTCGGATCGACTCGCGTCCAGCCCGCCCAGATTTTGCCTTCAGGTCCGAGCGCCATGAATTGCGTGCCTACTCCCTCGATCGTGCTCACTTCTTCCGTTTTCGGATTGAACTTCGTCAGCACGATGGCGGCGCCGGCGATCCGCCGCGGGAACCAGATGCTGTCGTCGCGATCCACTTGAATGTCCCTCGCTCCCGGAAGGTCTCCGGGAGGGACGGGCGGCAACGCATACTCGGTAAACTTGCCGGTTTTCGGATTCATCTTGCCGAAGAACATCCGGCTTTCGTCGGTGTACCACACTGTGCCCGCGGAATCGAGGTCGAGATCGTGTGCCACCGTGTCGGGCCGGGGCATGTCGTACTGGGTGATGATGACGTGCGTGGCCTTGCCCTTCGGACGCGGCAGCGTCTTCAACTCGAAGGGCCAAGTTGTTTTTCCGCCGCTGAGGTTCACCGTGGCGAGGTACTCGGCCAGTTCCTTCTTCGGGATGCCGAAAGGCTCACGGCCCCATATCGGGTTTTCGTCGGCAGCGGCGACCTGGTCGGGTATGCCTATCTGTCCACGCCCACGTTTGTCCCTGCTGACCGCCGAACCATCTGTGTAGTACTTCTGCATGCGCGTGATCACGTCCACGAACTCGCCGGCCGTGTGGTTCGACTTCACGACGCGTTCCCAGGCGTGGCAGTAGGCGCAGCTCACTACTTGATAGATGAGCTTGTCCTTCTGTTCGGGCGTGCCGGGGACGCTCATGGCCCATTCGAGGGAGCTGAGCTGCGCGGCGAGATCCTTGGCCCTCTCGAGCTTGACGTCCGCGATTGAGGTTTTGCCTTCGGCAATCGTCACGGATCCGGGAGCGATCAGGTCGTACCCAACGGCTCGGATCGTCAAGGCGTATTTCCCAGGCTCCACGTGGGTCCGGGGGAAGCT
>JBGPCF010000209.1:0-6848 GCA_041481635.1 Terriglobia bacterium | reverse complement strand
GCCGCTGGGGATGCACTCGACGCGGTACTATCCGCACACCGCGGGGGACTCGGGAGTGTTGTGGCAGAAGAGCAAGCCAGGCTGGAAAGTGGTGCAGAAGAACCAGTAGGCGAAACGGGCCGGCGAAGACGCGCGGCTCCCACAACCTAAACCGCAATCAACCGAAGGCCACGGTCCCGCAGGACGGGACCGTGGCCTTCTTCTTTTTGGACGACTGCGCGCTTTTCCCGATCCCTTGGCCAGTTCAGGAATGTGGTAAAAACCCTTTTCGTACTAACTTCGGCTTTCTCCACCTGAAATCCCGATACCTCGCCCTATGAAAATGAGGGTAAGGGCCGCAATTGCTGTTCCGGCAATCAAGGGAACCGCGAGAACTCTTTGCGGGCTCGATGTTGCCGCCCAGCCTCCCACCAGCGGACCTGCAACGCCTCCCACCAGCGCCACCGTCATCGCCGCACCGAAAACTGTCCCCGTTTGATTGGGGAAGCGATCTCCTGCCAATCCCAGAGTGGTGGGAAAGATTGCAGACATGCCCAGGCCCATTACGGCGAAGCCCGTCACCATGCCGCCGAACGATTCCCAGGTCAGCACAATGGCGACGCCCGCAATGATGATGGCCGCGGCCAGAAGTAATATCTTTCGGCTGCCAAGCATTTTCAGTCCCAACGCAGCCCACAAGCGACCCGCGCCCATCGTGACGCTCAATGCGACGAGCGCCAGATCCGCGCGCTCTGCGGACACCTGAAGCGTGTCTCTGACCATTCTACCCGCCCACACAAACATGCAATTCTCATTGCCCGATGCAAAAAAGAGGACAAAGCCAAACATCCACACCATGGGATGATTCAAAACTTTCAGGAGACTTCCAAGCGATGTTCCTGAATGTGCCGGAGCAGGGAAGCGCAATGCCAAAATGAGGACCAGAACGGCTGACGGAGCCATGGCCATGATGCGAAGGACGGTAGGCACTGAAACAGTGCGCGCTGACAACGAAATGAGTAACGGGGCAGTGACAGCACCCAAACTGAACGAAAAGCCCAGAACATTCAAAGCGACGCCACGCCCGGAAGCGCTCAGGTCGGATATCGCTGCGTTGGTGGCCGTATTCAGAATACCCCCGCCGAGTCCATAGACAAGCGCCGCCGCAGCCATCGCAGGATAACTCGCTAGGGAAGGAAGTGCCGCCATGGCTGCTGCGATGAGCGCGAGGCCCACGGAAAGAGCAGGCTTGGCGCCCACCTTGTCCAGAATGGGCCCGATGAAAATGGTCGAGATCAGAATGCCGATGAGTGGGAAGGAGCCGAGGCTTCCGGCGCGAGCGTTGCTCACTTGGAGGCTGGGCAGGAGCGATCCCATCAGCAGCAGGATCAAGCCGAAAATGAACATGCACGCATTCACGGCCACAATGACCGGTGTGCGCTGAATCGTGATGCCGCCACGCCCTGTCTCAGCCATTGTCGCGTTCACCTCGGCTCATGAAAATGGTCAAAGCACAGCTTGGCCGCGCCCAGCAAACCGGCCCGCCCTCCCAGGCGGCTGCGTGTGATTCGCACTTGTTGCACGGCCAACGGCTGGGCCCATCGCCGCATGGTTCGCTCGGCAGGCGCCAGGAGCAGACGGCCCGCGGATGCCACTCCGCCGCCAATCACAATGATTTCCGGATTCAGAATGTCCACAAGATTGGCAAGGGCCAACCCGAGATAATGTCCCGCCTGCGCCAGCACTTTTTTCGCACGAGGTTCGCCTTGGCGTGCCAGTTTCACGACTTCGCGGGCTTTAGCATCGCGATGGAAAACACGTTGGGCGGCGCGTGCGATCCCTGGGCCTGCCACGTGCGCTTCCAGGCATCCCACCGTTTTGTAAATAGGAAGGAAACGATCTCGAACCGCCATCCATCCTAAGCAACCGGAAAGCTCATGGCTTCCACGCAGCAGTCGTCCGCCGCTGATGATGCCGGCGCCGATCCCCGTGCCGATGGCGATAAATATCACGTCCCGGCACCGCTTGGCGCAACCTTGCCATGCTTCGCCGGTCACAAACGCGTTGCGGTCACTCTCCACCAGCACAGGCAGATTGAATCGGCGCCGCAGGATCTTGCCCAACGGCATTCGATCCCACCCCGGAATGTTGGGCGCCCAGACCAGTCCGCTGGGATAAGCCAAGCCGGGGACATCGACGCTCAGTGCGCTCGCGCCCTCGGCGGGCAGGCGGTGAAACAGGTCGGCGACAGCTTTCACGACCGCCATGCCACCCTCCGGCGGCGTGCGAGCAAAAACTCGATGCGTAATCCTTCCCGTGGTCTCGACGCGAGCGGCGGCGATCTTGGTTCCGCCGAGATCAGCGACGAGTGCAAAGCGTCCCATGAATTACCCAAGGGTGTTGTTGAATTGCGCTATCCAGCCGCGGTTTCATTGGAGCTTTAGGCATTCCGGTTCTGGATGAAGCGCTCGTACTCGCGAAACACATTCTGATTATGATCGGCGGGCAGTCCGACGTTGGGCGAAACGAATGTGGGGGGCTTGGCGCCGTTCTTCACCAGGCGCAGGCCGGTTTCCGCCACCAGAGCCATGGCGATCGACACCGCCGCCACCGTCGAGCCCGCCGCAAATTTTTCTTTTATGCCTTCGGCGCTCACCAAAGCATCCTCGGGAGGGACGCAATTGTCGATGGCGATGTCGGAGACGTCCGCCAAGTGTTTGCCGGTGGAATGTTCCGCCTTGGCTTGCCGGTGATTTTGCAGGGAGGAGACCGAGACCACGGTCAACCCCTTTTGTTTTGCGCCCATCGCCATTTCAATCGGCGCGGCATTCAGGCCACCGTGCGAGAAAACCAGGATGGAGTCGCGCGGTTCGAGCTGGTAGCTCTGGAGCACCACGGACGCATAGCCCTCGCGCCTTTCTAGCCACAACAGCTCGCGCGCGCCTCCCGGCCCGACCACGTTGAACCACATCAGGCGTGGATCATAGATGGGATAGAACCCGATAAAGCTTCCGTAGCGCGGGAAAATGTCCAGGACGGGAATCACCGAATGTCCGCTTCCGAAAAGGTACACCCGGCCTCCGCCTTGAATCGATCGCGCAAAAATTGCGGCAGCCGATTCGATCTTCCCTTTCTGTGTTCGCTGGATAATGGCAATGATCTCGCCGGCTCGGTTCAGGTAATCTTCAGCCATGGATTAGGGCCTCCTGTCAAAATAGGCAGCGCGACATGTTTACTTCAACTTGACATCGCATGTCCACATAAGCTTTCCTAGGCCGACGCACATTCTTTTGAAAAATCCGCAGCCGGCATAGAACGGAGAAAACAATGGACCATCCCACACGTCGAAATTTTCTCAAAGACTTTGGCCTCGGAACCGCCAGCCTCTCTCTCGCCGCAGGGCAGGCGGGCGCAAGCCAGATGCCGGGCCGTCCTCCTTCCGCCAACTTCGAAGCGCCATCGTCTCATCCTTCTGACATTATGGCGATTGCCGCGCACCCGGGCGATGGTTTCTTTACGATGGGCGCCGCGGTCGCGCTCCAAACGCATTTGGGCGCTCGAGGCGTATTTCTGAGCCTTTCCCTGGGCGAGCGCGGCTCGGCCAAGATCGCGACGGCGGAATACGGCGCGCTCCAGCGTGAAGCCTCGGAGCGTGCGGCGAAGTTGCTTGGGGCACAGGCCGCATTCCTCGGATATCGCGATGGCGAGATTCCGTCGAGCGAGGAAGCCAAACTGGCGGTTTGTGATCTGATCCGTGAATACAAGCCGGCTACTATCGTGACGCACTGGCGGGGGAGCTGGCACAAGGACCATCAAGCGTGTTATGCCATAGTGAACGACGCGATATTCTACGCAGGCCTTTCCACCCTTGCCCGCCAGCACCCTGCGCACTCGGCGCGCACCCTTTTCTTCGCAGAGAATTGGGAAGACGTCCAGGGCTTTGCGCCCGACACTTACCTCGATGTCAGCCCGGTGTTCGCGCGCTGGTCCGAGGCATGCGCTGCCTTTCCCATGTGGCGAGGCGAAACTGGGTTCCGTTATAACGATTACTACGAGAGCTTGGCGGTCAGCCGCGGATGCTTGAGTGGCAGCAAACATGCCGTTGCCCTGATGTCGGCTCCGGAACAACTCACGCGGCACGTTCAGGCGCTTTGAGGAGACGAGTTTCACGGGCACGTGTAATTCTTGGGTGCTGCGCCTGCCGCACCTTGGACGACTCAACAAAGGTCGCGCACGAAAGGAGAGATTGGTCGGGGCGCGCGGATTCGAACCGCGGACCTCTTGCGCCCAAGGCAAGCGCGCTACCAGGCTGCGCCACGCCCCGACTTTCAAGCTGATTGCGGGTGGAGCAACAGCTCCTGTTATGAATCACGAAGCCAACTACCCAATACCCCTAATTCAGGAGTCGCAACTCAGCTCTGTATATTCATTGTGCCACGTCCCTCACATTTCGGGCAATGCTGAAGTGGACTGGAATGGCGCAAATCGCCTTGCGCATTCGAAACAATTTATTGCAAACTGTTTGACGGAAGTGCATGTGGGCTGGTGTCCGCCTGGGACTTCAAATCCTACGGGTCTGCCTTTGGTGGACCGGTCGGTTCGATTCCGACTCACTTCCGCCAAATTCTTCGCATCTACGATCTGCTTATGGCTCGTCGGCGAAAACTCAAACCTTTCCGCGCCACTAAGGAAGTCAAGCGTCGTGCGCGATTGCTAGTTGGCTCGGTCCCACCCGTCCGGCGGGAAGAAAGCCCCAAACTCAAGCCGCCGAAACACAAGAAGCGCGACCTCCACCAGGACAGCGACGGGCAGTTGTGATTTTCCGTAGGCTTGAACCAAGCCTAACTTTTCGACCCTCAGCCGGGCTTGTAGGCGGGCACTTGCTCACCGGCGTGAAATAACTCCGCCGGCTTCACTGCATATTTTGCTGCCAAGGATCTTCTGATATCCAGCATGTCGGTCTTACAGAAGCCATCGTTGGAGAACTCAATTTGTCCCCCCGTGCCAACCACGAAAAGAGTGGGAACATGGGTCAGCTGATATCCCTGAGAAATTTCATAGGGTTCCTCATCGATGAGCATGGGAAACGTCAAGCCAAATTCCTGGGCAAAAAGCCTGGTATTTTGAACGTTGTCCTGAGAGATCCCCCAAACCTGGATGCCTGCGGCTCCGGCAGCGAGAAACTGTTGATACAGCCGCTCCACAAACGGAAGTGTAAATTGGCAGGTGGGGCACGACACTTTAAAAAACACGGCCAATAACGGCCCACGTCCCAGAGCGCCACTCAGGGAATATTTCTTCCCATCCGTCCCGGCCAATTCAAAAGTTGGGGCTTTTTCCCCTGTGGCAATCGGAGACATTCCGGCTTCCTCCAGTCAAGAATGCATTGTCACCTTCAACACAGGCGTGCGCCCCGACTTGCTCTCGGGCGGCGCCTTAGCGCTTTAACTCGCGCAGCATTTCTTGCGCGGCGATAAGCACCGGATCCCACACCGTCGAAAAGGGCGGGGCGTAGCTCAAATCGAGCTGGGCGACTTGTTCCACGGTCATCCGCGCCTGAAGCGTTGTCGCGAAGACGTCGATGCGCTTGGCCACGCCTTCCACGCCTACCATCTGCGCTCCCAGGAGCCGCCCCGTGGACGGGTCGGCCACGAGTTTCACCGTGATGTCTTTCCCGCCAAGGTAGCGCGCGTGCTCGGCAGCGCGCACGGTGGCGCCCCGAGCGGCAAAGCCTGCTTCCTTCGCCTGCGCCAGATTGAGTCCAGTGCGGGCAATCTCCAACGAAAAACATTTTACCGCGGCGGTGCCCACGATGCCGGCAAAGCGCGCCCGCCCGCCCGCTGCATTCTCCCCCGCCACCCGGCCCTGTTTGTTGGCGGTGGTTCCGAGAGGGAAGTAGACGGGCCGCTCGCTGACCCGGTGCAGGGCCTCCGCGCAGTCGCCTGCGGCATAGATCGCGGATTCGCTGGTATCCATCCGGTCGCTCACTGCGATGGCGCCGGTCTTGCCCAACTGGATGCCCGCCTGTTCGGCGAGCTTTATACGCGGGCGAACTCCGGTGGCGAGGACCACGCACTCGGTTTCGCACCCGCCGTTTTCCCACGTCACACGGCGCACCTGCCCTTCGCGGTCACCCACCAACGCCGCCACTGGCGCACCCTTTACCAGCCGCACGCCATGGTCGTTCAGCTCCTTCTCGATTGGCGATGTGATGTCATCATCCACGGCTTCAAAGAGCCCGGTCGAGCGCTGCAGCATGGTCACTTGAATGCCCCGCGTGACCAGCGCTTCCGCCATTTCAAGTCCAATATAACCGCCGCCGATAATCACGGCGGAGCGTGCACGCCGCGATTCCAGGTGGCGCTTCAAGGCCAAAGTCGATTGCAGGTTGGTGACGTGGAAGATTCCGGCCAAGTCGATTCCCGGGACGGTGGGGCGGGCCGGCTCCGCGCCAGTGGCCAGAACCAACCGGCTGTACGGAACTTGCTTTAGGTCTCCGCCGCCCGGCGGGACGACGGTCACACGACGGTTGTCGGGTGAAATTTCCACTACGTCGTGGCCCGTCAGGACTTGAATGTTGCGCTGCGCGCGAAAGAAATCCGGCGAGTAGATTCGCAAAGCATCGGAATCAGTTACGACGCCGCTGATGAGATGGGGCAGGCCGCAGGCAGAATAAGAAATGTCGGGCCCTTTCTCGAAAACGATAATCTCGATGGAGGAATTCACGCGCCGCGCACGGCTCGCCGCGCTCAGTCCTGCGGCCACTCCTCCGATCACCACTAATCGCTCAGAAGGCATAAGTATCGCCCGCTAGGTTACACCAACTTGCCTAATGCAACCACTCTTGGGGCTAGTGAATGTGCTTAACT
>JBGPCF010000208.1:0-7270 GCA_041481635.1 Terriglobia bacterium | reverse complement strand
CTGGTGAGCGTGTTCTACTTTTTGGGCTTGATTTTAATCTGCGAGTGGACAGAGTCACTGATATTGAGGGAACAGTTTTAATCTTTATCGAAGCGCGCGAGCAGAAGGATCGCAATCAATCCTATGGCAGTTATCTTGCGGTCATGCTCCGTGCTCCGCTGGAAGTGGGCAAAGTTCAGACATTTACGATTCATTACGCGGGAAAAAGAGTGATTACCCAGGTCGGCCCCGGGAATTATTTTGCACAAAGTTTCGGGTGGTACCCTACACGGCTAATTTCGCGCACAGCAGGCGACGATTTTGCTGGCCGTTATTCCTTCGACATCACCTTTCGCTGTCCAAAGAGATACATCCTCGTCGCGACAGGAAACAAGGTGAACGAAGCCTTTGACGGCGGCGACAGGGTAACGGAATGGAAGAGTGACATCCCACTGGCCGTAGCGGGTTTTGCTTACGGTGATTACAAAGTCGTGACGCAAAAAGTGGGTGAGATCGAAGTGCAGGTGTACGCAAATATCGAGCCGGACGACATCATGGCAGACCTCCAAAGGAGGGTAGCCGCACCTGGCGTCCAAGCAGCCATCGGTTCTCTTTCCCCAGTCGCCCTGGCACCAACGATCGCAACAGAGATGGGGAATTCAATCAGGACATTCCAGAATTACTTCGGCCCCTATCCATACAAGCAACTCGCTATCGCCAACATTTCGGCGGGGTATGGGCAAGGCTGGCCCGGGCTCATCTATCTTTCGATATTCACTTTTATGGACTCGACTCAGATCCATACGCTCTTCGGACAAGTTAATCCGCGGCAGACGCAGTTTTTCCGAGCTCATGAGACGTCACATCAATGGTGGGGCCATCGCGTGGGCTGGAAGAGTTATCACGACCAGTGGATGTCAGAGGGGTTTGCGCAATTCTCCGGAAACCTCTACACGCAATTGCGGGACAACCAAAAGGAATATCTGGACCGGTTGCGCGCCGACAAGCAAGGCTTGCTCGCCCATGACGCCCACAACCATGTGTACGACTCTGTGGGATCGGTTTGGATGGGCTACCGAACGAGCAACTCAGTGGCTCCCGGCGATACCTCAACTATTATTTACAACAAGGGCGGCTACGTCCTGACCATGCTGCGCATGATGATGTCTGATCCAAATCCCAAGAGCCCGGATCCCGACGCGCGTTTCAAGCTTATGATGCAGGCTTTCTGCAAGACTTTTGACAACAAGCCCGCCTCCACCGAGGATTTCAAGGCCGTCGCTGAAAAATATATGACGCCGGGAATGGATCTGGAGGGAAACCACAAACTGGATTGGTTCTTCCGGCAATACGTTTACGGAACCGGCATCGCCCACTACGAATTTCACTACGATGTGAAGGATGCGGGCGGCGGACAGTGGGCCGTCACCGGCACGCTGAAGCGAACAGGAGTCTCCGACTCCTGGATGGACATGGTCCCCGTATTCATGGAGCGCGAAGGGAAGATGGTGCGCTTCGCTTTCTTCAACGCCACAAAATCCGACACGCAAATCGATTTCAAACTACCCGTGAATCCCGGTAAATTGCAAATCAACGTTAACGAAGAATTGTTGGCGGAGATAAAACAATAGTCTGTAAACAGTGTTAATAGGAGGAGTGTGGAAAAACTCGAATTGAAGCTGCAACCTATCCGATGCGAACTGAATCTCATTATACGCCCGGAAGCGAAACTGCCCCTCAATACCCCCTTGCAACACCCTACAGACAGGGTTTAACCTTTTGGTGCCATTTAGAGGACAGTAGTACAAAAGTCCTATTCGCCCACCCAGCCCGTCCCAGTACCCTAGTACCGGGTCATTCTTGCGCAGAGGGAATTGCCTCAGTGCCCGGACGACAAAAACGAACGATTGGGAATCTTTAACCAAAGCGACCTTATATGAACACAACAATACTCGAGCAGAGGCAGACTAGTCTCAAAACAGGTTTTTCCACCGGCATAGGGAATCGCCCAGCGCCCCGTGTGATCCTGAAGCCCGCACCTGGCAAGCCAGGTGGAACCGCGCGACTCGCCCTTCTCCCCACGGGAAACTCCCGCTGGGGTTCTCTCGGCGCAAGCATCACTTTCCAGATCCTGTTCGTGGCGACTTTGTTGATCATCCCACTGGCCTTCCCCCAGAAGATGATCCCGAAGACGCTGTTTGAAGTCATCCCACTGGCCACGCCGATGACGGAGGTCCCGGTGCCTCCCAAGCCTGTCGCGGTGAAACAACCAAAGCCTGAACCAATCCCTGTCGAGGCGGCGGTTGTCCCGGAACCCGTGAGACAACCAAAACTTCTTGCGCCGAAGGTTGTGGCGCCAAAGGTGCAGCCCAAGCAAATTGCTACGGAAGCACCCAAACTGGATCCGGTCTTTGAAACGCCGAAGGTGGACGTCAATGTGAATTTGGGAGCTCCAGCACGTCCGCGTCCTCCGGTGGAAACTGGAATGATGAACACCGGCAGCGCTGCACCCGCGACGATCAACAAGCCCATCGACAAAGTTCAGACCGGCGGGTTCGGTGATCCAAACGGCGTGGCGGGCCCATCCGATCCAAACAAGCGCGGCAATGTGAATGCGCGGGGTTCATTTGATTTGCCCGGCGGCCCGGGTTACGGAAACGGGACCGGCGGCGCCAATGGAGCTCGTGGAACAGTGGCAAGCGCCGGCTTCGGCAACGGCACGGCCATCCAGCCCACCGGAAATGGCGGTGGTGGACGCGGAACGGTGCGCTCGGGCGGATTCAATCCGGTTGTTGTTGAGCCGGAAAAACCGAAGGCGCAAAACAATCAAGCCGCCGCAGTGCAACCCATCGAAATCTTGTTCAAACCCAAGGCGGAATATACGGCGGAAGCCAAGGCTCTCAAACTGGAAGGTGAAGTCATCGTATCCGTTATTTTCAAAGCCAATCTTGAAATCCAGGTGATCGGCGTAGTGCAAGGGCTGGGACACGGCCTGGATGAAAAGGCTGTTGCGGTGGCAAAGCAAATCAAGTTCAAGGCGGCCATCAGCAACGGTCAGGCAGTGGACTACCCGGCACGAGTTCGCATTCAATTTCAGATGGCCTACTGAGGAGTGGAGGAGACATGCGTACGCTTAAGATAGTTTTGATTTTACTCGCGCTATGCGCCGTGCCTGTACTGGCGGCGGATGACCAACAAACGGGCGCACTCGATCAGATCATCGACAAGATCATCGCCCGAGAACATGTTCAGATGGAGTCTTTCCGGCAGTTTTCACCGCTCGTCGAGACTTACATCCAGAATATGAAGAATGACAAGGCCGCGGGCTGGCAGCCGGCTGGCGATACATATTTCCTGGGCCGCGCCCAGCTTGCCAAGGGTGTTGATGTTGAATCCCTCACCGAAGGGTCCGGGGTTCGCCATTCCATCATGAGCGGGTTCAAAGGAGTCTTCAATTTCGGCGTCGAATTTCTGCCGCGTGGATTCCTCCAGATGATCTATCTGGACACCAACGGATTCGACAAGCAGAACTACAACTTTGATTACGTGCGTCGCGAATTCCTGGGCGAAGTCCGCTGCCTGGTTTTCGACGTGACCCCAAATCCGAAATCCGGCAGAGGCCGTTTCGTCGGCCGCATCTGGGTGGAAGATCAGGGCTACACGATCGTGCGCTTCAACGGCGCGTACACTGGTAGCTCTCACTCAAACCTGTATTTCCATTTCGATAGCTGGAGAATGAACACCGGGCCGGGTCTTTGGCTCCCGTCATTCATCTACAGCGAAGAGAGCGATATGCAGTACTCGCTGGCAAAGTCTCTCTCCTTCAAGGCGCAGACTCGCCTGTGGGGATACAACCTGGGCCACTCCAAGCAGGAGCAGGAACTGAGCAAAATCCTGGTGGAAGGGAACGCTCCCATCAATGACACTTCCCAGGCGAACAACGATACTTCACCATTGCAAGCGCAGCGAAGCTGGGACCGCCAGGCCGAGGACAATATCGTCGACCGCCTGGAACGCCTTGGATTGCTCGCGCCGCGTGGCGAGGTGGATAAGGTTCTCGAGACAGTTGTGAATAACCTCGAGGTGACAAACAACCTCGATATCCAACCCGAGATCCGTTGCCGCGTGCTTCTCGTGTCCACGCTGGAATCTTTCTCCGTGGGCCACACCATTATTTTCAGTCGCGGGCTGATTGATGTGCTGCCGGATGAACCCAGCCTGGCGATGATGGTCTCGCAGGAAGTGGCGCACATCGCTCTTGGCCACCGCATTGACACCCAGTTCGCGTTCTTTGACCGCGTGCTGAATTTCGACGAGAAGACCACCTTCCAGCACTTCGGCTTCGCGCGCACCAAGGAAGAAGACGATGCCGCGAGCGTCAAGGCCGCCGAGTTGCTGAAGAACTCGCCGTATAATGATCCGAAACAATTCAAGGACCAGCTCAAGACCGCACAGCTTTTCCTGGGCGAGCTTCAACTTCGCGCCCGGGAGATTCCGAACCTGATCAGCCCGCGGCTGGGCAACGCTGTGCTCACCAAGCCTCCGGTCGAGAGCACCGCGAACACGAATCCAGTTCCCAACCAGATTGTCGCGCTCCCGCTGGGCGGCCGCGTCAAGCTGGACCCATGGGACGACAAGCTCGAGATGATGAAGAGCAAACCAGTGGGAAGCATTTCCGAGCGGGAAAAGATGCCGTTTGAGGTCACCCCGTTCATGCCTTACCTGACGCGTGAAGCAACTGGTCTTCCTCCGACCAGCGTGAACGCGCAACAGGTGAAGCAACCGGAAAACCCGAAACAGTAAGCCAGAGTTAGTCTCCTCCTGCCGGCGGCAGGTCCCGCGATCCGGGATCGGCCGCCGGTTTCGTTTTTGCGGCCATGTTATTCTAGTGGCTCCGAAAACGTATTCATCTCCATGAGTTCAACCGCAAACGCGATCAGCGCGCCTCCGAAGAAGCCGGTGAAAACGGCTCCGATGTGGAAGAGCTTGCCCGACGCCTGGCGGATGCTAAGGCCCAACGTCGGCGTCCTCGCTTTGGGGTTCTTGTTGATGGGAATTGGGCGCGTGGCAGGGCTTGTGCTGCCGTATACCACCAAACCGTTCGTAGACCAGGTCCTCGCCCAGCACAAATGGGCCGTACTAAACCGCATAGTGCTTTGGGTCCTGATTGCGACCCTGGTCCAGGCGCTGACTTCCTATCTGCTCGCTCAGCTCATCTCGAAGTCCGCCCAGCGCATGATTGCCGAGCTTCGTTCCCGTGTGCAATCGCACATCGGGCGGCTCTCGGTGTCCTTCTTTGACGCCAACAAGACCGGCCAGCTTGTCTCAAGAATCATGAATGATGTGGAAGGTGTCCGGAACCTGATTGGCACCGGGATGATCGATTTCTTTGGAAGCATCCTGACAGCCATCCTTGCATTTGGTTTTCTGGCACACGTGAGTTTGAAATTGACGGGGATCGCGGTGGGCGTGTTGGTTGTTTTTGCGCTCGGCATGAGCAAAGCGTTTGCCGTGATTCGCCCGCTCTTCCGAGCGCGGCCAAAAATAACCGCTGAAATCTCCGGGCGGCTGACGGAATCGCTCGGAGGGGTGCGCGTCATCAAGGGATACAACGCCGAAGGACGGGAAGAAAAGGTATTCGCCGCCGGTGTGGGAAGACTTCTCGAAAACATTCTGCAATCCATCAGTGCGCTCTCCCTGATGGGTTCTTCGTCTTCAGCGCTGATGGGTATCGTGAGCGCACTGATCATGTATTTCGGCGGGCGCATGGTTCTTGGGAATGCCATGACGATGGGCGACTTGCTCGCCTACACGGCATTTCTCGTCATGATGGTTGCGCCGGTCTTCCAGTTGGTGAACATCGGCACGCAAGTGAACGAAGCTCTCGCAGGATTGGAGCGCACGCGCGACATTCTGAAAGAATCTCGCGAAGAAGCAGATCCAAACCGCACGCGAACCATTGGTCCGATCAACGGCACTGTTGAGTTCGTTGAGGTGGGCTTCTCATATGAGACGGGCAAGTCCGTGCTCAATGAGATTTCACTGAGGGCCGAACCTGGCAGTGTTACTGCGCTTGTGGGACCCTCGGGCGCAGGCAAGTCCACGATGATCGGGCTGATTGCTTCTTTTTACAAACCAGCATTGGGTCGCGTGCTGGTGGATGGCGTAGATCTATCCACTGTGAAACTTTCAAGCTACCGCACACAATTAGGCGTGGTGCTGCAGGAAACATTCCTCTTCGATGGCAGCATCCGCGAAAATGTGGCGTTCTCACGGCCCGATGCGAGCGAGGACGAAATCCTTGCGGCGTGCCGTATTGCACGCGTGGATGAATTCGCCGAAGCGCTGGAGAAGAAGTACGACACAGTGATCGGTGAGCGCGGGGTGAAACTTTCCGGAGGGCAGAAGCAGCGCGTCTCCATTGCGCGCGCCCTGCTTGCGAACCCGCGGATTCTGATTCTCGATGAAGCGACCTCGAGCCTCGATTCGGAATCCGAGGCGCTGATTCAACAAGGACTCGCCTCCCTGATGCGCGGGCGAACAACATTTGTCATCGCTCACAGACTATCCACCATCCGCCGCGCCGACCAGATTCTCGTCGTCGAAGGCGGCCGAATTGTCGAGCGTGGGACGCACGCCACTCTCTACGCGGCGCGCGGGCGATATTTTGAGATGTACACCAAGCAGCACGGGCTCGAGGAGAACCTGTTCCTCGCGCCGGGAGAAGGCGGCGAAGCTGACGCGAGCGCCTTGGGAACAGCGGGTGCGGGCAACGAGCCCGGGATCGCCGCTGCCATGCGCATGCTTCGTGGAAACCAGGCTTAGTTTTTCCGTCTGTCCGCTTAGATAGGATTGATTCGCCGGAGGAGTCTCCATGAAAAGAAGCTTACGAAATGCCGCTCTCGTGCTCGCGGGCACGTCGCTCCTGTTTGCCGGGTATGTTGCCGGCCAGAATAAGTTCGGCCAGCCAAAAACGGTCCTGGCAATCTCGCTGATCAAGTTCAATCCTGGAGTTTCCGATGCGCAGGGCCAGAAAGTGATCGACGGCGTGAAGGATATGGCCGCGAAGATTCCCGGCATCAAGAATATCTGGATCAAAACCGCCCGCATGGAGCCGCGCGACTTCGACGCCACAATTGTGATCGAGTTTGTGGACCGCGCCGCTGCCGACCGCTACGCCGAATCACCAATCCACGATGCATGGAGCAAGCAACTTCAGCAGATTCGCCTGACCAGCATTTCTCCGCAGGTCACCAATCCCTAGATTTCATTTCCCGCCCTCGCGGGGAGG
>JBGPCF010000207.1:0-7474 GCA_041481635.1 Terriglobia bacterium | reverse complement strand
CAATGCCCATAACACCCGATCCCGCAAGTCCTGTGAATAGGATTGCATCTCCGCCTCCCCTCTACCGGCAGAGGCATCATAGCATATATTGTATACACTTAAATTAAAAACGCTCTAGCGGCGCGCTGCACGATGCCACCGGCAAGCCGCTGAGCGGCACCGTCGATGTCACTTTCTCTCTTTACACCACGGAAGCGGGCGGCAATCCTCTTTGGTTTGAAACTCAGAGCGTGCAATCCGATGAACTGGGCCGCTACACTGCCCTGCTCGGCGCGATGCACACGGATGGGCTTCCCATCGACTTGTTCACTTCCGGCGAGGTGCGTTGGCTGGGCATTCAGGTGGGACTGGAAGCCGAACAGCAGCCTCGCGTGTTGCTGGTGAGCGTGCCTTACGCATTGAAAGCCGGAGACTCGGAAACGTTGGGCGGCAAGCCCGCCTCCGCTTATATGCTTTCCAATTCGCAGAATGGAACGGTCTCGGCCACCACTACAACGACTTCGACAACCGCTGGAGCACAGGCCGGAACGAGCGGCAAGGCTCAGAAGGGCCGCAAAGCCAATGCTTCGCCTCTGGTAGCTTGCTCCAGCCTGACCAGCGACGGCACGGCCACAGCGAATTCCATCACCATGTTCACCACCGCGTGCAACATCGAGAGCTCGCTCATGACACAGGTCGGAAGCAACATCGGCATTGGAACCACCAATCCGCAGGCCATGTTGCACGTCCAGGAAGGCAGTATTCGTCTGGGCCGAGGCGTCTCCTATCCACTGATTCTTGACCAGAGTCTGGGAAGTATCTTTACTATTACGAACGGGCTGGGCAAGCAGTTGTCGTTTGACTACAACGGGAACCTAGGCATCCAAGACGGAAGCCTGCGTCTGGCTCGCGGGGGTTCCAACGCTTTGATTCTGGACCAGAGTCTGGGGAGCATCTTCACCATCACCAACGGGGTAGGCCAGCAGATGGCGTTCGACTCTAACGGCAGCTTGGGCATCGGCACCGCCATTCCCTATGCCCGTGTGCACATCCAGGACGGAAGCCTGCTTCTGGCTCGCGGAGGTTCCAACTTTTTGATTCTGGACCAGAGTCTTGGGAGCATCTTCACCATCACCAATGGGGTGAACGGCCCGCAGTTGGCGTTCGACTACAACGGCAACTTGGGCCTCGGGACTACCAGTCCCCTCGCCAGGGTGCACATCCAGGATGGAAGCCTGCGTTTTGGCCGCGGGGGTTCCTACCCGGTGATACTGGACCAGAGTCTGGGAAGCATCTTCACCATCACCAATGGTTTGGGCAAGCAGTTGGCATTCGATTATAACGGCAACCTCAGCATCACCGGATCGCTGAACAGCGCCCTGGTCTTGCAGGCGAGCGTGACCGATGCAAGCTCGCCGGGCTGTAGTGGAGCAGGCAATTGCGTCTCGGCCGATGTACTGGCGGGCTACATGGGGGCAACGGGCGGGAACACTATCACGGCGGGTGTGACGGGCGCGACGATTGCCGGTGGGGGCGGCAGTATCAACGGAGCGCCTGTCGCAAACACGGTTACCGACGACTGGGGCACGGTGGGGGGAGGCTATGCCAACCAGACGGGGGACAACGCGGGCACGGTATCGGACCATTGTTGTGCCACGGTCGCCGGGGGCTTTAGCAATACCGCTAGCGGAACTTTCTCGACTGCCTCAGGGGGCAACAGCAACACCGCCAGTGGCGACACGTCGACCGTCGCCGGGGGCGGTGCCAATACTGCCGGCGGCCAGTACAGCTATGCTGCGGGATGCGCGGCCAAGGCCGTGCACGACGGCGCGTTCGTATGGAGTGGTTATAACGGCAGCTTTTGTACGGTGGTCACTTCTTCCGTCGCCGGTCAGTTTATCGCGCTTGCTCCGGGCGGGGTGACATTCTACTCGCAGACCCCCGTGTTAGCAGGAGAATCGCTTGCTGCAGGTGGCGGCTCGTGGGCGTCCGTGAGCGATCGGAACTTGAAAGACCACCTAATGCCGGTGGACGGGCGGACGCTCCTCGCGCGATTGAACGCCATCCCGATGGCGAGCTGGAACTACAAGGCCCAACCGGCTTCGATCCGCCACCTTGGGCCTATGGCGCAGGACTTCTACGCGGCGTTTGGGTTGGGCGAAGACGACAAGCACATCACCAATGGAGCGGCGCGAAGAGAGCACGCGCACGGCCCGCGCTCGCACCAACCCGAAAACTGCGAAGGGGTGGGACACCGAAATCGCGCGCGTCGGTTTCTGACCCACCAACAGTGCGCTCCACAGCATGGCCGCGCGGAGCATTTCCAATTATCGCGTCCAATTCAACGGGGGAAGGCCCGGCCCGCGCTTTCCCTCCACCATCATTCTTCGTTTCGTCCTTGTATTTATCCCCTGATGTGATACAAGTCAACCACGGAACTTCAAAATCAGGCCCTCCATTATGGATGGAAAGGAAATCATCATGAGTGAAGCAATCAATCGACGTGATTTTATGAAGCGGACGACCTTGGCGACCGTAGGCACCAGCCTGGCGATGACCGGACTGAGCACCACTCACGTGCTGGGCGCGAACGACAAAGTGGTGATTGGCCTCATTGGCTGCGGGCGGCAGGGGACGGACAACGTGCGGCATTTCATGCGCCACGGCTGCGAGGTGGCCGGGGTGTGCGACGTGTACCAGCCCAATCTGGACAAGGGCTTGAAAGCGGTGGGGGGCAACGCGAAGACCTATAAAGATTTTCGCGAGTTGCTCGACAACAAGGACATTGACGCGGTGATCATCGCCACGCCCGACCATTGGCATCCTCTGCCCATGGTGGAGGCGTGCAAGGCGGGCAAAGACGTCTACGTGGAGAAGCCGGTCTGCGTGGCCGTGGAAGAAGGAAAGAAAATGGTGGAGGCGGCGCGCCAATACAAACGCGTGGTCCAGGTGGGCACCTGGCAGCGCTCCAACATCCATTTCCAGAAAGCCGTGCAGGTGGTTCAGGAAGGCTTGGTGGGCAAGGTGAGTTTTGTGCGCACCTGGAATTACTCCAATATTTATCCCGAGGGCATCGGCAACCCCGCTGACTCGGACGTTCCGGCCGGGCTCGATTGGGATTTCTGGCTGGGCCCCGCGCCCAAGGTCACTTTCAACCAGAACCGTTTTGGGGTGGGCGATCGTTGGTCGACCTTCCGTTATTTCTACGATTACGCCAACGGCTGGCTGGGCGATTGGTGCGTCCACCTGCTGGACATCGTTCAATGGGCCATGAAGGTGGATGGGCCCAACGTGATTACGGCGTCCGGCTCCAAGTTCTATTTAAAGGACAACGCTGACGTGCCTGACACGCTGCAAGTGACCTTCGAATATCCCGGCTTCATTTGCACCTATGAAAACCGCCTGCTCAATGAGAATTCCATGTATGAGCACGACTACGGCATCGAGTTTCATGGCAGCGACGGAACGCTTTTCGTGGACCGTGGCGGTTTCAAGCTCTTTCCTGAGAAAAAACGGGTTAACCGGAAAGACGTGGAACGAACTCCGTCCATGCAGATGGAGGAAATCAACGACGGGCTGGCCGATCACGTCGCCAACATGCTGGAGTGCATCAAGACGCGCAACCGTCCGGCGAGTGACATTGAAATCGGCTACCGCACCAGCGCCGCCTGCCTGCTGGGCAACGTCGCACTGCGGAGCAAAGAGCGCATCGTTTGGGACGTCGCCAACCAGCGCATGGTGGGAGGAAGTCCCGAAGCAAAGAAGCTCTTGAGCCGCGAGTATCGCGCGCCATGGAAGTTGACGGTCTGATCTGAGTTTTTGCCTAGGTTGACATGGGCGGGGTGAAACCGGTCGCCATGGATCCCTTCGAGAGCCCCGCCCCCCAATATTCCACGACAGCGTCTCTTGCAGGAGACAGTCGATGTAAGAAAAACACTCCAAATGCGGGGCATTCGTTTGTCTTTCTGAAGCTGGGTCCACCCAGCCGCCATCCTTGTCCTTCTCACCAGCCTGACCTAACTTATCTATTATCAGCTATTTACACGCCAGCCAACCAGCCCAATCGGGCTGACGAGCAAAGAAAATAATAATATTCCAAGACTGGAACGGCACTTGCTCTAAGTGGGTTGAGTGAAGGAGGTACAGTCCCTTGCGCGTGTCACCCTGGATGCGAGTCGCGATTTCCGCCGGAGTGGTCGCCATCATTCTGTGGCGAGTGCCGGCACAGGCGCTTTTGTCCGCGCTTCAGAATATGGACAGCCGATGGCTCCTGCCGGCGCTGGCCACTTCCCTTGCCTCGTTGGCGGTGCGGACATTCAAGTGGCAGCGATTGTTGCAGGCGGCGGGTTCACGTGCCTCCTCGCGCGATGTCACCCGCTCGCTGTTCGGCGGCTTCGCGTTGGGCGTTGTAACGCCGGGACGAATCGGGGAATTTGGGCGCTGCCTCTTCATTCCAGAATCGCAACGAGCCCCGATTATTTCCTTGAATATCCTGGATCGCGCGCTTGATTCGTGGTCGGTGGTCACGTATGCCGTGGCCAGTCTTTTGCTGAGCTCTCATTGGCCGGCGGGAATATTTGGCGCAGCGGTTTGGCTGGCTACACTGCCCATCGTCCTGGGTCTGCCCCGGATCCTTTCTTCATTCGGGGATGTGTGTTGGTGGGGTGAAAACTACCGCGCGCAGTTTCGCGCCGCTCGCCAACATCTGGGCGTGGTTCAAGTAGCGCCATTCGCGGCGTGGGCGCTCGTTTCCACTTCATTCGATGTCCTGACGTTCTTCAGCCTGTTGCGCGCGTTTCATCCCGCCACCTTCCCCACGGCGCTGGCCACTTTTCCCTGGATCGTGATGGCGTCAGGGATTCCGTTGTCGCTGGGCGGGCTGGGACTGCGCGAAGGTGCGGCGGCATTGTTGCTCGCGCATTACGCGATTCCGGCTGCTGTGGCTGCGGACGTCGCACTCTTCCTGTTTGCCTTTTTGAGTTTGCTTCCGGGAATGCTGGGCGCCGTGATGTTCCTGCTGGCGCCGCGAGAAAAATCTGACCGGGCGTCCGTTTTGAGTACGTCGAGGCTGCACGGGGATCTGCCCAATCAATTTCGGATGAGTGAGGAATAACTTGAGGCAAGGAAATCTGCGGAGAGAAAAAACAGCTCGTTCAAGATAAAGCGTTACTTGAGATAACTAACCCCGTAAAAGCGGCCGCCGGCCCCTTGGGCCGACCAGACGATTTTGCTTTTCGTTTCGACGGGAACCTGCTGGTCGGCGAACGGGAGGGTGATGAAGACTTCGTCATGGACGGGGAAGATCTGGCTGCTGACAAAACAGAGGCCCACCTTGGAAACGTCACGAGTCTGGCAAACGTCGGTAACGCCCCACATATTGCGAACCCGGATGCGCATGTTCAGGCGGATCCGCCGCACCTTGCGCATCTCGCCTCCCGCCGGTCGGGGTTTTGCGGCGGCGATCATATCCGGGGTCAAGATCTGTTCGCTGGGCCTCCACCGCGTCGTCTCACCACAGCGGTCACAATGGCGGGAAATCAGGCCCGTGGCCAAGAGCACGTCGTATTCAATCGAGGAGAGTTCGCTTTGGGCGGCCTTCTTACACGCAGCACATTCGATAAGAACCTTGGATCGCAGCCCTTCGGCAGGCAGGGAGAACTCCACGCCCCAGATGCCGCTTTTCGGATTCAGCGCCTCCACGCCCCATTCGCGGCGATCGCCAAAAACCTGTTGGAAGGCGCCCACCACGCGGAATTCCTCTTCAATATCATTTTCAAGGTTCTTGATGAGCACTAGGTCGTCCAGCAACAACGAATGGTTCAGGCTGATGCGGGCGCCCTGTTGATTGAAACTGACCGTGATGGTCTCTTCCACAAAAGACACACCGGACATGTCGTTCCCGATCACGCGGATGCGGATGGGGGCGAGGATGCGGTCCGTGCGGCGCCGGGCTAATTCCGTTAGCACAGGTTTTTCGGCGATCGGATCATCCGCCATAGAACTCTCCACGGCATGACCAATATGAAACTATGATTGCCTTGGGGACAGGTACACCCAAACTGCCACCACAGTATACCGCAAGCCTTCACGAAACAGGTAAAACCTCTAACACCATCGTCAAACCATCACACAATGAGCTTGGTTGGACCTTGACCACAGGCAAGTTGCAAAACCGTTCATTCGCTCGGGGCCGGTGTACGCTTTTTCTTGAGTCCTTTGGCCAGGGCCGCATCGGAACCCTCCCCAGACGCGGCATTTTGATTCACTTTGCCCAGCGCTGAGGCTTCATCGTCCGCCAGAACAAAGAAGGGGGTGAGACGAACGCCATCCAGGATCTTTTTCACGTGCTGGTTGATGCAGGCCAGGACCAGGCTGACCCCTGCATTTTGCGCGGTCACCCGGCTTCCCGCCAGAAAACCGAGCCCGGTGGAATCAATGTAGGGTACTTCGGAAAAATTGATCACCATTTTCCGGGTTCCGGCGTCAATCAAATCCTTGACCTTCTGGCGAAGGAAAGGCCCGTCGCTCCCGGCAAGAAACTTGCCGCTCAAGCTCACAACCGCAATATCATCTCTAAATTTAACTTCAATTCTCACAGGCCGACCTCATGGGAGAAGGATTCGTTGCCCAGGTTAGGCGAGCAACCTCTCCGCCGCTTCGGTGAAGTATTTCAAGTCATTATGAAGAATCGCATCGCGCCGATGAACGGTCGCGATTCAAATAGACATGCTATGGGACAGATTAATCCCTGTCAAGACCCGTTATTGAGAGTGTCAAAGCTCTTTAGAAATGTCCCCTTTCTTACCTCGTTAGAAGTGTCCCCTTTTCTTGTTTTTGGTTTTTGCCTTTCATTTTGTTTTGGTTCTTACTTTTGTCGTTGGCCTCGCCCGGAGCGAAGCCCTGCGGAGCCCGAAGGGCGGAGCGTTCAGGGCGAAGCGGAGGGCGAGGCCAACGACGGCCCGCCGAAAGTTCGCCTCCCCGCCTGCCGCCACGGGTGATCCGCCGGAGGCACCCACTTCCGCTTCGCCAGGCTCGGCGTCGATGGGGCCGTTGCGATCCGCCTTCCCCCCTCCAGTTGAGCCGTCGACCTCGCCGGCGGCGGGATCTCTTGCCACCTCTGAGCATGGCCCCGGTACGCGATGGCCAAGCTTCCATTTCGCCCTTCGCACACCTTCACCTTGCCGCTCGCCGGTGCGTAATTCCGGCTCTCCGGTTCCAGCTGGAAGTACCGGTTGTCGTAGCGCACCACCCAGTCGCTCCCGATCGTGCGCTCGCTCTCCAATCGAAAAATCTTGTCCAGTTCCGCCGCGCTCGGTGCCCGGCGGTGATAATCCTGCGGCTGCGCCGGGGCCCGTGCAAACCGCCGGTTGTGTTCCACCAGATACTCGGACTCCAGATACTCATTGGCCTGGGCGTGAGTCGCGATCCCTTTTCGCCGCAGCTTCTTCACCAGCCGGTCCTGATGTGTCCCGTGCATCCGCTCCACCCGCCCCTT
>JBGPCF010000206.1:0-7588 GCA_041481635.1 Terriglobia bacterium | reverse complement strand
TCACAATTTTCGAAAAAACGCCGATTTTATTGGCCTTTTCGCAATACAGCGACCGAACTATAGAACTAGACCCTTATATCCAACTGGATCTGTTCAACTTATGATGGGACAGTACTGATCCTAAATCCTAAATCCGAAATCCTTCATACTACATTTCTGCCGGCATCACCAGGTTGGGGCACTCGCCCAAAATCGGCTGGCACGCCGCGTTTGGTCCGTGGCCATTGCCGTTGGCCGGGACGGCTTTGGCATTCTCGCCGGTGAATTGGGCTGTCTCCGTAGAGTCGGCGAGCGCCATGGTGGATGCCGTGCCGCTCGTGATTACCTGCTGCACGGAATCGAAATATCCCGTGCCCACAAAACGCTGGTGCTTTACGGCATCGTACCCGTACTGCTGCTCGCGGCTGAATTCTTTTTCCTGCAAGCGCGAATAGGCCGTCATGCCCCAGTCTTTGTAGCCGCGCGCCAGCTCGTACATGCCGAGGTTGAGCGCGTGGAAGCCTGCCAGCGTGATGAACTGGAACTTGTAGCCCATGGCGGCCAACTCGCGCTGGAATCGCGCGATGGTGGTGTCGTCCAAATTCTTCTTCCAATTGAATGAGGGCGAGCAATTGTAGGCCAGCATCTTTTCGGGATACCGGGCCTTGATGGCCTCGGAAAAGCGGCGCGCTTCCCCGAGATCGGGCTTGGAAGTCTCGCACCAAATGAGCTCGGCGTGCGGCGCGTAAGCCAGACCGCGAGCGATGGCGGAATCGAGCCCGCCGTTGATGCGGAAAAATCCTTCCGCGGTGCGCTCGCCGTGAATGAACTGGCGGTCGCGCGAATCGATGTCGCTGGTGAGCAGGTGCGCGCTGTCCGCGTCGGTACGCGCCATGATGAGCGTGGGGACGCCCATCACATCGCTCGCCAAGCGCGCCGCCACCAACTTTTGGATGGCCTCGCTGGTGGGCACCAATACTTTGCCGCCCAGGTGGCCGCACTTCTTGGCGGAAGACAACTGGTCCTCAAAATGGACGCACGCCGCGCCCGCCTCAATCATTGCCTTCATCAGCTCGAAAGCGTTCAGGCTGCCGCCAAAGCCCGCTTCCGCGTCGGCAATCATAGGCGCGTACCACTGCACGCCGTTCTTGCCTTCGGCGTGATGGATCTGGTCGGAACGCATCAGGGCCTGATTGATGCGGCGCACCAGGCTGGGCACGCTGTTGGCCGGGTAAAGACTTTGGTCGGGATACATCTGGCCGGCGTCGTTGGCGTCGGCGGCCACTTGCCAGCCGCTCACGTAGATGGCCTGCAGTCCGGCCTTCACCTGCTGCACGGCCTGGTTGCCGGTCATCGCGCCGAGTGCGGGCACGTAGGATTCCGAGTGCAGAAGGTTCCAGAGGCGCTGGGCGCCGAGGCGGGCCAGAGTGTGCTCGATGAGCACTGAGCCACGAAGCCGCACCACATCCTCCGCGGTGTAAGGGCGCTCAATGCCGTTCCAGCGCTTGTCGGTTTCCCAGTTGCTGGCAATTAAAGATGCCTGTCGTTCCCGAGCCAAATTGTCCATCATGTTCTTGCTCCCCTAAAGAGGCCCTGTGCGGGCCGAGAATTTCGTCTTGCTTGGGAAGCATAGTGGGGAGGGGACGGCGGGGTCAAACTAGACAGTCCGAATCGGACGAGTGGCCCGAAACGGTCACAAGAGGTGCGCGGCGCGGATAAATGCGCTATGATGGGAGTGTCCCGAATAGGCTTATACCGCAAGGAGGTCACAAGACCATGGTCCCCGTACAACAGGAAGAAGTACAGATCACCCGCCCGGTTACCGGAGCGCACGCGGAAATTCTGACCGAAGAGGCGACGCATTTTCTCGCCCAGTTGGCGCGACATTTTGAAGAGCAGCGGCAGCACCTGCTGGAAAAGCGGTGTACCCGCCAGCAAGCCATCGATGCCGGCACGCTGCCGGATTTTCTGTCCGAGACGGAGGCTATCCGCAAGGCGGAGTGGACCGTGGCGCCCATCCCGCGCGATCTGCTTGACCGGCGCGTGGAAATCACCGGGCCGGTGGAACGCAAAATGATTATCAACGCGCTCAATTCCGGCGCCAGCGTTTTTATGGCGGACTTTGAAGACTCGAATTCGCCCACCTGGCAGAACAATCTGGACGGCCAGGTAAATCTGCGCGATGCCGTGAATGGGACCATCAGCTTTACGAGCCCGGAAGGGAAGAAGTACGCGCTGGCCGAGCGCACGGCCACATTGCTGGTTCGCCCGCGCGGCTGGCATCTGGCGGAAAAACATTTTGTGGTGGGCGGCAAGCCCATTTCGGGCTCGCTGTTCGATTTCGGGCTATACTTCTTTCACAACGCCAAAAACCTGATCGCCAAGGGCACGGGGCCGTACTTCTACCTGCCCAAGATGGAAAGCCATCTGGAGGCGCGCCTGTGGAACGATGTTTTCAATTTCGCGCAGGACGGATTGGGAATTCCGCGCGGAACCATTCGCGCCACCGTGCTGATTGAAACCATTCTGGCGGCGTTTGAAATGGACGAAATTCTTTACGAGCTGCGGCCACACTCGGCGGGGCTCAATTGCGGGCGTTGGGATTATATTTTCAGCTTCATCAAGAAATTCCGTAACCGGCCCGACTTTGTGCTGCCCAACAGGGCCCTGGTCACCATGGACCGGCACTTCCTGAATTCGTACGTGCTGCTGCTGATTCAAACGTGCCATCGCCGCGGCATCCATGCCATGGGCGGAATGGCGGCGCAAATTCCAATCAAGAACGATCCTGTGGCAAACGAGACGGCGCTCGAGAAAGTGCGGCAGGATAAGCTGCGCGAAGTCCGTGCCGGACACGATGGCACCTGGGTGGCGCACCCGGGGCTCGTCCCGCTCGCCAAACAAGTATTTGACGAGTACATGAAAACGCCAAATCAGATTGCGCGTCAGCTTCCCGCCGTGAAAATTAAGACTGCGGACCTCTTGACGGTTCCGCAGGGGGAAATCACGGAGGCGGGGCTGCGCTGGAACATCGACGTCGGCCTGCAATACCTGGCCGCGTGGCTGAAGTCCAATGGCTGCGTGCCGATTTATAACCTGATGGAAGACGCGGCCACCTGCGAGATTTGCCGCGCCCAAGTGTGGCAGTGGGTAAAGCACTGTGCCAAACTGAATGACGGGCGCACAGTGACCATGGCGCTGGTGCGGCAAGCCATCGGCGAGGAGATGGAGAAATTGCGCGGTAAGCTGGGCGCCGTGCAATTCGACGCGATGGGCTTCAAGGCGGCGGGCGAAATCTACGAAGGCATGATGACCAGCCCGGAGTTCCCAGAGTTTCTGACGCTGGTGGCTTACAACCACATCGATTAAGGAACGCCTGCGGGCTCAAGGCATTTCGCCCGGTCTCCTTCGAGGCCGGGCGCTTGCCACGCGCGCTTCTGCCATGAAAACTTCCGGCAAGACTCCCGTAACAAAAATCACTGACAGCTTTCTCGCGCAACTGCGAGACGATCTGGTCTCGCGACGCATTGGCAGCGGAATCGATTGGCTCCAGCGCCATCGCCACCTGCTTACCGCGCTCGATCCAGCACAGAAAAACGCCGCGCCGTTTCTCGGCTTCCTCGCTCAGTGGGTGGATATTGGGTTTGACCAGCCGCGCCTGGTGAAGGATTTGCTCTCGCGGTTTCCGCAAACATCGCGCGCCGCGCTGCCGTTGAACGATTACCTGCACCTGCGCATGGCCGAGGGCCTGGTGGCCATGGCGGAGGAAAACAGCGAGGGCGCAATCCGCCATTTGGAAACCGTGCTGTCGTTCGAGGACGAAATTCAAGACAAGGAACTGGTGGCCATCGCGCACTTCTGGATTGCGCGCTGCCAACGCAAAGTGGGTCGATACGACAGCGCCCTGAAATACATTGTGAAGGGGAAAGAGCTGGCGCAGCAATTGCAGTACCCCAGGATGGCGGCGGTGGGGCAGGTGCTCGAGAGCTGGCTCATGTTTCAAGAGGGTAAGCCGGCGGAGGCCAAGCGCATCCTGAAAGAGGCGGAGGCGGCGCTGGCGGAGACGGACGATTTCGTCACGCGCGGCAACATCCAATCGGCTTACGGGCGAATCGGGCGGCGGCAGGGGCGATACGATCAGGCACTCCAGCACTTCGCGCGCTCCATTGAGGAGTTTCGAAAAAGGAATCCGCAACATCGCAACCTGGCGCGCGCGTTGGCCAACATCGCGTTTGTGAAACGCCTGATCGCGATGCATTTGGGAAAAAGAATCGACAGGGAAGTGGCGCGTCGCGGAAAAATGGCGGCGCGCTCGGCAACCTCCGGTGCGACGCCCAAAATGCGCGAGAGGGCGCACCTGGAGCGGCTCCGCACGGAGGCGCTGGCGCACCTGGCGCAGGCAGAGGAGATTTACGCGCGCTATAACGACCATCGCGGCCTCGGGACCGTGCACGTGGACCGCGGTCTGCTCTGCCTGGATGGCGGTGATCTGGACGCCGCGGCAAGTGAAGGCGCGGCGGCTTTCAAGCTGGGCGAGGACAAAAAGGATTTCATCCTGGTGGCGCGCGCGCGCATCCTGCAATCGACAGTGGAGAACACCAAGTTTGAAGAGCAGATCGAAGAACGCTCTGACCTCAGCCATCGCGCCACAGTGGCGCTCGATTTCGCGCGCGAGGCGGTGGAGTTCGCCAAGCACACGCAGAACCGGCGGCTGCTGGCCCGGGCGCACATCACCCAAGGAATGGTGCTGGCCAACGAATTCTTCGGCGACCCGCACGGCGCGGGCGAGTGTTGCGACCGCGCGGCGGCGCTCTTGAAGCCCGAGGGCCAGGATTACGTTTGGGAAGACCTGCAGGCGCTGCGCCACAAGCTGATGCACGGCGGGCGCGTGGACTCGGTGCTCCGCCAATGGTCGCAGGGCATCGTGGGCGACAAAACTTTTCAGCAAATCACCGAAGAATTTGCCGGCATTGTGATCCCCAAAGTGTGGAAGCGCGAGGGCCGCAAAGTTTCCCGTGTCGCGGCGCGCTTATCCATCTCACCCAAGAAGGTCCGGCGCATCCTCGCCAAGTCCGGATTGCGTGAAGAAAAGAACAATTCGGGAAAGGCTTAGTCCGTTCCACCCTCGGCGACAATGGATGTGTCGTGGCCCAATCGACCTTGTACCATTTCAGGGCAGCCAACCAGCTCAAGAATCTCACGGCTAACTTCTGCGCGGCCCCTCGCATCGAACCCCCCTGACACACTGACTACCGAAAAACCGACTGAATATTGAATTCAGAGGCGGCTGGATGTATTTTGGTTCTCGGGCGTGAAGCGAAAATTAAGAGCCCTGATCAGGGCAAATAAAGGAGAACTAGAATGGCAATTTGGAGACCTGACCCAAGCTTTTACCCTTCGCCCAAGATGGCGATGGAAGCGCCGCCAGAGAAGCTGGCCTATGTGGCCATGCTTAATGGCAACGGCAACGGCAAACACGACGCAATTGGAGTGGTGGACGTCGAGCCCGCTTCAAAGGGTTACGGCCATATCGTTGGCCAGGTTGATATGCCGAACGCCGGCGACGAGCTTCACCATTTCGGCTGGAATGCCTGCAGCGCGTGCCTGTGCCCTTACGCAGCGCATCCGCACGTGGAGCGGCGCTACCTTGTTGTGCCGGGCATTAACTCCTCGCGGATTCACATCATCGACACCAAGCCCGATCCCCGCAAGCCGCAAATCGTCAAAGTGATCGAGCCGGAAACGCTGGCGGCCCGCACGGGGTACACTTCACCGCACACCATCCATTGCGGTCCAGAGGGTATCCTTGCCAGTGCGCTCGGATCGACAACGGGGGATGGACCCGGCGGCATTTTCGTGATGGACCATGAGAGCTTTGACATACTGGGCAAGTGGGAGCTGGACCGGGGACCGCAGTACCTGGCCTACGATTTCTGGTGGCATCTGGGGCTCGACACCGTGGTCACCAGCGAATGGGGCACGCCCAATATGGTGAAGAACGGGGTCAATCCGGAAATCCTGCTCAAGGGCGGCTACGGGCACAAGCTGCACGTTTGGGATTTGCGCAAGCGGCGGCACACGCAGGAACTCGACCTGGGCTCCGAATATCAAATGGCGCTGGAGTTGCGCCCCGCGCACGACCCCACGCGCGCTTACGGATTCCTGGGCGTGGTAGTCTCGCTCAAAGACCTTTCGGCATCGATCTGGGTGTGGCACCAGGAAAATGGCAAATGGGGAATCAAGAAGATCATCGACATACCGGCAGAAGCTGCCGATCCGGCAAAGCTGCCGCCACTCCTGCAAGGATTCAAAGCCGTGCCGCCGCTGGTTACGGACATCAACCTCTCGCTCGACGACCGCTTCCTTTACGTTTCCTGTTTTGGCACGGGCGAATTCCTGCAGTACGATGTTTCCGATCCATTCAATCCCAAGAAAACCGGCTCCGTGCATCTGGGCGGAATTGTGCGCCACGCGGCACACCCTAAGCAGCCCAAGACTCCGCTCAACGGCGCTCCGCAGATGGTGGAAGTGAGCCGCGACGGCCGCCGAATTTATTTCACCAACTCGCTCTATTCCCCGTGGGACGCGCAATTTTATCCCGAGGGCATCAAGAGCTGGATGGTGAAATTGAATGCCCATCCGCAGGGTGGCATGGAGATCGATCCGAATTTCTTTGTGGATTTCGGCGATCTGCGCGGCCACCAGGTGCGCCTGGAAGGCGGCGACGCTTCCTCCGACTCGTATTGCTATTCCTGACCCATGGAGCACGCGTGGGGCTGGTCCACCCTTTTTCTACTCGGCGCTTTTCACGGCATTAATCCGGGAATGGGCTGGCTCTTCGCCGTCGCTCTCGGGATGCAGGAGAAAAGGGCTCGGGCGGTCGTCCGAGCCCTGGCGCCGATCGCTCTCGGCCACGCGTTGGCGATTGGCATCGTGGTTCTTCTCGCTGGGCTACTTCGGGTCGTCCTGCCTTTGCAGTACCTTAAAATCGTAGTGGCCGCCTCCCTCATTGCTCTAGGAGTTTACAAGGTTGTACGCAGCCGCCACTTCCGTTGGGGCGGAATGTCGGTGGGGTTTCGCGACCTTACCGTCTGGTCTTTTCTGATGGCATCCGCACATGGCGCAGGTCTGATGGTGCTCCCTGTCGTCCTTGGTCTGAATGCGATGCCTCCCGGACATCACATGCACGGGAGCATGGGTCAGGACCCGCTGACCGGGATTTACGCTACGCTCGTCCACACCCTTGGATACCTGGCGGTGACCGCAGCGGTCGCGCTCGTCGTTTATCACTGGCTGGGCCTGGCGCTCTTGCGAAAGGCCTGGGTTAACCTCGACCTGGTGTGGGCTGTGGCTCTGATGGTTACAGGATGCGTGGCTCTAATTATTTAGTTTATTGAGAAGGAAGAAATATTGTGACGTTCTTTTATTGTAGCGGCGCTGTATGAGCGCCGAAAATCCGGCGGTCTATGACCACGGCTGTCCAAATTAGCGGAGGGCCGGGGCCGGGCGTGCTGCACGGATTAGGTTTAGAAGGCTCGACCAAAGGTTTTGTCGAACAGGTTGGGTTCGGACTTGGCTGGGTGCTGTCCAAGTTCAGGCCTCGACTCCC
>JBGPCF010000205.1:0-7597 GCA_041481635.1 Terriglobia bacterium | reverse complement strand
TCGACCTGCTCGGACTTCTCAAGCTCCGCCTCCCCGAGCGCCTCGATTTGAATTTCGAATGTAGTGTAAACTCAGCGACCCGCTGAATGATTCTGAAGAACTTAAACGTCGTTTACCCTGCTCCGTGACGAACTTGGGCTAGCGTGGGATGTACCGGTTCCGACATAGTCGGGCAGGCTACCTCGCGGAAAACAACGTGCCAGTAGAAATCATCGAGACCTGGATCTGGCACGATTCAGAGAATCATGATACGCCGGTCAAGTGTGGTTGATCATTGCATGCCGGCAAAAGTATTTTTCTGGTATGCCTCTGCGGCATTTTCCGGAGTGATCATGGTTGAGTGCAAAGTGTAAGTTTTATCGGGTTTGAAATTGGAATCGTGCAGAATCTTTTCGCCGATTTCCACGGCCTTGTCCACGCACAATGGATAAGTAAAGGTGACCGCCAAAATACCATCCATCACCTTTTTAATTCCGCCACTCGGGCCGCCCAAGCCATCAACTCCGACAAAGATCATCTCCTTTTCGCGCCCCAATTCTTTGGCGGCGAGATAGGCGCCAACGGCCATCGGATCGTTATGCGCATAGACCACGTCGACCTTGGAGTTCGCGCGCAACGCCTCCGTGGCGCGATCTTTCGCCTTGGCCTGAATCCAATCCGCCACGGCATTGTTCACAATCTTGATGTTGGGATATTTCGAGAACACTTCCTGTGCGCCGTCGTTGCGTTCGATTTCACCCTCCACGCCGAGCAGCCCTTTAATCTGAATGATATTTCCTCGCGTACTTCCATTCTTTTTCGTCAGGTTATCGACGATGAACTGGCCGGCGCTGTGACCAATGTCGCGATTGTCGGCCCGGATGTACGTCGTATAGTTTGGTTCGAGGATGTCGCGCTCAAGGCAGATCACCGAAATGCCGGCTTGCATGGCTTGCCCCATCACCGCCGTCAGAGGCGCTCTCTCGTTCGGCGCCACAATTAGCAGGACGGGTTTCTGCCGGATAAAAGTTTCGATTTGGGCGATCTGCTTGTTATTATCCTGCTGCGCGTCGGCAATCACAAGTTTCACATCCGGATCCTTGGCCCAGAGCAAAGTTATCAGCGCGTTCTGCGCGGCGCGGTACGGTTCCGCATTGTTACACTGGCTGAAGGCGACGAAGAGTTGCCGCTTTTCTCCGGATGGAGGCCCCGACGAGCAGGAGGTGAGGAGCGAAAATGCGCACCCGAATATTACCATCACCCATGTAGGTGCGGTCCGTTTTAGAGAAAGGTTGCTCATGCCCTGTCACCTCGGTTCATCAGCTTTTTTGATTTTAGTTTGCACTCACGCGGATTTGTTCTTTCGCATTAACGCCACCGCGGCGATGATGATCACTGCCTTCACCATCATCTCAACGTTGCTGTCAACATTGCTCAGGCGCAACGAGTTGGTCAGAATACCGAGAATGAGCGTGCCGACAAGGGTGCCGGAAATCGATCCCTTGCCACCCATCAGGCTGGTGCCCCCGATAACCACGGCCGCGATCGCGTCGAGCTCGTAGGCGACGCCCGCATTGGGGTTGCCCTGGTGATTCTCGGCTGAGTAAAGCACTCCCGACACTCCTGCCAGCAATCCGGAGAGCGCATAGACCCAGATCTTCACCGAAACTATCGGAAGCCCTGTGTATCGAGCCGCCTGTTCATTGTCCCCAATTGCTCTCACGTATCGGCCGAAGACAGTCCGGTCCAGGACCAACCAAAATGCAATTGAAGTTGTAACCAACGCTCCAATAATGGCAATTTTGTGACTGACCAGCGAAGCGAAGACCGCCGCCGGATCATTTCCAAACCCGATGTCGATATTGGCATTGCTGGTGAACCACCTCGCCAGCCCGCGAATTCCGATCATCGTCGCCAGCGTCACAATAAAGGGCTGGATACGCAAAGCGGAGATGACAGCTCCGTTGATTGCCCCCACGAGGGCGCATGCCATCAAAGCCAGGGCGATCGCCCAGACAATGTGCCAGGCCTGCCCGGATGTTGAAGGCCACTTCACCAGCTCTTTAGCGACAATACACGTTGAAAGGGCGAGGATGCTTCCGACGCTCAAATCAATACCCGCGGTCAGAATTACGAAGGTCATCGCCACCGCGATGATGCCAATCACCGACACCTGTTGCAGAATATCGGTGAGATTTCCGGGCTGAAGAAATACGTTGCTCCCGTCCGATGCGCGTGGGCTGAGGGCGATCGCAGCGATTGTAATTGCAACCAATGCGAGGACGCTCTGGAACCGGCGGAACAGCCGCTTCGTGCTGGTTGCAGATGCACTTCTTTGAGGCTTCGCCCCATCATCACCCCCCGAACGAACCGCGGGCGACGGATCGCTAAGTGCAGGCTGTGTTTCGGATGGAGGTGATCCTTGGCTCAACCGTGTGTACCCTTGTCCCTTGCGACCGCCTTGCCAGTCACCAAATGCCTTCTTCTCTTCCTGGCTGGTTTGTGCCACCTAAACGACACCCGTATTCCGGCCGTCGTGTGGGATCATAATGAGGTTGCAGAACTGGAGTAGTTCCGTTAAATGCCAGCTGACAATGTTCAATCCCTTGCCGCGAGTTCGTCGATCATTTCGTAGATATTGCGTTTTGCCGCCACATCGACAACGCTGGTCGGATCGTCTGAGAATAGCACGTCCAGATTGACCAGCGACCACCTGGCCAGTACCACCTTCTGCTGGTTTCCTCAGCTCTGACGACTCACCGGTGCCGGTCAGAGTCCGTGCGACAGCACCCTCACGCGGAAGCCGAGTTCCTGGGAGAGAGCCACCATCTCCCCAAAGATGTCACCGTAAGCCACGGCAATGTGGTTCGACATATAATGCGCCATAAGCGTGTCGCGTCGAATGCCGAGATCCGCAGCCATGAACGGCCATTCCCGAGTAGTACCATTCCACCATTGATCGCGCGTCACTGCAGGGAGCTTAACGACTTCTCCTCGCCCAATGTCCATCCACAAGACACCTTCCCGGATATAACTCCTGGCCCAAGTGATTTCGCCGGGCAGACTCTCACCGGCGAAGCTCCCGCCGGGATTTGGGAAATATAAAGAGGGTTGTCGCCAGGAGTGGACCCCTCGAAGGGTGTTGGCATCATGATTGAAGGCATAAGCGCCGGTAGAGCCGGAGTTAAGCAGCACCCAAATGAAACGCCCCTCCCACTCCGCCCCCCAGCGGACGTCGTGAAAAAAGACCGCCTCGTGGAGCCCCTTGGCTTTCAGCAGCCTCTTCATCAACTCCATGGGAACCACGTTGCCTTGATCGGCTTCCGTAGAGCAGACAATGGTTCCTCCATCGGATTCGGGCCGGCATGCCGAGTTGAGTAAGCCTTCCGCAAAATCAGATGGCGGGCGAAGGGGAATGAGGCCAAGCTGGTACTGCCAGCCGATGCAGTCGGCGTGGTACTCCCGCGCGATGTCGAGGACTGCAAGATAATCGCGCAATTGTTCGCTGGTCGCGTCCTCATTGAAGTCAGTCGCGCCATTTTCTCCCCAGTGGAAGACAACCCCGCGGTCCTTGACAAATTTTAGCGCGTCCTCAATGCGTGCGCTCGAGACTTGGCGGCCACGGTCAATGATCCACGCCTGATCCACTTTGTGTTCCGTAAAGCCGTACCGATTCAGGAGGCGCGGACCGAAATACCCATTGATCATTCCCATCGAAGTGTCGCCGAGCATCAGGATGAGAATCCGCCGCTTGTGTATTTGATCCGCCACATCTTGAGCGATTCGGGCTGCATCCTCCGAAACCGGCGCATGATAGGAAATCTCTTCTTCCGGGTATCCAATCCTCCCGGATTCGCACCATTGTTCCAGCCGGTCCATGAATACCTTGTCCGCTGTCCAATCCTGAGAGTCTGTCCAAATGCGCGAAAAGCGTCGTCCCAGGCTTTCAAGAGAACCGCCTGTGTTCAGCAATCCCACCAGCCCGGGCCATTGTCCGGAAAAATTGCTCGCCAGCAGCAACGGTGTGTCCTTCCCGTAGACGCCGTCCGTGGTGTGGGGAGCGTAGAACCAGTGCACACAAACGCCGATGAGCGGATCATCGACCGGGCCCAGTTTTTCGATCGCCTCATGCGGCTTCGAAATAAAGCCCTCGATCAGATGCGGCTCGCGACCCAACTTTCGTAATGACTGCTCGAGTTGAGCGGTCGCACATCTGATACTGGGCAGGGCCAAGTCATTTGGAATTTTGCGGCCGTCGCCGGGCCAGAATAGTGTGACTCTTTTCGCCATGGCTGTTAACTCCGATCATTGGGCTAAGTCTCAGGGCTATCTCGTCCGCCTATGCAAGCGGGAGAAATCGACGCAACGTTAGAATCGATACTTCCGAGCAGCCGAACGGATGCAGTCTCCGTGGCCGCGCCAACTGCTGGGACTGTAACCCGAACCCTGAATCATAGTGGCGATTTCCATTCCCCCAAGGACCGCAAAATCACGGGAATTCACGCTGAAATGGCTTGCACTGATCCGCACGAATCTCCTGGAACTGCCGCAGTCTATACCAGCACTTAGTGCGAGTAAAGCAGAATTCATAACGTTTCAATATGCGACAGGAAGCACGCTGCCAATAGTATTTGGTTTTTCGCCTCGCCAGTCCGGTTTGAACCCACAGCCAAGTGTGGCGCGTTACACCGAGGGGACACATTCCCGCTTATCCAACCCTCCTCTCGGGTTTATACGCCAGGAGAACTCTCTTTTTCACTGGTCCAGTTCATCGGGGGGCAGGTCACCTATAAGGAACACTTTACGGTTGACAGCCACTCTCGGGTGGTGACCGCTGTTGAGGTCACTCCTGCGGCAGCGCAAGATGCGGAGCAAGTACCTCAACTCCTCGACCGGCAACCCCTTCGGCCCCAGGAGTTCTGTGCTGACAGTCATTACGGAGTTCCCAAGGTCTATGCCGAGTTGCGAAGGCGAGGCATCTTGGCGGCCATTCCCCGTTGTTCACCGCAAAGCCGCCGGCCCAAACCTGGCCGGCTATCGACCTCGGCCTTTAGGTATGCCCCCGAGCGCGATGTCTATGTTTGCCCGGAGGGCCGGGTATTGAGACGGGTGGCCTACGAGGCACGCTGGGATCGCTACCACTATCGCCCTCGGGAGAGTGATTGTCGAAGCTGCCCTCTGCGACTAGCTTGTTCGACCCCCAAGACCGTACGTACGGTGATTCGTTACCCAGAGCAGGAAACCTTGGAGTGGGCCGAAGCTTACTTGATCAGCGCCCAAGGTCGGCGGACCTGGAAACAGAGAGGAGTGATGGCAGAGTGGGTCGTGGCGGAGGCCAAAGGTTTTCACGGGCTAAGGCGAGCTTTGCATCGGGGGCTAGCAAAATTCAAGATCCAAGCCCTGTTGATTGCCTCAGTGCAAAACCTAAAACGCCTTATGGCGGAAAACATCCCATCCGAAAGCATCCTCGCCGGAAGCCTTTACTTAATCCTTCAACTTCGATTCGAGGCCTCGTGACTCAGTTCGGCAACAGGCTCAGAACTGGATGCAACTGAGAATTCAAGAGGTAAGAGAATCTATTTTGCCCAGACTTGCGGCATAGCGCAGTCCACTCCGCGATGCGACCCTCTTACGATGCGTATCGCACTGGACCCGTTTCGGCTCCTTCTGATCTCGCCCGCTGGCTGCTTGAACTAACACCAGTGCGACGTGATGGAATACTTGCAGGAAGAGAACCGCGTGGTGCGCGAGCAACTCGGAAACAAGCGGTTGCGCTTGAACGACGACCAGCGCCGGCGCTTAGCTGTTAGGGCCAAGAAACTGGGCAGGCGAGTGCTTCATGAATTGACCACTATCGTCACCCGGAGACGCTTTCGGCTTGGCACCGCAAACTGATCGCCAGGAAATATGATGGCAGCGGGCGGCGTGGCCCTGGTCGTCCCAACGTGCAAGATGAGATTCAACAGTTTTAGTGGTCCGCATTGCTACGGAGAACCGGGATTGAGGCTACCGGAGAATAAAGGGAGCTCTGGCCAATCTGGGCCATCAGGTTGCGCGGGGCACCATCGCCAACATGCGTAGGGAACACGGTCTGGAACCGGCGCCCGAGCGTAACCGGAAGACCACCTGGAAGGAGTTTCTGTGCCGGCATCGACAGATACTGGTGGCGGCGGACTTCTTCAGGGTAGTGGCGGAGTCGGAAGCCAGAAGGAAGAAACAGCAAGGTATTGGCGTCGCGACCTGCGATGTCCGGGCAACCCCGCTAACCAACATGGATGATTTCGCTGGGGTTGATCGATTCAAGGCGAGCCGAAGCAGCCGCGGGGTGGGGCAGATTGAATCGAGGGTCAGAGTTGCAGCACGGCCAAGCCAGGAATCAACCGGTAGTGCCGAAGGTTTGCGGTCAGCACGGAATAGCCAAGCGACAATGCCGTCGCACCGATCAACAGGTCTGCGAAGGGAATCACTACACCTTGATTCTGCTGCTCTCCATCCAGTTGGCCAGCCAGCAGAGCGGTCTCCTTTGTGTAGGGATATACAGTCAGGTCGGTCAGCAGTTCGTCGAGAAAAGATTGACGGCGGAGACGCAGGGAGGGAGTTTTCGCTCGATACAGGCCGTGGATGAGTTCGGTCAGGCCCACGGCGGAGAGTGCCGCTTCCTGATCGCCTGCAGCTGTCACGACGCGCTGGATCAGCCGCTCGACGGTTTCCCCCGCGCCGTTCCGCGTCGACGACCACGCTGGAGTCGAGGATCAGTCCCATGCAGGCGGGTTCAGCGGTTCGCGGTGGCTCTCGATCGCCGCCTCCACATCTTCGGCGAATCCCTCATCGAGAGTTGCCGTCGAGCCATGCTCGCGGGCCAAGCGAAGAGATTCTGACAGCAACCGGACAGAAGGCTCGGCGGGGATAACCACCGCAACTGGCCGGGTGTTATTTTCGATGACCACTTCCGTGCCACGGCGTACGCGATCGAGTACGGCACCGAAATCGCTCGCAGCCTCAGAGTCCGAAATATGGATGACTTCTTTAGCCATGAAGAGATTCTAACACATGAGACAGTAAACAGGACACAGGAGACAGGGAGCGGTAGTGTCTCAGTTTGATTTCATTGTGGCCTCGAATGTGCTGACAAGAGCCCCCATGCCAAATGACTCCACGCTTGCCCCAGGAGTTAGATTGTCCGCCGACGTCGCAGTTCACTTTCTATTCGCCGAATGGTTTGAAATATCTGGGCTTTTGCCCCCTGACTGAGAAAGTTCAGGAAGTTCATCCCTAGTTTCAATTTTCATGTCCTGATCTGCCTCCGAGTCAGGCTCCATTGCCCTCCATCGGAGTGTGTCTGCAATCGGCCCGAGTTTTGGCGAACCAGTGATGTCCAGCGAAGGCTGGCATGTTCAGTGGGAGACAGTCCCACCAAGGTAAGAGTCAGAAGCCTTGTAGCTTGGATAGCAGGGAGGAAGGAAACTGAATTCCTGAAGCCTATCGACAAAGCCATTCTAGGGATGGTGAGCGAGTCACCGGGCCGTAACGCAAGTGAACCCACAGGTGGCCTCGACAAAAAATAAACCTCGGAGGCCGAGCCCTCTGGTTCGGGGCGAAGGCAGCATGGCATGACGTG
>JBGPCF010000204.1:0-7691 GCA_041481635.1 Terriglobia bacterium | reverse complement strand
TTCCAAAAGGCCGCCAGAGGTCGAACCGGCAATTCCCTATGCGTTGGTCATCTTGGGCACATCGATGTGCTTCAGCTTTCCGCTCGCGACAGCCGCACCGAACGGTCCCAAGGTGCCCGGCGCGTGAAAACCGCGCGCTTCGTTTGTCCGCTTGGTCGCGCGTCCTATACGAATCATCACTTCAGCCCCGGCAACGAAGGCTGTGAGCAGGTCGCGTCCGTTCATGCCGCGTTCCTGCGCTACGGCCAGCCCAGAGGAGACCAATGACGCGCCCGGGTGCGCGCCGGAATCGGGAAACGTCAAATTGTCCTGCTCGAATGCATGGGTCATAGCGCCATGCGCCAGCGCAGCGGCGGGCGCACACACTCTTGCGCCGGTACCGAGAATGGCGCAATTCCCGCCCGTGCCCATTCGTCGGGCCTGGGCGATGATCATCTTGCTCCAGGGAAACTGTGAGCCAAACAGGATCGTCGCCACGGTATCGGCAATGCAATCCTTGGCACGTTGCAGGGCCTCTGCCGGGATCTCCTCATAGCGAAGGCGGACCGCGTATTCGGCAAGACGCGTCGTTTGGCCCGCGTCACTCGCCGCCGCTTCGACTTTTGCCGGGATCGCAATCGCCGCCGCGGTAGATCCAAAAAACTGGGGCGAGAAGCGCGCTGCTCCAGCTGCCAGGGTCATCCCGCGCAAAAATCTCCGACGCTCGAAAGACTCAGCATTGGTCTTAGTCATGTAATGTCCTTCCCTTTCCGCCAAATTGCGGGCAATCCCACTACAGGGAGAGTCTCATACTACTTACAACAACATGGGACATGAACCTCTTGCTCAGTTTTTCTATCCAAGCGCTGTAAACAACTTCATTTTGGCTGGTTTGAGGGACCAGCAGAAGCATCGCCATGGCAACCTTGAGTAACCTTTTCGCCTTGGGGAAGCAAATTGTACGATATTTCGCTCAGGACATCCGAACTTAATCCATGTCAGCGGCTGTATAACGCGCTACACGTAGAAGCGCCGTTCGTGCCCTTCACATTTCGGGCGGATCGCCTGCAACTCGGAAACAATTCCAGCGTGTTGCCGCCCATCCTCTGACGGCGGCTGTGTAGTCGGAGACTGGCGCCGACTGACTGGGATCCCGTGCGGCCCCGGTATGCCCAGTATTTGCCCTAGCGCACATCGTCTACTAGAGCCTCATCAACGCGGCCTGCGCCCCCTCGGCCGCCTGCCTATCACTCGTGCCATTGTACTGCATGGTTGAGTTTATTGACCTATGACCGAGAGCCTGACGAATGAGCGCGGGGTTTACATTTGCCGCGACAAGATGCGACGCCAACGAGTGTTTGAGAACGTGGGGATGCCGCTTGTCGAACGGCAGTGCAGCAGATTCAGCGATCGCTTGAAACACTCGGAAGAGAACCGCGAGTGTGCCAATCCCAGATTATCTCAACAGAGGGGTTCACCCCAAAGAAATGTGTCCTATTTTGTGCCCACTCTCGGTAGAAAATCAGCACAAACGAGAGTAGTCGGGCGAATGTAAGACTCGCCCCTACGGCCACGGGGCGAGTCTGCGAATCGCCGCTACTGGAGCGGAGAATATAACATGATGGCAGAACATCCCACTCCAGCGCGTCCTCTCTTTTGCTCCCTCGGTCATTGACCTTCTTTGGGCTTGTTAGAACTCATAATCCGTCGGTCCCAGGTTCGAATCCTGGCGGGCCCACCAACTGTTTTCAATGACTTAGCATCTTCCTGCTCACAGGTCGTTTCGGGATTGTGCGCAATTCTGAGCTCAATCTCTTCCAAAAATGGCGCACTCGCCTGCTCCTCGAGGCAGCGAATCGCGGCTTGCTTCGCTTGCGAGCGGATGTGGCTGTAGTGTTCGAGCATCTGGCGGCTGACGTGTCCCGCAAGCGAGCGGATGGTCTGCTCGCTGATCGTCGCACTCTCAGCCAGCCGGGAGACGAACGTGTGCCGTAGATCGTGCCAGCGATAGCGTACCCCGGCATTCTTGCAGGCACCGAGCCACGCCTTGCGCCAAGAACCCATTTGGCGCTCAAAGTCCACGTCGTAAACCTCTACCGCGCGGGTATCGCCGCCGATGCCTACTTAGTGGAATGGAAAAACAAAACCGTCTGGCCCGGCATCCAGGAAGCGAGAGAGCCACAAGCTAAGGCAGGCACACACACACCGAGTGAAAGGAATCAATCGGCCTGTCCCTGCCGGCGTCTTGCTCTTTGGCACGATGACTTCACCGCTGGCAATGTTTCCGTCGGCCCAAGTGAGCTTTAAATCCCTACGACGCAGCGCCTGGACTTCCGAGGCGCGCATTCCGGTGTCGAGCGAGACCAACAGCAGCGGCAGAAGGGCAGGCGACCGGCTTGCACTGGCTGCCGCGATGAGTTTCACCTCGTCCCCGGCAACTGACGGCCCGGCCTACGTCGTGACGCTCAGGCAAGGACCGTACGCGGTCTGCTATTGGCCCCCATAGGCCGAACTGCCGAAGAATTCCCCGCAACGCGCCTGCCTCGCAATTCACGGTACGATTCGAGACGCCAGCGGCAAGGCGCTTCCGTTGATATTCGGCGACGTCATTCGTGTCTATGTCGCACACAAGACGCTTTCCAAATTCCTCTTTGAGATGCGGGATACACTGCTCGTAACGCTCCGTGCTCTTCGGAGCTAGGCCCGTCCTGCCAGCCAAACATCGGCGGCATTCGAGAAGAGCGACACTCGTTCACGTTTGGGAATATGATTATAGGCTTGCTCCAGTCTACGCGCGGTGGTGGCGTCCCGGCGGGCAAGCGGAGTTCCACGCCACCGGGTGCCACACGTCGGCGGGTAAAACGGCAACAACCTGTGGGGTATCGCTAAAACGTGAATCGGATCTGCGCCTCCAGCCGGCGATTGTCCGCAGTTTCAAAGAACCCCTCGCCATTGGGCCCACCGGCGATCTTGTTCGCGGAGCCAAACAGAGGCGAGGTGATATCGCCGGTGATCGGTCCCGGATTGGTGTGATTCAGCAGGTTTTGGACGGACATCGTGACAATCATGTTATATCGGTGGATGGTGTTCGGCGCGCCAATAATCCCACCTAATCCCCTGCCGGAGGCCTGCGCAGCGGTGGCACCTCCTCCACTGGCGCTTGGGCGTTGCTCGGCAGCGTGGCCAGCCACTGACCCAAATCCGATTGCCTTGGCGACTCGGAGGTTCACCCGCAGCTGTCCCGGCCCACGTCCAAAATTGCGTCCCAGAATAGGTTCACCTGGCGAGGGATTCGGGTCCAGGAGGCCGTACCGCGTCTGGATCACGCCGGGTTTGCTGGGATCATTCGCAATGCCGGGACGTGCATTGAACAGCGTGGTCCCGTAGAGGTCGCTTCCAGAGGTGATGTCGAAGGGCGCGCCGGACTGGACAATTACAAATGGGCTGATGCGCACATCCCATTTCGTATTCACGGAGCCGCCAAACGTAACTCGATGTCGCATGTCCGTTGCCGCCGGCCCGTACTCGCCGGCGAGACTATACGGGTTTGCCGGGACGGTGTCGATGCCATCCGTGCTGCTCATCGCGCGATTGAGCACGTAGAAACCGAACAGGGAAACTCCTTGATTCAGCCGCGTATTGATGTTGGCAACAACCTGGTTCTGGTTATAAATCCCCGAAGACTCCATCAGGAACACGGGCCCTGGATGCCCGAGAGGAAACGTGCCGCTGCCCGGCACGTTCGGGTTGTAAGTCCCCGGCAGCGGCGCGTTGATGTCCTCCGAACGGAACAGGTGCACGCCGTGGGAATTCGTATAGGTGATGGCGAAAGCGGTGCTCGCCCCCAACTGACGCTCCAGGGTCAAAGCCGATTGCATGAAATAGGGGGCGCGCAGGCGGGAACTCACTTCCTGGGTGGACTGATACCCCAGTGCTGCAAGCGAGGCCGCGGAGGGAATAGTCGGGAAGAAATCCGGATTGGCGACCACGAACTGCTGCTGAATAATTCCGTTGTAGCGCTCCGCCGTGACGATGTCCGACAGGGGGAAGCGAGCGTAAAAAATGCCAAAGCCGGCACGCAACACTGTCTTCGCCCGCGAGTTGCTGGCGCCTCCTCCGGGAGCCCAGGAAATCGCTACGCGGGGTGCGAAATCCCGCCAATCGTGGATATAGCTCTGGGTTTCATACCTAAATCCGAGATCCACAGTTACGTTCGGACGCAGCTGCCACTCGTCGCCGGCAAACACACCGAAGTCTACCTGGCGAGCCGAGAGATTTGGGATGCCCGTATTGCTGCTGAACTGCGTAGCCCCGCCGCCCAACGCTCGAATCTGTGCCGCTGAATCGCCCATCTGCTGAAACAAAAGGGTACGGCGATATCGTTCGATGGAGTTGATGGACGTGAGCACCGGATTTCCAGACCCGTCGAGCACTGGTTGGTTGTTGGAGTCCAGCTCCGGGGCTAGGCCGCCGCCAAAAGTGAACGTACCGTTGAAATTCTGCCGTGTGATGCTGTCATCCATCTGGCCGCGCAGACGAATGCCGAACCGCCAGGTGTGTTTGGTTCGGACCATCGATGTGTAGTTCTGCAGCTCGAAGTTATTCTGCGTATCGAAGGATTGGCCGTTCTGCGCACCGCCGCCGTTGAACGACCCCAGCACGTGGATCTCGGGGCTGAGGCTATTGGGCATCGTCTGCATAGCAGAGCGGTAATACTGGAAGCGTGTTTCGTTGATATTCCTGCCCAACACGGCGGTTTCCGTCAGTTGAACGGTTTGATCGGTGTACACAACGTGATACCCGCGAGAAATCAGGTCGAAGCCGCCAATGCCGCCATCCCGGATATCCGAGTGCGTCACGTCGTACGCAACCACCAGAGTATTATTTTGATTGAGCTGATAATCCACTCGTGGGTTGATTCGAGTGAAGCGCTGCGGTGTTGTAAGTACGGAGTTGAAAGGCTCGACAACGAGGGTCTGCGGGTCCAGCGTGACGACATTCGTAATGGAACCATTGTCGACCATATTCCGCTGCCAATCGAGAGCGAATGACGCGCGCTTGCCCAGCGGACCGCCGGCGTTGCCCTCAAATTCGTTGAGCATGAACGGCGCCTTCTGGGCGGAATACGGGTTCCGCGAATTCCAGAAGTCCTTCCCAAAGCCGTAGTTTATCGTGCCGTGGTATTTTTCCGTGCCGGGCTTAGTGAAAATCTCGATGCGGCCATAGCCGAGCGTGTCATACTCGGGCGAAAACGGATTCTGGTTGATACGAATCTCACGGATCGACTCTTTCGCAGGAAGATTTCCCCCGCTGAATCCATTGACAAAGAACGACCCGCCGCTGGGGCCCGCCGAGGGGCCGGCAAGCGCCTGCAAGTCCGCCTGAAGGTCGGTAGGATCATCGGACAGCGCCTCCAAGTCAGCGCCCTGAAGCGTCACCGCACTGGCATTGTTCGCGGAACTGACGCTGACGGTGGGGGCCTCTTCCTCCTTTACCGTGACTTCCTGTTGCTCCATCACTACAGCCAGCTGGACGTCTACAACTTGAGGCTGGCCCCGGACGATCACCACGCCAGGCTTTTCGACGTCAGCAAAGCCTTTCACACGTATGCGCAGCGCATACGTGCCTGCGGGCAAATCACGGAAGACGTAACGCCCCTCGGACTCCTCGGTCTTGGCCTCCCGCACAGCTCCGCCGGACCCGATGAGCGTGACGGGGATGCCGGAGACGACCGCGCCGGATTGGTCCGTCACCTGGCCGCGCAGGCTAACTTCACCCGACTGGGCCAGCAGCGCGGAAGAAAGAAAACATAAAACCAGCACGGCATGAACAACGCGTCTCAGGATTTCATGCAGGCTGATCATCTCTGCTCCCCTTCAGGAAGGTTGCCGCCGTTCTGTCCGATCGCGCAGCGCTGAACTTTGCTTGCATTCGGCCGTAATTCGCGCGAGGAATGTCTGTGCTAAGGTCCACCCTCTCCCCCATTCATGCCGAGGCTCCACGACCCTAGCACCGCCAGATTGCTGCCTTTAGGACGCGCGGCCAAAATTGGCTCCACACCGGCGAAGATGTCGATAGCCATCACTTCCGATGGTTTCGCCCCTTCCGTGCTTACCACGATCAAAGGGTCACCGGGTTTCAACTCGCCGAGATCCAGTGCAGGCGCGCGCTCCAACATTTGTTGCACGTCGAGCGGTTCATCGCCTGGTTCACTCCCGGCCTTGCCTCCCGGCGTTCCTCCGGGGTTGAGCGTCGCCAGCGTGTGGGCCAGCGCGGGTGGAAGTCGATGTAGCTTTGAGTCCGCATTAGTTCGCACGAGGACAGGCTGTCCTGACGCTAAATCCTTCACGGCTATCTCGCGGCTCTGTGCGTCAACCGAAACCACGGTAACCCCAAAATTTCGGAAGGTGCCGGACACCAGTTTTTCCACCGTAAAGCGACCGCCGTCTTCGCTCTTTGTGCCCAGCGCACGCATCTCGTCCCCCACCTTGATTTGCTCGAAGGCGCCTGGCTTGGCGTCGCTGAATTTCACCGAATCCGGAGCGTAACGTAGCAAAACAGCATTGGCGCCCAGTGCAACGGTCACCGGATGCGTGGGATTTCCGAGTGTGGGCGGTGACGTGGGAGCCATAACTGTCATCTCTCTGGTCTCCGGATTGACTGCCAGCACAGATCCACCGATACCACGTCGCTGCCAATCCAAACGCTCGGCCTCGCGGGCGCTGGCCAAATCCGACTTCGTCATCACGATCACGGCCGCAGCAACGACGGATTTCTGGTCCTCCGAAACGCGGCCTCGCACGAGCACCCGATCACCCGAGCTGATGTCGCTCACGGTGATCTTGGTGGCAGTATTCAAATTTGTCGCTCCGGGTGGAACGCGCACAAACGATACCCCCTCCGCAAGCACGATGAGCAAGTCGGGACCTGCGTCGGTGTGCAATGTGAAACTGCCTGCTTGAAGTTTTATGATCACTCCTATGGGCCGAATGGACTGAGAGGACGAAGTTGCCCCCGAACCTTGCGCCAAAGCTGATCCCGCCCAGACCACCATCAGAGGCAGAAACATGAAACCCTTCCTCATTGGCGTCACCTTTCTTCTGGTTTGGACGACTGCCCCAAGATTTCAGTTTCCGTCGTCATGCCCGCCGGCATATACGGTTAGCTGCACATATGCATACGCTGCTAACCACCTCGTTAATACTACTCGGACAGTCTGAAAGTTTCATGAATGTGTGTCGCAGGACCGCGAGGATTTCGGTCTAGCTTGTGTCAAATCTTGTCCGGGATTCCCCTATTGATTTCCGTGACGACCGACAATGTACGCTCGACCCCGTCAGTAGGCAATGCTCAAGCCAGTTTCACAAGTGCAAAGCGCTCTCTACTCGTCTCTTAACTAGCATGGCTGGGGTTGAAGCCCGTTTGGTGGCAACACTAAAGCCATTCGAAGTTACACTCTAACGCTCTTAGGACGGATTCCGCCGCAGGAGTCAGCGTACTTTTGCAGAACTTCACTCGAATCGTTCAGATCGCTCCGGGGCAAACAGACCCGGCTGATCCGCCAGCTGTAATAGGCTCTGCAGAAGTCCAGTGCTCGCACTGGACTTCTGCAGCGTTCTCACAAGATTGCCCTTCACTCTGGGCTCCTCAGGAGGAACGAAGAGCGTCCGAATCAAAGACAATGCGGATTGCCTACAGCCCTTCCAATCTGT
>JBGPCF010000203.1:0-7769 GCA_041481635.1 Terriglobia bacterium | reverse complement strand
CTGCGAGCTTACCCTGTTTGATCAGCTCAGCAATTGCTTCGGACGTGACAATCGCGACATCAAACTCCTCGCCCGCCTCGATCTTCTTTTTCACCGATGCGGTGGAATTGAACTGGAGCGCCAGCGGATGCCCGATCGCGCGCTCGCACTGTGGCTGGAGTTCCTCCATCGCGGCCTTCATGCCGTTCGAAACCAGGACGCGAACTGCGGTATCCTGCGCCGTAACTTCCTGTGTAGACAGGAAGATAAATCCGACCGTAGCTGCCACTATTGCCGCGGCGATTGAGCGTACTCTCATTGGGCTATTATATCGAATCCGACCGCAGGAGCAACCTCATTCCAGATGTCACACCTCCTCGCGAACACCGCTCACGATGACTTTTCGACACGGATAGATTCCGCTTGGTTCATCCTGTTTGAGTGGCAGTCGGCCACGGTCGTCTTCGGACAACGAATTGGTGTGGAAAGTCTTGACAACTCCAATATTGGAGTTCTATCTGTTTGTGTTTTCAAATTCATAGCTCACCTCAATCGGTGCTTGTTTGTTCACATCTTGGCTCGCCACGCTATCCCCATAGCCAAACACTAAAATCGCGTCTGTAACTCCCTTGTCCTGTGCGGGCGTGTTAACGATATTTGCGCTGTTGCGGACTTGCTTTCGAACCGTCCGCATTCTGCAGGTCCGCCCGCTGTACTTTGCTCTCCGTCTCATGCCAACCAGGGATGTGCCGCAGCCACGGCAGACGCCCAGTTTGTGGTCGACACCATCACGACAGGCACGCGAGCACCACATCCCTGGTTCAGCGCGTATCGTCCAGCGAACTGGGCCGAGCAGAACGCCATACTTTTCGCACGCCTCGGTCACGTACACACCGTGAGTGCACAGCAGTTTGCGACTGCGCGCTTCAAGGAGCCGCGTGGCAAGCCTCCGTGCTTAGGCCCACTTCGGGCCTCCGCGTACCCGAGGTATACCTTAGTTCGGGGTTTCTGCTACTTGTGTTGGTTTGGTCAGAATGTGGAGTGAATAACTTTCGTGTTTGTAGTGGGCTTAATTGTATGAGTCCGATCGAAGTCTCTGAGGTGCGCCAGAAGCGGACCAGCAGTCCATTCGAGATGCACCGAGACTTAAAAAGGAAAAATCCAAATGCGCCTATTTTAGGAAATAACCCGCTCGAAGTGCGCCTGGAGTCCACACAAAAATCCCCACAATGGACAGACTGGCAGGAAAATGCGGAACGAGCTAAGTGCTTGTAATAGAGTGGTGAGCCGCGCAGGACTCGAACCTGCAACCCGCTGATTAAGAGTCAGCTGCTCTACCATTGAGCTAGCGGCCCACGAATTTTTAATAATACCATGACTCCATTATTATTCGGACCGTCGAGCCAGGAGTCAAAAAATACCGTTTGCACAGGGCGCGTGTTCCATCGTCGCGCCCGCGTATTTTCCGCTCGAAATTTCGAGGGGGGAGGGACCAAACGCGGAGCGGACAATCAAATTCCGCGCCACGAGCACCGCACGTTCGAATGCTCTTATCGTTAGTGGCGCAACTTTTCCGCGATTTCCTTCGCCACGAGACGCGCCCGCTCAATGTCGTCCGGTTCGAAAGAGATCGCGGAGACACGCGGATGTCCGCCGCCGCCGTATTGTTCCGCGAGGCTCGCCAGATTTTGTTCCGAGGCATCCGGATTCCACGGATTCGAGCCAACGGAAACTTTCGAGCGCGTCGGTGACGCGATGACGCTGACCGAGTAGCGCGCGTCCGGGTGCAGCATATAGGGAATGAACTTGTTGTATCCCTCAAGATCCAGATCGCTGACGTCGAAGAATATGACGCCATCGCGAACTTCTGTCCGCTGGCGCATCAGATCGATGGACCGGTGATGCCGTTCGAGCAACGGCCCAAGGTGCCGCGCGACGACCGGCAGCTTTATCATTTCCGCGAGCGGACGCTCGGATAAGTCCGGAATAATTTTTGGCACCAGCCCATCTTCCGGCGCCGCTTCGATCACGAGAGCCAATTGCGTTGCAGGCTCGGAGAGGGCCACCGCGGATTCCGGCGTCGGGTATTGCGCTCCGTCGATGATGTCCCCCCAGTGCACCAGCTCGGACAGAGGCTTCACGTCGAAGCCGAACTGCGTGCTGGTCACGTCCGCCAGAAGCTTCGTGCAGGATTTATATTCTGGATTGTAGAATTTGTGGCCGCCGCGATCGTGCCGGAAGTGTTCGGCGTCGGCGGGCGTCAGGAAAGCACTCTGGTGGTGGTCAAACCACCACGTCACGCGGGGAGAACTCGAATACTTGAAATCGACAATGGCGTTCTCGTCGCCGTCAAACAGCCCGTCTTCGAAAGGCTGCCGTGCGCGGTGCGTCATCCCGGTGAAATGAAATTCCGCTCCGGGCCGGATACGCTCGCGGAAGAAGCGATAGAAGACCGCCGACGATGCCGCACCGTCGAAGCATCGATCGTGGAAACACAGACGAACCTTGACCAGATCTGCCACTACCCTCACCCGCCTCCACTCAGATACGGGGCATCATACGCAAAGTCATAAAAGATGGACGGGAGCTGGCAGAATGTCAAGACGAAAAGGCGCGACCGGCCGGCGATGGAATACCTTCACCCTTCAGCCATGACTTGCCTATCGACATACAAGAGAGCGGCAGCCAACTCTCCGGGCTTATACCGCGACCGAGGGCTGCCAATTTGATGAAGGAATCTACTTGCTGGCGAAGCTCTGCGCGATTGCTGCCGCCACCGGCACTTGAAACTTTTCACCCTGGTAGGCTTTCACCATAAGCAGGATCCAAAGGATGAATGCGACCAGGCTGATCAAGCCATATAGCGCCGCCCCCATCCCGAAAGCGCCCCATCCGCCCATCATCATGAAACCAGTGCCAAACACGATGCCAATAACAATGTTGATGACGTGCAGCCCGCCGAAAACCACGATGGACTGCGCAGCATGAAACCGGACGAATGGCCGCTTGTCGATCAGAAAAAAAATGATCCCCGTGACCCAGCCCAGGACATAGCACAGCAATCCGGCGACATTTTCGGTGATTCCCGGCTGTGCGTTCTGCGAAGTCTGTGCCACTTGTCCTCCCGTCTGCGCTTGCCCGCACTTTGGGCAGAACGCGACGCCAGCTTGTACTTCACCACCACACTTGCTGCAGTAGGCCATCGTCTCTCTCCGTCTGCGGGGGGTTGAGGATGGGAAAGGCCACCACGATGCAGAAGGCTATCATTGCTTCCCCCAGTATACAAGTGGAGCGGAGTTTCCATGGCGTTGGCTCCTAAGAGTGCGGCGGCTGAGGTTTCCAGAGGCGATGCGGAAGCAAGTAGGTGACGCCGAAAAAGGCTTCCCAACGGGTCGAAGTGCCGTTGAAGCCGTAGTTGAAGCCTGTGTCCAGGACGAGATTGGGACGAGCCGTATAGGACACCGCCCACAGGTTCCCGATTGTATTGCTGTGCAGAAGCGGTTGCCTGAAGTGCCAGATTTCTCCTGCCAGGGTGAATTTCTTCAGCGGATGAGAGACCGAAAGCGTTTGCCCGTACTGCGCTCGCCGGACAATTCCCTGGACTTGCTCGTTGAAGATTCCGTTCGCGTCGAAATGGAAGCCGAACAGGTCTCCACTCACAAGAATCAACGCGGATTGATTCGCCGAGCCGATATCGATGTCCGGCGCGGACCCCGAGTAGATGGACCGAAGGTAACTCACCGAGATCGTAGGTCGAGTCTCGTGCCCCGGCAATAAGACGCCCTGCACGCCTGCAGAGACGCCACCCGCCTGCCACGCGTGCTGCCCTGCTGCCGCACTGCCGACAAGAGGCTCGGACTGCACGATCAGTTGGAGTCGCGGATGCACCGTGAGCTTGGTGACCTGGTTCACGCCCAGGCGTGAGGAAAACTCCGTCGAGTCCTGCGCGTACAGGATTCCGTTTTCAAACTGGAGATAGCCGACAGGTGTGAGCGTTGCTGGGGTCGAAACCGTTGGGCGTCCGGGATTGGCGTCCGGAGTCGAAGGGACTCCCGACTGTGCAGAACAGCTTGCAACGAAACCGCCCAGCGACAAGAAAACCCAAACAAGGGTGCAGCAAAGACCTCGCGACAATGGCATGGCCATCCCAATGTTATACTGTCCGGCAACGCGGAAGTGGCGGAATTGGCAGACGCGCCAGCCTTAGGAGCTGGTGGCCGAAAGGCCGTAGGGGTTCGAGTCCCTTCTTCCGCACCAGAAGTTTTCTTCGATGGGCGCTGCCCATTGACGCGCAAACCATCGCGAGGAATCCTCGACGAGGGAACGTATGTCCGTGGCCGCTCCTATGTGTGTCCTTCCCGAATCCCGGATCGCTCGAGGGGTTGCTCTGCTGGGTGGTCCGGCGCGGCCTGGAGGAATGGTAATCGGAGCGCGGCCTCGGCCAGGGCGCATCCCGCTGGCAACAGTGAAGTCCAATAAATCGGATAACGATAACGCGGGTCGGATTGCACCACGTAATAGATCGTCGGGAAGAAAACCCACGCTGTAAACATGAGCCAAGCCGAGACCGGATTTTTCCGGGCCATCACCAAAATACCAAACAGGGAAATCAGCGTAATCATCCAGACTTCGATCGTCTCCCAGGCATGGTCCAGATCCGGCAGCCAGAACTGCCGGAATCGCCTGGCCGTCAAAACAAGGAATCTCTGGCGGTTGAAGCCGATCCAGACAAGGGCCTCATGCAGCCTGGAGCGATTGAAGGGATACTCCCCGGCGGAAACAAGCTCCATGGCGACGGCCCGGCTGGGATTTGGGTGGGTCCGGGCGTGACAGCCAGACTGAATGTTTTCGAGGAGAGTCGCCTCTGCGCAAGGATTATTTGCGGTGTAGAGTTCGAGACCCAGGTTGTCGCGCACAAAAATGAATGCGCCGAACTGTACGTAGTTGCGCGCGATCCACGGCGCCACAGTCAGCAGGGCGGCGCCAACGATCACCGCGAATCGTTTCACGGCCAGGGCACGGTCTCCGGGTGGCTTGGCCAGCACCCAGCACAACGGCCATGCCAGAAGCAATAAGACTGTGATGGGGTTGGTGAGAACGAGAATCCCCCAAACAATGCCCAGTCCCACGGCGGCAGTGAAAGCGCGCCGGTCGTGGAAATAGCGCTCCACCATAAGGCAAACCAGCAACAAAAGCGTTCCTGCAAAAAAGGATTCCCACTGCGTGTCGACCGGCGCGAACAAGGAAAAGGACCCGAGCGCTGCCGCCACAATGCCCGGCAGCACACCCAAATGCAGGCGATGAGACAACAGTGGGAGGAGCGCCATTTGCACGGCCAGGAAGCCCAGATTGATCGCCCACAGAATCAAGAGCGCGGCGTACCCCGTGCCAAAAGCACGAAGGGCCCATGAGTAAAGAAAAGGATAGACTGGTGCCACGTGTGCCGTGATCCCGGTTTTCAATGTGGCGAACGGATCGGCAAAAGTGCCGTGCGCCGCCAGTGAGCGAGCAACGCGGACATTCTCCCCGCCGAATGGCACGCCTAAATCGATCAGGCGCGCCTTGGGAAGCAATGCAAGAATCAAGAAACTCGCGGCTCCCACCGCGACGCACCAATGCAAAAGAGTCCAACTCGGAAATTTCTGAAGGAGGAAGTCACGAGACCGGACTTCCGAATTCGCGTGGCTCATCAAGGTAGCCTCGTCCGAGGCAAGAAATTGCGCGAGATCTCGGCAATGCGCTGCACGATCCAAATGCGAGGCGTCCAATCGGCCAGTACCTGTCCCGCCAGCAAGAGTGATATCCACAGGATTGGGTCGCGGTAGCGCGGTTCGTATTCGACGGCGCGGCTGGTCACGGACGTTCGCTGGACCTCCGTTACAGTCTAGGAAAGCTTTGCGGGACGCACAATCGGCCGGTGATTCGCCCTCGCGTATGAGTACAGAGATGAAGGGTGTTGGGAAACTGTCCGGAGGTGGCGGGATTGGCAGACGCGCCAGCCTTGGAGGCTGGCGGCCGAAAGACCGTAGGGGTTCGAGTCCTTTCCTCCGCACCAATTGCTCCGGTGAATTTTCGAGCGCGGCCACGTCCGGCCACGCGAACAACAGCAGGGCACACTCCGGATTTGCCAAAATCGCGATGCCCCGAAGAAACCCGAGGAGCGCAGAGTGCTGCCAGTCATGCGGCGACTTGAAATACGGCAGGGTGAGCACGCACAGGGCAACCATCAAAACACCCGTGAAAAGCGATTCCCATTCGGGAAGAACGCGATAGGGCTGAACAACAGCTCCAAATACGGCCGCGAGGACACCTGGCAAAACGCCAAGTCCAAGCCGCTCCGACAGGACCGGCAGCAACGCCAACTGGAGCGCGAGGAAACCTACGTTCAAAAGCCACAGTGTTGTTGCACCGGCTGCGCCTATCCCGAACAATTTCGCGACTGGCGCGAAAAGAAACATATAGGCCGGTGCCACATGAGCGGTTGGCCTGGTTGGCAGCGCATGGTAAGGGTCGGCAAAGGTTCCCCGTTGCGCGACGCTCAAGGCCACCCGGGTGGTTTCTCCTCCAGGCATCAGATCATAGAACGCGGGCCTGCCCTGAGGCGAAAAGGCATAGATCAGAAAGCTCAGACTGAAAATGATAATCGCGAGGTGCGTCGTGGAAAGCGAGCGGCCAATGCGGCTCAACGAAGCCTGATTCTTCGCATCATTGTGCAGTCGCATATTATCCAGTCTAGAAAAGCTTTCGCAAACGCCCAATTGTTCCCCGCCGGACGCACCGCCTATCGGTACCGGGCAGTCCTCCCAGTGTGTTGGACGGCAGGGTGTTGGTTTCGTCCTGGCGGGGCTGAAGCGCGAACACTGCTCGTGTGAGTTGACGCCGGTACTGGATTCACCTATACTTCAATTTCGTTGTATCCCGCTCGCAGTTCTTTCCCGTTTCCTTTTTCCGGACCGAGAAGCGGCAAAGAGTAGAAGTATGAACATCGGGCGGTTCTAGGACCAATCCGACACGCAATTACGCAACCTGCGAAAACGAAGACCTGACGATGAGTGAAGCGACTTGCCGGCGCGAGCTGGAACTGGAAATCCCCGCCGAGGATGTGCAGAAGGCGGTTGAGCGCGTGGCGCGGGAATTTGCGCGAGTGGCGCGCGTGCCGGGATTCCGTCCCGGGAAGGCGCCTGTGACGCTGATCCGCCGGAGATTCGCCGACGATATCAAGAGCGAGGTGCTGCAATCGCTGGTGCCGGATCAAATCGAGCGCGCGGTGAGCGAAAACAAGATGGTGCCGATCACCCAGCCGCAAATCGACAAGGTGGATTTTGCCGAGGCCGGGCCGGTGAAGTTTCGCGCCACATTCGAGGTGTTGCCGGAATTCGAGCTGGGACAATATAAGGACCTGGAAGTTGAAATCGAGGACGCCAAGCTCGAAGACGCCGACGTGGACAAGGCCCTCGAAGAGTTGCGCGACCGCGCCGCAAACTTCGTTCCCATCGAAGGCCGTGCCATCGCCGAAGGCGATTACGCGCAGCTCAAACTGAAAGGCATCCCGGCCGGGGGCGGCGAAATGATTGAAGCCGACAGCGTGCTTTGCCACGTAGGCGGCGAAGAAACCATGGACGCCTTCAACACAAATTTGCGGGGCGCGAACGCCGGCGAACACAAGGATTTTGACGTGACCTACCCGGCGGACTATCCGGACGCCAAGCTGCAGGGCAAAACGTATTCGTATTCAGTCGAAATCCTGGGCATCAAGGAAAAGAAATGCTCGGAACTGAATGATGAGTTTG
>JBGPCF010000202.1:0-7856 GCA_041481635.1 Terriglobia bacterium | reverse complement strand
GCGCCCGCATTGATGAACATGCCGCGACCTCGCCTACTCTCGACAAGCTGCTCGTCGACGAGTTGTTGATAGCCCTTCAGAACCGTGAGCGGATTGACCCGATATTCGGCCGCGACATTGCGCACGGACGGCAGCGGATCGCCTTCTTTGAGCACGCCGTCGAGTATCATGGCGACGACGCGGTCGCGAAGTTGGCGGTAAATAGGCTGAGTGTCGTTCCACAGACTATCCATCACGTGTTCCAGATCCCCACCCGAGAAAGGTGCGAGCGATCTGATCAATCACTCCACCTCCTCTTGTGATATAGCTAACTATAACACAATATCAGATGTCAAGCTTTCTTTAGTTTCCTTTGCCCGCGGTTCCCTGTCCCTCGCTAATACCAAAAACGCATTTCAAATTAATGGCTTACAGGGGGGATGTAACGTGTGACATGGATGACATTCCCGCTGTTACGGAGTTTTGGCGAACGACAGCTTCCGAATCTATTGGACCAGGATTTCGCAGCGAGGAAGTCCAGGCCGACCACAACTCAGTTCAGAAGTCCGAGCCCTGATCAAGCAGATGGCGAGCGCGAACCCGTATTGGGGCGCGCCTCGCATGCACTGGGAACTGCTCAAGCTGGGAATGGAGATTTCAGAGGGGACGGTTTCCCGACTGATGCCCAAGTACCGGAAGCCACCTTCCCAGACTTGGAAGGCCTTCTTGAATAACCATGTCCAGGGTTTGGTCTCGGTTGACTTCTTCACGGTGCCCACGGTCAGTTTTCGAGTGCTATTTGTTTTTGTCGTTCTGGCGCATCATTGTCGGCGCATCATGCATTTCAACCTGACTGAGCATCCGACGGCGGGTTGGACAGCTCAGCAAATTCTGGAAGCGTTCCCCGAAGACACGGCGCCACGATATTTGATCCGCGACCGGGACCAAATTTATGGCGAATGTTTCCGCAATCGCCTCAGAGACATGGACATCACCGAAGTCCTGACCTCACCGCAGAGCCCTTGGCAAAATCCGTTTTCGGAAAGGCTGGTGGGCTCCCTCCGACGCGAGTGCTTGGATCACGTAATCGTGCTGGGAGAGAACCATCTGCGGCGAATCCTGAAAAGTTATATCGATTACTATCTGGGTTCGAGGACTCACCTATCTTTAGCCAAGGACGCTCCGACCACTCGTGTGGTCCAGGGGCCGGAGGCGGGCCAGATCGTGGAGATCCCGCAGGTCGGTGGCCTCCACCATCGATACGAACGGCGCGCTGCGTAATCGATTGCAGGTTGGACCTGCCGTTCCCTTACCTCGAAAACTGCGACCTACCTCGCGCAAGGCGGGCGTTTGTGGGCGTAAAGGCTCGACCAGCCCGATGACCTCTCGGGTCAGAAACCGGGACACAGAGCGACGGGCCGAGACTGCGGTCTTTGGGCGGCTGTTTTCACAGCGAATGCATCATTATCGCGTTTTGGCGAAGGACAGGTCGCCAGTCGCGACATTTTTATTAATCACTTGACTTTGGGATATTCGGGGGGTACACCTGACTAGGTAATATCAAAATAGGGCGACGCATAATTCATTTCAATGTTCCGGGGTGCTCGTCGATGGAAGGCGAATGGCACATCCCGTATCTCTGCATTCCTAAGGGGGTGCAGACTCGCGCGCCATTTGAGTGCCTTGAACATTCCCTGTTACCTCAGCACGTCCGCCGAGGAAGTACGTCAGAGTTCGGAAAGGATTGTTTTGGCACCCGTACTCATACCACCACCATCCTAGGACAACCCAAAATTCAATTCCCCCAGTGAGGCTTCATGGCACGTCAACGCGACCTTGCGGTGTCTGCGCTCTAATTTGTTGAATTGTGCTACAGCGAATTTCATCGTTTTCCTTGGTAGTGACAGTCCCGAAACTGTCACAGTGCTGGTAGGCGGGGGCGTTGCCAGTAGATAGCCTCTGGGGATACCGCGAAACAGGCCCGAAGTATTTCGAAGGAGGGAAACAAAATGAGTCAGCTGACCACCATCAACCACTATACGGCTTACAAGCCACGACCATTTACCAGAGAAGAGCGGGACAAAGTAACCCTACTGTTTGGCGGGCTCACCTGGAAACATGAGCGGGTGATTCAAGGTGTGTTCCATAATTTAAAGTACAACGCCGAGCCGCTTCCCAACATTGCGCGGGACGATTTGGATGCCGGCAAGGAACTGATTGACGTCGGCGCGTGCTGCCCCACCATCTTCACCACTGGAGCCTTGGTCAACTTCCTCAAAAAGGAGGTCGCTGCGGTCGGTAAAGAGGAGGTGGCGAGGAAATACATCTTTCTTACAGCCGGAGCATGTGGACCCTGCCGTTTCGGCCAGTATCAAGAGTCCTACGCCATGGCACTCGACGGCTTGGGCCTGCGCGATTTCCGGCTCTTTCTGATGGCACAGGATCAAGTGGACCAGGGGGCAATGAACGGAGGCGGATTGAATATCAACATGCCGCTCTGTCTTGGCCTGGTCTGGGGGATTTTGTGCGGGGATCTGCTAACGGATTTGGAGTACATGACCCGGCCATACGAGGTCAACCCTGGACAAACCGACCGGGTCCTCAAAGAGAGTGTTGAATACCTGTACGAAGTTTTCCAGCGCCGGCCCGATCGCGGCGAAAAATACGGGACAATCGTCTGGCATCTGGGGAGCAGCTATTTCACCCGTGCCCTCCGCGAGGTTCGCAAGAAGTGGGACGCCATTGAAGTGGACCGTCTCCGGGTGAAGGCCAAAGTGAAGATCACCGGAGAATTCTGGCTCCATATACACGAAGGCGAGGGCAATTACAACATTAAGCGCTGGCTGGAACAGGAGGAAGCCGAAGTCATACCTCCGACCGTCGCGGTGTGGTTCAACTACCTGTTCAATCCTGCCGTCCGAAAGCTGGAACACCGCCATTCCACCACGGAAAGCAAGCCGTCGGTGCAACTGCTGCTGCACGCGGTCGAGCACATTTACCGCCGCAATTACAACCGGCTGCGGAAGGCCCTTGGTAATCTTCCCTACGAACTTCCCAATCAGAACGAACTCAGACAGTTGGCCGAGCCGTTCTTTCACTTCGAATTGAGGGGTGGGGAAGGGCACATGCTAATTGGGAAAGCGCTCTACGCTTATCATCATAAGCTTGCACACATGGTTTGCGAGCTCTCCCCATACTCTTGCATGCCGAACACCATGTCCATCGGATCCATGGCCAATGTGACTGGGAAATACCCAGACTTACTTTACGCGCCCATCGAGGTGAAGGGCGATTCAGAGGTGCATGCCCTTTCTCGATGCCAAATGATCCTCGCCGAGGCGAAGCGCAGAGCGCACGCGGAATTCGAGGAAGTTCTGAAGAAAACCGGGCTGACGGTCGATTCAATCCGGAAATATGAGGACTGTCATCCGGAGGTCCGTCGCGCCACGTATCGAGTGCCACACCAAGGATATGCGGGAGTTGCCTCAAACTACGTTCTGCACCTGGCGAACCAACGCGGCTTAGCCAGGGCGTGATCTCGGCGAGATGAGATAGGCGACTCTGAAATAGGGGGAATCTTACATGGCGAAAGATGGCTTGGTGCACATTAAACCGCTTGCAGTGGACACGATGACAGTGAAGCCGCCACCCACGTCCAAAGTGGCAGCCAGTAACAGCGGGACCAAGATCTGCGGAATGGATGTGGGGAGTACGACCTGCAAATACGTACTGGCTTCTGCTGACGGTGAGGTGCTCACCCAATCTTATGAGCGTCACAACACCAGGCAGGCGGAAAAAGTCTTGGAGTTTCTCACTCACCTGGAGAAAGAGTTTGGCTTCAGTCCCGAGCGCGACCGCGTCTTTTTCACCGGCTCTGGCGCGGGCATTATCGCGCCTCTGGTGGGCGGAAAGCTTGTCCAGGAAGTTGTGGCGGTCGCTGCTTCCGTGGAAAAGCTTCACCCCGCCGTTCACTTTGTGAGCGAAATCGGCGGAGAGGACATGAAGACTATTTTCTTCACCGGCACAGGCAGCGGCAAGAGCAAGCAGGTCCTCATGCAGAGCGCCTGTTCGGGCGGAACGGGAACGTTTATTGAAAAGACGGCGCGCAAACTGGAGATCCCCCCCGAGAAACTCTCCAAAATGCGCTACGACGGCTACACTCTGCACAAGGTCAGCAGCAAATGTGGAATCTTCGCAGAAGCGGACGCGAACACCTTGCTAAAGGCGGGAGTGCCGGTCGAAGAAATAATTGCCTCGCTCTTTGAAGCTGTCGTGTACCAGAACCTGGCAACACTCACCCGAGGAAATACCCCCATCCCGGAAATTCTCCTGCTGGGCGGGCCCAACCTTTTCTTTGCGGGCTTGCAGGAGGCTTGGCGGCACCACTTGGCCAAAGTATGGGAAGACCGTAAGTTGGCTTTGCCGGAGGACCAGGATCCTAAGTCAATGATTCGCGTTCCCGATGATGCCCTCTATTACGCGGCGCAGGGCTCGGTCGAGGTGGCCTTGGGGGAATCAGGGTCAGTGGGCCTCTATCAGGGGTCGAACAAACTGCGCTGGTGGATTGAAGAAGGGCAGCATGAAGAGAAGAAGAAGATGGGACGCGGCGGCCTCTGCAAAGACCCGCAGGACTTGCAGGCTTTCCAGGCACGCTACGGCGGTGGAAATGGGGATGGCCATCATAAAGGAAACGGCAACGGGAAAGGAGCCCCATCCGCCTCCCAAGGGCCCAAGCCGGCGCAGTCGGGAAAGCTCGGCCCAATCGTGGTGGGCTGTGATTTTGGCTCGACGACTGCCAAAGCCGTTTGCCTTTCGCCAGAGAAGGAATTGCTCTTTACGTGCTATGCGCTGAGCAAAGGGAATCCGATCGAGGATGCCAAGGCACTTTTCCGGCAAATTCGAGAAGCGGCGGGCAAAAGCGATTTCCTGAGTCTGGCCATCACTGGATACGGCAAGGACCTTCTGAAAGGGATTTTGGGCGCCGATTGTCCTGTCGTGGAGACCATCGCGCACGCCACCGCGGGATTGCATTTTTTCCCGGACGCAGACTGCATCTGCGATGTGGGTGGGGTGGACGTCAAAATCATGATCTTGAACAATGGCGCCGTCACAGACTTTCGGCTGAACTCCCAATGTTCTTCCGGAAACGGAGCGTTTCTCCAGGGTGTGGGAGAGCGATTCGACATTCCGATGGATCAGATGGCCAGCCGCGCCTTTCAGGCGCAAGCCATTCCGCAATTATCCATGGGGTGCGGCGTCTTCCTCCAGAGCGACATTGTGAATCAGCAACGCAAGGGGTGGCAGGCCGAGGAAATCCTTGCCGGGCTCTGTGCCATCCTTCCTCTCAACGTTTGGATCTACGCGGGTGGGCTGAACAACCTGCAACAAGTCGGGAAGAAATACATCCTGCAAGGTGGAACGCACAAGAATCTTGCCGTGGTAAAGACCCAAGTGGATTTCATCCTGTCGAAGATCCCCGAGGCCGAAGTTGTTGTACATCCCTATTCAGGGGAGGCCGGAGCGATTGGCGCGGCCCTCGTAGCATTGGATTGGTGGGGACAGGGGAGGCAGACCAATTTTCGCGGATTCGACGCCATTGAAAAGCTGTCCTATAAGCCAACCACTTCGATCGAGACGGTCTGCCACTGGTGCCCCGTGAATTGCCAAAGGAGTTTCATCGACGTGGAACTTTCCGGAGGAAAGGGACGATCGTGGAGCAAGGTTCCGCTCAGTGAAGGCTGGGAGCGGGTGATTGTAAACAACTCGTGTCCCAAGGGCTTGGTGGAAGACCTAAACGAGATGAAGGTCATTAGAGAGAGGATCGAGAGGACGAAAAATGCCTATCCCAACGTTGCGGACATGGTTCGCAAAGAAGCATTCCGCCGGGTCACCACCTAAAGACCGTTCCCATCTCCGCGTGGGGATTCCGAAGGTCCTGAATATTTGGACCACCCATCAATTCTGGGTGGGCTTCCTGAAGGCATTGGGAATCTCCCCGGAGAACATCGTCTTCAGCTCCGATACTTCCGACGAGCAGGGCCGGGAGTTCGGCAAAGGACGGGGCACTGTCGATTGCTGCTATCCAGTCAAATGCATGAGCGGGCACTATGGGGAACTGATCTTCGGTCAGAAGAAAAAGATCAACATCCTGCTCAGTCCCATGATTCATTCCTTGCCCTCCATTCTATACGGGCATGTCATGGACACCGTGACTTGCACACGAGTGATGGCGGGACCAGAAAACATAAAGGCTGGCTTCTTAAAAGAGCGCGACGTCTTTGCCGAAAATTCGATTGTTTACGCGTCTCCATTTGTAAGCCTTGGGGATCGCGATATGGTTACAGAGCAGCTTCATGGCTCTCTCAAAGACGTCTTCGCCCTTGACCGGGATGAGACGGAGCGCGCGGTCCAGGCAGGCTACAAGGCTCTGGACGCTTTCACAGCAAAGGTACGTCGGCAAAGCCTGGAGATTTTAACCTGGTGTGCGCGGGAGCAGAAACCCTGCATCCTCGTGCTCGGTCGGCCGTACCACATGGACACTGGCATTGGCCACGAGATTGAGGCCGAATTACAAGCCGAGGGTTATCCGATTCTGTGGTTGCAATATCTACCTGGCGACGAGGACTTGATGAACTGGCTCTTTGAAGCTGACCTCCAAGCGGGGCGGATCAAGAGTCCCTTCGACATTTCTGATGTCTGGACTGCCTCATACAGCAGTAATACGAACGAAATCATGTGGGGAGCGAAGGTGGCTGCACGCTGCCCTTGGATAACTTGCGTGATCCGCCTGTCGAGTTATGAGTGTGGCATGGACCAGCCGACGTTTACGCCGGCGCAAAGAACCGTTGAAGCGACAGGGACTCTTTTCTTTAAGTTTGGGGACCTCGATTCCACGAAACCGGCAGGCAGCATCAAGATTCGCATAGAAACCATCGTTCATTACATGTCGAAATATTCAGCGGAGATCATCCAGCGGAAGATGGGTTGGCTGTCGCCGAACTGTCCCCTGTCTACCATTGCGCCCACCGGCCAATCACCTGATGTTGAGAAAGCTTCCAACGTTTTAAACGTCTGATGACCGAGACAGTCGCACCAACCGCGTCTGGAGTCGACATGCTCGCCACCAAGGGTGCCGATAATTTGGTTGAGAGGATGGGATTCAATCCCCTGTTCTCCACCACAATTCCACCCGCTCCGAAAGTCGTGCCAGTCATTGGCGCCCGGCGCCAAGGGGGTGGGTGCTCGGCTCATGCACGGATGCCGCTGGCTAGGGACAGGTGAGCAAAAAGGTGAGCAAAAACCCCCTATTGACGTGCTCCGGCCCGACTCAGATAAACTGTAACTCGCTGGCCAGACGTGGATGGCCTCGCTGGAAACAGTTTCCTAGACCGTTGGCCGAGGGTTCGAATCCCTCCAGGCCCTATTATCAATAACTTACGGGCTGGAAACGACCGCGTGAGCAACGGTCTGCTTGACCGCAGATCATGTTCGTAACGTGAAGCCCGTACAACACCAGATCATGACAATATAACGAGGTAGAGATCGCGTAGTTGTGCTCAAGAAGGATTCGGTGCACATTTGTGAACAAAATTGGTCGAAGGTCCAAAAACTCAAATGAACGACACTTCTTTGGGCCAGGAATGTGATCTCTTCTTGAGTAAATGGGTGGTTCTTGTTTGAGGTCCGCTAGAATCAACGCGTGACTGCATGGACCTACTCGCTTCAAGAAGCCCAGCAACAGCCGAACGAGGCACCACGATGGGGGCCGACGCCCTGGTGGTGGCCATCCCGCCGGAGTTTGATCCTCAACCCTCAGGCTGCCTGACGATAATAGTAATTCAGCATTCCGCCCAGCCGCTGGCGACACTGGATCGATC
>JBGPCF010000201.1:0-8014 GCA_041481635.1 Terriglobia bacterium | reverse complement strand
TCACGTCCAACGATTAGGTTTACTACGCAGAGTTATGTGAAAATGGGCAAGAAGTCGAAAACGCAAGTCTTTTTCGGAAAAGGCATTTTGTCATCCTGAGCACAGCGAAGGATCTCGTTGATTTTGCGGAGATTCTTCGCTTCGCTCAGAATGACATTGGCCAAGGTTTTTTCTCCGACCTCCTAAAAGATGAAGCGCAAGGCAAACTGGACCTCTCGCGGGTCACCCGGCCCGCCGGATGCGATCCCGGCCAGGGGCTGCACCGTGTTAAAGATCTGCCCGAAGCTGGCCGAGGCCACGTCGCGCTCCGGGGTGGCGAAGTTGGCGTGATTGAGAATGTTAAATATTTCCGCTCGGAATTCCAGGCTCTTGGATTCGGTGATGCGGAAGTGGCGCACCAGGGAAAAGTCCAAATCGCTCAACCCGGGCCCGCGCAGGATGTTCCGCCCGGCGTTACCGAAAGCGCATTGCCCGCCCGCATCCACAAAGGGATTGGAAAAGGCTCCGGGGGAAACCCAATGATTGGGGGTTTGATTCGTGGGATAGAAACTACCCGCCACGTTGGGACGGTCGGTGAGCGCGCCGAAGTTCTGAAATTCACCGGTGCAACTGGTGTTGCCACTGATCACCGGGGTGAAGGGCGAGCCGGTTTGGGCGGTGAAGATGCCCGCCAATTGCCAGGCCGAAATGGCATAGTTCACGGATTTGTTGCTGGACCGCCACATCGTATTGCCAAAGGGCAGATCGTAAACGTAAGCCAAAGAGAGGCGGTGGCGGACGTCGAAATCCGAGGACGATTTTTCCGCCGCCAAGTCGAGCGAGTTCTGCGGGGCGTTGGCATTCACGTCTGTGGAGGAAAAGGTGGAATTGGTGTCGATGGCGTGGCCGTAGGTGTAGCTCATCAGGAAGGCGAGGCCATGGGAGGCGTGGCGTTCCGCCTTGACCTGCAGCGCGTGGTACGCCGACTTGCCCGAGGACTCGGTGTAGACAAAGTCCTGCGGGAAGATGGGGAATCGCCGCGCCATGCCGCTCGAAAGGTTGGGCTGGTTGGGGTCGGTGGCGCGAGGAAGCCGAAGCCCGCGCGTGCCCACGTAGCCTGCCTCAATCATCCAAGAGCCGGGCAATTCCCGCTGAACATCGAAAGACCATTCCTGGATGAAGGAGTCCTGGAAATTCAATTGGAAAGGTGAGATGGCCGGGAAGAGCGGCGCGGCGGCGAGCGCGAAAGCGTTGTTGATGATAGCCCCGGAGGCCAGTGGCAATTGGCCGGCTTGAATCGCCGGCAACAGCAAGGGCAGGGCCTTGTCAATCTGGCCCACATTCACCCGGACGAAGGGGGGATTGGCGGCGCGCTGGAAGTAAACGTCGCCGAATGTCTGATCGAAGAACATGCCGTACCCTCCGCGCAAAACGGTTTTCTGGTCGTGGAAAGGCTGCCATGAAAATCCGAAACGCGGAGCGAAGTTGTTGCGGTCGGGATGTTGGAGAGCCCGGTTTTCCGACGTGGATCCGAGATTCTTGCTACCCACGGATACGAAGGCCAGCGTGCCGAACGGCGTCAACTGCGGGCACTCCACTGTGGCCGAGCTCGTTCCGGCCACCAGGAGCGCCCCTTGTGCTCCGCACGCGGTGCTGGCGAAATCGAAATTGGAGAAGTGGTTGTTCTTGTCGGTCACCAGGCTGTTGTATTCGTAGCGCGCTCCCAGACTCAGAGTGAAATTGGGCTTGACCCTCCAGGTGTCTGTGGCGAAATAATCGTACTCCGTACCGGTGCCGGAAATATTCACCTCAAAGCCATTGATCCAGTCCTGGGGAATGCCGAGGAGGGCATCGGCCACACCATTTCCAAACGTGCAACGGCCGGGAGGGCAGGCCGCAAAAAGCTGTCCGGCTATGGCGCCGAACTGAGCGGGCGGCAGGTTCTGCTGCAAAGCGCCGAGCACCAGGGCCCCGGTAACCACGCCGCTGAAATCGTACTCACTGCGGATCGTGCGGTCGCGGGTGAAATTGCCACGCTTGATGGGCCGGATGTCGAATCCGAAGGCGAATGAGTGATTGCCGCGGATGTGCGTCAGAGTGTCAGCGAACTCATAGGTGTTCACCGCGCCGTGTTGGGGATTATTGATCTGCGAGCCGAGCTCCTCGTATCCCGAGAAAGTGATGCGTGGCACGCCGCTCAAGGGTCCACTAGTTTGAGTTCCCACTATGTTCATGGGCGCGGTGTGCGAAAACGGATTGCCTTGGTCCTGATTGTCCAAGGTCTCATTCCAACGGTTGTAGCCCACTTTAAATTCGTTGAGTGTGGAGGGTGAATAGATATGCGTCCAGTCGATCCCGGTCATGGTGTTCACGTTGTGCACGTTGATGCCATAAGCGGTCAACTGGGAATCCTCGTTGAAGGGCCGAAATTCGCGGTCGCTGGTGATGTTGTAACGGGCGTAGAAGTTGTCCTTGCTGCCCCAACGATGATCAACCCGCGAAGCGAATGAATCCGTGTCGATCTTGCGATTGCCTTCCGCGACGTAGTTGGCGGAGCCGCAGCCCGCGCCGGAAATATTCGGCCGAGGGTAGAGATTCACCATGGCGAGGCCCGCCGGGTCTGGCCCCGTGGCGCCGACCAGGGGCAGAAGAGAGGCGAGGTTGTTGCCGGGAACGGTGAGCGGCGCGGCTGGGTTCACAAGCACCAGAGGATCGAGCAGCAGGTTTGTGGTGGGGCAACCCGGTGAGAGATCGCCGGCAAAATTACCACTGCGCTCGGCCAGTGTGGGCACACGGCCTTGCTGGAAGATGGTGCGCCGCTCGCGCAAGCCTTCGTAGCCCACAAAGAAAAAGGTTCGATCCTTGCCCTGGTAGGCGCCGGGAATCGTGATGGGGCCGCCCAATGTGGCGCCAAACTGGTTGCGGCGGAAGGGTGGAACGTTGGGGTCAAAGAAATTGCGCGTGTCCAAAGCACTGTTGCGCAGGTACTCGTAGAGCGATCCGTGGAGTTGGTTGGTGCCCGACTTGGTCCGCACATTCACCTGGGCGCCGGCATTAGTCCCAAAGCGAGCGTCGTACAGGCCGGTCTCCATGTTGAATTCCTGCACCGAGTCGATGGGCGGCGTCACGGCATAGGTTCCGACAGCCACCGAAGTGTCATTCAGTCCATCGAGCCAGAAGGAGTTCATGGACTCGCGCAATCCGTTCACGTTGATCGCCCCGCCGCGATTGCTATTTTCAGAATTCGCGGTGCCGGGCGCGACGCCCGGTGAAATAAGCGTGAGCTGGACAAAATTGCGGCCGTTGAGGGGGAGTTGTGAGACCTTATTCTGCTCGAGGGTGGCGCCCGTCGTGGCGTTTTCCATATTCACCTGGGGTGGTGCGCCGGTTACTTCGACAATCTGGGTTTGCGCTCCCACCTCCAGGTCAAAATCGACCGGGACATGCTGGTCCACGAGAAGTTCCACGGAGGCTCGGGTGGCGGTCTTGAAGCCCTCCTTCTTAGCCGTCAGGGTGTAGCGGCCCGGAGGCAGGAGGGGAATCTCATATGCACCGAGGTTGTTGGTGACGGCGCTGCGCGAGAAGCCCGTGTCTGGTTCCAACGCAGTCACCGTAACTTCTGGGATGACTGCCTTGCTCGCATCGGTGACGGTACCGGTGATGCTGCCCTGAACCTGCTGCGCCCGCGCCGGAATACTCCACACCACGACCAGCGCCCACAACAGCACTCGACAACACCGCTCAACTTGCCGCATGATTTTGCCCCCCTTAATCTTGGCAAAGAGTTCCAACCCGTGGTAAATGCTGGCGCCATTTTCCGTCCGTCGAGTGAGCGAAGTCAAGACGCGAATGTGATGGTTTCGGAAGTGTCACACGACAATTGGCCCATCTCCTTTCAACGATCGAATTGAGTGATATGGCGATTGAGCGATTGAGTGATTGGCAGAGAAACAGTTTCGGCCTTCCATTCGCTCAATAACCCGATCACTCAATGGCCCAATTCTTTTCAACGGACGACGGACTAAAGCCTCCCAATTTGGCTTGGTTTCCATCCCCTTTTCTTTTTTTTCCTCAACATAGCGGCTTTCGGTGCGCAAAAAAACGTCTCTTAAGCTGGCGCGGTTTGGGGCTTGAGTGTGTGATTGGCCAGCGCTAGGGCCGCCGCCGAGGCTTTGGTGGATGGCGATTTCGGCAGGGCGGGGCCGAGCCGGTCCCGCGCCGAGGAGAACGAATACGCCCAACGCGGCAGCAAGGGCGGCGAAGCGTTTGGTGTTGGCTATTGCGCCGACGCAAAATTGAGCCAGCCAGAGCATGCCGAGCCATGCCGCTGAGTTGTGCAGGGCGAACCGCGAAGCTGGCCGCTTGCGACTCGCCCGTATTCGCGCAACTGCGTTTTGGCCCGCGGGGGCACAATCTCGTATCGAGGCGATAGGAGCTTTCGCGCCGCTGCCCGTTCCGCGGACGTTTCGGTTTCCATGGCAGTGCGGGCATTCTCCGCGATTGCGTCGTTCTTTTTGCAGCAGGATGAGCAGCTTGATTTTGCGCTCCAGGTGCCGGTCGATGGAATTTTTCTGCCGAATCAGCAATGCCGAGCGGTATCCGGTGGGCGCCAGCAGGGCATCACGCCGGGCACGCGTGAAGGCGGTGCGGTCGCGCATGAAATCGCCATAGGCGCTCACTACCGCGTCATACTCTTCCAGCAGCAGGCGCTGGAGCGTGCGAAATTCGCCTTCATCCATGGAGCGCTGCCGGCCGGGCTCGCGTTCTGCCTCGCCCCACGGCGTGCGGCCGTCGCAGCTTTCGAATGGCAGGCTCAATGCATCCATGAAGCGTTCGCGCTCGGAAGGAGCGGACTTATCGAAGGTTAGATCTTCGATGGGCGGCGTCGCGCAGTCCACTTGAGTTGTTGCCGCGCCTTTGCCTTCGCTGTACGCCGACTCGGTGGGCTCCGCATCCTGTGATGAATCAGGATCTTCATCGGCGGGAAAATCTTCCGGCGCCTCGGCGTAGCGTTCCACGAACTTGCGATACAAGCTGATGATTTGTGCGGCGCGCCACGAGGGGTGCTCGCCGTAGAGCGCGATGAAAATTTCCTCCGCGGGACTGGAAAAATCGCCGCAGCGCACCGTGGCCAGCAGCGGCTCGATCAGGTCCATCATCTGGCGGAACTTCGCGGGGCAGTCGGGCGAGTTCCGCAGACCCTGCTCCACCACGGCTTCGCGCGTGGCGCAGTCCGTGGAATCGTCGAGCAATCGCCGGGCGTTGCGGTCCACCTTGGCTTCCTCGCGCTCCAAGCGCTGCACCAGCCGGCCGCGTTGCGCGCGGTCCACCAACCGGCGCTCCATCTCGAGCGTGGCCAGGTCCTCCACCAGGGTCATCTCCATGGCGCCCACCGGCTGCCAGTCGGCCACCAGGTCGGCCAAATATTCCTGGAAATCTTCCGAACTCTCTCCTAACTTTGCTTGATCGTAAGAAAGCGTCTTGACGTAGCGCGATTGCCGGAGCAGGGCGCGCCGCGAAACGCGCGGGCGTCGCGGCCCCGTCGATTTCTGCGCGTTGCTGCGGTTAGCGGCTAACTGTTTTTGTGATGTTTCTTTTGATCTTTTTCGCATGAGTAACTTCTCCTTTTATTCAATTAGATCCGTGGCCAGCTCGGGTTGAGCGTTGGAGCGATTTTGGCGACTCACCCTGATAGCTCGCTCCCTGGCCCTTCATACACCACGATATGGGTGTGAAATGAAACCAGGGTTACGTACGAAACATATGACACAGATTATTTTATCTTATTGGAAGCAGAGAGGTTGCTTACCACTTTTTCAGTGGGTAGCGGGCGGAAATTGGCGATGTGCCCCTATTTGCCCTATTGATTTGGGACCTTCTGAAGAAGGCCATAATTGCGTAACTCCTCTTTTTCTTCGCCATTAATTAAGAAGGGTAGGGCAAGCCGCACCCCTATCAAGTCACGGATTTGGAAACGTCAAAGCGTTTTATTAACCCAAGCGCTTGGGAAATGTGGTAAGATCGCACAATGCCGGCAGTTCTCAGATTTGATGGACTGCGCGTGGTGATCTATCCGAACGATCATCGGCCTGCTCACGTTCATGTAATTGGACGGGGCTGTGAAGCGGTCTTCAATTTGAACTGTGCGGCAGGGCCGGCAGAGCTCCGGGAGAATTATGGATTTTCGAGCCGGGAAATCTCGTCCATCCAAACTGTGTTGATGGAGCAACGGGAAAAGCTTTGCAGGGCATGGGAGGAAATTCATGGCGTCGCGTGACAATTTCGAGCTGGCGAATCAGCAGGCCAAGGATTTGCAAGCGTCCGTTCCCAGGGCGGTTTCCGCTCGTTACGACCGAAAGAGCGGGCGCATCGTGATCGATCTCAGCTCAAAGCTGATGGTGAGTTTCTCACCGCGCGATGCGCAAGGTTTGGAAAATGCCAGGCCCACTCAGCTCGGCGAAATTGAGATCAGCCCATCGGGTTTCGGAATTCATTTCCCAAAGCTCGATGCAGACATCTACCTGCCAGGTCTCTTGGAGGGTTTTCTGGGCTCGAAGAGGTGGATGGCATCAAGGCTCGGCCAAATGGGCGGCCAGTCCAGAAGCAGGGCCAAGAGAGCGGCTTCACGAGGAAACGGGCGCCTCGGCGGACGGCCGAAGAAAGCCGCCAGAGGTTAGCAAGTAATCAAAGCCCATGCAGGTGTAGCGCCGACCGGAACCTGTCCGACGGGGTGGAGGTCGGCACCTTCGATTCAGGCCCACCTTATGGTGGCTGCTACGAACATGAACGCGTTCGTCGGATTGGCCGTGAACATCGCAGGGGCTCAGGAAAGGATGCAGACCGCAGACACGGCGGCCTGCGCTACCTTGCTTCCATTAGTGTTAAAATAACATCTGACATGAACCGGCCCGCTACTGCAATCGCTTTCATTGTGCTTTGGGCACCCTTATCTGTTGGACAGACGCTTCCAAGCCCAGAAGATAAAGCAGCCCATAGCCAAGTCAAAGCTGGGAAGGATGGAGAAGTATCTAACAAGCAGGGCGCGCCACCGAGCAATCTGCCCTCAACCAAGCCTCAAGTCGCTCCACGTCCCGAGCCAAGTAACTCATATAGTGATAACTACAAAGGCCACAGACAAGGAGAACCGCAAGGCTGGTTTATGGCCTATGTTCTCTTGACAGGGGGCATAACTCTCTGCTCTTTTTTTGCTACATTGGCCGCTAGAAAAAGCGCCAATGCCGCAGTCAAAGCGGCTAATACTGCCGAAAAGGCGTTGAAGCTCTCTGAGCGAGCTGATGTCCTTCTTGAAGGAGCGAGCATCCGTATGGGTATCACTCAAAAAGTGGACGGGGACAGCCAAGTGATTTTGAGTTTTAGGAATTTTGGGCGTACGCGAGCACAGAATGTGCGGTTTGACATTTCTTTGGAGATTCCTGGCGTCCCAAAATCCATTCCCCCGCAGGCTTCGATAACCGTCGGCGCTGGAGATACAAGAAAACTGTGCTTTCCTAGGTTTGCTGAATTCCTTACCAAAGAAACAGCTGAGGGTATTTCGAGGGGGGATATCCCTCTCGGATTTCGCGGCATCGTTACCTATAAAGATGCTTTTGATGACCCTCACACATTCCAATGCGGTGGCACTCTTGACCATATAACGCGAATATTCCGCATGGATGAACATCGGGAACAGGAAACCCTGAATCAAAATTAAGACTCCACCGCCTTTCGCCACTCCTTTACTAAACGTGCCCCAGGAATTATAATAAATAGTTTCCGCGCAGCGCGCTGGGGCTCACTATGAGCTCTGGGGCGGCACTCAAGAATCATGGACATCGAAACCGCCATTCATCCGCCGGTTGTCACCCCCTCCACCCTGGACACAGGTGTTTCCAACGACGACGCCATTCGCGTGCGCGGGGCGCGCGTCCACAATCTGAAGAACATCGATTTTGATATTCCCCACAATTGCCTGACGGTGGTGACCGGCGTTTCCGGCTCGGGCAAATCGAGCCTGGCGTTCGACACGGTGTACGCG
>JBGPCF010000200.1:0-8015 GCA_041481635.1 Terriglobia bacterium | reverse complement strand
GTCGCTCGCGCCGCCCCAGCGGTTCCAGCAGGTCGGCCAAGAATTGTTCCAACCGCTTTCGACATTTCTCGATTTCGCTCTCGGTCATGGACCGGAGCTTAACGCCTTCCCTGCAGGAAGTCAATAACTTAACGTAGTAGTATTAGATGCTGGAGCCTTGCACAGATTCACGCTTTCAGATCACGCTGGCTAGCATGAAGGATGGTGAAGCCGACAATATCCTTTCCCTCGTATCGGACGATGACATCATCGTCGGTCAACTCGCTATCGGTGGCGTGGCTGGGTTTTTTGTAATTCACGTAAAGCGTATCCGCGTCAGCGTCATACGTAAGCCACACCAGACCCTCGCGAGATTCTTTGAGCCTCGGTAAGAGCTTCAAATAGTCCTGGATTTCCGCTACGGCCAAAGCTGTTTCCTCCTTTCCAAGGGCATCATCCTTCGAGTCAAGAATGCCGTGATCACAAACCCATCATCCCGCAATTCCCGGTAAACCGCAATCAGCCATTTGCCGTCGCCTGATTCTTTTGCCGCCAGCAACTCACCGGCGTTACCCGCGTAAATGCGCTCGGGACGCGCCACCGTGTCGAGCACCTCGGCGCGCATTCCGGCGAGTTCGCCGTGCTCCTCCGAGATATGCGCCCAGCGCTCATCGGTCAGGCGAATCTGAACGCCGTTTTTCGAAATCACCGAGTCAGGCAGACTGGCATCCCCCCTCTAGAAAGATTTCAATCGAAAGCAAAAAGGGCGCGTTGCGACTCCGGTATACAGCTAATGAAAGGGTAAGGCAAGGGGCAAGGAAGAAGGGGGGATCAAGAACAGTGGCATCAAGCACAGTGGCAAGTGGTTAGTGGTAAGTCTGCGGGAATGGAAAGCAGGATTCAGGAGCCAGGAGTCAGAAGTCAGGAGCCGAAAAGCAGGTGCTACGTGCTCGGGGCTAGGTGCTAGGGACCTTGAAGGCAGGATCTAGGTGCTAGGGAAAAGGGAAACTGGAAACTGGAAATTGGAAAATCGAAACTCGAAAATCGAAATTGGAAACTCGAAACTGGAAATTCGAAACTCGTCAATCATAAGTCACCAATCACAAAACTTGTCCTGAGAGCAGCGAAGGATCACCAATCACCAATCGTCTTTCCCACTTCCTAACACCTAGCACCTAGTCCCTTGGTCACCAACCCCCAACCCCTGTCTTCACGCCTTCTGGTACAATGCGGGTAAGATTCAGGAGTCATGTCGCTGCGCGTGGCGCGGGGCATCGTCCCCGGAGCCGATGTGGACCATGTCGAGGAGTGGCTGAGTGGAAGATGACGCGAAGCTGGTGCAGCGGTGCATCGCGGGCTAGAACTCGGCCTGGGAGACTCTGCTCAAAGCCCACACGCGCAAGATTTTCAATTTATGTTACCGCTTTACCGGACGCCCGTCCGAAGCGGAGGATTTGACCCAGGAAGTCTTCATCAAGATCTTCCAGACCCTGAAAAGTTTTGATGCCGCGCAAGGAACCTTTGCCACGTGGCTGGGCCGGGTGGCGCGCAACCACTTGGTGGACCACTATCGCCGGACGAGGCGGGACCGCATAACATCCTCGCTGGATGAAGAAGAAGGCGCGATGGAGCAAATGCCCAGCCATGCGGCCGGGCCCTCGGCGGAGGTGGAATCGCGCGAACGGCGGGAACTGCTCCAAATGGGGCTGGACAAGCTCTCCCCAGACCTGCGGGAAGCGGTGATTTTGCGCGATCTAAAGGACTTGGATTATGATGAAATTGCACGAGTTTTGAGCGTTCCCCAGGGCACAGTCAAATCAAGAATAAATCGTGGAAGATTGGAACTAGCGCGGGTCCTAAAGCGTATGGAAGGTATGAGAGGCCCCGCAGAGGCGGGAGGCTAGACATGACGCACCTTGAGCTTGAAAACCTGATCAGCGAGTACCTGGAAGGCCAACTGGACACGGCCCGCCGGGTCGAGGTGGAAACCCACTTGCAAGGATGCGCTCCGTGCCAGGAGCTGGTGAATGACGTTCGCCACGCCATGGAAATGTGCCAGTCGGCTGAGGAACTGGAGCCGGCGCCGTGGCTGGTTCCGAAAATCCTGCTGGCCACCATTGGAGAACGGAAACCCACCTTCAGCGAGCAACTGGCTGCTTACTTCAAGCCCGCGTCCCGAATGCGGCTGGCTTACGGCGTGGCTATGACCGTGTTTGCCTTCTCCATCATCGTAAACACCGCAGGAATCAATTTGCGGAATCTCACTCTGGCTGACCTGAACCCGCGCAATTGGTTCTATCAAGCTAACCGGACGGGCCACCTGGTGGTGGCGCGGGCGGAAAAGTTCTACTACGACTTGCGCGTGGTCTACGAAATTGAATCTCGCCTGAGGCAATTCCGCCAGCAGACTGGCCAGGGAAGCGGCCAGCGGGAAAAAGAATCCACCAAACCGGAGACGCCGGCCGGCGGGACTACGGACAGCAAGCCGCCAGGCAATCCGGAATTGGCGGAAGCGTTAGGCCTTAACGTCGGCAAACCTGACTTGAGCGGGAAAGTTTCCTACTGGGTCGGAGCCACAAGGAGCTCACTCCGATGAAATGCGTTAGACACCCAGAAACCGATTCCACCGCCTTCTGCGGACATTGTGGTCGCGCACTGTGCGGTGAGTGCAAACACGAAGTTCGCGGCATGGTCTATTGCGAGGATTGCCTGGCCTCAAGGCTCACCACCCCGGGCATGTCGCCCATCATGGGTCCCAGCGGCGGGCCGAGTCCCGGGCTGGCTTTAGCCCTGGGTTTTGTTCCCGGAGTAGGCGCGATTTACAACGGGCAAATCGGCAAGGCCATTATCCACGTGCTCCTTTTCGGATCATTGATCGCCTTGGCCAATCGCGTTCCGGGTCCGATGGATGTGATGTTCGGGCTGGGCGCGTTTGCATTTTACTTTTACATGGTGATCGACGCCTATCAGACCGCGCGCGCCAAACAGTTCGGCCAGCAAGCGCCGGAATGGCTTGGTCTGGGGGAAATGAAAATGAATGCTCCCATCGGCGCCGGCGTCCTCATTGGGATCGGGACGCTTTTCCTGCTCGATAATTTTGGCATTCCCGTGTTTCATCACATCGCGAAGTTCTGGCCCTTACTGTTGATCGCGGTTGGCGTTGTTCTGTTGCAGAGAAGGATGAGCGGAGGCGGCGGGCCGCCTACCTCCGGTTCGGGGACAACGAGCGCGCCCAAAGACGGTCCGGACAATATCCCCGGATCGAGAGGACTGTAAAGGTTCGACTTCAATCGGAGGAGAATTGACCATGGAATTTATACACAGCCCGTTCATCGTTCCCTTAGGAGCTTTTGTGATGGTCATCATCATCGTGGGCATCGCGTCCATGAGGAAGATGCGGGAAAAAGAACTCCAGGCGCATCAGGAACTGCGGATGCGCGAGATGGAGCACGAACGCAAAATGAAAGAAATGGAAATCGAAAAGGCCAAGCTCGACTTGGAGAGAAGTAAAGCGGTCCGCTAGCGGGTGAATCGAGCGATCCCGTGATGCGGGCGCTCAACTGAAAAGGAGCAACAAACATGTCCGACGTGATGGCAATTTCCCCCTTATTGATTCCCATTGCGGGAATAGTTTTTGGCACGTTGATGGTGGTGGCTGTCGTCGGCATCGTTTCTTGGTCCAAAGGCCGCGAGCGCGAATTGCAGGTCCACCAGGAGATGCGCATTCGCGAAATGGAACACCAGCAAAAAATGAAGGAGCTGGAACTGGAAATCGAGAGGACCAGAAGCTTGCACACCGCGGAGAAGGTGGCCTGATCGCGGGCGGCCCCCCGGGGTTGAAGGAGCATGAATCATGGATACGCCGTTTGTCATCCCGCTGGCTTGTTTCGCCATGGTGGCGCTGATTGTGGCCATCATTAACGTGATGAAGATTCGCGATCTGGAAACCGACGTTCGACTTCGGTTGTACCAGGAGGAACTGGAACACAAGAGAAAGATGGCGGAGTTGGAGCAGAAGATGGCGGAAGTTCGCCAAGGTTGAAGGAGTTGGGGCCCTTGGAGCGGCGAGCGAGCCGCGACAAACGGCCGAAAGATACGAGGACGATTAACATGGAATACTCATCATCATCACCCACGACGCACCGGCCCAGCCTGATGGGTCCCGTGATTCTGATCACGCTGGGAGCCATGTTTCTGCTGGACCAGTTCATTCCCGGTTGGGGCATCGGAAGAACCTGGCCGGTTCTGCTGGTGATTATCGGAGTCCTGAAACTGGTGGACTCCGCCAGGCCGCCTCGGGCTCCGAGGGGACCGCAAGTTTGAGCGCACGCACCCGCGCCTAAGGGGCGGGGAGGAAATTATGAGCGTCTATACTTATCGTCGAGGATCAATCTTCTGGGCGCTGACCCTGATCGCGGTGGGCGCCATCTTTCTTTACCAGAACTTTAACCCGGCCATCCACCCCTGGCAATTGATCGCGAAATTCTGGCCCGTCCTTATCATTTTTTGGGGCGCCTCCAAGCTGATCGATTTCATGCAGGCCTCTGCGCATCCCGAGACCACCCCACCGCCCCTCTTCTCGGGAAGTGAAGTTGTCCTGCTGGTCCTGATTCTCTTGATGGGCACGATGGTTTCGCGAATTGTTTTGCATCCCGACTGGCATCACATGTTCAACATCAATAACGACGATTGGGACAACATGTTCATGAATTCCTATACCTACACGCAAAATCTTTCCGAAACCCTCAAACCGAATTCGCATTTGGTGATGGAAGACCAGCGAGGAGACGTGGAAATTCGCGGGACGGACCAAGCCACCATCAGTGTCACGGTGAAAAAAGTCATCCGGGCTGATAATGAGGACGCAGCCAAGAAGATCGCGGACACGCTGAAAGTGGAAGTCGTGGAGGAAGGCGGGCACTATGTTTTGAGGTCGAACCGCCGCTCGATCCCCAGCGACAACGCGCGCGCGAGCCTGGACCTTCTGGTGAGCGTGCCCAAAACGACCAGCGTCGAGCTTACCTCCGAGCGGGGCGATATCAATCTCTCCGGGCTCAAGGGCGACCAAACCGTCACGGCGCAGCACGGGGACGTACACCTGGCCTCTGTGGAAGGGTTGGTTCGTGTCCACAAGACCGGCGGCTTGACGGAAGCCCACGACGTGAAGGGCAATGTGGAAGTGGACGGGCGGGGCAGCGACGTTGAGGTTGCCGATGTGACGGGGGGCGTTACGGTGAACGGAGATTTCAGCGGCACGCTGGAGTTTCGCAACGTTTCCCAAACGCTGCGCTACACGTCTTCGCGCACCGATTTGACCACCCAGCGCCTGACCGGGCGGCTCAACATGGAAACCGGGTCGCTGGATGCCAACGATATCGACGGACCCTTTGAGATTAAGACCCGGCAAAAAGACATTACATTGGAAAACTTCAAGAACAGCGTGAAAATTGAAAACACCAACGGGGATATCCACCTGAGCACAACCACCCCAGTCAGTCACCCGGTAGAAGTCAAACTGGACAAGGGTGAAATCAATCTGGACGTTCCGCCCTCGAGCAATTTCCAGATTGATGCCTCGTCGCGGCACGGTGAGGTGGAGTCCGATTACCCTTCGCTCACCTTGAACAAAGAGGGAGACACCCCTTCCATCAGCGGTACCATGGGCAAGGGCGGGCCAGCCATCCACCTGACGACATCCTACGGGACCATTCACCTGGGCCACGCGGAGGGATCGCCCTCCGCAGTACCAACTCCACCCACGGCTCCCCGCGAACCGCGTCCTCCCGCCACGCACGAGAAGACGTTTCTCGTTCACCCGTGGTTCCCGCACCGGAATCGATCACGTGAAACGCGTCTGAAGCACGTGGTCGTTTTACGCGAACCGGCGTTTACTCGAGGGGCTGGGGAATTTACGAGCCGCTGAGTTTCGAAAAGCGCGAAACTCAGCGCTACCAACTTAAGAGAGAACCTGCCAGCTTTGCTTTCCAAACAGCACCGAGTACAATCTCGCTGATGAGCAAAGAGTGGAAGGATCGTCTTGAGAAAATTTGCGTTGGCCTCTTTACGGCGGTGGCCGCTGTCATCCTCACCGCGATCATCAAGGGCGACGAACTAAGCGGTCTGGGGAAGCTAGCGGTATTTCTGCGGATTTTGAATTTTGGCGTTCCCCTCTGGCTGTTTATCGTTGTATTGGTCACGGCAATTTTGGGGACCATTCAATGGGTTCGACAATCCAGGACCGCTAAGACTTTGTACGTTGTCTGGGACCCGGTGCAATGTCTGTGGGGTACCGGCGCGATTGGCGGTACGCCGGCAATGCAGCTTACAATGAAAGGCCTTTTCACCAACTCTGACTTAGAGAACGGATTGCTTATAACGCAGGTTTATTTGGAAGGCACAAGAGCCGCAATGGGCCTGTTGCAGCCGCTGCAAATCGCGCCGCATCACTCCGTGGAGGAAACCTTGCAAGCGTTCGTCCAGCCTGTTGTGGGGCATAAGGGGCAGGCTTATGAAGGCAAACTTATTCTTGTTGACCAGTTTGACCGAAAACATAAGTTCCCCATTCAACTTAGAGGAATTGACCGGGCAATGTAGGTTGTAGCGCTGAGTTTCCTGCTGGCAACTCCGCGGCCTTTTGTGTTTTGACGTTGAAGAACCGCGGAGTTTTCGAAGAGCATAAGACTCCACGCTTGCTTTTCACTCATCCCGGGTGTATATAGGCGTAAAAGTAATGTTGTGGTTATAGCAAGATGGTCGAACCTCCCCAAGCTGCGACCGCGGCCGCTCTCCTAGCGACGATTACGAACCACGAAAGGGCCACGCGCCCAGACCTCGATGACCTCAATGCCGGGGCCGCTCGTGTCCTGGAGGCCAGCAGGCTCTTGGAAAGATCGTGGAGCGGTTCGGCCTTTGGGTACCACTGGGACCTTTACTATGGCGACTTCGAGAAACCGCCGCTTGGGCACAACTTCAGCGTGGAGTGGGGAGGAATTCACGGCCTCCCGCCTAAGTGGCAATCCAGGACGCCGGAGGAGGTCAAAGATCGGATCGAACATGCATCTGGGATCTCGATGGAGAGGTTGCGAGCCGATGATATGAAGGTGGTGAAATCGGCTGAGAATTTTCGAGAAGACCTCTTAATTGGCCTACGGGGCTTAGTAGAGTCCCGAGGGCGTGACGAGGAAGCCGCTCTCTTCCAGGAGATAGCGCGATTGAAATGGGGGAACGAAGATGAAAAGAAGTATATGGCCCAAGAGCTTAAGGCCCTTCCGAATATGACCCGTGACTCTGGAGCCTTCGCACAGGGTCTAAGGATGCCCTCTCACTCCTGTTATGCTTCTGTAGCTGCCGGGATTAGCGCGCATTGTGAGACGCTCCAGAAATTTTGGCAGCTCTCCCTCCGCTTACTGAAACAGGTTGAAGTCCTCCCGGCCAGCAAGGATTTGCCGCCGACTCCGAATGCTGAGGCTTTCACGAGGTCCCTGCCGCGGCCCGCTGAGGTCACACTTGCCTGGCTCTTCCACAACGTAAGTTGGAAGTTCTGGTCATCGATGGCTGGCTTGCTCTTGACATTATTTGTGGCAGGAATTTACGTGGGGCAAGTGGGGTGGGTCCGGCAACTGGCTCACCTTCCTTCCCAACCTGCGGCGCCACTCAGAGAGACGGTAGATGTTCAGCTCGAACAGATGACGAGAGGGCACAACGAGCGGCTTTTGCAATTTCAGAAATCCATTGCGGAACAAGAGTCCTACGCAGCGTCGACTCTTTTCCCTTACGAACGAGATTACCACCTCAAAGCAGCGCAAAAGTTGCGCGAGGATATGAAACTTGAGGAGGAAGCCTACAACCGGTCCCTGCTGCAACTGAGGTCCCTATTCTCTGGCAAGTAGTAGGAGCTTGAAGCGCGCAGTTGTTCTCTAGCAGGCCGATGAAAAATGCGCATCAGTGAACCATTTTCGTTGCATTCCACATTCGGGAGTCGTGAAGGCGACGCGAGCGAGGTTGCCGGAGGCCTTTCCGTTGGCCTTCGGGAGCCT
>JBGPCF010000199.1:0-8089 GCA_041481635.1 Terriglobia bacterium | reverse complement strand
GGCCAGGCCAACGACAAAAGCAAGAACCAAAACAAAATGAAAGGCAAAAACCAAAAACAAGAAAAGGGGACACTTCTAACGAGGTAAGAAAGGGGACATTTCTAAAGAGCTTTGACACGGTCTGCCCGTATTGGTTGACAAAGCAGGTGCTGTGTGAAATTGTGATGGCGGCGGTCGGCGGCCGGGAATTCATAACAGAAATCCAAGAAAAGAGTGGCGTCTCCCACCAACTCACGGAACCAGGTGTCAGGTTACTTCGACCGGTTGCTCCGCCGGCTCCCCCTGCGCTGGAAGATGCTCCTTTACTGGAGCACTTTGCTGGCGGTGCTGATGGGGGCGATGCTGGCGATTGTCAATTATCAAGCTGAAAGATTCGGGAGTGGACGCATCGCCACCGATTTCACTCAGGCCCAGGAGAGGATTGCACGAGCCGAGAACGACCAGTTGGCGGACCTGCGCCTGACCGCTCTCCTGGTGGCGTCATTTCCTGACCTGAAGGCCCTGCTGAGCACCGATTTTGCCACTATCCGCGACTTTCTCCTCACTTACCAGAGGGACTACAGACTTTCTCAACTTTTGATCGCCTTGGATGCCCACGGGCGAGTTGTGGCTCGAACGGACACACCCGAGCTTGAGCCCCTTACCCCCATTGACGCGAAGTGGATTCTCCAATCATCCGCGGGGCAGGCTTCCTCAGGGGTGTTGGTGACTCGGCACGGGGCGTATAACGCTGCGGCCGTGCCCGCGACGGCCGGCGGAACTGTTTTTGGCTATGTAGTTGCCGGCAGCAGTATTGATGATGCCTTTGCCCTGGCTTTGCGCAATGTGGGGCAGACCGAAGTGGTGATCGTTGATCAGGACATTCTGGGCTCGACCCTCGCCAAGGGCAGCATGCCCTGGCGCTCGCGGCTCGAATGGGAGGCGGTGATGAAGGGGGGCGGAACGGTGGACTTTGCAGGCGAGACATTTGTGGCCCTGACCACCCCACTTAATCGGAACTCTGGACCTCTCCTGGTCTGTCTTCAATCGCGCGATCGCGCGATGAGCCCGTACCGGGGAATCAAGTACGGGATTGTGGGGCTCGCCCTGGTGGTCTCCGTCCTGGGTATTTTTGGCAGCGTATTGCTGGCACGCAGCATTGTGGCCCCGGTGGCCAGGTTCATCGAAGGCACCAAGCAAGTGGCCGCGGGCAACTTTGACTTCAGGCTCAGTGTGCGCGAGGGCGATGAGATTGGATATTTGGCGAAGGCGTTCAATGACATGGTGCGGGGCCTTCATGAGAAAGCTGACATGCAGAAGTTCGTTTCACAATCCACGGTGGAGATGATCCAGGCGAGCATGCACCAGGATGTTTCCGCCGGGCAGCGATTGCAGGTGACCATTTTCTTTTCCGATATGCGCGGCTTTACCACTCTCTCGGAACGCAAGGCCCCGGAACAAGTGGTGCGCATGCTGAATGCATGCCTCAGCCTGCAAGCGGAGAAAATCAGGAAATTCCATGGCGACATTGACAAATATGTGGGCGACGCCGTGGTTGCGATTTTCTCCGGTGATGACATGGCGCTGAATGCCATTCGGTGTGGAATTGAGATTCTCTTGGGGCTCGACGGGTACAACGCGGAACATCCCGGCAGCGAGCGTTTGGAAGTAGGCATTGGCATTGTGACCGGTGAGGTGGTGCTGGGGAGCGTAGGCAGCAAGGACCGCCAGGATTTCACCATGATTGGTTCCAACGTCAATCTTTGTGCGCGGCTCTGCGCCCTCGCCGAACCTCGGCGCATTCTTATGTCAGAGTCCACCTACCAGCTCGTCCGGCACTTGATCGTCGCCCAACGCACGGAGCCGTTACAAGTGAAAGGCTTCAGCACGCCGGTGTCGGTGTACGAGTTTGGACTCCAATAACAGGAGAGTGAGCCGTGAAGATGAACGATCCGGATGATTGATTCGGTTTCGCCGGCGGCTTCAGTTTATACCCGTCGCCGGCGCCAGGACGAGGTCGGGAATTTCAACGGCGTCAGTCGAAACAGTGAACTCCGTTGAGGCAGAACGCGTAAGCTCCGCCCACACCGTGATCCGGTATCGCCCCGCGGGCAGGTCCAGTTGATAGTTCCCGGAGGCATCGGCTTGCGTGATGAGGGAGGTCGGCAGGACGAGGATGATGGCGGCCATCTGAGGATGAATTTTGCAGAAAATGTAGTAAATCGCGGGTTCGGGGAAAGTATGGCTCTTCCATTGGCCCGAGCGGTACATGCCCAAATTGAACCGGCCCGGCTCAGACTGTGTGAACACATTGTGAAAGATGGGATCGTGGTTGGGAAAATCTACTTTGGAGCCAACCGGGATGGCGAGAATGTGCGGCACAAAAGCCTTGTCCTTTTGCGCCATTTGGAAAATGCCCGGTTTGGGCGGATTATGGCTGTCGAGGGATTCCGCGTAAACTATCGTCGTAGGTTTGGAGAGCCCGCGTGCCGAGAGGCCGCGAACGTGTCCGCTCACCTCGATGCCATGGAGAGGGATGACGGCAATGAGATTGCAAGCCAGCACGAGGACGATGGTCAATGAATGTTTCTTCATCTCGGGAGAGCGGGAGCAACTTCAAGAACTGAATCATCCTACTCGGCGCGTGCAAATCTTGTCAATCGACGGCCCCGATTTGGCATGGGATTCCGTATGAGAAGAGTGTTCGCCCGTGTTAAAGTCGACGTGTAATAAAACTCAAATTTGCTCGACATTTCGGGGAATTACTAAATGAACAGTTTTTTCCAGGAATGGCCGGAGGAAATTTGCAAAATCATCTTCATTGCGCTGGGGGGCGCAGCCCTGGCCTTGTTGTTGTCAGTGCAACCCGCGGTGGCAGCCGATGGGCCGGCGCGAGACGATTCAAAGGTTGCAGCAACTGAGCCAGGCCTTCCTCCCGAACCGGCTACCCCACAGGTGTCCTATGATCAAATTCCCAATGCTGGAGCCCCGTCTGCAAAGGGCAAGTTGGAGCGAACGGCCGGGAAATACGATTTACGGTTTTACGGCACCATTCTCGTGAACCTGTCGGTTTCGGATAGCCAACAAGTGGGCCAGGACGTCCCACTGTGGCCTGTCCCCGGGGATGATCCTGTTCCTACCTCAAACGGGACCAGCCGTCGAGCTGGAGTGGTGGGCGAAACCCTATTCACTTTGCGCCAATCAGTGATGGGTTTTGAATTCAATCGAAGTGAATCGCGGGACGGTGGCTGGTCTCCGGGGGGTCTTGTCGAAATGGATTTTTTCGATTCGCGCCCGGTCGATCTTGGCCTGCAGCCCAAGAGTCAAGTGTTGAACTGGCCGCGCTTTCGCCGTGGGTATTTCCAACTCCAGCGCGGGACATGGAGGATTCTGGCAGGGCAGGAGCAAGCCATCATCGCGCCGCTCGACCCGTATTCGCTCTCCCATGTGGCCGTCCCTTTGGGAGCGAGCGCCGGCAACCTTTGGGGATGGCTTCCCCAAGCCCGCATAGAAAACTCCCACACCTGGGGCGGCACCACTGCACTTTTCCAAATGGGAGCCTTGTGGCCCTCTTTCCGCGACCCGGTCCTGAATGACCTGAGTGAATCTTATGGTGGCGCGCCGGCCAGTTCGAATGCCGGATTGACGGTGCAGAGGCGCCAACCTTTCTATCAAGCACGAGTCGCGCTCTCCCGCCCCAAAGTCGGCGGCGTAACCACGGTAGGATTGGGCGTGCACTACGGTAGGGAACGTGTGGGAACAGGCCAGATTTTCGATTCTTGGGCATTGGCCGCTGATTACAGCGTGCCCATTTTCCCCCGCCTCACCTTGCGCGGAGAAGCGTACACGGGCAGCAATCTTTCCCCGTTTGACGGAGGGATTATCCAGGGCGTTTCGGCGTCGCCGGATGAGCCGCCTTTCACCACTTATCGCGCGGTCCACGACATGGGTGGATGGGCGGAATGTGCCGTGCCGGTGACACTTGACTTCAGGAATGTCATCTACCTGGGAGCGGGCACGGATGATCCGCACGACGGCGATCTTTTGCCCGCCGCTCCCCGGTCAAAAAACTCATTCCTTTGGGCCAGCTATTTTCGCCGGCTTGCCGATGGATTGACGCTGGCCGTGGAATGGAGCTATTGGGATTTTCAATATCGCGAGTTTTCCCCGGCCGGCCAGATTGAGGAACGAGGAGTCCCTGGCCGCGGCAATGTGTTCAACCTCGCGCTAGCCTACCAGTTTTAGGGCAGCTCACTTTTTCAGCAGCTTCTCGATGGCCGCCAAAACTTCTGGGGAGTCCGGCGTAACGGCTGGCTCAAACCGCTGCACGACTTTGCCATCGCGATCCACCAGGAATTTGGTGAAATTCCACTTGATCTCGCCCACCACGGCTGGATTCGCCTTCTCGGTTAAGAACTGGTAAAGCGGGGCAGTGTCGCTGCCTTTTACAGAAATCTTCGAGAACATGGGGAAAGACACGTTGTATTTGGTTGAGCAGAAAGTTTTGATTTCGGCATTGGTGCCCGGCTCCTGCGCGCCGAAGTTGTTGGCAGGGAAGCCGAGGATCACAAAGCCGTGATCCTTGTATTTTTCGTACGTCGACTCGAGCGCCGAGTATTGCGGAGTGTATCCGCACTTGCTGGCAACGTTCACCATCAGAACTACTTTCCCTTTGTAAGTGGATAGGGAAGTCAGCTGGCCGTCAATGGACGGCAGGGAATAGTCGTAGACACTGGAAGCGGCAAACGACGGTGGGACGAAGGCAAAAGCCAGCACTAAGAGACTCAGGATCGAACGTGCATTCAAACCCGGCAAGAACATGATAGATCCTCCTTTAAATTAATCCGCCCAACCCGCACCAGCCTGCATACAGCCGGCACCTTGCACCAACTCGTGATGGCGATTCGATGCGCCCCACCCTGACTCGGTTGCAGACTGGCATAAAGGCCAACAAGCAACAATGAGTGGCTTAACCGGGCACTATTGCGACCACTTCGTAGGCTTGCGAATCCAACGGTGCTTGCGTAGCTCCGCGTACAGCGGCGCCGGGAGCGGGCCAGCAGCGCTCGCAGCCACGTTGGCCTGAATGTTGATCAGCTTGCGCATCCCCGGAATGATGGTACCAACCGTCTCATTCATCAGAATAAACCTCAAGGCCATTTCCGGCAGAGTCATGCCGGAAGGGAGCACGCGTTTGAGCGCCTCGGCGCGGTCCACCGCGGCGTTCAGATTTTCGGGAACAAAGTAGGTGTTGCGCCAATCTCCCGCAGGCCACTTGCTGTCCTTGGTTAAAGTTCCAGTCAGCGTGCCTTCGTCGAAGGGGACGCGAGCAATCACGCCCACATCTTTTTCACGGCAAGCTGGAAAGAGTTCGTCCTCGGGATTCTGATCGAAAATGTTGTAGATCACTTGCACGGCGTCGATTAAGCCACTGCGTACAGTACGCACTGCGTTCTCGGGTTCCCAGCGATTGATGCTGATGCCCACGGCGCGAATCAATCCCTGCCGCTTCAACTCATCTAATTTTTTCGCCCACCGGTCGTCCGCCACCCACGCATCCTCCCAAGTGTGGAATTGGATCAAATCGATGGTTTGAATGCCCAGGTTTTTCAGGCTGCGATGAATATAGTCTTCGATGTGCTCGGGAGGATAGCAATCGTCGAGGGTGAATTCCCGGCGGCTGGGCCATTGTTGATTCTTAGGCGGAATCTTGGTGGCGGTATAGAGACGCTTGGAAGGATTGGCGCGCACGAGACGCGCGAGCAATCCCTCGCTGTGACCCTCGCCGTAGGCCCACGCCGTATCAAAAAAGTTGCACCCAAGGTCCACGGAGCGTTGCAGGGATTGGAGGGATTCCGTGTCGTCAGAGCCCGTCCATCCCCCCATGCCCCACATGCCGTAGCCAATCTCACTCACCTGCCAACCTGTGCGCCCAAACCTGCGATATTTCACGCGAGCCTCCGGCCATTCATCTTGAGAATTTTCGAAACGCTATTCTCCCTTAAATTGGCTGCGACGCAAAGGGCAGAATGAGGAAAGGCGAAAGCCGAGTGCCGAAAACAATGGACCTTCAGATGATCTCTCAATAACGAATGGTATAGCGGCAGGACGGATTGATGTGGCCCGACGACAAGTGATGAGTCGGCGTACTCGGTATTGTTATGGGACGGACCGCCGGTTCCCCGGTTAGTGAAGAATCCACGGCCAATGAAACAGTTCCTTTTGTTCCGCCCTGTACCCTCAACATCAATAACGGTTGTAACCTTCCTGGTAACCGCGGATAAAGGCCTGCCGGTATTGCTCTTTATAGAAATCCTTTTTGCCGAACTCCTTGTGATAGCCGTGGTCGGCGTCTTCGAAGGCGTCGTTCTTGCGGGGACGGTATTCCTTTCCTTTGTTCCGGTCTTTCTCGCCTTGGGCTACACCATCGCGGTAACCGAAGTCACGGGCAATGTTTTGGTTGCCGTACCCGCGGTTGCCGTAGAGGTCGTCATCGTCTTCATGTCGACCATATCGGACATCGCGATGGTTGGCGGGGTAAGAGTCATAATTGTAGTTGAATCGCCCGGGACGGCCGTAATAGCCGTCGTCGTATCCAGCCTTGTAACCGTTGCGATATCCCTGCTGGAAATCATCTTGCTCGCCCATGGAGCGGTCGTAGCCCCGGTCAGCGTATCGAAAGCCCTCGCTACGAAAGTCGTACCGCGCAGCTTGAGCGCCACTATCGCGGCCAAACTGATAGCCGTCCTTATAGCCAAAATTGTAACCGAATTGTTTGGAGTTGAGCGCTCCGAAGCGATCACGGGCCGGCAGCACGGTGCTGATGGAGAGAATTAATGCAATAACCAGACCAACCGATTTCGCATGCTTCAGCATGGTAGCCTCCTTTGTGTGCACCGCCGGCACCAGCGTTGCATGCGTTTCGACTCTAACTTGGAGGAGGTTTCGTTGAAATTGGATGCCTGCTACTCTGGAACAATTACTCCAAGCCCGGCATGAAGATGTTTACATGCAGTGTAGGCCGGTGGCCTGGAAGATTGCTTCAGTGATTTCGCGGCCGTACGAAAAACCTTTGACACGATTGAATTCCGGAATCAAAAGCTGTTGACAAAAATCATGAACTCCGGTATTTGTAGAAGGTTACATCTCATAGGCTGTAATGGAGAGTGGAGTGGCAACTTACTTGGCGAAGAGCCGCCGGGGTAGGATACGGTGGCGACTGCTTGATGCAGATGGATGGGTGCTGGGCCGTTTGGCGGCCCGAGCTTCACGCGTATTGACAGGGAAGGCGGCGGCGGATTTCACTCCCCACGTTGACCATCGCGATGGCGTGATCATTATTAATGCCGAAAAGATTCGTCTCACCGGCAAGAAGCTCGACCAGAAATTATACCGTCATTACACCGGCTATCCCGGTGGACTGCGGGAAATCTCGGCGCGCAAGGTGATGGCGGCGCGGCCGGAGCGGATTCTCCGTGAGGCTATTCGGGGCATGCTTCCCAAGACACGTCTCGGTGACCGGATGGCCGTGCGGCTGAAGATTTACACTGGTGCGGACCACCCGCACAGCGCGCAAAAACCGGAATCGCTTACCTTTAGTCGTTAACCATATCGCAGCGCCGATCCTGCTTGGCGGGACTGGCATAAACAGAAATCGTACCAAGGAGATCGGGTGACAGAACAAGTTCAATTTAGAGCTACGGGTCGGAGAAAAACATCGCTGGCGCGGGTGATCCTGCGGCCCGGCGAAGGCAAGATGACGGTGAATCACAAGCCGTTCGACAGTTACTTCCCTTCGGAGGCCGTGCGAGCGGAAGTCCGGCAACCTTTGGTGGCGGTCGAAGGCCTGGGGAAATTTGACGTCATTGTGAATGCCAGCGGCGGGGGCATTCACGGGCAGGCGGGCGCGGCGCGGCTGGGGATCGCCCGTGCGCTACTGGTCTCGGATCCGGAATTGCGCTCCAAGCTGAGGCAAGGCGGTTTTCTCACGCGTGATCCGCGCGCCAAAGAGCGCAAGAAGTACGGACAGAAGGGCGCTCGCAAGCGCTTCCAGTTCTCGAAACGATAAAGAAAGCTGTTGGTTGTCTGTAGTCCGTTGTGGGTTTGTTGT
>JBGPCF010000198.1:0-8207 GCA_041481635.1 Terriglobia bacterium | reverse complement strand
TTCAAACTCATGCCGCGCTTCCTCATTCTTGTGCAATTCAAAAAGCGCCACGGCCATGGGAAATCGCGCCTGCAATATGAGTCTTGGATTCAGGGCCAAGGCAGTCCGGAACTCCTGCGCGGCAGCCTCGTATCGATTGTTTCTGAGATTCTCATAGCCCGCCCCCACGTGGGCTTCGGGTGTGTCTTCAACGGCCTCCTGCCCCGCTAAGTCTCCAGTGTTGTCTCGGGCGAGACCCTGGCCACAAATTGCCAATGAAAGTCCGAGTCCAAGGCCCAGCACCTTCCATCCCGTACCGCGCCACCTTTTACAACTGATATTCATGAACGTGGAAATTGCTTTCATCTTTTGCGAGTTTGTCGAAAAATCCCGGAAATTGTCATCCTGAGGAGCTCGCCGCGGCGTCCGTCGAAGGATCTCCGCATTTGCTTTGCTTCACAACTACCAGGATTGATCGCGCAGTTTATCCTGAGCGAAATGAAAAGGATCCTTCACTTCGTTCAGGATGACATTACTCTCAGATTGTTCCATCAGCCTGCTATGGCTTCTGCCTGGCCGTCAAACGCCGCACTCGCGCCTCGGGTGCCAAGGACTCCACCACCGCTTGTGTCGCGCTCCATTGGCTGATGGACGCGTTTTCCAGCTCGACCAGAACAACCGAAGTAATGTGGGACGGCCTTTCACTAGACAGTATCAGACAGGCCAGGGCCGTCTGCATCGGGGAAAGGCTGGGATTGTACGCCGCACTTTCAATGTAAGATCCTTGATAGGAAGCTCCTGACGATGAAATTAATGCAACGCCCGAGAGCGCCTTCGTGTAGGGCGCGTAGGCGCGGCTGGCCGCCTCCAAAGCCAACCCGCCCAATTCGTCGGAGGAGGGCATGGTCAGCCGGAGATCGACCTTTTTCCCTTTGAAGAGGCGCTCCGTAACCTTGAGATCGCTCGGTCCGAAGGATGCCGGCAGAAGCGCCCCCAACGTGGTGGGCGCCTTGCCCTTCACGACGATTTTCAAGTCGGCGCTGTTGGACAATTCGTTGAGGAATTGCCGGCAATGCCCGCACGGCGCCGCCGTGACCGCAAGCGAGGTAAGGCCGCCCTCCCCGTGCGTAAAAGCATTGGCGACGGCACACTGCTCGCCATGCACGGCAAATCCCAGAATTTGTCCGGGCACCTCAATGTTCGTGCCCAAATAAAGGCTCCCGCTCGTACCGCGCACCACCGCCCCTACTCGATAACGCGACAGCGGCGAAAATGAATAGGTTTGCACGATTGGCAACAGGTCCACCATGAAATCGTCCACCGTCCGATGGTCCCATTCCAGTATGGACCCCACGTCGGCCGCCGGGATTTTGCCACGTTCGCTCGGATTGTTCAGAATTCGCAGCAAACGGTCTTGTGATCGTGGGCCGAGCCGCGGCATCAGCTTCCGAACCGTCGCCGCTTCGAGAATGGTATTGCCCGATGCTTTCAGTTCCCTCGCCATCGCCACCCCCGTCGGATACGCCATCGCCATCATGGACAGCGCGCTTCGCCTGCTGAGCTTTCTCATTTTCCTGCTTCTCTCACATCCTACCGCAAGATTCGGTCCGGCGAAGTATAAGCGCCAAAAAAACTGATTACGCGCTTGTCGAAAAATTCTGGCCAGGGGCGCTGGTCCTTGTCGGCTTGACGCCGTTCGGCCCTGCTGCCCCTGCCACGTCCCACCCACTGTCGCCTGGTTTCTGCCGACCGTCTCCTGGAACTGAGCGTGACGCCCGTCACAGCCTCAGCTTGCAATTTCTTGCACAGTGAGTCTGTCGAGGTGAGCGATGGATATTATGCAGGCCGTGGTGCCGGTCCTGGCCGGCCGCTTGAAAGGCCTGGCGCGGATGGTGGGCAACACCCCGCTCCTGGCCATTGAGTTCAGCTATCGCGGAAAGCCCCGGGTGATTTACGCCAAGTCCGAGCAGCTCAACATGACGGGCAGCATCAAGGACCGCATGGCGCTCTACATCCTGCAACGCGCTTATGCGGAAGGCAAGATTTCCCCCGGCGACACTATTGCAGAGGCGACGAGCGGGAACACTGGCATCAGTTTTGCCGCGCTGGGACGGGCCTTGGGCCACCCGGTCACCATCTTTATGCCCGACTGGATGAGCCGTGAGCGCGTGGACCTAATTCACAGCCTGGGGGCGCGGATTGTGCCTGTAGGACGGGACCGCGGCGGGTTCCTAGGAAGCATCCGCATGGCGGAAGAGATGGCCGCGCAGCAAGAGCACGTCTTTTTGCCTCATCAATTCTCGAATGGGGCCAACGTGGCAGCGCACGAAAACTCGACCGGACAGGAAATCTGGTGGCAGTTGCAATCGAATGCGCTTTCTCCCGACGCGTTTGTAGCCGGCGTGGGCACGGGCGGAACCATCATGGGTGTGGGGCGCTCCCTGCGCTCGAAAAATCCGGCAGTGCGCGTTCATCCCCTTGAGCCGGCGGAGTCACCCACGCTTTCCACCGGCCATAAAGTGGGGCAGCACCGCATCCAGGGCATTTCAGATGAGTTCATTCCGCCCATCGTCGAGCTGGACAGATTGGATAGGGTGATCGCCGTACACGATGGCGACGCCATATTGATGGCGCAGAAACTCGCGGCGCAGTTGGGGCTCGGCGTAGGTATTTCTTCAGGCGCAAATTTTATCGGCGCGTTGAAAGTGCAGAACGAACTGGGAGACCGCGCCGTGGTCGCCACGGTTCTTCCTGACGATAACAAGAAGTATCTCAGCACCGACCTGCTGCGCGAAGAACGCGTGAAGGACGGCTATCTCTCGCCCGCGGTCGAACTCACCGGGTTCCGCGCCTTCAATCGAGTGTGCGCCACATGCTTCGAACTCGCCGACTGCAACCAACGAACATGAGATTGACGGTAGTTACTTCAATGCCGAATAGAGTGCTTCCTTCCAGCGTTTCACGTCGATAGTCCAACACACTTTGGCCTTTGATCTGCGCGCCAGAAGTTCAGACCACACCACCTGATTGCGCTGGTTGGCGGCGATATTCAAGCGGTCCACCACCGTCATGCCGCGCGTCAACTCGCTGGTGATTTCCACATCCACAAAGTGCTCGCTCCAGCTCGTTCCGACGGTGGGGTCCAGGGCAATCGACATTGCCACAGGATCGGGCAGGGAGATCCCGTGCTCGCCTGTCTGCTCCAGGTAAGCTGCGCGCGCGTGGCTGTTGCACTCGATGGCGAAAAGAGCCCGGTCGGTCTTTAATCCGAGAACGTAATTGATGTCCTTCAAGTTCAGCGCGGCATCAAAGCGGCAGAGGTGCCAGCCAATCAACTCGACGGGCAGGCCGCTGCGCATCACCATGCGCGCCGCCTCCGGGTCAACCCAGATGTTGTATTCGGCGGCGGGCGTTACGTTGCCCTCACAGCAGGGTGCGCCACCCATCACAACGCATCGGCTGACTTGCCGCGCGATTTCCGGCTTTTTGGCCAGCGCCAGCGCGACGTTGGTGAGTGGACCGAGAGTCACCAGCACGAGTCCTGGATTCGCTTCGATGGTGGAAATGATGGCGTCCACGGCGTGTTGCTTTTGCGCCGCCTGCCGAGGCGGCGGATAGCCGTGATCGCCCAGGCCGTCGCGGCCATGAAACCACTGGGCGTTTTCGTATTTGCGCACCAGGGGTTGGATGGCGCCGATGTAAACAGGAACGTTGGAACCACAAAGCCCCACCGTATAGAGCGCGTTGCGCGTGGCCTGCTCCACGGGCACGTTCCCCGCCACCGTGGTGATGGCGGCAATGGAGACTTCAGGTGAGCGGCAAGCCATAATCAGCGCCACCGCATCATCCGACGCTGTGTCAGTATCAATCAGAAAGGTTCGAGGCATTGCGGTAGCATAGCAAACCAAGTGCGCGAACAGCCATGGAAAGTGGTTTCCCAATTTAAGGCTTCCCGGTCGGAATCGGAGAAACCGGCGCCTAACGATTGGGGATTCTCCGGAGAGGTATAACAAACCGTTCCTTGGCCCGTGGCAGCACCCAGTACTGGAAATGCAGATAATCCTTCCATTCAAACGCGGTCGGGTGTATGTTTGCGGTTGGCTGAATAATCAAGAAGGGCATTCCGGCAAAAATCCAGCAGATAGGAACATATGTCCCCGTTGACTGATTCCCAAGGGCGGTTCACGCCTGAAACTGTCGACAACTCAGGCGAACATCAAAGCTTCCCTCCACTCGGGCCGGCACTCAAAGTCTTGATGATTTGGCCGCGTTTTCCCTCCTCATTCTGGAGCTTCGACGGAATCCTCGACCTGGTTCCCATAGAGACCGATCAGCCGCCGCTCGGTTTGCTTACTGTCGCCGCGCTCTGTCCCAAGAACTGGACGATCAGGTTGATCGACCGAAGCTTTGAAAAGCTGCTCGATGCCGACATCCTTTGGGCCGACCTCGTCATGGTGAGCGGAATGCGGGTCCAGAAGGATGACATTCGCGAAACGCTTCTCCGGGCGCGGGCACTGGGCAAACGGACAATGATCGGCGGTCCCTTCGCCAGCAGTGAGCCGGAACTCCTGCTTCGGCTGGCGGACCATGTAGTGGTCGGCGAGCCCGATGAGGCTTTCGCTGAGATTGCCGCCGATGTTGAGCGCGGCTCCGCCAAGCGGCTTTACGTTATTACGGACAAGCCCGATGTGAGCAAGTCGCCGCTGCCGCGATTTGATTTGCTCAAAATCGGGAAGTACGCCTCCATGGCGGTGCAGTTTTCACGCGGCTGTCCGTTCCAATGCGAATTCTGCGACATCATCACCATTTACGGAAGGAAACCGCGAGCCAAGTCCCCCACCCAATTGATAGCGGAGCTCAATGCGCTCTACGAACTGGGCTGGCGCGAGCAGGTCTTTATCGTTGACGACAATTTCATCGGCAACCACAAGCTTGCTCTCGAACTGGCCGTCGAACTGCGCAAGTGGCAGAAATCCCGTGGCTATCCGATGTTGCTTTACACCGAAGCATCCATTGACCTCGCCCAGAGGCCCGAATTAATCAAGGCCATGGTGGACGCAAATTTCTTTTATGTCTTCATCGGGATCGAAAGTCCTTCTGCCAAATCCCTGACCGAAGCCAAGAAATTTCAAAACCTGCGGCAGGATCCGCTGGAGAGCGTTCGCTACATCCAGAGTGAAGGCCTTTGGGTGACGGCGGGCTTCATCATTGGTTTCGATTCCGACACCGAGGAAATCTTCGATCAGCAAACGGAGTTCATTGAGGCCGCGGCCATCCCCTGGGCGATGGCTGGCTTTTTGCAGGCGCCTCCCACCACTCCGCTGTTTGATCGAATGATGAAAGAAGGCCGACTGCTCATGGAGAGCACCGCCACTAGCAACTTCGATCCACCCAATTTTAAAACCCTTATTCCCCTGCCCGTTCTTCTGAAGGGCTACCGGAAGGTTCTCGCATCCCTTTACGCTCCCGCGGAATTTTACGAGCGGTCGTATCGTTCGCTATTGCAGTGGAAGTCCCGCAAGCCGCAGAAAGCGTCATCAATTCCGCTCTGGCCTCTGATGGGAATCGTTTTTCACTCCATCCTCCACCAAGGCATCCTCTCCTCCTATCGGAAAGCGTACTGGAAGTTCCTGTTACGACTCATCGGCCGCTGGTCGTTCAATCAAGCGAAGTTCAGTATGGGATTTGCCATGCTGCTCTCCGGACACCACTTCATCCGCTATGCAAAAACCGTGGTGGCCAATCTGGATTGCGAACTCGATAAAATCCAATCCGGGGATTTGACCACAGACCTGAGTCGCGAGACGGCTGCCGTTTAGTTTCTTCCGCCGAAGCCTCTAAAAGAATTGTCGCCACGGGCATCCCAATCATGATCCGGGCGTAGGGGTAGGGCTTGCCCTACCCTCCGGTGTCGCAGGCAATGCAAAAGGGTACGGCAAGCCGTACCCCTACGTTCGAATTGACCACGGATTGACGACCGAGGCGGAGAGATCCTCAAAATGCGGAGTGTGGCGGGTTGCAGACATTGTCTGAGAGGCAACCTATGTTACTGACGCCAGTATGTAGACGCATTCATTACAATTAACGCGACGTATGGGGCACCCGCCACGTACGGACATTAAAGTGTCCGCACGCATTTAAAAACGTAGACATTTGAACAGAAGGCGATGTGCGGGCAGGTCAGCATCATCGCCGTAGGCGGTTTGGGATTTGAATATAATCACCGCAGGGGTAGTATCTCAGTCCGAAATGTTAACGCCGAAAAACCAGCCACAGACCAAAGCCTCCCGCAACACCCAGCCATAAGATCCCTAGCAGCGGAAAGCCCAGTAGCCAAGCCGCTACCAAGCCTTGGCCGAAGCCGATACCACCGAGGAAGCGTAATCGTTTGTCGAGAGTACCCGAAGGGTAGAGGCGTCTGTATTCGATAAGCAATCGTCGGAATTTGAAGTAGTGCCATCCGAGCGCAGAGAATTGCTGCTCAGTTGAAAGCTTTGTGTTGACCTGATCGATCATTTCGAAATGGAAATACGTGGAATACAGTCCCAATGTTGCAGAAACGGCGACAAAGGTAATTAGGCCGACTACTTGGCGTCCGCTCATGGATCAGTACCGTCACTTACGACAACCCGGCGATGTACGCAAGCACTGCCACTGGCTCAACGGGCTTCCTTTGGGTTTGGGCGTCCCGTCCAGGGCCTCTCCATCGGTTCCACGCCAGGCAGCGGCTGCGAAGTCGCGCCCACTAGATTTCTTACCCCTAGGGCGCATTCTGCCACGTCCCGCCTACTAGCGCCAGTAGGCGCGCAAGATTTTTGCACCAGCGCCCCGCGCCCGCTGAACTGCCCCAACATGGTGCAGAAGGGGGGGTACACTTTCAGGTCGCCCTATCTCCTATCTAGCACGCGCGTTGACCCTCACCGCGCGCACCGCTTATACTCGCAACTCTCTCAGAACTACGCGAGGATTGATTGTTCGAGCGCCTCTTCAAGCTGAAGGAAAACCAGACCACGGTGCGGCGTGAACTGCTGGCCGGCCTGACCACGTTCATGACGATGGCGTATATCATCGTGGTCAATCCGCGCATCCTCGCCGAGGCCGGTATGCCCATCGAAGGCGTGCTCTTCGCCACCTGCGTGGCCTCCGCCGCCGCGACCCTGGTAATGGGTTTGTGGGCGAACTATCCCATCGCTCTGGCGCCCGGCATGTCGCTGAATGCCTATTTCACCTATTCCATTGTGCTGGGCCGCGGAGTGCCTTGGCAGACCGCGCTCGGCGTGGTGTTTTTGTCGGGCGTTCTTTTCCTGGTACTGACGTTGACGCGAGTGCGAGAGCAAATTGTGAATGGCATCCCGGATTGCCTGAAGTATGGCACCGCGGGAGGCATCGGTTTGTTCATAGCTTTCGTTGGGCTGCGCAACGCGAAATTGGTGGTGGCTTCCCCGGCCACAGTGGTCACATTGGGAAATTTTTCCGACCGCCAGGTTCAGATTGCCACCCTGGGGTTGATTCTAACGGCCGTGTTGATGGCCCGCAGTGTTCATGGATCGATCTTGATTGGAATCGTGGCGACTACGGTGGTGGGAATTCTGTCCGGGCTTGGCCAGTGGCCGCAACATCTATTTTCACTTCCTCATCCCGAAGGCACTTTTTTGAAACTCGATCTTCGCGGAGCAGCGCACTTGGGTCTGGCGGAGCTCGTCTTCGCCTTCTTTTTTGTGGACCTCTTTGACAATGTGGGTACGCTGGTGGGCGTTTGCCAGCAGGGAAAATTCATGAAGAACGGGACGCTTCCCCGCGCCGGGCGCGCCCTGCTGGCGGACGCCGTGGGCACGATTTTCGGGGCCGCCACGGGAACATCCACCGTCACCAGTTACATTGAGAGTGCGGCGGGCGTGGCGGCGGGCGCGCGCACCGGCCTCGGAAATCTCGTAATCGCCGCACTGTTTCTGGGGGCGTTGTTCTGCTCGCCGCTGGTGGCGGCCATTCCCGGATATGCCACCGCTCCCGTGCTGATCCTGGTGGGCGCGCTGATGTGCCAGTCCGTGGCGCATGTCCGCTGGGACGACTTCACTGAAGCCTTCCCTGCCTTCCTCACCATTGTGGCCACACCCCTCACTTTCAGCGTGGCCAGTGGATTGAGCCTGGGACTGATCTCTTACACGCTCATCAAATTGGGGGCTGGAAGGTATCGTGAGATTAGCCCGTTGATTTGGGTTCTGACGCTG
>JBGPCF010000197.1:0-8285 GCA_041481635.1 Terriglobia bacterium | reverse complement strand
GTATACGGTCACCGCGCCGAAAAGCAATCCGAAGAGCGCGCCAAGGATTACCGCGCGAACGGTAAATTCTTTGATGCTTTCCTCCGCCGACACATACGTGCGGAATTCACCTGGAGGGGCCGTGGAACTCCATGGACGTTCGCTCACCGAAACCTCCCTTGTCTTCGAATTCAATGTGGATGTAGCCGTGTGCGGGGGATTATGCCGCAGGTGGGCGGGGCGGGGAAGAGAATCCTGAGACCTGACGCACTATCGGGCTTTTCCGCGCAGCCTTGACCGACCAGACGGCATCGGCGCGGCCGATCAGAAACGCAGCGAAACACAGAGCGAACACGGAATGGCTGAGGCTCGCGCCGAAGTATTGCCAAAAGGGTGCGTGCGCTCCCGGATAATCTGATGAAAAAAGCAGAGCAAGCATGAAGATGAATCCCGCGGCGCTTGCCGGCCGAACCCAGAGACCGAGCAAGAGGGCCAGGCCAATAGCAAGTTCGCCGTATGCCGTCAGGAAAGCGAATAGCGTCGCGTGTGGCAGCACAAATCCTCGGAGCACCGGCACCATGAAGGGATAAACTCCTCCCTCGAGAAACTTGTTGATCCAGTACTGGAATCCGCCGTGAAGAGTAAATTGCGTGCCGAAAACTTTGTATTCGGCAAAGACCAAAAAAAGAATGCCCACGCCAATGCGCAGCACGGCGAGAGCCTGACTGTTGCGAAAACTGGCATCGGAGTGAAGAGTCATGGAAACTCCTTATCTAAGGACGAGATTCTGCCCTGGCAGAATGCGCCCGAGGAACAAAAAACAAAAGGGCTGAGGGAGGCTGCAGTCCCGCAAGCTTTTTCCGCAGAACGCGCGGGGCGGCGTCGAGGGCGTCTTTTCGCAGGGCAAGAGCCGCTTCGGGGAGGAGATGAAGACGATAAAGATCGGCACGTTGAGAATGAGAGTATTTCTCATAGCGCGGCGCAGATATTCGTGCCGCATTGATCAAGATTTCCCAGGGACTCCGCTTGTGGAACAGGCGCTTCGCCGAAGCTTCCTGTCGTGTGATTCTGATCAGAGAGCGTTGGACGCCACCCCCGATTTCGATGGATACGGTGGTTGCTGCGGTGACGTCAAAGCGGAGTGAAGGATCATCGTCCGGGAAAGGCGCAAGAAGAGCCGTGAGTTCATTGGCTTCGCTGGCGAATCCTTCCCACCAATACCGGTAACCATTGTAGACGACGGTGCCGGCACGGAAAATCTGCTGCACCCGCGAAACGTTTTTTCCAGTGATGCTCAGAACCATATCGATAAGTTCGGCCAGGCGAAATACTTGCTTCACAACGGGGCGCACCGTCACATAGCCGGCGTCTTCCTCCGTGAAGCGTATCGCGATGGTTTCCGGCAGGGGCATGTTGAAAGTCGAACGACGGTGACTCCCAGTGAAAGAAATAGAAATCCAGTGAGGTTCAGCCAAGTTTCGAAAGACGATCACGCACCAGGTCGCTGAGCGCCTTGCCGTCGACGGTCTTGCCTTCCAGAGCGGCCTTGGCTGCTTTCACGACAGCCCCCATCTGTTTGATGGAATTCGCGCCGGTTTCGGAGATGGCTTTGGTGATCGCGGCACTCATTTCCGCGCCGTTCGCTCCAGCAGGCAGATAAGACTCGATGATGGCGAGTTCCTTGGTTTCTTTTTCGGCAAGTTCCGGGCGGTTGCCTTTGGTGAATTGGTCGATCGATTCCTTGCGCTGCTTCACGAGCGTTTGCAGGATCTGGATGGACTCTGGCTCGTCGAGGGCACGTATTTTTTCGACTTCCTTGTGTTTGATGGCGGCTTTTATTCCGCGCAGGACGCTGAGGCGCAGTTCGTCCTTCGCACGCATGGCGTCGACCAGATCCTTCTGGATTTTTTCGGCAAGACTCATCGCAAGTTCCTCACGCAAATGAATATAGCAGACGGGAGGAGGCAATTGGCGGGGAGAAAGAAAAGAAGAAACTGAGACACAGAAGATGCAAGAAGCCGCGGAGAGCAAAACTTGCCTTCAGCCCAAACCGCTATTTGACAGTGTTGCGACGGCTCGCTAACGTTGTTCCCTTACACTGCGCGGGAAAAATTCCGCCGGAGATTACAAAGGCCCTCATGAAAGTCATCGTGGCGGACAAGATCAGCGAACGGGGCGTGCAGCTGCTGAAGGAGCAGCCAGGCTGGAACATTGTCCAGACGACGAAAGAAACGCTGAACACGGAGATTGCGGAAGCGGATGCTCTGATCGTGCGCAGCGCGACGAAAGTCACCGCGGAGCTTTTGGACATGGCTCCAAAGTTGCGCGCCGTGGGCCGCGCCGGCGTGGGCGTGGACAATATCGACCTGGAAGCCGCTACGAAGCGTGGCGTGCTGGTAATGAGTACCCCCGGAGGAAATGCCGTGAGTGTCGCAGAGCACACGTTTGCGCTACTTTTGGCGCTCGCGCGGCAGGTGCCGCGGCTGGACAAGGCGATTCATGAAGGACGCTGGGAAAAATCTTCCGCAGCGGGGACGGAAGTGCGAGGGAAGACGCTCGGCCTGATCGGCCTCGGGCGAATCGGCAGCGAGGTCGCGGTTCGTGCAGAAGCGTTCGACATGCGCGTGCTGGCGTATGACCCGTACATCAGCGAAGCAGCGGCCCGCGAAGTTTCGGTGGAGCTTGTGCCGCTCGAAAAACTGTTGGCGGAAAGCGATTTCGTTTCCTTGCACACGGCACTGAGTCCCGCAACCCAGAATCTGATCAACGCCGCGACGATTGAGAAGATGAAAAAAGGGGCGCGCGTCATCAACGCCGCGCGCGGAGAGTTGATCGACGAAGCGGCCCTTGCTGCAGCGTTGAAGAGCGGCAAGCTTGCGGGCGCGGCGTTGGACGTGTTTGCGGAAGAGCCACCGAAAAACTCCCCGCTCATTGGGCTCTCCAATCTGATTGCCACACCCCACGTGGCCGGCTCGACAACGGAAGCGCAGGAAGAGGTCGGCACGCAGGTGGCCGTCCAGATCAAGGATTACCTGGCGGAAGGAATCATTCGCAACGCGGTGAACTTGCCTGCGCTTTCCGCGGACCAATACCGGCGCGTGCGGCCTTACCTGGAATTGGCTGAGCGGCTCGGTTCGCTGGTTTCGCAGGCCGCGGAGACGCGCCCCGCGCGGATTCGTATCCGCTACGCAGGGGAAGTGGCCGAGGTCGGCACGCACCTGCTGCGCAGCGCGGTGCTGGCGGGAGTTCTCAACGCCGTGCTGGACGAAAAGGTGAACATCGTGAACGCGCCTGCGGTTGCTGCGGCGAGAGGCTTGACCGTCGAGGAGGAAACCCGGAGGCGCGAGCACGGTTTCCCGAATACTTTGGAAGTTTCCGCGCTGCCGGAAAAAATAGGATCAGCGAAAGGATTTACGGCGGAAGGCACCGTCCTGCATGACGGCTCGCCGCGGGTCCTCCAAATCGAGGGAATTCCGCTGGAAGCCCAGCTCGAAGGCACCATTCTCTATTTGAGAAACCGGGACGAGCCCGGAGTAATCGGCCAGGTCGGAACGACACTCGGCAAGCATGGCGTGAATATCGCGACCTTTGCCCTCGGCAGGCGCGAAGCGACCCGCGGGGCGGAAGCCGTCTCCCTGGTCCGCCTCGATGGCGAAGTTTCTGCCTCGATCCTCGATCCGATACGCGCAATTCCCGCCATCACCGAGGCAAAGCTGGTCCGGCTGGGATAAAGGTATGTCCCCCACGCCCTAATGCCATCCTCTTTCTTATCAAGCGAAACCAGTGATAAGTCTGAGTTCATAAACAATTTAGAATATCTTCCCTTGACATAAACCACCAACTTGTCTTACAAGCTATATCACCTGCAGCTTATTGGGTGGTGGACGGGTTGTCCGCGGGAAGCTTCTATTTCGGCCTAACTTTTAGATACGGCAATTTGCCGCGGTCTATTTACGCCTACCCGCCTCCCCACTCAAGTCGATCACAAATTTCAGTCTAGGTGCACGAAAGGAACACTCAATGAAGATTTCTTCTCTGAAACGCAATCTTCTGATTCTCTCTATTGCATTCCTAGCTGCGGTCACGTGCGCCTGGGGGCAGACAGGAACGACTTCCTTGCGCGGGGTGGTCACAGACAGAACCGGCGCCGTAGTTGTGGGCGCCAAAGTGACCTTAAGCAGTCCGAGCGCGGGGCTGCACCGTGAAGCCGAATCGGGATCGGCCGGTGAGTACGACTTTCTAGCTCTACCGCCGGGCACGTATGACCTGACAGTGGAGATGACCAGCTTTCAGAAGTATCAGCAAACCAATCTCCAACTGCTGGTGAACACCCCGGCGACATTGAATGTGAAGCTGGAAATTGGCACCGCCCTTCAGACGGTCGAGGTATCGGCGCAGGCCGTGGCTCTCAACACCACGGATGCCTCCCTGGGCAGCGCCTTTAGCGAAAACCAGGTCAAACAACTCCCGTTGGAAGCGGGCAACATCCCGGAATTGCTATCCTTGCAAGCCGGCGTAGCGTACACGGGTAACCGTCCGGATATCAATAAAGACACGGATACCCGGAGCGGAGCCGTGAACGGGGCCCGCAGCGACCAAAGCAACATCACGCTGGACGGCGTGGACGTCAACGCGGATACCAAGGGATACGCGTTCACTTCCGTGTTGCCCATTACCCAGGATTCCGTGCAGGAGTTCCGCGTGACAACCACCAACTACAACGCGGACGAGGGGCGCTCTTCAGGGGCGCAGGTCGCCCTGGTGACCAAGAGCGGCACAAACGACTTCCACGGCTCGCTTTTTGAATCGCATCGCAACACCGGTACGAGTGCCAACGATTACTTCATCAAGCTCTCCGAATTGCAGAGTGGCCAGCCCAACGAGCCTCCCAAACTGCTGCGGAACAATTTCGGCGGCTCCCTGGGCGGGCCGATTATGAAGGAACGGCTGTTCTTCTTTGTGAATTACGAGGGCCACCGCCAACGAGAAGCGCAAAGCGTGGTGCGTATCGTGCCCAGCGCGGCCATGCAGGATGGGGTGATCACATACCAGTGCCAGACCCTCGCAGACGGGAGTCTCGACACTGCGACGTGTCCTGGAGGAGCCGTCCAGGGCCTCACTACCTCGCACAACATCATCCCGGGCTATTTCGGCTTGACCCCGACCCAAATCAAAAACATGGACCCTCAGGGCATTGGGGTTAGCACCAACGTCATGATTCCCTATCTCAAGTCCTTTGCTCCCTTTGTTCCCAATGACAACTCCGTCGGCGATGGCGTGAACTTTGTGGGTTTCCGGTTCAAGGGACCGGTCGCGATCAACACCAATTGGTATATCGCACGCGCCGATTACAAGTTCACCCGCAATGGCAACCACAGCATCTTCTGGCGCGGTGCCCTGCGAAACGACACGAATGCCGGCGTGCCCTATTTCCCGGGCAGTGCCCCCGAGCGCACCCAAGTGGACTACAGCAAAGGATATTCCGTGGGCTACGTGGCCGTGCTGCGGCCAAATCTCGTGAACAATTTCCGATATGGGTATACGCGCCAGAGTTTTGGCCAGATTGGCAACCAGACGCAGGACATCATTTACTTCCGCGGTCTCAACGATAACAGCACGTCGAACAACTCCAGTCTCGTTTACACGACCAATTCCAATTTCCAGGTACCGGTGCACAATTTTGTGGATGACCTCTCCTGGATTAAAGGGAGGCACACTTTACAGTTCGGCGGAAACATCGGCATCTTGCGCAATCCGCAAGCTAACAACACCAATTCTTTCGCCTCTGCTTCGGACAACCCCTCCTGGCTGGATACGGCTGCGATGGCGGGCACCGGGGCAGCAGGTCACTTCGATCCCGGATTTGAGGGCTTCCCGGCGGTGGACGGCGGGTTCGGCAACAATTATGACTACCCGATGGGCGCAATCATCGGCATGGTCCCTCAGGTCAACGCGCAGTACAATTTTACAAAGAGTGGCAGCGCACTGCCCGATGGAGCGCCGGTTTCGCGCCGTTTTGGGGCGGACACCTGGGAGATGTACGCGCAGGACTCCTGGAAGGTCAAGCCGAATTTGACCATTACGTTCGGGCTTCGCTACGCCCTGTTTTCGCCTCCTTGGGAGACGAACGGGCTGCAAGTCACTCCCAATATCAGCTTGGGCAGTTATTTCAACGCCAGGGCGACGGGGGCGCTGAAGGGTATCCCTTCAAGCGCGGCCGGACCTCTTAGTTTCAATTTGGGTGGACCTGCCAATGGAAAGCCAGGATTCTACAACTGGGACAAGAAGGACTTTGGACCTCGCTTCGCTCTCGCCTGGTCGCCAAGTGCTAGTGGTGGGGTATTCAAGAGCCTGTTCGGAAACCCCGGCCAAACCACGATCCGTCTGGGGGCTGGCATTGTGTACGACCGCCTCGGGCCGGCGCTCCTGGCCACCTTTGACGCCAATGGCTCATTCGGTCTTTCCACGGGGCTGACCAACACGGGCGGCGTACAGACCCCAGAAACCGCACCGCGAATTACGGGTCTGGGCGGGCTGAGCAACATCCCCACCACGGATCTCACAGGCGCCCAAATTTTTGCCGGCAATCCGGGCGGGTCGTTTCCACAAACGTTTCCCAGCGGCTTGAACGGCGACGTGGGGTCCTACGCCGTTTACTGGGGAATGGACAACAAGATCAAGACTCCGTACTCCTACACTCTGGACCTCTCCGTAGGTCGAGATCTTGGGCACAACCTCTCCCTGGAAGTCTCTTACGTTGGGCGTCTGTCTCATCGTCTGTTAACTCAGTTCGATGTTTCCTCGCCTCTTGATCTGGTGGACCCCAAAACGGGGGTCGATTACTTCACGGCTGTCAGAGCCCTCGCGAACATTTATCGCACGGGTGTTCCATCAGAAAGTGTTACCGCAGCCATGATTGGGCCTACGGCATCCTATTGGCAGGACTTGATGGGCACCACCAACTTCCTGCCGGGCAGCCAGGGCTTCCGCGTTAGCCGGTGTGCAAACTCCCCCTTCCCAAGCAAGGACCCAGTGGTGGCCGCCTATGATCTGTTCTGCGGATTTGCCTTCAATGAAACGACGGCGCTCCAGGGCATCGATCAGGGCTTTGGGTTTAGGGATTTTAGCCTAACGGATGCCAACGGCAGGATTCCGTATTATCCTGCGACGGGCCCGTACACCTTCGTGGATCCGCAGTTTGCTGCCCTGGACGCGTGGCGTTCGACCGGAGCTGCAGCCTACAACGCATTGCAGGTGAGCGTCCGCAAGCACATGAGCCATGGTCTGCAATTTGACTTTAACTACACCTACTCGCACTCCTTTGATGTTTCTTCGGATGCCAACCGCATTAATGCATACGGTGGACTCGGTGGACAAGTCATTAATGCCTGGCAACCAAAACAGCTTCGCGCCTCCTCTGACTTTGATCTGACCCATCAGATCAATGCGAACTGGATCGCCGAGCTTCCTTTTGGCAAGGGCAAGTGGATCGGCAAGGAGGCGCATGGCGTGGTCGAAGGGGTCATCGGCGGCTGGCAGCTCTCCGGGGTTGCCCGCTGGACCAGTGGCTTTCCGGTCGGTGTCAGCAATGGCGCCGAGTGGCCCACAAACTGGGAGTTGAGTGGATTTGCCACCCAGACTGGCCCGGTAAAGACTGCAGGGGCGGTGAAAAACCCGGATGGCACAGTCAATCTCTTTGGGAACGCCGCCGCTGCGGCCGCAGCGCTCAACAACTTCCAACCCGATTTCCCCGGCCAGTCTGGAAACCGCAACAGCCTCCGGGGCGATGGTTTTGCTGGCTTGGATCTCGGCCTCGGCAAGAGCTGGCACATGCCTTGGAAGGAATCCCACCGTCTGCAGTTTCGCTGGGAAGTATTCAACGCTTTGAACCTCAATCGGTTCGACGTGGAGAGCTTGAGTCTCTCGATCACCAATTCCAGTAATTTTGGCAATTACACTGGTTTGTTGACCAACCCGCGCTCGATGCAGTTCGCATTGCGCTACGAGTTCTAAACCACGGCTTTCCTGTCACGCCGCCGGGAAGCACGCGCTTCCCGGCGGTTTTGTTTTGGTTCAATTGTTTTATCATGTGGCGATGTACTCTCAGAGGACACACGCATGAGAGGCTGTCCTCGGGTTCGGTGGCCACGCAAGCCCCCTCAACGAAGGGCCCGGTCTGTGCTCTTCCAGAATGATCAGTGACACTCGAATAGAGTGTCGGCATGAGAGCAATACGATGGGATGAGCTTTCCGAGGCGCGCCAGCTGGCACGCCTCGGGAAGAAGGTAAGCCGGGCCGCTCAAGGG
>JBGPCF010000196.1:0-8435 GCA_041481635.1 Terriglobia bacterium | reverse complement strand
ACGGTTCTCGACTCGGCCACCACGCCGCAAGCTCTGGATATTCCCCGCTTTCGCCTGCATCCACTTAAAGGCGACTTGAGGGGGTTGTGGTCCGTGACGGTGCGGGCCAATTGGCGCATCGTTTTTCGTTTTGAAGGAACGGACGCCTTTGACGTTGAACTGATCGATTACCACTAGGATTGGAGAAAAACCGCCATGCCTATGAAGAACCCCGTGCATCCTGGTCGCATCGTCCGGCATGATTGCCTTGAGCCCTTGGGTCTGTCCGTTACGGAGGGCGCCAAGATTCTGGGCGTCACCCGGCAGGCCCTGAACAACGTGGTGAACGGCAAGGCCGCAATCAGCCCGGAGATGGCCATCCGACTCGCCAAGGCGTTCGGGAGCACGCCGGAAACGTGGTTGCGTATGCAACTGGCTTATGATTTGGCAGCCGCCCGCAAGGATGAAAGCAAGATCAAGGTTCGGCGACAGCGCCTCGAAGCGATTCACGCTAATTGAATGAGGCCACAAGGCTGCCGGGCGGGAGATTGAAAGCTCTCCGGGCGCAGCCTCTAAGAAAGCCTGCGCCACCCGGCCACTCTCCACATTGACGGACCACCAAGAGGAATATGGTATCTTGATTGCAGGTTGTAGGATTGCCCCGATTGATCGGGGCGCCACCCGCGTGGCTGCCCCATTCCAATACAGGGCTCCATGGATAGAACTTCCGACAAGACGACCGGACGCCAAAGGTGGAAGTACAGGAAAGCAGTTCTCGTCGGCGTTGCCCTAGGGCTGGCTCTCGTGTTGAGTCTCACGAGATGGTACCTTCCCCTCCCCACAATTACTCGTGTTTACGGCGCCCGCTTTGAGTGGGACTCGGCACAAGGTTTTACGTCGCTTAAGATTGAGGATTTGGGTGGGCGGGGAGGGGGCCGCGCGTGGCAGTACTTAGTAGCCGCTCAAATCAAACCTCGTCTGAATTCTTACTTACGGAAATTGCCTTTTGAAGAAAATCAACGGCATAGCCTTGGTGAAGGTCACTAAGGTCATCCCTATCGCCATGCCTGAATCATGGGGGAGCGGTGGTCTGGACGCCAGAGAGCCACCAACGCCCCTGATCGAGGCTGTCGCGGAGGGAGATGCCGATTCCGTAAAGAAACTGATAGCCGCTGGCGCTACCGTAAATACAAAAGATTGGTGGGGCAGGACTCCCCTTTATTATGCTACTGGCCGCAACATGAATCTGGCCGTGATCAAAGAATTGGTGGCCGGGGGGACTGACGTAAATATGCCTGACGACGGAGGCAGGACACCGTTGCACTTCGCCGTATTGGCCACGGCAAACAAAGATCAGGCCGAAATAATTGCTGAATTGCTGGCCGCGCATGCAAACGTGAACGCAAGGGACGTCAACGGAGGTACAGCATTAATGGAGGCTGCAGCGCGGGGCAACTTACGTGCAGTGAAACTGCTTTTGGCCGCCGGAGCCGATCCAAACGTTCGAGCCAATGATGGTCACACCGCCCTCTCCTCTGCCGAGAATATGCATCATGCTGAAGTGGCCCAACTGCTCAAGCAAGCTGGGGCACGGGAATAAGACCTGGCTTGCAAGCCGTCTCTGAAGGCGGGAAGCGCACAGATTGGCGTTTTCAAACTCCGCGGGTTTCCCGCAAGTCGGTGAAGGCTGGGTTGGTGATTTTGCGACGAATTGCCCGCCTCAAGCGAGACCGCGGCCAATCTCTCCTTTCGACCGCAGACGAACAAAAAGCGAAAATCGCAAAGCCGGAGTAGTGCCCACCGTTTCACTTCCAGGGGAACGAGCTATCACGGAATCTGAGGAGGCTGGTCAAAAGGAATGTATCCTTCCCACTTCCAGGGCGTGTAAGTGTTTTTGATGAGTGTTTCGAGTAGCTCTTTGAAGATGCCCTCACCGTTCGAGCTGTTGGTCATAATCAGCATCGCCGTTTTCTTATCATCAAAGCTGACGGAGTAGTGCTGCCAGCCGTCATCGTGACCTTCCTTGAAATAAGCCTTGCCAAAGGGAGTGAAGAAGAGGCCCCAGCCGAGTCCGTAACTGAGTCGAATCGGCTTATTCTCCTCGGTGGTTTCACTGGAGGGAATGGGAAATTGGTGCGCGGAGAATATCTGAATCTGTGGGCTCAGCATCAGGTCCTTGGTTTCCGGCTTGAGACCCTTGCCCTCCATCACCGCCTGGAGGAACCGCGTGTAATCCGAAACAGTCGTCACCATGGAGCCCGCCGCTGAGGCGTACTTCCGTTCCTGATGGCCCACCAAGAGTCCTTTCTCGTCGTAACCGTTGGCGAAATTGTCTTCAAAGTCCTTGCTCCACACCATGCTGGTGCGAGTCATCCCGAGGGGCTTGAAGACGCGCTCGCGCATCAAATCCTCCAAAGGCTTTTTCGTAATGGTCTCGATCACCAACTGCAAGAGGTCGATCCCTTCGCCGGAATAGCTGTACTTCGATCCGGGGATGAACATGATGTGCAGCCGCTTGTCCGCATTGAACCACCGCCAATTGGGCAATCCGCTGGTGTGGCTCAACAGCATCCTGGCAGTGAATAATTTGTAGCCGGGCTCAATGGCCAGGTCGGCGTAGCGTGGATATTCTGGGAGCGGCTTGGGAAGGTACTTGGATATCGGTTTATCCAGATTGAGCACGCCCTCTTCTACAAGCTGCATCACCATGTAGGCGAAAGCGACCTTGGAAAAAGACGCCCCATACATCACGGTGTCTTCGTAGAGGGGAAGTTGCTCCTCGGCGTTGCGATATCCATACCCTTTGACGTATGCCACCTGCCCGTCATTGAGGATGGCGAGGCCCAATCCCGTCACTTGCGACGCCTCCATCAGTCTGGAGACTGTTTTGTCGATTTCTGTCGCGGATATGGTGCTTCCGTCCAGGCGCTGAATGCTGTTTCGGTTCGGTGTGCGCGGGCCGCCGGCCGCCGAAAGGGCGAACAGAAGAAAAGAAACGAGGAAAACAAGCGGAATCTTTTTCATCCGTTCACCTCGGCATGCGGCCCTACAAGTCGGAAGGGATTGTACCATGGCCGATCGAAGGCCTCGGGCTTGGAAAAAAGCACCTTTGAGGTTAGCATGGGCTCTTTATCGTCCGGGAGGCCATAGTGGATTTCCTGGCAGTTCTTCGTGTTGCCCTACACTCGCTCCAACGCCATAAGATGCGGTCGATCCTCACCATGCTGGGCATTGTGATCGGCATCGCGGCGGTGGTCACTTCCGTAAGTTTCGGTGAAGGCGCCAACCAGATGGTGCTAGCGCAGATTGCAAATATGGGCACCAACCTTCTCTATGCTTTTGCAGGGAGCATGGGGAGAGGAGGGGTCCACCACGGCTCGGGCTCGATCTCAACCTTAACCGTGGGCGACGCTGAGGCCATTGCGCGTGAGTGTTCGGCCGTCAAACTCGTGTCCGCCGGAACCGAAGGGAACGTTCAGGTGGTCTACGGCAATCAGAATTGGTACACCGACCTGGATGGCGTCGACGTTCCTTTCAAGACCATTCGAAACTGGCCGATGGCTTCCGGGGTTTTCTTTAGCGAAGAGGATGTGCGTCGCGCGGCCGATGTAGTGGTGGTGGGTCAGACGGTTGTGGACCAGTTGTTTGGAAACGATGACCCCGTGGGCCAGACGATTCGGGTGAAAAACATTCCCTTCCGGGTCATTGGCGTGCTGTCTTCGAAGGGCCAGGCGGCCATGGGCTTTGATCAAGACGACCGGATCGAAATGCCCAATACCACCGCCCAGCGGAAGATTATTGGAAACACCCATCTGCAGTTTATCGCCATTTCGGCGGTGGACCGCGACGCCGTAGGCCTGGCGCGGGATCAGGTGGAGAGCTTGCTGCGCATGCGGCACCACTTGCGGCCCGATGAGGAATCCGATTTTACCGCCCGCTCGATGACCCAGGCTGCGGATGTGGCGGCGGCCACCGGCCAGGTGTTGACGCTCTTGCTCGCCAGCGTAGCCTCCATATCACTGCTGGTGGGGGGAATCGGTATCATGAATATCATGCTGGTCTCGGTCACGGAGCGAACGCGGGAAATCGGGATCCGTATGGCCACGGGCGCCACCGAAACCGATATTCGCAGGCAATTCATCATTGAAGAGGTGGTGTTGAGCATGGCTGGAGGAGTGTTGGGCATCGTGTTTGGAGTCGGGCTTTCCCGGACCTTGGCGGGCCTGTTGGGTTGGCCGCACTTTGTTTCCCCCATCGCCCTCTCCACGGCGGTGATCTTCTCCACCATGGTCGGCATATTTTTTGGGTATTACCCGGCTGGGAAGGCGGCCAAGCTTGATCCCATAGAAGCCCTAAGATACGAGTAATGGGTATCCCCATTAAGCCCTAAGGACGGTCTCAAGATCCCGCAGGAGATACAAACTCCCCCCCAAAACACCGCCTAAAAACCACTATGAAAGGGCGAAATGTAAAAATAATTTGGGGCACATATGTAGTGGTGTTCCAGGTCCAGACCACAACATGTTTGTAAATCCAGCCCCAAAAACCGGACAACTCCCCATTTGAAACCTATTGGGTATGAAGAAAACCATAAAAAATGCTTGACAATGAAATAGCAAAGCGCGTATAAGCCGAGCCAGTGGCTTCGATTCCCGGAGCCCTCTTGAAAGCTCTCCGAATTATCTGAATGTAAGCGAATCGCGCCAGCGGCGGTTGGGAAGGTCGGCAGGGATGGTAGAGACTAGAGAAGTGATGGACATTCGAGAGGCTTCACAATACTTGGGAGTTTCCCGCGAGACCCTGTACAAATACGTCTACGAAGACAGGATCCCGGCATTCAAACTAGGGAACCGCTGGAAGTTCAAAAAGACCGTGCTCGACCGATGGATGGAGAAGCAGAGCACCAGATACGAGGAACGTACCGAACGCAAGGGACGCGCCGTGGTTCGGTAGGGAGCAACGCACATGTTTGGGATGGGAAAACAGAAGGGGTTGGTGGGGTTGGACATCGGCTCCAGTTCCGTCAAGGCGATTGAGCTGAAGAAACGCGGCTCGGAATACGAATTGGTGAATCTGGGGATTGAGAGCCTTGGCCAGGACACCGTGGTGGATGGCGCTATTATGGATGCCATTTCCGTCTCCACCGCCATCGAGAAGATCTTCACCGACAACAAGATCAAGACCAAAGACGTGGCTACTTCGGTTTCCGGCCACTCCGTGATCGTGAAGCGAGTCACTGTGAACGCAGCCACCGAAGAAGAAGTCGCCAATGCCGTCGAATATGAAGCCCAGCAACACATTCCTTTTGACCTGGCAGATGTATTCAAGGATTACCAGGTACTGGGGCCGGCTTCTTCAGGCAGCGGCTTTGACGTGATGTTGGTGGCCGTGAAACGCGAAAAGATTTTGAATCACACCAACGTGCTGAGCCAATCGGCCAAGAATCCCACCATCGTCGATATCGATGCTTTCGCCTTGCAGAACGCCTTTGAAGTGAACTACGACCCGCCGTCCGATTTGATGGTTGCCCTGTTGAATGTGGGTGCCAGCATCATGAACATTAACATCGTGCGAGGGGGCGTGCCCCTGTTCACCCGCGACGTTTCGGTGGGCGGCAACCAATATACGGACACGCTGCAGAAGGAACTTGACCTGAGCTATGAGGACGCGGAGAAATTAAAGCAAGGCCAGGAAATCCCCAACATCCAGCCGGACCAGAAGACGCCGCATATTCGCTCGGTGTCGGAAATCCTTCTGCTCGAAATCCAGAAGACCTTCGACTTCTTCCGCCAAACCGCTTCTACCGAGAACATCCAGCATATTTATGTGGCCGGGGGAACCGCGCGGATCGAGGGCCTGATCGATTTGCTGAAGGAAGAATTCAATATTCCCGTGGAGATTTTGAATCCGTTCCAGAAGGTAATAATCGGCTCCAATTTTGATGCCACCCACATCAATGATATCGGCCCGCGCATGACCGTTGCCATGGGGCTGGCATTGAGGAGTTTTGACCAGTCATGATCAGAATCAATCTCTTAGGAGTTGCGAAACCCGTTGCCCAGGCGGCGGGCCCTGCTGACAGCATGGCTCCCGAGGCCATTATTATTCCCGGCGCCCTGCTAGTCGTCCTGGCCCTCATTACCGGATTTGTGTACTGGTACTGGAGCAGCCAGATTGCCACGCTGCAGAAAAACCTTGCGGATCAGCAAAGAGAGAAAGCGCGGCTGCAGGGCATCATGGATCAAAACAAGCTTTATGAACAGCGGCTCAACCAATTGCAGCTTCGCATCAACACGATTCAGACCCTTCAAACCAGCCGCGTTGGCCCGGTGGAAATGATGCACGTCCTGGGGCTCCTGGCGAACCGCTCGAACGATCTTTACCTGCTCTCGGTGTCCAATAAGGGCGGTCGTTTAGTGATGCAAGGCCAGGCGAATTCGACTGACGCGATTGCGAATTTTATCGGGTCACTCCAACGTTCGGGGACTTTTGATGATGTACAGTTGAAGAGGTCCTATGAAGATGATCGAGCCAAACGGGTAAATTTCAAATTCGACCTTGATTGCGTCTATAAGCAGTCTGCCTCGGGGGCCCTTCCGGTTCCTGCGGGGCAATCCCCCAACACGCCAGCTGCAGCCCGTCAGCGGGCAGGGATGTAAGGGAAGGAAGCCACCATGGCCAGAAGCTTCAAAGATTTGCCGCCCGTTGCCCAAGTGGGCGCACTCGCCGCAGTGGCAGTTGTCCTAGTGGGAGCGCTCGCCTATTTCTACGTCTTCCCATTGTATGACCAGAAGAACACGCTGCAGAAGCAGGTTGACGATTTGACGGCGGAAAACCAGAAGAATCGGGCGTTCGAGCAAAAAGCGACCGAATACAAGAACCGGATTGCCCAGCTCGAAACACAACTCGATACGCTGCGCTCCATCGTTCCGGATGATCAGGCCACGGACGAATTTATGAAGACCATTTTTAAGGACTCCGCCGAGGCCGCTGTCCATGTACGCACCTTTGTCGCCAACGCCCTCGTGACCAAGGACTACTACGTCGAGATGCCCTTCACGATCCATCTGGATGGGACGTACTGGAGTCTGGTGAATTACTTTGATCGGCTCGCTCATGAGGGGCGCATCATCAGCGTCACCAGTATCGAGCTGGGCCCTCCCGCGGCAGGCGGGTTAGGAGCGTTTGAGATTTCGCCGTCCGAGACAGTGGGCGCCAACTGTGTAGTGACTGCTTACTTTAACCGCGCTCCAGGGTCTGCACAGGGAGACGCGACGCCCAAGAAATAAGGATCAGAGCCATGCTCAATAACAGGTATACCCGTATGCGGAAAACGGTCCTCAAATCACTCTTGTTGGTCGTGGCCTTGGTGGTGGTGGGCTGGCCGGGCGTCGGCCGGGCAGCGCCCGCTTCGGCTGTTCCTGCCCAGGCCAAAACCAAAGCCAAAGCCAAGAAAACCGCTACCAAGCCCAGCAAACCGGCCGAAAAACAGAGTGCCTCTCTGCCCAAGTATCGGCCCGCGGAGGGCACCAATCGGGACCCGTTTAAAGTCCCGCCCCTGGTGCCGGAGGTAGCCCTTCAACCCGGAGAAATCGTGGTTACAGGCCCCTTGCCTCCGGGGTCACGTGGCTTGATTATCGGACAACTAAAATTGGAGGGGATCGTCCGCCAAGGTAAGGATAACCCCAAAATGATCGCGGTATTGGCCAACCCTGCCAACCGGGCTTTTTTCCTGCACGAGAATGATCCGCTCTACAATGGCGTTATTACCAAGATAACACTGGACTCGGTTTATTTCAGAGAGGATCTTCGCGACGCAGAGGGCAAGACGTCATCGCGCGAAGTGATCAAAAAAATGGGTCCGGCTTCTGGAGAGAAAAAATGAGACGAAAAACTTTTTCATCGTTGGCGATGAGTGCGCTTATCCTGGTAATTCTCTGCACCGTGGCGAGGCAGGGTGTAGCCTCTCCTCCCCCCGCGACCTTGCGAGGGATCTCGGTTTCCGCGCCCGCGCCGGCGAATGAGCTCTTGTTGCGGCTGGACGGTCCCTATTCCTTTAACGTCGTCCAGGCCACTCCGGATACCCTGTTTATTGACTTGGTACCCGCCACTGTCGAGAATGTCGCCGCGAAAGGCGAATGGTCGGGTGGACTGCTTACCGGTTATCGCCTCCTGGAGTTCAGGGATTCCAGCAATCAGCCGGTAGTCCGGGTTCAGGTCGAAATGAAACACCACGAAGCCTTCCAGGTCCAACGGACGGACGAGGCTCTGGACTTCGTTTTTGGCGAAAGCCCCGTGCGAGCGATATTGTCAAGCCCGGTCGCTTCAGTTTCGCCTGCGGCCTCTGTAAAGACCTCCAGTCCTGTCGAGACCAAGGTTCAGCCTGTCAAATCTCCTAATGGCATAGCTGATGTGTCTGGGGTTTCCATCACCTCCGGACCAGAGGGCGAACTTTT
>JBGPCF010000195.1:0-8509 GCA_041481635.1 Terriglobia bacterium | reverse complement strand
GCATTGCATTGTGCCAGATTCGGCATTTTTTTCCTATTGAATGACGCCCGTCCGGTGTCGCGCGGCCACTCTGCTATAATGATTGGCCGTTGATTGTGGCTTACCCGACGCCCCACCCGTGCCGGCTCTTTCAACGGGTCAGGGCCTACACCGGCACACAATCAAGTCACACCCGGCGCAAGAAATCAAACGGAGATGTAGATTGTACTTAGAGATTCAACAGAAGGTTCGACAGAAATTTGTGCAAGCCGTCAAAGAAGCATTCGGTGTTGAGATTGCCGAGCCGGCATTGGGTTTTCCACCCAGCGTGGAGATGGGCGAGATATCCATCGCAGCCTGCTTTGAGCTGGCCCAACAACTTCGCCAGGCGCCGCGCAAGATTGCTGAGCGGCTGGCGCCCGCCCTCCTTCCCATCGGGGGCGTCGACCGCGTGAGCATTGCCGGCGCCGGGTACCTCAATTTTCATCTCGATCGCGCCCGCGTAGCGTCAGAACTCTTCAAATTGCGAACTTCCCCCTGCCCTGCCCCTCCTGGCGGGACAGCCAAAATCCTGGTCGAACACACCAGCATTAATCCCAATAAGGCGGCACACATCGGTCACTTGCGAAACGCCGTCCTGGGTGATGCATTCGTTCGCCTCCTGCGGTTTCGGGGAAACACCGTTGAGGTGCAAAACTACATTGATAATACCGGAGTCCAGGTCGCGGACGTCGTGGTGGGCTTTGCCCATCTTGTGAAGAAGAACGCCGAGGACCTGCGCAAGCTTATTGCGGCTCCCGCCAACGGCCCTCGCGACCAACGGTTCGACTACGTCTGCTGGGATCTTTACGCGCGAGTGTTCCAATTCTATGAAGAGAGCGATGAAGCGTTGGGGTGGCGCTCCGAGGCGCTGAAGGCGATCGAGGAAGGCCACGGCGAGTTGGCGGCGATGGCCGAGCTCATCTCAACCGCCATTGTTCGTCTGCACCTCGACACCATGCTGCGTGTGAACGTGCAATATGATCTGCTCGTGCAGGAGAGTGAAATCCTCAAACTCGACTTCTGGAAAGCTGCCTTCGAGTTGATGAAGAAAATCGGCGCCATTCGCTTTGAAGATTCGGGGAAGAATCGCGGATGTTGGGTCATGGTCATCGACGAATCGGAGAGCGAAGGTGCGCCGGCCGAAGCGGCAACTGAAGATGTGAAAATTATTGTGCGCTCAAACGGCACGGTCACTTATGTCGGCAAGGACATCGCGTACCATCTTTGGAAATTCGGACTGCTGGGCAAAGATTTCGGGTTTCACTCATTCTACAGATATCCCGACGGCCGCGAGGCTTGGCGCACGGCATTGTCGGTTGACGCCGGCGCTCCGAGTTTCGGCCACGCCCAGCGCGCCTATGCAGTAATCGACGCGCGCCAATCTTACGTTCAAAACGTTGTGCACTCCGCTTTCCTTGCATTGGGTTTCCACAAGCAGGCGGAAAATTTGCATCACTTTGCATATGAAGTTGTGAATCTCTCGTTGCGCGCCGCTGAGGACATGCACATTGAGATCGGCGAAGAGGATCACCAGCGGAATTACGTTGAGGTGTCAGGGCGCAAAGGCCTGGGAGTGAAGGCCGACCACCTGATCGACCTCTTGGTGGAGAGTGCGACGCAGGAGGTGAAATCACGTGAGCTCACCCACGATGCGGCGGAACAAGCCGCCTATGCGCGTATGATTGCCGTGGGGGCACTGCGATACTTTCTCCTCAAATTTTCACGCCGGAACATCATTGCCTTTGACTTCAAGGAAGCGATGGCTTTTGAGGGCGAGACCGGGCCCTACTTGCAATACAGCGTCGTGAGGGCGCGAAATATTTTCCGCAAATACCAGGAAGCACATCCGGACTTCAGCACCGACGCGCTCGGCGAGTTAGTATCCACTCAACAATTGCGGACGTTTCTCGCAGAACCGGACGGCCGCGATTTCTGGGAACTGGTTCTGGTAGCTGCCCAATTGGAATTGGTGGCGGACCAGGGCATCGCCGCGGAAGAGCCCGCGGTGCTGGCTAAATACGCCTTCCGCATGGCGCAGGCCTTCAATAATTTCTACCACCACCATCACATCCTCAATGAAACAGACAGTGGGCGGCAGAGCTGCCTTCTGTATCTGGTCCACCTGTTCGAAACAACTCTCCGTAAGACTCTCGATTTGTTGGGAATTGAAGTTCCTGAACGGATGTGACGGCCATTCGGGCGCCCTTACTTCTTCGCCAGGCTCTCGACCAAGTGCACCAGAGTCGGGATGCCGTGACCAGTTGGACCTTTGGCGCGATAAGGTTTTTCATCATTCGACCAGCGCGTTCCCGCAATGTCCAGGTGAACCCACGGCGTGTCTCCAGCAAATTCCCCTACAAACATGGCGCCGGTAATCGCGCCTCCGTACCGCCCGCCAGTATTCGCAATGTCGGCAATCGCGCTCTTATATAGATCGCGATATTCGTCGTCCACGGGCAATTGCCACATTCTTTCACCCGCCGCGGCAGCGCTCGCAAGGACACGATCCACCCATTCCTGGTTCCACCCGAAGACACCGGTTGTAATGTTGCCGAGGGCAACCGTAACCGCCCCGGTGAGCGTGGCAGCGTCAATGAGCGCCGTACAGCCCAGTTGCTTCGCGTAGGTGAGCGCGTCAGCGAGCACCAGGCGGCCCTCCGCGTCCGTATTCAGAATTTCAATCGTTTTTCCGGACATAGAGGTGATCACGTCGCCGGGTTTGTAAGCTTTCCCGCTGGGCATATTTTCGGTTGCCGGGACGATGGCAACAATTCGAACCCGCGGCTTGAGTTGAGCCACCACTTGCATGACGCCCAGCATGGTGGCGCCCCCCGCCATGTCAGTTTTCATTTCGTGCATATCGGCAGCAGGTTTGATGGAAATGCCACCCGTGTCAAACGTGATGCCCTTCCCGATTAATCCCAGCACCGGCGCGGGCGGCGCCTCAGGGTGCGCGTACTTGACCACAATCAGCTTCGCCGGCTCATCGCTGCCCTGCGCCACCGACCAGAAAGCTCCCATCTTCAAGTCGCGAATTTCCTGCGGACCGAGAACTTGGCACTCGAGGCCGTACTTCGCGGCCATTTCCTGTGCGCGTTGCGCAAGTTTGGTGGGCGTCAGCGTGTTTGAAGGTTCATTCACCAACTCGCGGGTAAACGTTTGAGCCTCGCCGATGATTCGTCCGCGCTCGAGAGCGGCGCGCGCTGCCTCGCTCGGCGCGCCCTCGCTGACAAGGGCCAGGCGGTCAATTCGCCGCTCACCGTTTCTCTCGGTGCGCAGCGTGTCCGCGTCGTAGTCTGCAACAATCGCACCTTCAGCAATCCATTGAATGCTTTCCGGCTTGGCCTCTGTTCCGCCCAGCAGCCACGCCATATCATGGATAGATCGAGCGCGAACATAGCGCACCGCCGTGCCACTCATCCGGCGAAGTTGGGCCTCATTGAATTTGGCTTCTTTACCCGCGCCCACCACCAGCAGCTTCTGCGCCGCAAGACCCGCGGGACGATGGAGTAAAGTGCACTCAAATGATTTTCCCGTGAGCTCGCCCGATGCTTGCAATTCCTCCAGCAAGGCGCGCGCCGCGGACGGTAGTCGCTCGACCGTCCCCTTCGAGGCAGGACTTCCCTCAAATCCATAAGCTATGAGAACTGCGGACTTCAATTCAGCTAACGGTTCACGCCGAAATTCGATTTTCAATTGCTCTCCTCCGGAAGATAAAGACTTGGATTTAGGATTTGGGATTCAGAGAGAAAGGAGTGGAAGATTCGCGAGTCCTTGCATCCATCGCTACGGCTGAATCCTAATTCTTAAATCCTGATTTCACCTATGCCTGTTTTGATGCTCTCTCATTTCCATTTCGGTCTCGCGATCGACGGTCCTCTGTCGCTCTGCCTCGCGGCGATCGTAAGTATTCTTGCCTTTGGCCAAGGCAATCTCACACTTGATCAAATTCTTTTTTAAATAGAGACGAGTAGGCACGACGGTCAAACCCTTTTCCTGCGTCCGCCCTTTCAATTTATGTATTTCCTCACGGCGAAGCAGAAGACGGCGGTCGCGTAATGGATCGTGGTTGGCGTAACTGCCCGCGGTATAGGGACTGATGTGGCAATCGATCAGGAAAACTTCGTCGCCTCTGACGATGGCGTACCCGTCTTTCAAGTTCGCCTTCCCTTCCCGAATCGATTTCACCTCAGTCCCGGTCAGCTCGACCCCGGCTTCAAATTTCTCCAGCAGGTGATAGTAGTGCCCCGCCTGCCGGTTGAGGGCAAAATTCTTGACCGCGGGCTTTGAGGTTTTGGCGCCCATGCGAGATCGATTCCATCAGACGACATCACGGAACTCAACATGTTAACACACCCGCAAAACTTGTTGTCTTGTGAAGCGAGTTACGGTATGATGTGAATGCGGGGTGGAGCAGTCTGGTAGCTCGTTGGGCTCATAACCCAAAGGTCGCTGGTTCAAATCCAGCCCCCGCAACCAACTCCTCCAGATAAGTGATTGCAACTCAACGACAAAGAGATATCCCACGCCTGTTCAGAAATTCATTAAGGAACAGGTTGGTACCAAACGACTGGAGACTGGGACAGCCAGCTACAATCTCGCTCTGCATAAGTCACTGAAAAGCCTCAATTCATGTGAGCCGGTACGACTTTTTTCGAAATTTCTTTGGGCTCAAAACCCAAAGAGCCAAAAAGGCGGTTGCATATTAAAAACACAAGCGTTGCTGAAGTGGTCCTAGAAACCCAACGAGCCACTTCCCTACTCTTCTAGGGAATGCTGGCGGCACGTAACGAACTAAGAGCGAGTCCGGGGGTGCGCAAGAAAGGGAGCAAAAAAACCACTGACGTGCTCCGGCCCAATTCAAATGAACAGTAACTGGCTGATTAGACGTGGGCGGGCTCCCCGGAAGCGGCGTTGTGATCCATAGGTCGGAGGCGCGATTTCCTTCGCCGGCTCCATCGGTTCCATTGAATAAATAATTTCCAGCACGATCCGCCGCGCACGTGGAAATATTGTTCAGGGTATTGCATGAAGAATTTGATTCGTTTGGTGATGACCATTCACTCCACCACAATGCGATGCCAGCCTCCGCCTCACTTCAAGTTTGCGGCCGTCGAAGTAAGACTCGCGTCCGTCATGGGCTCACCCCTCCACGAGCTGCTGGCCGCCGTCGATGTCGTAAGTTGCTCCGGTGACCGCCGTGTTCGTCATGAGGTGGACGGCGAGCACGGCGATGTCGGCCGGGCCGACCACGCGCCCGATCGGCAGCGTCGTGCGGAGCTGCTCGCGACGCGCGTCCAGCTGATCGCCGAGCAGCGATGCCAACAGCGGCGTGTCGACGAAGCCGGGCGCGATAAAGTTGACGCGGACGGGTGCGTCGATGTCATCTCTTTGTCTCCTTTGTGATCGATCAGAGTGACCGATAATTTCGTTCCTCGAAGTCTCTAACCAAACGTGAAGTCAAGGGCGTGAACGCCAAGATCGAGGAATTCGATCTCGAAGGTTCGGTCCACGATTGGACCTTTTTGCCGGATGAGCTGATAGAGCCGGGGCTCGCGAATTTCACCGGAGCCGTCCGGGGCAGCGTCAACGCCGCAATTTTCGCCGGGAGCGGCACCATCCAATCTCACGACAAAGCGTACTGGCTTGGCGTCCTTCGCAGGAGCCAGCACCAGGTGCAGGTCGCGGCTGTGGAACCGGAACAGGATCTTTCCAGGCACTGCCTGGAGCACGGCGCTCTCGGCATTGACGTTCCACGACCCGCTCAATCCCCATTGGTTTAGCGAGGGCTTCGCGGGCGCGCTGAATACCTGGATTGAATCTTTATGCACTCTTTCGGGCGAGGCGAAATTCTGGGCCTGGCGATATCCGATATATGTTTCGGGAGATCGCCCATCCGTCCAGTCCGGAGCGGCCTCGATTCCAACAGCGGATACGCTAGTCGTGTCAGAAGCGAGGTCAGTTGCTCCGTTTTCCTTCAGGAGTTCCTGGATGACGCGCTCGATGTCGCCATAATCGCCTTCCCCAAAGTGGTGGTACCGAATTCGTCCTTTCGGGTCGACGAGATACTGGGCGGGCCAATATTGGTTGTTGAACGATCGCCATATCCTATAGCTGCTGTCGATGGCGACCGGAAAAGTAACGTTCAAATTACGGACGGCATTTTCTACGTTCATCGGTTCGTGCTCGAACGAAAACTCCGGCGTGTGCACACCGATCACTACAAAGCCTGCATGGTTATACTTTGCCGACCACTTCTTCAAGTATGGCAACAGTCGAAGAGAGTTGATGCAGGTATAAGTCCAGAAATCAACTAGCGTAACCTTTCCGCGAAGCGACTTGCGGCTCAAGGGAACTGAATTGAGCCAGCCGATGGCGCCGTCCAAGCCAGGCATGGGGCCCTCGTCGGCCAAGGTGACATTCGCTGTTGCCACACCCGGTTTTTCTGATTGCAAGCTCATGATGACTCCGATGAATACAGTGACGCTGACGGCGCGACGAATCCAAATCAACGACCGCAAAGAACTCTTCATGGCAGAAACTCCATAGTCACGAGAAGGTCGCGATCTCGCCGCATTAGGGCGCGTAGCACGCGATGTAGTCGCCGAGCCTCAGTTCGACGTCCGCGCGCGTCTGCAAGCCCTCCTTGAACAGTGCCATCGTTCGGGACCGTGTTTCCGGACGAGCGACCGAGGCGAAAAAGGCGTTCATGTTGGGCGCCAGCTCACCGATCGGCGGCAGCGTCACGTCATCAACGAAGCGCTTTGTGACTTGGATGGCCTCCTTTTCGAAGCCGGCAATCCGCCGGGCGAAGGTCTCGACGAAGGTGTCGAGCTCGGCGTCCGGCACTGCGCGGTTGACGTAGCCATAGCGCTCCGCCACGTCGCCGGCGAAATCATCGGACCCGATCAGAATCTCAAGCGCACGTCCGCGTCCCACGAGGCGAGATAGCCGGGCCATCGGACCGCCGCCAGGAACGGCGCCCGCGGCGACCTCCCAATGACCTAGAATCGCTTTCTCCCGGCTGGCAAAGCGCACGTCGCATGCGAGCAAGAACTCGCTGCCCGCGCCCCGGCGAAATGAATCGTTGGGCGTCGCCCCGAGGTACGCAAATCCGGCCTAACGCTTAGTTCGCTGCCGCCTTCAGCGCGCTGGCGGCCTTTTCGATGATTGCAGCTACCGCATTCGGCTGCGACACGTAGATCGCGTGACTACCCGCAGCCTCGGCAACGGTGGAACCCGCGCGCTTTGCCATGAAGCGCTGGGCCGGAGGTGGGATCATCTTGTCGTCGGTGGCAACCAGGTACCAGCTCGGCTTGGTTTTCCAGCCGGGCTCACTGATGGTGCCGCTCAGCGCCTCGACGCCCCACGGAACTTGAGAGTCGGCCATGAACGCGGCCCTTTCTGTTTCTACGTCAGCCGCGAATGAGGCGGCGAATTTTGATTTGTCGAGGAAGAGGTAGCCGTCCTGCGGTGGCAGGATCGGCGGCACCGGTGCACCTGGCGGTGGATCCTTGATGAGAGTAGACACCGACTCACCTTTGTCCGGTGCAAAAGCAGTGATATAGACAAGCCCCTTCACTTTCGGATCGTTGCCCGCCTCGGTGATCACCGCCCCGCCGTAGGAGTGCCCGACGAGAACTACAGAGCCACTCTGCATGGCAATGATGCGCCTGGTGGCGGCAACATCGTCAGCCAGCGATAGCGTCGGATTCTGAACGATCGCGACACTGTATCCGTCCTTCCGGAGGATCTTATAAACGCCTTCCCAACCAGAGCCGTCCACAAAACCACCGTGGACGAGTACAACGGTCCTTGCTTCCAAACTTGGTCTCTCAGCCATGATGATCTCCTTTTAAGTAGTTTGAGATTTTGGTGCTTGATAGTTACTAAAGCTCGACTTGACTAGCGCGCGGTCTTCCATTCTTCTTCTCCTTCGAGCTGGAACTACGCACCTTCAACGATGCGGAAGTCGCGCTCCGCGGCGGAGCCGAGTGCTTGAAGCGCCTTTTGGTAGGCCGCGCTTTTGTGAGCCGCCAGCACGATTTCATAGCTGTCGAATTCGACAACAATAGTCCGCTGCTGCAATCCGGCTTCGTGTGCAGCCCAATGGCCGGATGTCCGGACACCAGGACGATCCCCGGGCAGATCGATCGCGACCAGATGTGTCGTCTCCGCCAGTCGCGGCCATGTGGGTTCGTAGGCGAAGACGCTCTCACGCCCCGGACTGAGCAACAGAGCGTCCGAGTTTTCCGGATCGCTCTCCACGAAACGAATTGACACGCCGTCGATGATTCGAAACGTCGGCTTGGCGGCGATGTCACTCAGACTTCGGTTTTGTTGAAGCGCTTTCATAACGAGTTCTCCCTTCGCCTCACCATCCAGCACGTGTAGCGGGACTTCGGAACAAGAGTACTCCGCTCACGACCATGCCCCACACCAGGCCGACGGCGGGCGAGACGAAGCGCGAATAGACGCCGTCCGGTGC
>JBGPCF010000194.1:0-9197 GCA_041481635.1 Terriglobia bacterium | reverse complement strand
CTTGCCAACTCCCTCTTGCTCATCTCGGTTCTCCCCAATCAAACCTCCCCTCGGAGGTCCCATTAGGGGACATTTCTATCGAGCACAAAAGGGGACATTATCATCGAGGCACAACAGTCTCTCCGGTGGTCTCTCCGGTGGCGCGATCACGAAGGTCTCCCCCCGGGAATACGGGGAAGATTGTGTCAAATAACCGTGTGAGGCCAGGGAGCAAAGTGGCGCTCATTTGCTGGAGGGGGGAGTTGAACCCTTCAGAGCCATTGAAAACACGCAACTTATTGATTTTACATGTGCGCAGAAACGCGAAAAAGCCAAAATGCACCCATTCTGGGCACGCCTTGGGCACACGGAAATACTACCAGCTAGCCTCCTTAGGAGGCCGAATGTTTGCGCCCACTACTATTCCGAAGCTGATATCAGCCTGCAACGAGCTCCGTAATGATACGAATCTAATCCTACACCTTTCTCATCGGGGCTTGGCCATTTTTTTTCTTTCGGTACAGGGTGAATAATCACTGCTTTGCTCAGCCCGCTACTTCATGCAGCCGACCTGAATTCACATCTTACATCTAATCCTTGTACAGGCGGGTTCTTGGAAATCCAGGGGTGTGAATTAATTTCTGAACCGGCTTTCAAACGTTTTACTCGAAATTGCCGAGTGCATGGAAATGATTTGGAGCAAAGGCTGCGGTTCCGGTCTCATTCTGGAGCCATGCGAGCAAATCGCAACTCTTGAAAGTCAGCATCTCGAAGTCGGCGTGGTTGATAATCACGAACTCCCTTTTGCCCAGCAGATAAAGGGAGATGATGAAAGACAGCAAGGAATATTCGATCGCGATGCCCCCTGCGTTTCGAATCATGGGAATGTCGCCGATCCCAGTACCCAGAATTTGAGACAGGACTAGTGGGGCATCCATGCAAGCAACCATTGCAAGCTTTTTGGCCGGTGGCAATGGAAGTTTTCCGTGTGTGAAGTTCTTGGCGTAGACTTCCTTTGCCTTTATGAATTCGGCTATGACTGCCATAGTCTGTCACCGGTTGCTTCGTGAAATCCCATCTTAGAGGTTGCCGCATTGGCCCCGAAGAATACCTGAAATGTGTAGCATCATTTCAATTTGATGGCATTACTGCTTCCCTTGGAATAGCTTTAGACCGGAATCAGCATATTCGATGATATCGCGACAGTTCTCCGATCGCGGACCCGCTTCCACCACTCCGAGCATAGCGTCCCGCGCCGCTACCCCAAACTTGCTCAGGACCGCAAACGCTTCTCTGTAAGTTCCGTGCTCATCACCTTGCCGTATTCGCAAATAAACAGCTCTGCTAAGGATGAGTTGACCAAATAGATGTCAATTCTCAATACGACATCTCCTAAAAACTTAAGTCTTGATCCCTTCTCCCTCGGTAAAGGTAATGTAGCAATCGACGGGAAGTTCGGTAAATCGTTCGACTTTGCCGCTGGGCAAGGGCCATTTCACTTCAATCCAATCGAATTTCGTGCGTGGGCCGATTCCAAGAACCAGGCGCGGGTCGTGCGCGGAAAGATAGCTGCCCCCTCCGACCTTGAAAAGATGGCGCTGCAAATCGCCGGCTTGCCAACGGACTAACGCGCCGACGGCGTCCGGATTGGCCTTCCTGCCCACCAGCTTCACGCCCAGCCAATGATTTGCCTTGGCTGCATTATTGCGCATAAGCACCGGAGCGTCATTGTTGCAGGCCACCAGAATGTCGACCGCGCCGTCGTTGTTGAAGTCCCCGAGGGCCATGCCTCGGGCCGCTATGCGCTCGTGGAAGACGGGGCCGCTCGCCGCGCTGACGTTATCAAAGGCTTTGCCTTTATTGTGAAACAGAAGCAGGGGCTCTTTGTACTTCACATCGCTGAAGCGCTCTTCGATCTTGTCATCCGGGTGGCCATTGGCGATGAACAACTCGAGGTTGCCGTCATTATCGTAATCGAGAAACTTCACGCCCCATCCGCTCATGAGGCGGCTGACCAGGCCAATGCCTGCGGGCACGGAGAGGTCGTCAAAAGTCTCGTCGTGATTGTTGTGATAGAGAGCATACATTTCCTGATCCACGTTGGTGACGAACAAATCCACCCAACCGTCCTGATCGAAATCACCGGCGTCCACGCCAATGCCGGAGCGGGCCCGGCCGTCCAAGCTGTAGCCCACGCCCGCCTGAAGCGCGATTTCTTCAAATTTTCCCTGGCCGCGGTTGACAAAAAGGAAGTTGGCCACCGTGTCTTGGCCACGAAAAGATCCATCAAGCCATCGTTGTTGATGTCCGCCGCCACCACTCCCCAGGCCTTGCCCATCGACTTCCCGATGTCCGAGTTGTGCCCGACCTCGGTAAAGGTGCCGTCGCCATTGTTGTGAAACAGCAAGCTTGGGGCCGGATCATAAACCCTAGGAATGCAGTAATAGCGATCGCCCGTCTGCGCGTTGCCGCAAAACTTGTTCTTGGATTTGTCAAAGTCGACGAAACGGCACACAAAGAGATCCAACCTGCCGTCGTTGTCGTAGTCAAACCAGACGGCGCTCGAAGACCATCCGGGCGCGGCCAGTCCGGACTTCTCAGTGACGTCGGTAAAGGTGCCGTTACCAGTGTTGTGATAGAGAATGCTGCGGCCATATTGGGTTACGTAGAGGTCAGGGAAACCGTCGCCGTCGTAGTCACCCACCGCCACGCCCATGCCGTAGCCACCTGCAGCTACTCCCGCTTTATCGGTAACGTCCGTAAAGGTGCCGTTCCGGTTGTTATGGTAGAGCGCGTTCCGAAGAGGTGGCTTGGGGTCGTAGAAGTCGCACTTACCGCTGTTGACCAGATAAATGTCCATCCATCCGTCGTTGTCATAGTCCAAGAATGCGCAGCCCGCCCCGGTGGTCTCCGGCAGATACATTTCCGGTGAGCGGGCGTTTCGATGTACCCAGGTAATTCCGCTGGTCGAGGCGAGAATTTGCTCAAAGGGGGGCTGAGACCCCGGTTGCGCTCCCAGCACAGGCGTATCGGCCACCCCGTAAAGATGACGCGAAATTCCAGCGAACAAAGCTCCGCCGAGTCCCAGGTTAGCAAGAAACTGGCGCCGCGAGAGGCCGCTCACCCAGGGATTATGGTCCTTAGGCACTCTTCCGCCTTTCCCATGGTTCATCACTTTGAATATTGTACATGCCGAATGATTTTCCCGAGGCACTGCGCCTAAGATTATAAATGCATTCCCAGCTGACTTCGCCGTTCTTTAGTCAAATACTTTGACACTGGACTGCAAATGAGAATAGCTTTCTGCGGACCGCGGACTCTTCTGGAGTGGCGAAGAGACAGGGATTTGGTCCCTCGGTCCAGCTTTTGGCTGTCATAATTTTTTCAGATTCACGCCAGGTGAACCATAGAGGGGCTGAGGTCTTCCCAACCTGGTTCTCCTCATTACACCCAAGGCGTTGCTACACGGGAATGCGAAGATACACACCTGGAAGCCTCCCCGTCTGAGGGCTGAGATCCGAATATGAAGAAGCCTTTGATGCTGAAACATCGCTGCCACCAGGGCGGAGCGTCCCTACAGCTGAACGTTGGCGGAAGGTCAGCGGTGTTGTTTGCTCATTGCGACTGAAGCAACGGTAGAACGTTTTCAAACTGCCGAATCCCGCCAAAGTCGCAATTTGGTAACAGGGAAGATCGGTCTCCAGCAGCAGCTGTTTGGCGCGAGTCAGATGGCATCGCATGATCTCGTCCAAAATAGTCCGGCCCAGGGAGCGCAAGAATCGCCGCTCCAAAGTGCGGCGTGAAACGCCAATCTCCTCCGCGACATCGGTCACGCTCAGGGCGTGGCGGGAGCGCTCGCGCATGAATCGCATAGCACGGGCCACCAGCGGGTCCTCCTGGGCAATCACATCACTCGAACGGCGCGTGGCCACGTGAGTCGGCTCCACCAGGACCATCTGCCCCGCCGCCAATCGGCCACTCATCAAACGATCGAGTAGATGGGCTGCCTCGTACCCGGCTTTCTCGATATCCAGTGCGATACTCGAAAGGGGAGGATCGGAAAGCTCACACATCATCTCATCGTTGTCCACACCGACCACCGCAACTTCGTCAGGAACGCGCAAGCCAGTGGTCGTGCATACCTGGAGAAGCTCCGTCCCGCATGTGTCATTGCATGCCATGATGCCCACTGGCTTGGGCAGGGATTTGAGCCACTTGGCCATGACGGGCTTTTCGTGTTCCCAACTCTCCATCCAATTGGGCCGCTTCATCCAGTTTGCGGAAGTAATCCTATGGGTCGAGCAATCGTAGCCTGCATCTCTTAAGAACTCCCGAAAGCTCTTTTCACGAACCGTGGACCAGTGGCAGTTGGCAAATCCGCAAAAGGCAAAATGCCGCAGGCCCGTCTCGACCAGGTATGTCGCACCCATCCGGGCGATCGCAACAGAGTTCGTTCGAATCTCTCCGTACCGGCTCGCGGCCGAGACAGGGGAAGATTCAGTTACAAATGAAGCGACAAATGGAAGCCGCATGGCATGGAGCTGCCTCTCAGTCTCCGGTGAACGGATGCGCGCGATGATCCCGGTCCCGCTCCACGACCTGGCATTGGGCAAAACTTGATCCAAGTGACCCGGCGCGACGCTCAGTGACCACGGACCATGCAGCCGGGCGTAACGCAATATTCCGCGCAATAATCCCCGACCGTATTCCGTCGAAGTCTCGAGCAGTAGAGCGACCTGCGGGATGCGTGGCAGACGTTGCCGCCTGCCGCTTCCCGAAAATGGATGACCTGACTTGGTTCCTCTGCCGCCCGCACTGTTCAATTGCGCCATTGAGCATTGACTCCAGGATGTGCTAGCCCTCGAACCTTCGGTGAACCACCTGCGGTTCGGCAAAACTGGGGGATACCTTTTCTTGTACTCCGTCCGTGACGATATTTCAAGGAAAGATTTTTGAGGGCAAAGCCAAGGGCAAGCAGCATGTCGCAAAATGACCATCAGATTCCGCAAACTGGGACTGGACAGACCCAAGTTGCCGTGGGAGCATCTTGCGTGTTGGCGACACACTGATTCTTCAGCGAAAGTAATTGATTTATGTAGCCGAAGTAGTAGTTCAGTGGGACTCGCGGACGAACTAACCGGGCTCAAAACAAAAGACACTTGATATTGAACAAACCCTGTTATTGAGTCGGAGCGCCAGTAAACAAGCTTAACTTCTCCTTATCTTCAATTTGCATACAACGGGTGTTGGGACATGTAGGAAGCCTAAATAAAGGCCTCCCACGGAGGGTCTCCATGCAGACAGTGTTGTCTGGAAGGTCTGGATTCGGAGCAACAAGACCAGGTCAGTCTTGCAGCTCAGTCAGCGTGCATTCGATTGCCAAATGGAGTTGTGGGGTTCTAGTGCTGCTGCTGTTCATATTGGCGCTATCCCCATCGGCTCGGGCCCAGAGTACAGGCAGAGTGGACGGCATCGTGCACGATCCGAGCGGCGCAGTAATTCCTGGCGCTTCAGTGGTCCTGCAAAATGAGGCGAGCGGGACTGCATACAAGGGACAGACCGACGCTTCCGGGTATTTCAGCATCGACCTTCTGCCCCCCGCCACTTACACGGTTCGGGTGGCTGCCCAGGGGTTTCAATCCACGGCGCAGTCGGGCCTGACGGTTCACCCCAGCGACCGCCTGAACATCCCTGTGACCCTGCAGATCGGCAAGGAAGTTCAAACGGTGGAAGTGCAGGCCACCCCGGTTAACATGGTCACCACGGATAGCGGATCTGAAATCCCGGTGATCGGTGCGACTCAGATTCAGAACCTCGGCACCGAAGGGCGGAATGCCATGGAGTTGTTGACCCTTCTCCCCGGCGTGGTGAATTCCGGCTTCGATCCGTCACAGGGATCCAACATGGGACAGGGGATCAACCAGTTCAACGTCAATGGATTGCGGACTGACCAGAATTCCATCCGCCTGGACAACGCCAACATGATTGACCCGGGCAACAACGGCGGCATGATCATCGAGCCCAACATGGATATGATCCAGGAATTCTCGGTGAAATTGTCGAGCTTTGAAGCTGACCAGGGCCGGGCAGCGATGATCGTGGAGGGCGTCACGAAGTCTGGCGGTAGGGACTTTCACGGCGAGGGTTATTATTACGCCCGCCAAGCCGTCCTCAACGCAAACGACTGGTCGAACAACATTTTGGGAACAAAGAAGCCGGGCAGCAAATTCAATTATCCGGGATTCAATATTGGCGGCCCAGTCCTAATCCCGGGCACAGACTTCAACAAGAACCACGACAAAATGTTCTTCTTCGCGGCGTTTGAATGGCAGAGGCAGTTGCCCGATTATGGCAGCCAGGGGGCTGTGGTGCCATCAGCAGCCATGCGCCAGGGCGATTTCACTGAGCTTCAACGGGGCGTCTGCGCAGGCAAGTCCCGCTGCCTCAATATGCCCACTCAATTAACAGATCCGCAGACTTGGGGAACCCCAATCGCTTCCAATGTCCTTCCCGCAAGCGAGATCAATGCAACCTCAGCAATCCTGCTGAGCCAATATCCGCTTCCTAATTATGTGGACCCGAACGGGAAGTACAATTTTATCGGCGAACCTCTAATTGCCTTGAACCGGAGCGAACAGAACTTCAAAGTTGATTACAACCTGAATGACAGTACCCGTATGTACGTTCGCTTAGCGCGAAATGCCGACAAACAATTTTACCCTTGGGGACTTTGGTCCGGGATCAACAGCGGTTGGACGTCCAACGTCCCCGAACCGACCCCAACCGTCGGAAACAACCTCGGCGAATCGATTGGCCTGGAGTTGGTTAAGGTGATTAATCCAACTCTCACCAACGAATTTCAGTTCAACGTATCCCAGCTCACCCTGCCCAACCATTTCCAGGATCCGAGCAAGATCAGCAAGTCGGGCCTCGGATTTAAATTCGCGGGGATGACGTTCAAGAATTCGCAGGTTCCCGCCTTCGCAAATGGGATGACGTACGGGGGCGACGAAATGCCCCAAATCACCGACCAATGGAACTTTTACAATGGCGGCAATCCCGGGACGGGGCGCTGGGGCGAAGGAGACGTAGGTTCCGGCATTTTCGCTGACAAGACCATCTTCGAGGGTGTTGACAACGTGACGAAGGTCCACGGTGCCCACACGTTCAAGTTTGGTGGCAATTTTGAGCGGACCCGGAATGACCAGAATGGCGGTCCGGTCACGGAGGGCTTGCTCATTACCGCCGAGAATTGGGGCGGCATGACCACCGGCAATTCGTTCGGCGACATTTTGGCGAACAACTTCGCGGCCTACTCACAAGGCGTTCCGAACAATGATGGTTTGTGGCGATTCTGGAACGTCGAGGGTTACGCTCAGGATTCGTGGAAGGTGAGCCGTCGCCTCACCGTAAACTACGGCCTAAGGCTCTCATGGATGCAACCCTGGAATGAAGTGCGAGGCCTATCCACTACATTCCTCCCATCCGCGTACGATCCCGCTAATAATAAGAGCTTTCTGGACGGCATCGTGACCGGCAAAAGCGGCGGGGTAACCCATAGTGTTTTCCCCAGTCCGAAACCTATACCCCAACCCCGCGTCGGCTTTGCCTGGGACATGTTCGGTACGGGGAAAACCGTGCTGCGCGGAGGATTAGGGACATACATTAGTCGCGACCAAGGCAACACCTCCTTCTATATGGCCAACGCAGACCCTTTCACCTTTAGTGCGACGGTCAACGCACCTGGTCCATTCCTGACTCTCCAACAGATTGAGGCGGCGAATCCGTTTAGTTCCGTGGGCAATATCGCCGTACAGGCCGAGGATCCGAAGGATCCCAACCAGCCCCAGACCTATGAGTGGAACTTCGGCATCGCCCAGAATGTCGGACTTAAGACAGTGATTGACGCGGCTTATGTTGGCAACGGTAGCCGTCACTTGTACCGCCAGGTGAACATCAACGCCATTCCTATCGGCGGAATGTGGATTCCGGGAACTACTGATTGCTGCATAAACGGTGACACGAACAGATCCGATTTTGGTCCCTACAAACCCTACGGTACCATCGATTGGTCAACCCACAGTGATACCGCCAACTACAACTCTCTGCAGGTTACCCTGCGGCGCAATGTCTCGCACGGCTTGACGCTGCTGGGATCCTACACTTGGTCCAAGACCCTGGGTTATACGAGCAGCTTCCAAGGAGTGATTGATCCCTTTAGCTCCCAGCACAGTAAAACACTCCTGCCTTGGGATCACGCCAGCATCTTCAACCTCTCCTACATCTACCAACTGCCGAATTTAGGAGCCAAGCATTTCTCGGGGAACAAGATTGCCAGCGGGGTTCTGGACGGTTGGCAATATTCAGGAATTACACACATCACCAGTGGCGCCCCCGTTTTCCTCGGAAACGGGGGTGGCCCGACCATCAACTGTAAGACGGCACCCAATCCTGCGACGGGCGCCTTTGACAAGAACCTCTGCTCCAACGGGTCGTTTGACAATGGAAACAGTAGGTTTAGTGGCGGACCTACTGGCTGGTACGGAACCCCTGACTACGGCGGCGGTAACAACGGGATAGTCCATCCCATTATCAATTGGGTTGGGGGTGGATTCAAGAACGTTGGAGACCATTGGTTCAGCCCGAGTTCCGCCACGCTCCCTGGAATTGGGCAGAACGGGACTTATGAGACACCGACCTTCCGGGGCCCGGGGTCGTGGTCTACTGATATGACCATGTTCAAAACTTTCAAACTGGGCGAGACCAAGCGCCTCGAATTTCGATTCGCCACCTTCGATACCTTCAATCACGCGAATCTAGGGACTGGTGGCTCCGACTTTGGCACCACTCCCATCTTCAACTGGGTCCTGCCCTATAATGCCACCAGCTTCTCCCAGGGTACTGTTGGGCTGGCTAATTCGAATCCCAAATTAAATATTCCTGGGATAGACAACGCGGATCAGTTCGGAGTTATTTCCAACAAGCACGGTCACCGCGAAGTAGAAATGGCTCTGAAACTTTACTTCTGAAGATTATTCACTAAGACTTTTCATCTTGAGGGGCGGATTAATTCCGCCCCTCTTTTTTGTGTGCCGAGCATGTTCGACAGCTTGGAGGTGGAAGTCCTCTACCCAACCTGATGGAGGTGAAGGGTTAGCGAAGCGCAAGGGCATCGCCGCGAGGCGGGGTCTGAAAGAAGCGTGGAGCAAAAGCGCGAG
>JBGPCF010000193.1:0-9285 GCA_041481635.1 Terriglobia bacterium | reverse complement strand
TGCTCGGCCATTCCGAATCGCTGGGCAACATCCCGGTGAAATTTGAGAGGATCGTCTTCGGCGATTTCATGATGTACCGCAAGCCGGGCGGAGAAAACGGCACATCCCCGCTAAGGAGCCAGTCGTGAGCACGCCTGCGGCAGACAACCTCGAGCTTTTCTCGCAGACTGCTTTCGAGCAGTTGCAGTTCCTGCGCGAGTACGCCGGGGTGTTGCTGGACTCTTATCCGGCGCCGGAGGTGATGGGTCACCTCTACAACTCTTCGCAGTCGCTCGCGGAGAGCACCGCGCAATTTGGGCTCCCGTTGTTCAGTGAGATTGCGGGCAAGCTGGCGCACTTGTTCCAGTATGCCCAAAGCACCACCATCAGCCCCGAGGCGTGCAGCACCATCGTGGATTTTGTCTACGATGCAGTGGCGCTCCTCGAATCCGATTTGCTTCAATTGAGCACTAACGGTATCGAGCCCGCCGACGACATTCAAGCTTTCAAGGAAAAATATCCTTTCGCTTTCCAAGTGGCAGCACCTGAAGCAAGTGAGGAAGCGCCAATGTCAAAGCCAGGGGCGGTGCCCATCACGGAAAGCGACGGGGCACCAGTTGTGGAGCCCGAGGCGGTGCCCATCGCAGAATGCCAGCAGGAGCACTCCGTGGAGAGCGGGCCTGCGTTTGACGTGGAGAACGAACCGGCGCACCCAGCGGAAATCCAAGAAGAACTTCCCGCACCTCCCGCTGCGACACCCCCGGAGGTTGCACAAGAAACCATCGTTGAAGCGCCTGTGGGGGCCGTTGAACCGCTGCCCGAAGACGGCGAAGTGCCCGCGGAGATCCTCGAATTCTTTGTGCCGGAAGCCGAGGAGCATTTGCAGGCCGTCACAGAGTGCCTGCTGGAACTTGAAGCGAATCCGGCCCCCGAGGTCATCAATCGCCTCTTTCGCGCTATGCACACCGTAAAGGGCTCGGCGGCGCAAGTCGGCTTCCATCGCATCGCCACCGTGGCCCACCGAGCGGAAGACTTGGTTGGATACCTGCGCGATGGTGCTCTACGACCCAGCGCCGAGATCGTGGATATTTGTCTGGAAGTCGTCGACGTTCTGAAGAAATTCCTCTATCGCCAGTGGGCTGACGAGGCAACGATTCAGAATTCGGTTACTCCCCTGCTGGCGCGGATTGCACGTCATATTCCCGGGGAATTGCCCGCCACCCCCGTACCGGAGGAGTTACCGGCGCACCTCGATGAACTGGTAGTCGATCCCGATCCCATTGAAGAAATTTCCGCTGAGGTTGAGGGCGCGGGCGTGGAGCTCTTTGGACTGCCCGAAAGCGCTGGGCATGAGTCAACATCCGCCGAGCCGCAGGTGATTCAGTCGATCGAACCCGCCGCGGCTCCGGGGCAACTCGCGCCTGTTCCATCAGCCTCACCCAAGGCCCTTAATGTTGCGTCACAATCGAAGTCCGTGCGTGTCCCACTCGAGCGCCTTGATCGGATGATGAACGCCGTCGGCGAACTGGTAATCAACCGCACCCGCATCCTGGGCCGTCTGGGAGAACTCGAGCGTCTTGCCGAAGTGTTGAACTTTTCCAAGGGCCGCTTGATCGACAAAGTGGGCGAGTTTCAGGAGCGCTATGAGTTCAACCGCATGAACTCCGCGTTGCACGGAGACCGCACAACCCCGGTCCAGCCCACCCTGACGGCGAGCTTCTCGCTCACCGCCCAGTACCGCGATTCCGCCCAACCTGAATTCAGCGAACTCGAGTGGGACCGCTACGACGACTTCAACCTCCTCTCGCGGTCGCTCACCGAAATCTCCGCTGATTTGACCGAAGTGCTCACCCAGCTCGGACGCTTCGTCCGCCACGTCGATTCCGACATCGATGAGTTCACCAATCTTGCGCATCGCCTTCAGGACGAAATCACCGAAGCGCGGATGGTGCCCATCGGCAACCTGTACACGCGCCTTTCTCGCACGGCGCGCGACGCGGCGAAGGCGGCGGGCAAACTGGTTGAGCTGGTCCTGGCCGGAGCGGAGACGGACCTCGACAATGGAATCATCCAGCAGATTTCCGATCCCCTCATTCACTTGGTGCGCAATTCCATCGCGCACGGGATTGAATCGGCGGCGGAGCGGGCCGAGCGCGGAAAGCCTGCGCAGGGCCAGGTGGCCATGCGCGCCTACCACCGCGGCAACCAGATCTACATTGAGGTGGAAGACGACGGCGGCGGCATCGATTATGAAAAGGTTCGCGCCACCGTGTTGGCCCAGCAACTGGTCGCGCCCGAAGAGGCCGCGCGCCTCACCGAACGCGAGCTGTTGGAATTTTTGTTCCGTCCCGGCTTCTCCACCGCCGCGCGCAAGACGGAACTGGCAGGACGCGGCGTGGGTCTCGACGTGGTGCGTGCCAATCTGGCCGCCCTGAATGGAGAAATCTCCATCGACACCGAGAAGGGCGTGGGTACCCGCTTCACGTTGAAAGTGCCTCTCACCCTCGTCATCACACAAGCCCTTTTCCTCCGGAACGGCTCGTGGGTGTTCGGCATTCCGCTGGCCTGCGTGGAAGAAATTCGCCGGCTGCGAGCCTCAGATATCGAAGAAGTGGGAGGCAAGCTGCTCACCCGGGTTCGCGACCAGGTGACCGAAGTGGTTCGCCTGGATGCCCGCCTGGGGCTCGAGCCGGTGGAACCCGTAAACGGTTTCTATCGCATGGTGATTGTGAATGTCAGCGGGCGCCAGGTGGGTGTGATTGTCGAAGAAGTCCTGCGCAAGGATGAAATCGTCATCAAAGGCCTGGGCGAGTACCTGCGCAACATCAAGCTGTTTTCTGGCGCCACCATCGCGCCGGACGGCAGCCCCATCCTGCTGATTGAAGTCTCGCGCCTGGTGGCCATGGACGAAGTGGAGCAAAGCCTGGTTTATTCGGGCACGCGGGCCCCGCAAGCGGCGCCTGCTCCGGCAGCTGAAGTGGTGAAAGAAGAAGCCGTGCCGGAGAAAGTCATCCTGCTGGCTGACGACTCCATTAGCGTGCGCCGCTTTGTGGGACGGATGCTTGAGAAGGCAGGCTACAAAGTGAAGTTCGCATCCGACGGCCTTGAGGCGCTGGAAGCGGCTTCCCAAGGCGGATGCGACCTGGTGCTCACCGATCTGGAGATGCCACGCACCAGTGGATATGAGTTGATGGCCCATCTGCGGCAGAACCCCGCGACGCGCAGCCTTCCCGTGGTGGTGCTCACCTCGCGCGCTGGCGCCAAGCATCGCGACAAGGCGTTCAAGGAAGGCGCAGTGGGATTCCTGACCAAGCCCGTACAGGAAGATCAGCTTATAGCAGAGGTCGGAAAGTTTTTGGGTGCTTCAGGCGCGACAACGTCACAGGCGACCGTGACGACAGGGAACTCGTTATGACCGGGACCGAAAAAACAATCCGGGTCCTGCTCGTGGACGACTCAAGCTTTATGCGAAAGGTCATTCACGGCATCATCGCCGCCGATCCCACCATGCAGGTGGTTGGGGAAGCCGGCGATGGGCGTGAAGCAGTGGCGCTGGCGGAATCGCTGCGCCCCGACGTGATCAGCATGGACATCAACATGCCGCACGTGAGCGGTTTGGAAGCCACCGAAATCATCATGTCGCAGAACCCGCGCCCCATTGTCATTGTGAGCTCGGAATCACACGAAGGCGCGAAGGGCACGCTGCGCGCCCTGCAATTGGGTGCGGTGGATTTCGTCAGCAAGCCTTCAAGCGCCATCAACCTGGACATGGACAACGTACGCGCCGAACTGCTGCGCAAGTTGAAGATAGCGGCCAAGGTGCGCGTGGTGCGCACAGCGACGCGGCCAAACTCGCCGCAGGCGAAGGCAATCCTTGAGGCGCCTCGCCCTGCCGAGCAGGCGATTCCGCGTTCCCCACGATCCGCGACCGAAGCGCAGGGCGGTGAGCGTTGCCCGTTGATCATTTTGGCCGCATCGACCGGAGGACCCGCTGCGCTCATGAAGCTGGTCCCGAGCATCCGCAAGGGTATTCCCGCGGCGCTCGTCCTTGCTCTGCACATGCCGCCGAGTTTTACCGGCCAGTTCACCGAGCAGCTCGCAAACGCCTCCGCCATTCAGGTAAAGGAAGCAGTAGCCGGCGAGGGGCCGCGCCCCGGAACGTTGTACGTCTGCCCGGGCTCGCACCACCTGCGCTTCTCGCCCGGCGGGCGCTTCGTGCTCGACGATGGTCCGCGCATTTCCGGATACCGTCCCTGCGCTGACGTGACCCTGGAGAGCGCCGCCGCCTGGGCCGGCCCGATGACCATTGGCGTTGTCCTTACCGGCATGGGCAATGATGGCGCACGCGGCGTGCTGGCGGTAAAGTCGGCTGGCGGCTACGTCATCGCCCAGGACGAAGCCACCTCCATGATCTTTGGAATGCCGCAGGAATCGATTCGCACCGGCGCCGTGGATGAAGTGTTGGGCATCGACGCCATTGCCACGGCGATGGAAAAGCGCTCCCTATACCTCCGGGGAGCGGCAAAGGTGGGTGCGCTATGAGGACGAGACGTTTGGGAACAGAGAGCGCTCCAATTCGGACAACCCATTCGGTGATTCTGATCTCGGTCGGCCCGCATCGCATGGGAATCGACGCCGGTGCGTTAAAGGAAATACGCAACGACCAGGACTTGAGCGCGAAAGAGTTGGGGTGCGAGGTCATTCTCTCCGCGCACGCTCTGTTCGGCGTCAACAAACTTCAGGGGAAGCGTCTGCTGGTGCTCCGCCCCGGCCGTGTGGCCGTGCGCGTGGACCGTGTGGATCGAATGATTGAAGCTGGCGCGGTTCGCCCGCTGCCGCGAGCCTTCCAGGGAGCGGAACGCCAGTGGTACCTCGGGTACATCCTGGATGGCGAAATTGTTTTTCCCATGTTGAATCCGCAAACGCTCGAGCGCGAAGCACTGGCCGCCCTTTCGAATTGTGCCGATTCCGCCGATGAGGCGCAGGACGTGTCGCTGGAGGTCGTCGCCCAATGAGCTCGGCGGTCTCCCGACAGGAGTCGTTCGTGATCTTTCCCCTGGGCGGCCGCCGCTTCGCGCTCCTCACCAGCGATGTGGTGGAACTCTCTCGCGCCGGGGTCGTCCAGAAATTCCCCCATACCACGCCGGGACTGATGGGAGTGCTCGTGCGCCGCGGAGAGCTGCTGCCCGTGTGGGACGTGACGCGGCCGCTCCTCGGCTTGAACAAAGTTCCCTTGAAATACTGGCTGATCACGCGCCGCAATTTTGCCGGCGAAGAATGGACGGCGATCCCAGTGAGCGGCGAGTGCCAGATGCTGCACAGCGAAATGCTGCCTCCCACAGAGGGCTCGGCGGCCCACGTCCGCGGCATGCTGCCGCTGGAAGACCAGTTGATCGAAGTGCTTGACCTCGCGCACCTGGCGGCCCAGCCTGCGCAGGCGGCGTCCGAAATTTGTCCGACCGAAACAAATAAAGAGGAACTGAAATGAGCGCAAGAGGAAATCTCGGCAAGGTATTCGTCGTGGACACCAACCTATTCTTTGTCAAACGCCTCACCGAGGCGTTGCAGCAAAAAGGTTTTGAAGCGGTCCATTGCTCCGAGGCGGCGTATGCTCTCACCATGATTGAGTGGAATATGCCCGTGGCCATTCTCTGCTCCATGAATCAGCGCAGCGCAAGCAGTTTTGAAATCCCCACCATCCTGCGCGCCGACGCGAAGACCAGCCACATTCCAGTAATTGCCATAGGAGACCGCGGCCAGCACTCCCAGTTGGAGGTGCTCCGCGCAGGTTATGAAGACTTCGTGGATCGCCGCCTGGGTGCGGAGGAAATCGTCGCCCACCTCGATTCGTTGCTCGCCAGCCACCAGAATGGATTCCAGCCTACGCAAATGCTCACCCGGTCTGAGACGGCGCTCGATGGCCGCCTCTCCATGGTGGATCTGCCGGGCGTGATCCAGATGATCGAACAATCCCGCCAGACGGGGGCGCTGCACGTGAATGCCTCCTCAACCGACGGGATCATCTTTTTCGATTCAGGCGAAGTGATCCACGCCGAAAGCGGCCTGTTCGCCGGAGACGACGCGATTGTTTACCTCATAAAAAAGTGCCACAACAACAAAGATGGAGTGTACAAGTTCATGCCGGGCAGCGCGCCCACTCTTCGCACCGTGCACTGCAATCTGAGCGGGCTCATCATGGACGCTCTGCGCGAGCTCGACGAACAGGAACGCGACGCCGCCCTGGAAAGGGAGGCGGAGGTCGAGCAGGAACAAGTTGAGAGCACTCCTGAGTCTGTGAATTGCGCTCCGCCCGCCCACGTGGAGCCCGCATTTGATTCAACCTCAGGCGATGAGAACGCCGTCCCACAAAAAGAGTCGCCCATCGAAACTGAAATCTTGAATGATGTTCCGCCCAGCCTCGAGGCATTCGATTCCACCCCAAGCTTTGCGAATGTCGTGTCAGATGAAGAAGATTCCTTCGAACCCGAAATTGCAAATGAAATAACGCCAAGCCCGGAGGAATTCGATTCAACGCCCAGCTTTGCGAATGTTATGTCAGAAAAAGAAGAACCCGTCGAACCTGAAATCTTGAAGGATGTCCCGCCCAATCCGGAGGAATACGATTCCGCACCCCTCGATTTTACGACCCGCGCGCTGAGCGACCGACTGGAGATTCCAGAGGGTGAGGATGAAAGCCCGCGCGCCTCCTTCAACGTGTTTGATTCTGCCGCAGTAGACGATGCCCTGAACGCGCTGGACGGACAACTTAGCGACTTGTTGGTGAATAAAGAGGAGAACCATGAGTGATACCGCCGTGCTTGAAACGCCGCATTCCCCTACCGTCTTTTTTATCGACGACAGCGCCACGATGCGCGAGGTGATGAAGATCGCCTTCCGCCGCGAGAACATCGGGGTGGTCACTTATCACGATGCCACCACAGCCCTCGAGCAGATTGAGCAGACTCCTCCGGATGTGGTCATCACCGACGTGATCATGCCGGACAAGGATGGCTTTGAGGTCTGCCAGTACATCAAGCAGCACCCTCGCCTGCAAAAAACGCCTGTCGTGTTGCTGAGCGGCGTGGTGAATCGCGAGGTGGCGGACAAAGCTTTCAGCGTGAAGGCGGACGAATTGATTCGCAAGCCTTTCCAGCCGCAGGATCTGATTGCCCGGGTCAAGCAATTGCTCGCGCCGAAACACCATGCTCCTGCACTACCCTTGACACTTCCGGGGGCCGCTCCGGTAAATGGTGGAGCCCAGCGCGGCGCTGCATTGAGCGGAATTTTCGGCAATGGTCCCATCCCTCCGCGCGCCGCGGCTCCCCAGGTTCCGCCTCCGCCCGCTGCCGTCCCCGCTCCGCCAAAGAATCCGATTGCGGGGCCTGTAACACCGCCCCCCGCTCGCCTGGCTACCAGCGACGTGGCCAAGTTGCGCCTTGAAGTCTTGCGCTTGGAAAACCTGGTGAAGAAATTGCAGTCCGAACTGGTGGCCGAGCGCGAGTACGCGCACGCCCTGGAAGCGCACGTCAAAACCCTGCAGGAAAACGACTGATCCCCATCATCGGAACATTAGTCCAAAGGCCGAGCCGGCGCGCTGCGTCGCTCGGCCTTTTCATTTTTTGCCAGGCGGTCCGACACTAAGTCAAGTTTATGTGGTCCGAATTACCCAGCCCTGATCCGTAACTCAGATTTATCACCAACTTCCCCCCGGCCACCCTGCCGTTTTGTCTCCAAGTGAGCAAGATGTCTCCAATCGGAAATCACTCTTCGCGATCACGATTTGCGGAATTAAGGCCTGGATCTAACCGACAGATGCTAAAAGGGATATCTATTTGCATCGAAATTGGGTTTGGCACCGCGCGTGCATAATCCGTCCCGGCCAGTCACTCTGGACGAGGATCGAGAACGAGGACTAAAGGCCTGAAATTAGTTTAGGAATGATTGGGGCAACCCCCCAATAAAAAGGAGAAGAAGAGAATGAAGAAGCAACTGATGATTCTGACAGCAGTGGCCATGGCTTTTGCCGCGACTTCGGCATTTGCCGCAACCTCAGCTGTGAATACAAATACGGTTTCGCCCACGTTGGTTGTCAACGTGACAGTACAGAAAGCCGTCAGCTTGACGCTCGCCACGGGCACGCAGTGCGTGATCAACGCGGGCGGCAGCGGAGACTATAACGTCAGCCTCGGCAACGTCGACGCTCTGGCTATTAATGCTCCGGCTTGCGGCAATAAATTTGCACCAACCACCCCCGGCACGACCAGCTCAGCATACTACAGTGATTACACAGTGACGCCAATCTTCACCAGCCAATCGGTTGTGACCAACACCATCACTGCCTACGTGTCGAGCAATTTCGCGAAAGCGAATTTGTCCATCGTGCAGTCGAACGCCCTGCCCGCAACCATCGCGGCATTGACAGCGATGTCCACCAACGTGGCCGCACAGACCAATGTGGCGACCAACGCAACCAGCGGTACGGCCCTCACGCGCTACGTCGGCGTTGCAGTGGCTCCTACCAATGGCGCGGGTCTGACTGGCGCGGATACGGCAACGATTACGTACACGCTGACCGTGAATTAGTTGTTTACTCTGCCCGGCCCTGCGCGGCAGGGCCCGACGGAAGGAGTTCGAGCATCAATCATGATGATCGTCCGGCAACAATCCGGTGGCCTCTTACGCCTTCCGAACGCAGGGACAAACTCCCGGCGCCGGAAGGCGAGGCCATTTCCATTTTGGATTCTGCCGCAGGTCCTCGCATTTCTTATTACCTTCATGATGCCTTCTCGCGCTTTATCCGGGGTCATTACACTGGGTTTGAGCTCAGCCGCAGGTGGCGTTGTAATTGGCGGGACAAGCCCTAATTACTCAACAGGTTTTGGAAATGTGAACGGTCTGGGCGTTGGCAGCCCGGGAGCGGGCATCTCTATCGTTACGGCAGGCGTTTCTGGGGGCGTAATCTATTCTACGGATTATAATCTTGTTATAACAGGCCTGGTTTCACCCCACCAAGCGCAAATCGCGGTGTATGTCAGCTCCAATTTCGCAAAGCCCACGGCACTCATTCTGCAGAGTTGTTATCCCAGCGGCGGGTGTGGCAATGGAGCCTCCTTCACCACGATTTCAACAAGTTCGGTGGCGCCCACGATCATAGTCCCTTCGCCGGGCGTAGCGAACGGCACTTTCACAGCCAACCTCGGCTTATTTGTCGCCAACGCGGACGGGGCCGGAGCAAGTTCCGGATCTGACTCTGCCACCCTGACATTCGTAGCAACGGACTTATCCAATGGCAAGACAAGTACAGTC
>JBGPCF010000192.1:0-9380 GCA_041481635.1 Terriglobia bacterium | reverse complement strand
TGAAAAATGTCATTCTGAGGAGCCGAAGGCGACGAAGAATCTCGGAAGTGCTTCATTCTTAAATGCAGAGATTCTTCGCTTCGCTCAGAATGACAGGGTGATGGGCTTTTTTCATCATCCTGCTAGGGCTTGCTTTTTGGAGGAGCATCCGGTGGCACGGTTTTAGGTGGAGTTGCAATGGCCGTTCGGGGCTTGAAGTAGTCTTCATCCATCCAGACCTTCGACTTATTTCGAAGGTCGCCCACCGCCGTCTCCAGTTTCTCTTGCCGGAGTTTATTTTCAATATCAGTGGCAGCATCCTTTTGTTCTTGAAGGTGGTGACCGACAATTTGCAGAAACACGATAGCTTGGGGAGTATCCAACACATCCGACACCTGGCCCTCCTTCAGTTCGAATGCCGCTTTGTCGAGGGATGCCAACAGTTGCCCGTGTTTTATGGTGCGCGGTTCGGGGTCAATCATCACCACGTTGGGGACCGCGCTCTCCTTGGCGACCGTGGTGGGGTCAGTTCCTGCGGCCAGGGATTTGCGAATCTTATCGGCTGTGGCTTTAGCGTCCTCGGCAGACAATCCCGGAGTCCCTTCTTTGGCTCCATCCGGTTTTTTCCGAACCACAAACTCGCGGACCTGTGCGGTCTCAAATTCTGCCTGGTGAGCAGTGTAGTATTTTCCGATGTCATCGGGCGTAACCTTAACCTCGCTGGACATCTTTTCGTATTCCGCCTGGGCGAGCATCTGAGTCCGCTGGAGCTCCATTTTTTCTTGTAGTTCAGGATTGGATTCCAGGTGATCGTTTTCTGCCTGCTGGGAGAGCAAGAGCACTTTCACATACTCGTCGCCGAGAGGCTTGCGGCCGTTGGCTGCCAAAGCTTGCTGGGCTTGGGGATTCATATTGGATATGAGAAAATCGATTTCCTTTTGGGTGACTTCGGCGCTGCCGACTTTTATCACCACTTTCTTCGGCGGCTCGGTTGCCTCAGATGTGGACCCAGCATGTGCGATGACGGAAGGAGTTGCCTTCTTCTCTGCCGGTTTCGCGGTCGTTCCGGTTTGCTGAGCCCTGGCTGAGGGTGCGAAAAATACTGCCAGCAAGATGATTGCCAAATATTCATGCCGCGCGATCTTGTTTTCCATTACGCCTGCCCTTTCCTGAAAATTAAATGTATACCGTAAAATCGAGTTTAACATATTTGGTGTATTCGCGCACCGCTTCCAAGTTCATTATCCAATGAATGCGCCCGCGTGTCCGACTATTGCCAGGAGATCAGGTGGTTCGGGCCTTGGGAGCAGTCAGTTTTTCTTGGGTGGAGATGATTCAAAGTAAGGGTCAGGCTCCGGAACAGCCCCGCCGTCCTTGCGCGGGTCTGAGGCGCCGTAGTTGACTCCCGTCGAGGAGTCATGCAGAACCGCCTGACCGCCACCCATTCGATCCGAATAAGCCCCTAAGACGGTCAGCTTGTGACCTTTAAGGATTAAAGATTGGCGAACCTCTTCTGGAACTCGATTTTCGATGAGGAACGCGTTGACGCCAAAACTGAGGTTGGTAAAGCGCGGCGCTTCCATCGCTGCCTGAATGTTCATCCCATAATCGGCGATGTCGGAAACGAATTGGGCGTGGGCTTGAGCCTGGTTCAGGCCGCCCATAATACCGAAGCCGATGTGCATGCTCCCGCGTTGCATGAAGGCTGGAATAATGGTGTGAAAGGGTCGTTTGTGAGGAGCCAGCACATCAGGGTGGTTGGGGTCGAGCACGAACAATGCTCCGCGATTTTGTAGTGTGATCCCGTAATTATCCACCACAACACCGGAACCAAATCCCGAATACAGGCTTTGAATCAACGAAACGATATTCCCGTCGCGATCGACGGCCGACATGTAGATGGTGTCGTCCATAAACCGCTTGGGATCGCCGGGGTTGACTTCGGAGTGGGCATGGTCCAAGTCAATGGTTGCGGCGCGGTCCGCGCCGTAGCCCTTGGAAATGATCCCAGCCGTCGGAACGCGGGCAAACCTGGGATCAGCGTTGTACCGGCGCAAATCCGAGTAGGCCAACTTCTGGGCCTCCATCTTCACGTGGAAGGCTCTCGCGTCCAGGAATCCCCATTCGGGGAGTAAGAAATTTCCAAAAATGTTCAGCATTTCGAGCGCCGCCATGCCCTGACCATTCGGTGGAAGCTCGTAGACGGTCCAATCGCGGTACGTGGTGGAAATCGGGTCTACCCACTCGGGCTCGAAATCCGACAAATCGGCAGCAGTCATCACTCCGCCGAGACGATCGGAGGTTTGGAGGATCGCACGCGCGATGTCTCCACGATAGAAAGCGTCAGGGCCCTCGCTGGCAATCAGTTCGAGCGCGCGAGCGTATTCGGGATTTCGAAAGGTTTCGCCGAGCTCCGGAGGCTTGCCATTCAGAAACCAGACGCGGCGGCCGTTGGAATCAGCCTCGAGCTTCCCCTTTTCGTCCTGCCAAGCGGCAGAAATCCATTCCGTGACCGGATAGCCGTTTCTGGCGTAATAAATGGCGGGCTGGAAGAGGGTAGCCCAAGGGAGTCGCCCAAATTTTTTGTGCAGGGCCTCCCAGCCTCGCACGCAGCCGGGCACTGTGACGGAAAAAATCCCAGCGAGGGGCATTTCGCGCATCTCTTTTGACCTCAGGAGGGCAGGGGTCAATTTCTCCGGCGCCCAGCCGCTGGAATTGAGGCCTGTGAGCTTGCCCGACTTCGCATCCCAGTAGACTGCAAAGAGGTCGCCCCCCATGCCGTTATTCATGGGCTCGACGACGCCCAGGACGGCATTGGCGGCAATCGCGGCGTCCACCGCAGAGCCTCCGCGCGCCAGGATTTGCGCTCCCGCCTGAGAGGCCAGCATCTGGCTGGTGGCGACAATGCCGCGCTGGCTGATGGTCATCGACCGCGCCTGGGAGCGGCCCGAAACTTCAGGAGATTGTTGCGCCGAAAGAGGCATGACCAGTACAATAGCAAAAAAAATGAAAGGCACCAGATGTCTCATCGTTCTCATCCTCAAAATTGTCTTCGCTACACGCGCGCTTCTTGGTCCGGCCTGAAACGTGGTAACGGGCATAGTAGCAACTCAGAACGATTTCCGAGATGGCATATCTCTCGCCGTCTCGCTGAATTGCTTATTTTACGCTTGATTTAACGACTTTCTTGCGCTAAAAATTCCGCCAATGCCCACCTTTTTGTGAGGAGGAAAATGTGAACTCCCTGATGAAGCGCGTGGCTTTTGGCGTTCTCGGTTTGGTAGTTGTGTTGGCGTGGTGGACGCTCACTGGCAAGCACGAGAGCACACCATCAATGGACAAAATTCCCTCCAAGATTTGGGAGGGTGGGGCCGGCCAAGTAACCATTGAGGTGGATTCCAGTGACCCCGCGACCCTGCGCGCCGACTTCGAGAAAGCTGACCCATCGGACCCTTCCAAGCCCCATCAGAGGCTGCAAACCTGGGAAAAGGTTGCGGCGGGGCAACATTCATGGACCATTGACGTGCCCGCAGGAACCCGGGGCACACTCGAGTTTGAGGCAGTGGGGCCCAAGCCCGGTTCAAAATTGTCTTGGACGGTGCATGCAGGAGGTAAGCAGATTGCCCAGGAAACCCAAACCATGGATAAACCTCTGCAGGCTAACGAGGCGTTCTTTCTCCGGGTCGAGATGGAAGATCTCGCGACGGGCAAGCTGGAGGGAGGGGAGTGAGGCAGAAGGCAGAAGGAAAACAGCATACAATGGCGAGACTCACGAATCAGCCGTCGAACCATACCGATCGAGCGGCCCGCGCTTATCCCTCGAATAAAATCTTTCGATTGGACTTCAATCCACTGATGTCCTAAGGTGTATGGTGTAGACAGGGTGGTTCCTTGAAGAAACTCACCGAAGTAATCCTTTGACGAAGCGAGCTCTCTCTCCGCTGAGCGAATTAGCTCCTCAAAGCCGATAAATCCAACCAGTCCTGCGGGAAAAGGAATCCCGTCCGCCATTCGTTCAGGCAGGCGCATAAATATATTGCGTCTTTTCCACGGGAACGCTGCTTCCGCCGGGGCTGGCATATCTCAAACATGGAGGCTCGTGATGACTTCGATGAAAATAAATGTGGTACGCAGGGCAGTTTACATGTTGGCGCTCGGTCTCTCGCTTGTCCCGGCGAGCGCGGTGGCAGATACCGAACCCCGGGTCATGCAGGGCAAATTCCAATTGACTTCTGAGACGCGCTTGGAGACAGCCGTATTGCCTCCCGGAAGCTACTCACTTAGCGTGGAAGATCTCGGCCCTTACGCCATCATGAGGGTGAGCAATGAAAAACATGTGGTAGCAGCTTTCATTTGTCATGAACATCCTGGTACAAGTATTTCTCGCCAGGATTTCTTGACCGTGGAACGCAACGGGGCCGAGTCGGTCATTCGGTCCTTGGATTTGCGGGAATTGGGCGTGGTCATTAGCTTTTCGAATTCGAAGGCCACACCTGTCCGCTCGGCCGACCGCACTCTGCCATAGCCCACTCCAAATCTGTCTCCGGAACCCAACGTCGGAGGAGGAGCCCACGAAGGGGTGGCGAGCTTTCATGCTTCATCACTTGCTGATGGTGCCCGGAGCTCGCCCCCTTTGGGGTTTGTGCTGACGCCATCTAAATCCCTGGTTCTAAAACTCAAACTCAATCCTGCCAATCTATAGTTCCCCTCGGGTATAATCATTTTCTCAGACTTTCACTCAGAGGTAGAGCGGCCCTCCATGGATTTCAAGCTTTTTTCCGATTACCAACCGCGCGGCGACCAGGTGACGGCGATCGACGACCTGCTCCACGGCTTGCGGGACGGCGAGAAGCATCAAGTGTTGTTGGGCGTGACGGGCTCCGGCAAGACTTTTACGATGGCCAAGTTGATTGACGCCATCAATCGCCCCACACTGGTGCTGGCTCACAACAAGACGCTCGCCGCCCAGCTCTATCACGAGTTCCGCCACTTTTTTCCTCAGAACGCCGTGGAATACTTTGTCAGCTACTACGACTACTACCAGCCTGAAGCTTACGTCCCGGCGGCCGATGTTTACATTGAGAAAGAAGCCACCACCAACGAGGAGCTGGACAAGCTGCGCCTTTCCGCCACCCGTTCGCTTTTCGAGCGCCGCGACTGTGTGATTGTGGCCAGCGTGAGTTGCATTTACGGCATCGGCTCACCCGAAGCCTACTACGGCATGCTGCTGATGCTCGACAAAGGACAGAAAATTTCCCGGCAGGATATTCTCCACCGCTTCGTCGAGCTGCAGTACGAACGCAACGACTACGATTTCCGCCGTGGGACTTTCCGGGTGCGTGGGGACGTGATTGAGCTCTATCCCACTTACGACGACAACGCGTACCGCATTGAAATGTGGGGTGACCAGGTGGAATCACTTTCCCAGATCGATCCGCTGTTTGGCCAGGTGAAGCAGACCTACCAGCGCCTTCCGATTTATCCCCGCACCCACTACGTGATGCCGGCGGACCAGCGGGACGCGGCCATTGAGCGGATTAAGAACGAACTCGAGTGGTGGCGCGGAGAACTGGAAAAGCAGATGAAGATGGTGGAAGCGCAGCGCATCCACCAGCGCACCATGTTTGACCTCGAAATGATGAAGGAGATGGGCTACTGCCACGGAATCGAAAACTACTCACGGCACCTTTCCGGACGGTTGCCGGGTGAGCCACCGCCCACCTTGCTGGACTACCTGCCTCAGGACTCGATGATGTTCATCGACGAAAGCCACCAGACGATTCCGCAACTTCACGGCATGTTCCATGGCGATCGCTCGCGCAAGCAGACGCTGGTGGACTACGGATTCCGGCTGCCCTCAGCCCTCGACAATCGCCCGCTCACATTTGAGGAGTTCGAGCACCGCGTCGGCCAGGTGCTCTATGTCTCCGCAACGCCCGGGCCGTACGAATTGACAAAATCCGGCGGCGAGGTGACCGAGCAGATCATCCGGCCCACGGGTTTGATTGACCCGGAGACGGAGGTCCGGCCGACCCGCAATCAAATTGACGACCTGCTGGCCGAAATACGGGATCGGGCTAAACGGAACGAGCGCGTGCTGGTGACCACGCTCACCAAGCGCATGGCGGAAGATCTGACCGAGTATTACACCGAGGTCGGGGTCCGCTGCCGGTATCTTCATTCGGAAGTGGAAACGCTGGAGCGTGTGAAAATCCTGCGCGATTTGCGGCGCGGTGAATTTGATGTCCTGGTCGGCATCAACCTGCTGCGCGAAGGATTGGATCTGCCGGAAGTTTCGCTGGTGGCCATTCTGGATGCGGACAAGGAAGGGTTCCTGCGTTCGGCCGGCGCGCTCATCCAGTCCATGGGGCGCGCGGCGAGGCACGTGCGCGGGCGCGCCATCCTCTATGCCGACAAAATGACCGACTCCATGCGCCAGGCCATCGGCGAAACCAACCGTCGTCGCGCCAAACAGATTCAATACAACGAAGAGAATCACATCACGCCCGAGAGCATCATCAAGCCGGTGGATATGGTCCTGGCTTCGATTGTCGAGGCTGATTTTGTGACTGTCCCCCTCGATGATGACGGCGGCGATGTGACTTCTCCGGACCAACTCGAGGAGTTGATTGGCAAGCTCGAGAAACAAATGCGCGAGGCCGCCAAACAATTTGAGTTTGAGAAGGCGGCGCAGTTGCGCGACCGCATCAAGGGTCTGAGAGAAAAGGAAATGGGCGTGAAGCCGTCATCGTAGCGCCGACCTTATAGTCGGCATGCAACGGCTTAGACAAGATTGCCGACCAAAAGGTCGGCGCTACAAGAACAGTCGGCCTTACGCCATGAAACCACATACACAGCCCATTACGATTGTCGGTCCGGGGCGCGTCGGGCAGGCTCTGGGGAAACTCCTGGTTGAAAAAGGGTTCAATGTGTTATTCGTTGCCGCACGCCGGCTGACGGCAGCGCGCCGGGCAGTGCGATTTATGGGCAGCGGCAAACCAGTTGCATTCAATTCCCTGGCGCTGAATCAAGCGCGAATATTCTTGATCACTACCTCCGACTCCGCGCTGGCGCCCGTCGCGCGCCATTTGGCGGCGTTGAGCAAAGATTGGTCGGGGCGCATCGTCCTTCACACCAGCGGCTCTGTGCCGGCTTCCGTGCTTGCTCCGCTCAAGCGCCGGGGCGCGGCCATTGGTTCGCTCCATCCTTTTCAAACCATTCCCAACCCAGCGGCTGGAGTTCGCAACTTGCAAGGATGCTACTGGGCGATTGAGGGCGACCGGGCAGCGCAACGGGTGGCGCGCCGATGGGTCGCTGCACTCAAGGGAGTTGCTTTTCCAATTCATCCAGACAAGAAGATCCTCTATCACGCCGCCGCTTTCCTGGTCTGCCCTACGGTGGTTACTCTGATGGACCAATCGATACGGATCCTTGAACTATCGGGAGTTTCGGAAAAGGTCGCACGGCCGATGCTCGGCCGGTTTGTAGCGGAGACGGTAGGGAATTTTGTCGAGTTCGGTGGGCGTGGAGCTTTGACAGGCCCCGCCGCTCGTGGCGACTGGCCTGTAATCCGCCACCACCTTGCCGCATTGCGCCGGGAATCTCCCCAAGCCGTCCCGCTCTACAGAGAATTGGTCAGAGCCATGCTGCGGCTGGCAGGACGGCGAGCGCCCAAAGGTCTTGTCTGAGGATGAAGAAACCAGGTTTTGTGTGGGCCATAATTATTGCCTTCACTTTCTTTCCACATATTGCAATTGTGCTTACAGACTCCGCACGGGGCGAAAACAGAAATAAACTCCCTGAACTTAAGCTGGCCTCCGTCGACATCAACCAGGCTTCAGAAAAGGATTTCACCAAATTACCTGGCGTGGGACCGGAGCTAGCGAAACGGATCGTCGCCTATCGCACCAAGCATGGTCGATTTCGCCGTGTCGAGGATTTGCTGGTCATTCGTGGCATTGGACGCAAGAAATGGAAAACCCTCAAGCCCTACGTTCGAGTAGAACAACAGGCTCGGGAGTAGAGAGAAGGCTGTGGGGGTTCGGGCGGAATATGCAGAAACCTCCACTGAGGTATTGTGCTAAAGCACTGCCGTGGTTCAGGAGAAAGATTCATGGCCGAGGTGCCGGGCAATCAATTAAAGTACAGCCGCAGAAAAATGAGGGCGGGGAACTTGTCCCCGCCCTCTTGTTCTTACTGATTACTGACAACTGACAACTTTTTTCCTAGTACATTCCTCCGCCCATTCCGGCGCCGCCCCCGGGAGGTCCAGAGTGCTTGTCTTCCTTCTCCGGAACTTCGGTGACCAGCGCCTCAGTGGTGAGCATGAGTGAAGCGATGGATGCGGCGTTCTGGAGCGCCGTGCGGGTTACCTTGGTGGGGTCGATTACTCCGGCTTCCACGAGGTCGCCGAAGGTTTCGGTCTGCGCGTTAAAGCCGTAGTGAGGGTTGCTGTTGGTGCGCACTTTCTCGACCACCACCGCACCCTCGTGTCCGGCATTCACGGCGATCAATCGCAGCGGCTCTTCGAGCGCCCGCTTGACGATGTTGATGCCGATCTGCTCGTCGCCTTCCGCTTTGAGTCTGTCCAGAGCCGGAATGCAGCGAACCAGGGCCACGCCGCCGCCGGGAACGATTCCTTCCTCGACGGCCGCCTTAGTGGCGTGCATGGCGTCCTCAACGCGAGCCTTCTTTTCTTTCATTTCGGTCTCGGTGGCCGCGCCCACTTTGATTTGGGCCACGCCGCCCACCAGCTTCGCCAACCGCTCCTGGAGCTTCTCGCGGTCGTAGTCTGATGTGGTCTCTTCCACCTGAGCCCGGATCTGCTTGACCCGGCCTTCGATGTCCGAGGTCTTTCCCGCGCCTTCGATGATGGTGGTGTTGTCCTTATCCACCGTGATCTTCTTGGCGCGGCCCAGGTCATCCAGCTTCACATTCTCCAGCTTGATGCCCAGGTCTTCGGAAATGGCCTTGCCGCCGGTGAGGATGCCGATATCTTCGAGCATGGCCTTGCGTCGATCGCCAAAGCCCGGAGCCTTCACGGCGCAGCATTGCAGCGTTCCGCGCAGCTTGTTCACTACGAGGGTGGCCAGCGCTTCGCCTTCCACTTCCTCGGCAATAATCAGGAGGGGTTTGCCCGACTTGGCAATCTGTTCGAGCAAGGGCAGGATGTCTTTCATCGAACTGATCTTCTTTTCGTGAATCAAGACCAGCGCGTTCTCCAGGGTGCACTCCATCCGCTCGGGGTCCGTAACGAAATACGGGCTCAGATAGCCGCGGTCGAATTGCATGCCCTCGACCACCTCGAGAGCGGTCTCCATGGTCTTCGCTTCCTCCACCGTGATCACGCCGTCCCTGCCGACTTTACCCATCGCGTCGGCAATGATCTTGCCGATCAATGT
>JBGPCF010000191.1:0-9405 GCA_041481635.1 Terriglobia bacterium | reverse complement strand
TGGCGATCTTGAAAAAGCAACTCCACTTGGACCTCAGCTTGTACAAAATCCTGCAAATTCTCAGTGTCACAATTTTCGAAAAAACGCCGATTTTATTGGCCTTTTCGCAATACAGCGACCGAACTATAGAACTAGACCCTTATATCCAACTGGATCTGTTCAACTTATGATGGGACAGTACTGATAGTGAATTGTGAATTATGGCTGCCAGTGGAGAGGGCGCAAATAGGCACGAACCCCGTGACATTCAAGGTCGGTCATTTAAGTATGCCCTGCGCGCCATCAAACTCTATCAGCATCTCCAGAAACTGAAGGAGGGAGCTGGATGGATCATAGGCAAACAATACCTGAGATCGGCATTCTCCATTGGGGCCAATATTGAAGAGGCTCAAGCGGGGGAATCTAGGGCAGACTTTGTTCATAAGTTTGTAATCGCCCAGAAAGAGGCTCGAGAAAGCCTGTTCTGGCTGCGACTGCTGGCGGATTCGGGAATGGTTGGGAAACCCAAGCTGAGACCACTAATCAGGGAAACGGAAGATCTCGTTTCGGTTATTACCGCGATCGTAGTCAACACAAAAAGGGGACCAAGCTCTAATTGCTGAGCGTTTTTGATTCACTATTCACAATTCACTATTCATAATTCGTTATGACCTCAACCGAGATTCGCAAAAAGTTTCTGACATTTTTTGAGAGCCGCAATCATCGCATTGTGCGTTCTTCTTCCCTCGTTCCGGCGAACGACCCGACCCTCTTATTTTCGAATGCGGGTATGAACCAATTTAAAGACGTTTTTCTGGGCGCGGAGAAGCGCGATTACACGCGCGCCTGCTCGTCGCAGAAGTGCGTGCGCGCCGGCGGCAAGCACAACGACCTCGAACAGGTTGGCCGCACCACCCGCCACCACACGTTTTTCGAAATGTTGGGCAATTTTTCTTTTGGCGACTACTTTAAGAAGGAAGCCATCCCCTGGGCGTGGGAACTGGTGACGAAGGAATTCGCCATCCCCGGCGACAAACTTTATGCCACCGTCTTTCGCGAAGACGACGAAGCCGAAGACCTGTGGGCCAAGATCGTGCCGCGTGACCGCATCTTCCGCATGGACGAAAAAGACAATTTCTGGGCCATGGGCGATACCGGACCATGTGGCCCGTGCTCGGAAATCCATTACGACCTTGGGCCGGCTGCCAGCGAGCAAGGCCACACCGACTGCAAATTCCCCTGCGACTGCGGCCGCTACGTTGAGCTCTGGAACCTCGTCTTTATGCAGTACGACCGTGTGAGCATTGGGAAGCAGGCAGACCCCAATGCAGATTTCGCTGACGCGGATTTTGTCGAGACAGCAGTCCGGCTTCTTCCACTACCGAGACCTTCAATTGATACCGGTGCGGGCCTCGAACGCATGGCGGCAGTCCTGCAAGGCAAACTCTCGAACTTCGACACTGACTTATTTCGACCGCTGATCGAGGAAGCCGCCGAGCTTGCCAAGGTTGAATATGGCACAAACCATGAAAGTGACATTTCGCTCCGCATCATCGCCGACCACTCCCGCGCCGCGACGTTTCTGATCTCGGACGCAGTCGTGCCCGACAAGGGTAAGAGGGGTTCGGTTCTTCGCAAGATAATCCGGCGTGCCCTCCGTCATGGCCGAATGCTGGGTATTGGCGACGCTTTCTTGTACAAGATGTCCGTCAAAGTAGCGAGCCTAATGTCCGAGCCGTATCCAGACCTTTTGCAGTCTGCTTCGCGCATCGCCCGCATCATCAGGCACGAAGAGGAAAAGTTCGATCGTACATTGACCTTGGGTCTGAGACATCTCAATAGCGAGATCAGAATCGCCGCTCAGAAGTCATTTAAGGAAACAGGCCAGCCCGTGCAGCTACAGGAATGGAAGGACGGCACACTGCAAGTAAAGGACGAAAAGCCCCTCGTGATACCTGGTTGGGCAGCGTTCCAGTTGTACGATACCCTCGGCGTGCCATTGGATATCGTGGAAGAGGAGGGTTCTTGGCGCCACTTCGCTGTTGATCGTGAAGGATACGAAGCCGCGATGGAGCGCCAGCGGGAGCGTGGTCGCGCAAGCTGGAAAGCCGTCGGAGTGGGCATTGCTCCGTCCAAATACCTGGAGTTAGCCCTTCTAGACGAAGGAGGGAAGTTTGAAGGTTACAACAAAACAAAGATTCCGAACTCACGTATCGTGGCGCTTGTAGTTAAAGGCGTGTCCGCGCCTGAAGTAACGCCGGGAGCGGAAGTCGAGATCGTGCTAGACCACACTCCGTTCTACGCCGAAGCCGGCGGTCAGGTTGGTGACACTGGGTTCTTGGCCGAACCCGAATCGGGGCGGCATATCGCCTCTGTGACTGACACCTACCGGCCTGTGGCCGGAGTTATTGCCCACAAGGCGATCTCACACGAAGTGTTGCGGGTTGAGGATATCGTTTCTACAGTAGTTGACGCGACTAGGCGCGACGCGGTTCGTCGGAATCATACGGCCACTCACCTGCTGCACGCGGCGCTAAGGTATGAACTTGGAACACACGTGAAGCAAGCAGGGTCGCTCGTCGCGCCGGACAGGCTGCGATTTGACTTCTCCCACTACGCGGCTCTGGGCGAGCAAGATGTGCTCGACATAGAAGACCTGGTGAACCAACACGTGCTGGCCAACGAGGAGATGCATACCGAGGTGATGGACCTGGATTCCGCCATCAACACCGGCGCCATGGCGCTGTTTGGCGAAAAGTACGGCGACAAGGTGCGCGTGGTGAAGGTGGGCGATGGCAGCTATTCCAAAGAACTCTGCGGCGGCACGCACGTGCACCGCACGGGCGACATTGGGCTCTTCAAAGTAGTTTCGGAAGGCAGTGTGGCCGCCGGCACGCGCCGCATTGAGGCGTTGACGGGTGAAGGCGTGCTCGAGCAATTGCGAAAAACCACCGGAACCCTCGCGCTCCTGAGCGAAACGCTGCGCGCCAAGCCGGACGAACTTTTGCAGGCCGCGGAGAAGCTGGCCGAGTCGGAGAAAAAGCTTCGCAAGCAACTCGAAGCTCAGCAACTGAAGCAAGCCACCTCACAAGCGGGCGACCTGCTGGAGTCTGCCAAGGAAGTAAAAGGCGTGCGGGTCATTTCACATCGCGTCGAGGTGAACGATCGCGGGGCGATGCGCCAGATGGTGGACAATTTGCGCCCGCGCCTCAATTCCGGAGTGATAGTCCTGGGCAGCGCAGCCGAAGGTAAAGTGTCGCTCATCGTCGCCGTAACCAAAGACCTCACCGACCGCCTGGATGCGGGAAAAATTGTTAAAGCCGCGGCAGCCCTGGTGGGCGGCGGTGGCGGTGGCCGCAAGGACCTTGCCGAGGCCGGCGGCACCCAACCTGAAAAACTGGACGAAGCCCTCAATGCGATACCCTCCATCATCGAGCAGATGCTCTGAAGGACCTCTCTGTGCAACTCCGTGTTCTCTGCGGTGAATTCTTATCTTTTTGGAAAGTCAAGATACGAAGACTTTCACCACAGAGGTCACAGAGAACCCACGGCCTGGAAGTGATTTACTTGTTGCCATACAAAGTGTTATGATGCGACTGTTATCTGGGACCTTTCGGGTGCCTATCCCTGTAAGGCCGGCGCCAGCCGAAAGAGACAGGGAACGCGGCGAGATTCAGTCTCCCGCCCGAGTAACAACGAGAACGGGTTAGAAAATCGAGAGGGGACCAGTTTCTTGCCTCCCGGCAAATGCGGGAGCTCAAAGGCCTCAATGAGCAGCCACTCATTTCGTGCGCGTGCCATCCTGACCTGCGGGTTTGTGTTGGTGTGGGTGATGGCGACTTCTGTCCTGTCAGGTGCCCAGATTGACTCCGTGATTGACGAGCACGGCCACAGGATCTTTATGAACTCCGCCGATCCGCCACCTCCGCCCACCAAGACCTCGCGCAATTCGCATGTCCGGTACACGGCCACACCAACCCCCGAGATTACGAGCATGGTCGATAAGTCTGCCGAAAATCACCAAGTTGACCCGAAATTGGTTCACGCCATCATTCAGGTGGAGTCGGGCTACAACCCGCGCGCCGTTTCGCGCAAGGGTGCGGAAGGAATAATGCAGTTGATACCTTCCACCGCCCAGCGCTTCGGGGTTCGGAACTCATTTAATCCTCAGCAAAACATCGAGGGCGGCGTCACCTATTTGAAATACCTTCTTGACCTGTTTAATGGAAACGTTCCCTTGACCGTCGCGGCCTACAATGCGGGCGAAAATGCCGTCTTGAAAAAGGGGGGCATCCCCGCCTACACGGAAACCGTGAATTACGTCCAACGCGTGACCGACATTTACAATCCCGGGTCTCAGGACACAGCTCTGATCAAGAAATTCAGTGAGCCTCCGCAGGCCCCCATATTCCGGCTGGTCGATGCGCGGGGCGTGGTACACTACACGAATGGAGACGGCCTGTAGTTGGTAGAAGAGCATTACACGGCGGCTCGCGCCAGTCGCCGTTCGATGAATTCGTTCAAGTTGGAGGGGGATCTCCTAAGACGGATCGGTAGACGTTGAACTCGCATCGCATTCGATCGAGGAACGCGCTCCTCCTTGCCAGCATGCTGGCGTGTCCGCTATTCTCCGCCCCCACACGTTCCACCAAAGCCCAAGCGCGTACGGAATACGACCGTGCCTCGCGCCTACGAACCACGCTCGAATCCCAACCGGAAAGCGCGCGCAGCAAAGCCGATTATGAGAAGGTGATCAACGTCTTTCGCTCGGTCTACCGTGCCGACCCCGCTTTCAGCAAATCGCCCACCTCCGTGGAAGCCGTAGCCGAACTTTATGAGCAAATGGGCCGCCGGTTTTCGGACAAGCATTACTTCCAAACATCGATTGGCGCCTACGATTTCCTGATCAAGCAGTACCCGGACAGCCCGTTTTCCCGCGACGCGATCCTGGCGATGGCCGAAATTTACCGCACTGATTTGGAGGACCAGGTTCAGGCCCAGGAAACCCTCAAGAAATACCTGCAACTGTACCCCAAATCGAAACGCGCGGCGGAAGCACGCGCCGCGCTGAAAGAATCCCAACAGTTGTCGATGCGTGATGCGGCCGAGCGCAGCACCACGGCAGAATCCTCGAATGTAACTCCTGTCCAAACTGAAATCCGTCGTTCAGGCAAGGCGCTGGAGGTGACGAGCGTTCGCCACTGGGTGGGCCCGAATTACACGCGTATCGTCATCAGCGTGGAAGGCGAAGTAGGCTTTGACGCCAGCCGTTTGGTCTCTCCGGATCGCCTCGTGTTCGACATTTCCAACGCCCGCCCCAGCCCCGAACTGGCGGGCAAAACGTTTCCGGTCGCGGACGGCTTCCTGCGCCAGATTCGCGTGGCGGCGTACAAGCCCAATGTCACGCGAGTGGTTCTGGATGTGGCGCGAATCGAAGACTACTCCGTCTTCTCTCTCCCCAATCCGTTCCGTTTGGTCATTGACATTCACGGCGCTCCTGCCCAGTTGACCGCAAAAGACGGTGCGAAAAAGTCCACCAAGCCCGGGGGCACAACCACCACCGTCGCGGACAATTCCAAGCCGGCAGGTAAAACGACACCACCTGCTGGCACAACAATCCAAGCAGACGATCAACCGATTACAGTCAGTACCACGGACAACTCCACCGGCACCCAACCCACCGAAGTTGCTGAGACCACCAACGCGGACAGCCATGCCGCCTCCTCAAAGAAAACCCGGGAGCGGGCGGCCAATTCTGATGACGACTCTACACCCATCAAGACTCCACCCCCCACCGAGAACGGCTCTCGAACCCTAACCCGCGCGCTGGGCCTAAAGATCGGGCGCATTGTGATCGATCCAGGCCATGGTGGCCACGACACGGGGACCATCGGCCCCACGGGCGAGATGGAAAAGGACGTAGTCCTTGATGTTGGGCTCCGGCTGGCCAAGCTGCTCGAGCAGGATGCGGGAAGCGAAGTGTTGATGACGCGGCGCGACGATACTTTCATCCCACTCGAAGAGCGGACGGCCGTTGCCAACGAAAAGGCCGCCGACCTCTTCATTTCCATTCACGCCAACGCCAGCCGCGACGAGGACGCCCGCGGGATTGAAACCTATTACCTGAATTTCAGCTCCAATCCCGAAGCCCTGGAAGTGGCGGCGCGGGAAAACGCCACCTCGCAGCAATCGGTGCACGAGTTGCGCGACCTGATCAAGAAGATTGCGCTCACGGAAAAGGTGGAAGAGTCGCGCGATTTTGCCACTGAAGTACAGCGCGAAGTCCACTCGCGCCTGGTGAAGGCAGGCAACAAGCAAAAGGATCGCGGGGTGAAGAAGGCTCCCTTCGTGGTCCTGATCGGCGCCAACATGCCCTCGATCCTGGCGGAGATTTCATTCCTCACCAACCCCAAAGACGAACGCCTGTTGAAGCAACCCGAGTACCGGCAAAAAATCGCGCAAGCGCTCTACCAGGGCGTCATCCATTACGTCAACAACCTCGGAGGTGTGAAGGTGGCGCAGGATCGGCACCCTTCGCGGCACACTTCTGATGGCGGCGCGCCCGCTGAAACTTCTGCGCGCGAAGTGGTTCCTCCCATCCCCCCGAATTTTTGATATGCTGATGTCATTATGCTTCGTCTGCCGGCAAAAAGGCTTGCTGCCTGCCTCGCTCTCATTGCTCTGGCGCCCCTGGCGAACGCTCAAAAGCCCTCCGCTATTTCCCTGATTTCCCCTTCCGATTGGCTTGTGGCCAGCAGTATTAAAACCGAGTTGGATGTGGTGCGCGACTATGCCGGGGAGCCTGCGGTCGACCGCGAATACGGCGTGAAATCGGTTGAAATCCGCACCTATCAGTCTGGCAGCCGGAGTGTGAAGGTCCTCATTGAGCCTTCCGCTGACCCCTCTGCCGCATATGGCCTCGTAACCTTCTACCGCAAGGAATCCATGACGCAGGTCGGGGGCGTGCCCCTGGCGTATATGGGGAGCGATGGAGCGCTACTGGCCCGAGGGCCCTTTTTCTTCCGCATTCCCCGAGCCGCCGCTGATAACTCCGATAGCGACCTCAAAGCGATCGTGCTCATCCTGGCCAACTCCCACACTCCCGGCGAGGCGAAAGTAACCCTCCCCGACGCCCTCCCTCACCAAGGATTGGTTCTGGGAACGGAGAAGTATTTGCTGGGTGAGGAAGCAGCGCGCCGCGTCCTGCCATCCTTTCGGACCGACTTGCTCGGATTCGATCAAGGCGCCGAAGTTCAATCAGGTAATTACAAAGTTGGGATAGGCCGTGCCACACTCCTGGTGATCGAATATCCCACCCCGCAAATGTCGCGAGCGCGCTTTGGAGAAATGGAAAAAGCCCTGGCCCTCAATCAGGATCACGGCCCTGGGTCAACCTACGGACGGCGCCTCGGGTCATACGTAATTCTGGTGCTGAACTCAGGAACACAGGCCACCGCGAAGAGTCTGATGGACGTTTTCAAAGAGTCCGGGCAAATCACCCAGCATCAACCCAATATCACCGCCAAGTCCGTCGTCATCCAGATGGGGCAATTGATCCTCGCCAATTTAATTTTCGTCATGATCTTGGGTGGCATCGCGGTGGGCGGCGGGATCGCTTTTTTCCTGGCACACGAATTTTTCAAGCGATGGCTGCCTAATACCCAGTGGGGATCTCCGGACGAGGCAACCATAATTAGGTTGAAGCTGAATTAGACGGCAAAGTTATGAAAACTACAGGCTTAAGGTAGTCATTTGGTGGATGTAGTTGGTCGAAGGAGGCTCCCCCACCCTTTTTCGACTACCTTTTCAATAAACTGAAAACAAACAACTTAGAAGATATAAAAATTTCCTAGAATTCCCTTGACATCAACTTTGCCAGGAAATAAACTCGCTTTCGAGTTTAGTTGGGTGGAGCGCGTCCGCCTTTCTATTCTCCTCTCAAAAAAATGCTCACCCGGAGTGGTTTTGGGCGAATTCGCCGGCTGCGCTGGGTGGGCATTTTTGTCTTTGTTGGCCGGCGTAGCTCAGTCGGTAGAGCAACGGTTTCGTAAACCGTAGGTCGGGGGTTCGATTCCCTTCGCCGGCTCCAGCCGCTCCATTGAATGAATAACTTCCAACGACAATTGGTGTTGAAATGTCCGGGACATGAGCTACGGTTTTTGAAACCGTAGCTCACCTAACTAAACAATAAGCCTCGCTCGATGTGAAATCATTGTGGCGGACAGCCGCAGTTACGAAGATTCACAAATCAGCGAGCAGAATCATCTTTCAGCGCGATTAGAATGCGTCGGCTGCTATCCCACACGCGACGTCGCCGAACCAGCGTCTTCGTTCTTATGCCGTAGTGTTTGAGAACATCATCAGAGGCCCCCGTCGCTACGACAACCCATCCTGCCCCGAGAACGGGGCACACCGCTGGCACACAAAACCACTGGCATGGTCACCGCGAAAACTGCGGGTTTCCGATGCGGGCCTGATGATCTAGGTTCAGTGGAGCGGTTTCATAGCCCAGCTCTATCTTTGGTGTCGAACTGGTCCACAAGAGTCAGTTCCCTGCCCAGTCATTCGCCGCAGCCGCGTACGCAGGAGGCAGACTAAGATATGGAACCACGACGATCCGGTGAAAAGGCTGCTCGCGCGGGGAGCTTTGGGGTTTGCCTGCGGTGTGATGACAGGTCGTGGTTCTGTCTTGGCTACCCGAGTGCCGTGAGGCTTGCAGCGACGAAGCTCCACCCTTCGCCGTCACTGAGTATGTACGATCCAGTGCGCTTCAGAGTCAAACTTCTGGATCGGACTTGACTTGCAGAGTCGGCTAGGCGCCAACGGGCCCATTGCCTGAGGGCGGCTGGGTTCCGACGGGGAAGGCTGTTTCTCGGGCACAATCCCGTTTGGCTTGTGCGAAGGGATGCTTTCACCGTCTTACAAACGCAGAATTTGCCTTTTGCCACATTGGCTCCCCAACACAGCCGAGAAGGCCGAGATCGGTACCGCGGCTGAACACTGTGAGCCAGAATCGGTGAGTTCTTTCAGTGCCCGCCGTGACCCGTGCACATTTCCCAAGAGCAACTGGATGCACTCCATCCCCGGTTTTGCAAGCCGCACGCCTGCTGGACTAACAAACTAATCAGGAATGAAATTCTTCAAGGGCAACAAAAGGCCGACAGCCCCACGGGTGTATTAAGGTGTCTGAGGACTAAAGTCTGCGTAAAACCAGAACCAAGCAACCTCCCGTCCAGTTGGGCGAGGGAGAGAAGGGCGCTCAATTGCGTTCCACAAGTCAAAGCTTGGACAAAACCGACCATGAGCAAGAAAAGGCAGTGGCGACCCACGAGAGATCCGCAAGCGCATGGCTGCTCTGCGTCCCGGGCGCTTAAGCGGCACCGTCACGCTCGCATATGGTACCTGGAGAGCGAGTGCAGAAACCCG
>JBGPCF010000190.1:0-9722 GCA_041481635.1 Terriglobia bacterium | reverse complement strand
TCGGCCTTCATTTGGGCCAATGTGTGGGGAAGCAGAGGGTGCCAATTACGATTACCCCAGTAGACGGGGAGCCGCGGGCCATTCCGGTCCAGCTCAGACCGAAGGGCAGCGAGCAGCGCACGGTTTTGTTCGTTGATCGGACTTCTTCCGCCAAAGTGATAGTAATGCTCCGCCACTGCCTCCATACGAGTTCGGGGAACATTTTTCCCCCGCAGGACGTTCTCCAGGAAAGGCATAACATCCTCCCGCCTTTCCGGCCCTCCAAAAGAAATCAGCAGAATGGCATCGTAAGTCACGTTTGCTTCCTCGTCGGTGCATTAATACTGGCTGGAATTAGTGCGGGCGTCCACATGAATGTAAATCAAGTCGAGAAAGGAGTTTCGGAGGGTGTCGCTATAATGCCGAATTTATTGGTGGGCCTGGGTAGAGTTGAACTACCGACCTCACCCTTATCAGGGGTGCGCTCTAGCCACCTGAGCTACAGGCCCAACCGGTGCTCGCAGGCAGACCCGCGCCGTATTCTCGCGGTCCAAGATTCAAGCTGCCAGCGAATAATCCAGTATAAGCAAGAGGACGCTGGGGGCGCAAGCCCTATCGGGAATTTAAAGTCGCGAGCCCGCACGTTGTGGCCTTTTTCGTGGGTCTATGATAAAAAGGTAATGTCAGGCGCGCGCCATCTGAACAAATGAACTGCTGAGCCGAACCACTCCGGACCTTTTTTAGCAAGACTCGAAAGCCACTCCGAGATTCAACTATGACGGACGTCAAGAAAGAAGTTCTCGCCAACGGCCTTACCATCATCACCGAACCCATGGCCGCCGTGCGCTCGGTTTCCATCGGAATCTGGCTGCGGACGGGCTCGCGCCACGAACGCGAATCGGAAAACGGCATTTCGCATTTTATCGAGCACATGCTCTTCAAGGGCACCAAAAACCGTTCGGCGGAGGAGATTGCGCGCTCGGCCGACTCCATCGGCGGCCACCTGGATGCGTTCACGGCCAAAGAAACGACGGGGTTTTCCATCAAAGCCCTCGACGAGCATTTGCCCCGGGCGTTTGAAATCCTCTCCGACCTGGTGAAGAATCCCATGTTTCGCCCGCAGGACATTGCCAAGGAAAGCCAGGTGATTCAGGAAGAGATCAAGATGGTGGAGGACACACCGGACGACCTGGTGCACGAAATCTTTACCGGACGTTACTGGAGGGGGCACGCGCTGGGCCGGCCGATTCTGGGGACGCGGCACACGGTGGGGGGGTTTAATCGCCGGCGTCTGCTCGCTTATTTTGGCGGGCATTACACTCCCAACATCATGCTCATCACGGCAGCGGGGAATCTGGACCACGCCCGCGTGGTGGACCTGGTGGCGAAGGAATTCGGAAGCGCGCCCTCCGGAGCTTCGCTCGGCAACGGGCGCGCGCCTGTGGCTCATCCGCACATCGAGTTACGCCGCAAGAAAAATCTCGAGCAGACCCACGTCTGCATCGGCACGCCCGCCTACCACCAGTCGCACGAAAAGCGCTATGCGTGCTACATCCTGAACACGGTGCTGGGCGGCGGGATGAGCTCCCGGCTGTTTCAGAATATCCGTGAAAAACGAGGCTTGGCCTATGCCGTCTTTTCCGGCATCTCGAGTTTTCGCGACGTTGGATGCATGAGTGTTTACGCAGGTACCGCCACAGAGAACGCCCGCCAGGTGCTGGACCTGACTTTGGAGGAATTCCACAAGCTGAAGTCCGAGCCGCTCCCTGCCGACGAACTGCAACGCGCCAAGGATTATTTGAAGGGGAGCATGCTGCTTAGCCTTGAGTCGACACCCAGCCGGATGTCGAATCTGGCGCGGCAGGAAATGGTTTTTGGCCGCCACATCTCGCTCGACGAAATCGCCGCCGGCATAGACGCTGTCACCACCGAAGATGTGCGCCAGGTCGCTGAAGAACTTTTTGTGCCTGACCACATTGCTTTGACGGTCCTCGGTCCCCTCAATGGTTTGAAAATTAGCCGTCGCGACCTCGCTTGCTGACCCGCGTGGAAAATCTTTCGCGCCCTCTCCAACCAACTGCCTTATAATTGTCAGGACTTTATTGGGCGCGCGCACGGCGTGCCTCCGCAAATGATTCGCCAGGAGTCCCATTGAGCGTTCGCGTGTGCGTGCTGGGGAGCGGGAGCCGTGGCAACTCCACGCTGGTGGTGACAGAGAAAACCCGCCTGCTGGTGGATGCCGGGTTCAGCAAGAAGGAAACCTACGCGCGCCTGGCTTCAGTGGGTGAGTGCGCGGAGGGTTGCGCGGCGCTCCTGATCACTCACGAACACAGCGACCACATCAATGGTTTGAAAGCCCTCGCGCTCGACCTGAAGATGCCCGTCTACATTTCCCCGGAAACGCGCGCCGCCATCCAGTGGGACAAGCGAATCACCGCCGTCGAGCCGATCATCGCGGGAAAGAAATTCATCGTGGGCGATATTGAGGTGACGCCGTTTTCCATTCCCCACGATGCCGCGGACCCGGTGGCGTTCACGCTGGAATCGCAAGGCATCAAGGTGGGCGTGGTCACCGACCTCGGGTATGTTCCGGAACTGGTGAAGCAGCACCTGCGCGGATGCCACTGCCTCATCTTTGAGTCGAACCACGACCTCGAGATGCTCAAGGTGGGACCGTACCCGTGGTACGTGAAACAGCGCGTAATGAGCCGCCACGGACACCTCTCCAACCGCACCACGGCGGAGTTCCTCACCGAAGATTTCGACGGCGTGGCACAGGTGCTGGTGCTTGCCCACCTCAGCGAAAACAACAATCACCCGGAGATCGCCCGCATGACCGCGCAGGAAGCGCTGCAGAGCCGCACCAATGGCGCGCCGGAACTGCACCTGGCTAGCCAGACCGCACCCACAAAAGTCTTCCAGTTTTAATCCGCAGATTACTCAGATGGCTCAGATTAAAAACGGCCATTCCCCTTTGATCCTTGCTTTCTGCCTACTGACTTCTGCCTCATAACTCCGCGCTGTGATACGATGGATCTTTCGATCATGTCGAACGAAATCTAAAACCGCAAATCCAAAATCCGATGATCTCTCGTTACACACGCCCGGAGATGGGCAAAATCTGGAGCGACCAGAACAAGTTTCAGAAATGGCTGGACGTGGAACTCGCCACGGCCGAGGCTGAAGCCGAAATGGGCATGATTCCCGCCGGGGCGGCGCGTGCCTTGCGCGAGAAAAGCTCGTTCAACGTGGAGCGCATCCTCGAAATCGAGAAGCAAGTCAAACACGACGTGATCGCCTTCACCACCAACGTGGCGGAAAGCGTGGGGGCCGAGGCGCGCTACCTCCATTACGGGCTCACCTCCAACGATGTGGTGGACACCGCGCAGGCGCTGCAAATCCGCGATGCCTCGGAAATTCTGCTGAAGGGTTTGGAGCGGCTGAGCGATGTCCTGAAAAAGCGGGCTCAAGAGTTCAAGCACACGCCCATGATGGGGCGCACGCACGGCATCCACGCCGAGCCCATCACTCTGGGCTGCAAGATCGCCATCTGGTACGCGGAGTCGCGGCGCAATCTGGAGCGGTTGAAGTTCGCGGCCGAACAGTTGCGCGTGGGCAAGATTTCCGGCGCGGTGGGCATGTATGGGCACTCAACGCCGGAACTAGAAGAACGCATTTGCGCCAAGCTCGGCCTCGCACCGGCGCCCATCACTTCGCAGGTGATCCAGCGGGACCGGCACGCTTATTACGTTTGCACGCTGGCAGTGATTGCGGCGTCGCTCGAAAAGATCGCCCTCGAAGTCCGCGGATTGCAGCGCACTGAAGTGCGCGAGGTGGAAGAATACTTTGCGCCTGGGCAAAAGGGTTCCTCCGCCATGCCGCACAAGCGTAATCCCGTGACCTCGGAGCAGATCTGCGGCCTCGCGCGCGTGGTCCGCTCGAACGCCCAGGCGGCGCTTGAAAACGTGGCGCTCTGGCACGAGCGCGATATTTCGCACTCCTCAGTCGAGCGCGTGATCCTGCCGGACTCCACCATCCTCGCCGACTACCTGCTCGAGAAAACCACCAAGCTCGTGGAGACGATGTTCGTATACCCCGAGCGCATGCTCGAGAACCTGAATCAGATGAAGGGGCTGATTTATTCCGGGCAGTTGCTCCTGGACTTGGTGCAGAAGGGCGCAGCCCGCGAAGACGCCTACCAATGGGTGCAGCGCAACGCCATGAAGGTTTGGGAATCGCGAGAAGATTTCAAATCGCTCGTCGACCGTGACGAAGACATCCGCCGGTATCTTTCTTCAGAGGAAATCGCTGCCGTATTCAACGTCCACCGTTACCTCACCCACGTGGACGCCATATTTGCCCGCGTATTTGGGGCATAAAGTTGGATTTGGCCCCCAGGACCTGTCCCCGTTTTTTATGATTAGCGCCCGATTTCGTGCAATCGGCGACTAGGCGTTGGGCAGTGATTACTTATGAGATCTGGCGATAAACGTCACTTCGATGCCGCACGTAGTGAATAATGATCTGTCTGGCTTTTGCATCAACTTCGTACACTATGCGGTAGTCGCTTACCCGGATACGATAAAGCTTTTCAGCGGACGACAATTTTATCGATTGAGGAGGAAAGGGGTTGGAGGCTAGATTTTCAATCCGCTTCATGACTCGCGGTACCAACGATGGTGATATCTTCAGCAGATCTTTTTCAATCGTTGGTTTGAAGGTGATCCTATAGGAGCCCATGTGCTTTCAATCGCTTTTTCATTTCTTCGATGCTGACGGGCTTCTCCGATCGGCGTTCCGCGACCACCGTCAAATCGTGGAGATCTTCCAGCATTTGCTCATATTCCTCGACCGGAATGATCACTCCCTTCTTATTCCCATCGGCATCCACAACGTATTGCTCTTGGGTAGTTTTCATATCGCCCTCACCTTGGTCTGAGTTCCACTATACACTTATTACAGCCGATTCATTACACTCGCCAGATAGCCCGCACCGAAACCGTTATCGATATTCACCACGCAAACGTTGGGCGAGCAACTGTTGAGCATGCCGAGCAGCGCGGCGAGGCCGTGAAAGCTGGCGCCATAGCCCACGCTCGATGGCACGGCGATCACTGGCGCTGCCACCATACCGGCCACGACGCTGGGCAGTGCGCCTTCCATCCCCGCCACGCAGACTATCACGCGCGCCTCGCGCAGCACGCGACTCTTGGAAAGCAGGCGGTGGATGCCGGCCACGCCCACGTCGTAAAGGGGCACCACGCGGTTGCCCATCGTCTCGGCGGTCACCAGCGCTTCTTCGGCGACGGGAATATCCGAGGTGCCCGCGCAGACAACCGCCACCTTGCCCTTGCCGCGAATCTTGCGGTCGCGGCATATCACTATCGCGCCTGAGAGGGCGTGCAGGACTGCGCTCTTGTCGAGCTTGCGCACGCGCTCGAAGAGCGCCGCGTCCCCGCGCGTGATGAGGATGTTGTGCCGGTTGGCCAGCATCCCGCGAACGATGCCTTCCACCTGTTCGGGCGCCTTGCCGCGCGCGAAGATGACTTCCGGAAAGCCCTGTCGCAGCGACCGGTGATGGTCAATCTTGGCGTAGCCGAGGTCTTCATAGGGCAAGGTGCGTAGGCGGTCCACGGCGTCCTCCACGCTCAGCTTGCCTCGCCGAACCTGCGTCAACATTTTGGAGATTTCTTCTGGGGTCAATTCTGTCCTCGATTCGTCCGCGCTTTGCGCCGTCCTGCTTTCCGATCGAACTGAAAAACAGTATAGCAAGATGGTTTAGAAATCACATCGGCGAAAGGCGCGAAGGATGGCCGGAGAAAAGAGCAAGTGTCCACTGGTCGCTCACGCGCCATCGGGAATTTCAATCATGGCCTTGATGCAATTCGGTTCGCGAGGCAGGCTGGGGAATCGGTGAGGGACTTCTGCGAGACTTAAGCGGTGGGTAATCCATAGCGCGGTGTCGATTTGTCCCTGCTCAATCATGCGAATGATGCGCGGGAAATCGTCCAAGCTGTTGCGGCTGGCCAACAGGGTAATCTCGCGGCGATGGAACAGCGGGTCATCGATGGCGACGTTGCTTTGCACTAGGCCCACGAAAATCAGGCGGCCACTATGGGCAACGCGAGCCAGGCTCTGCTCCATGGATGGCGCATTGCCCGTGGCATCAAAGACGACTTCGGCCAGGCGAGCATCCGCGCGGTCCAGGACTTCGACTCCGAAACGCGCGGCAAAATCGCGCCGTGCCGGGTTGATTTCGAGTACTCGAACGCGTCCGCCTGCCGCCACGGCAAACTGAGTTACGGCGAGGCCAATGGGCCCCGCGCCAATCACCAGAATGTCGTCCCCATTGCGCAATCCGCTGCGCGCCACAGCATGTGCTCCAATGCTCAGCGGCTCCACCAGCGCCAACTGGTCAAGCGTGAGTCGCGCGGATTTGTGCAAGTGATCCACGGGCACCGCCAACAGCGCTTGCATGCCGCCGTCGGTGTGAACTCCCAACACCCGGAGGCGCTCGCAACAGTTGCGTTTTCCGGCGCGGCAAGCGTGGCACTCGCCGCAATTCAGGTAGGGTTCCACGGCCACTCGGTTGCCCGGTTGAAGCCCGCGGGGGTTCTCCGGCGCGCTAGCCACCTCCCCGCTCAGTTCGTGGCCCAGGATTCGAGGGTAAGTGAAGAATGGCTGATGGCCTTCAAAAGCGTGGTAGTCCGTGCCGCAAACCCCCACGCGTCGAATGCGAACGAGAGCTTCGCCCGCCCCCGGCACCGGAGGCGGCGCGTCGCGCTGAGCAAAATGTCCGGGCTGTTCCAGAACGATTTGGTGCATAACTTGTCCCTTCAACATTGCGTGCACTCGGCCCATGTATCTTTACATTCTCATGGCAGAATTTCAAATCCGCGTTCCTTGACTTCGCTCGCTGCGGGAGACTACCATCGTCCATCATGCCCCGCGAGAGGACTTCAGCCAGGAAAACGATTGTGCTCGGCGTCACCGGCGCGAGCGGCGCGGTGTTTGCCCAGCGGATGTTGACTTTGCTTGAGGCGGACCAGCGCGTGGGCAAAATCCACCTGGTGATTTCGGGAAGCGGGCTCAAGGTGCTGCGCGCCGAGCTTGGCTTGGAGTTCACAGAGAGTGCGCGCGTTGCCGCGTCGCTGGCGGGCGGGCCCGCCAAGAAGACTGAATACCTGCTCGATTCGGACATTGGCGCGAGCATTGCCAGCGGCTCCTATCGCGTGGATGGTATGGTGGTGATTCCCTGCAGCACCGGCTGCCTGGCACAGATTGCCAACGGCATTTCCTCCACCCTCATCGAGCGCGCGGCGGACGTTTGCCTGAAGGAAAACCGCAAACTGATTCTTGCCATCCGCGACACACCATTCAGCCGGGTGCATCTGGAAAATATGCTGCGCGCCCAGTCTGCGGGGGCAGAGATTTTTCCCATTATCCCGTCGTTCTACCACGGCCCGCAGCAGGTGGATGACCTGGTGGTCCAATTCTGCTGCCGCGTGTTGGCTCACCTGGACTTGGACCAACCGAAGCAATTTCGGTGGCTCGGAGAACGGAAATTGGGGCACTAAATATGATGTCATTTGTCATTCGTCCTTAGTCATTGGCATCCAATTCGGTGTCACGCTCACCTGACAACGGACAACTGACAAAGGACAAATGACGAATGACCTCGCACCTAACCATCCGAATCGAGATCGTAATCCTCTCCCTGGTTGGCCTGGCCAACGCTCTTTACTTCACTTTCGCTTACTACGGTCGGATTAAGAAGGCGCGATGGGTGCCGGAACTTTTTTGCGCGCGCGAGGGTTCAAGCTGTGTCACTGTGGTGCAGACGCCCTACGCGCGGGTCTTTGGTGTGCCCAATTCGTTGCTTGGAATTGTCTACTACGTCCTTCTGATTGCTTGGGCGTCTTTAGGCTTCGATGTCGGACCGACAGTTGTCATTGGCAGCCGGTTTGCACCGCTTTCGTATTGGGTTCTTTTGGCAGCGAGCGCAATGACAGTGGCGCTCGGTTTTTATCTTGTCTACGCGCTGCGAAGGAAGCTACACACCCATTGCCCCATGTGTTACGTCGGCCACTCGATTAATGCCACGCTGTTCATACTGCTGATCGTCGTCATTTGGTAAAGCCTGCATTGCGCTAAAATAGACGGATATGGGCAACAGTGCTCCAACCGAGTTCGCAGCCCCTCCCGGGCCCGGTGTCGCGCGCGGCTTCCTGGCTCGAGTACGCACCGCGCTCGAGATGATCAAGATTGAGCACTCGATCTTCGCCCTGCCGTTCGCACTGACGGGCGCCATGCTCGCCGTACGGGGCTGGCCGAGTGGTCGCCAGCTATTGTGGCTGATTGTCGCTATGGTGGGGGCACGCAGCGCGGCGATGACCTTTAACCGCATTGCCGACCTCAAGATTGACGCACTCAATCCCCGCACAAAGACCCGGGCTCTGCCCGCCGGCCAACTGAGCCTGGGATTCGCCATCGGGTTCACCATCGTGTCCTGCGCGCTGCTGGCCCTGGCGGCGTTTGAGCTGAATCCGCTCGCCTTCAAACTCTCTCCCGTCGCCATGGCCATTTTGCTCGGCTATTCGTTCACCAAGCGCTTCACCCTGCTTTCCCATCTAATCCTAGGACTTTGCCTGGGAATGTCGCCGGCGGCGGCGTGGATTGCCTTGCGGGGTGACTTGAGCGCCAGCGTTCTGTTACTGGGCGGTGCAGTGATGTTCTGGGTGGCGGGCTTCGACATCATCTACGCCTGCCAGGACGTCGAGTTCGACCACTCTTTGGGCCTCCACTCCATTCCGCGCCGTTATGGGATTGGCGCGGCACTCTGGGTATCAGCCCTCCTCCACGTGGGGGCGTTGGCGTTGCTGGTCGAGGTGGCACGAATGGAAAACTTGGGATGGACTGCCCTGGGCGGGCTGGTGATGGTGGCGGCGCTGCTGGCCTACGAGCACGCCCTCGTCAAGCCCAACGACCTTTCGAAAGTGAATGCGGCATTTTTCACCGTTAACGGATTCATTAGCATCCTCTTCTTCCTCACCTGGGCCGCAGACCTATTGAGTCATTAAGCGATCGGGTGATTGAGTGATTGACGAAGACCTCCGTTGTCCGTAGTCAGTTGTCCGTTGTCTATTCCAGGAAAAGACGGTTCATAAGCGACACTCTATGGACAGCCGTACGCTCAATCGCTCAATGGCCCGATCGCCAAATCACACAATCATTGGATTCGAACTGTGGGTTCCATTTCCTTGAAGACGAGGGAATCGAAGATAGCGAGGACGTGTTTGCGGTAATTGAGGATGCGTTCCACTTTCACCTGGTACCAGGGGTCGTGGAGGGCCAGGCGCTGCCAGCGCTGGAGGACTTGCGGTGGGACGTCGATATCCTCGCGCAGCTTTTGCAACGGGTAGCCGCGCATAAAGAGACCGTAGAAAAACGCCGCTTCGTGCTGCGGTTCACCCAAGTTGGGATCGCTTGTCTGAAGCATAAAAGCCCTACCCAAGCCAAAGTTCGAGTCTAGGGCATTCCTGGCAAGGGCAATAGAAATATCTTTACCCCTCACAACCAGCGAAAACACAATCTACACCCTTTGTCAAGCCCCATGGCCCCCATGTGTCAAAGCTCTTTAGAAATGTCCCCTTTCTTACCTCGTTAGAAGTGTCCCCTTTTCTTGTTTTTGGTTTTTGCCTTTCATTTTGTTTTGGTTCTTGCTTTTGTCGTTGGCCTGGCCC
>JBGPCF010000189.1:0-9891 GCA_041481635.1 Terriglobia bacterium | reverse complement strand
ACGCTGACCAGCTTGGCGTGGACACTCCCCGGCATCTTGCCTTGCCCGAGATGGTAGGTGGATTCCTGAACCTTCAGCAGGTCTTCGCCAATCTTCAAAACCATGCCGGGCCGCAACTGAGACGCGATCACCATGAAAGCCTCTTACGCGGGATCAGTGACTGAGGCGCCCTCACCCAACGCAAGCTACCCTAAAAACAGTCCGCCGGAACGGAGGGCTATTCCTCGCCCACCAATCCGGCGGCAATGGATGTGACTGTAAGGCGCACGAGCTGGCCGTTGAGAGCCCCCGGCTCGCGCACATCGACGCGGACCGAGGCCGCGCAACTCAATCCGCCCAGGCGAGGTAGCCGGGAACGATCAAGCCGACGACGGGAACGATGAGGAGGATACCCCACCAGTTGGGTTTGCCACGGGCCTCTGCAATCGCCATCCAAACGATGATCAAGATGACGATGCTCACGACTGGTATCAAACAAAGCAAAATCCACCAAATGGGCTTCTTGGCGATGTTGAGCATCAGGACGATGTTGGCAATCGGAATCCAGGCCATCCACGGGTTCTCTGTGTTCGTCTTCTTGGCGATGGTTGAAAGAGCCAGCGCCATGTACACATAGATCGCCAGAAAGAACAAAAGGAAAACGAACATGAAGGCGCCCAAGGCTGCAATGCCCACGGCGGCGTTCCGGTCATCCTGCGCCCATGCCATCGACGGGATCAAGAGTGAGACGAGCGCGGCCAGCAAGCCGAACCTCGCCCAAATATTTGCGCGTGCTTTCATTAGATTTCCCTCCTCGGAGATTTTGGAAGACGCGGGAACCTGCGAAGCCAATACGGTTGGTACTTCCCTCACACATGCCTTGAAGTGAGCGTCTCGAGCGGCGCAACAAGGAACCCGGGTTTTGCATTTGGACTACCAGACCTACACGGACTGTAGACGAAGCCTTTGGCGCTTGTCAAGTGCCGTCTGTGCCACGTTGGAACATTGAGCCCGGCGCAGTTGGCACGTCTTTCAGGCTTGGGTTCTTACAAAGGCGACACGGCAGGAGGAGCGGAATCGAGCGACGAAAGCATGAGCTGAAGGTCGAAGCCCTCTTTGCGCACTCGCAAGTCGTAATACATGAGGGAAAGGCCAACAGTCAGCAATGGTCCGACCAGGGCCCCGGAAACAAAGGTCGCCAGTTTCTGGATGACATAGGAAGTCACACTGGGCCAGACGTCATATAAAAGCGCCGCGGGAAAGTCAAATAGCGCCAGCGCGCCATAATTCAGCACAAAAAAGAGAACGAACACAAGAAAAATGCTTCCGCGCCGCCCTTTGGTCAGGCTCTCACTGCGCCGGAAGGCGGCACCGGTCTTTAGATTTTCAACGATAGCCGCCGGAATGGCCACCGCGTACCAAATCGCCACGAGCACGCCCGGAACGATGAAGAGCAGGAAGCCCACGCCGATGGCCAGCCCCAACACGGCCAGCATCCAGAGGGTGCGCAAAGCCCGGCCGCGAACCTTCGCATAGGCGCCAAGGATTGTGGTGTTATGTCCCAGGTAAACTTCCGAAACCGCGGAGACCGTGGCCGCGAGGGCCATCGCGTACACCACCGTGTGGGCCAGGAAAATGATGAACGAGCCCACCAAGTCGAACCTAATCATTTCGAAGAGTATGCCAAGAGCCAACGGAATGATTCCGGGCACGGCCATGATCCCCACGAAAAGGAGGAAGTGCGAGCGGTAGAGGCTGAAGGTTTTGTCCAGGAGCTCGCCGATGCTCAAGGGGCGCAATTCCGCGACCGGCATCACTCACCTCTTGCGGCCATCAAAAAGGCATGGCTTGAATCAGGGCGCGTTTCCGACTTTGCCACGCAGGCCGTCGCCACCATATTGCCGGTCACGTTGACGGTGGTCCGGCACATATCGAGCAGCCGGTCGACGCCGATAATCAGCGCAATGCCCTCTGCCGGCACTCCGACAGCATCGAGCACAGGCATCATCAGTGGAATGACGGCGCTGGGGAGTCCGGCATTGGCCAAGCCCGCAGTCAGCACCGTCATGGCAACCACCACCGCCCAGGCTGCTCCCCCGAGCGGGATGCCCAAAACTTGCGCGATGAAGGCAATCGTGGCGCCTTCAAAAAGAGCCGAGCCGATTTTGTTCATCGAGGCGCCGAGCGGCAAGACGAATCCGCACACTTCAGCGGGCAGTCCAAGCTCGGTTTCGCTGACGCGTAACGTGGTGGGCAATGTAGCATTGGAGGATGCGGTCGAAAACGCCGTTAACATTACGACGCGCGTGCGGCGAAAAAATTCCACAGGGTCACGTCCTGCGGCCCAGCGCAAAAGGGCGGAGTACACTCCAAATTGAATAAAGAGCAAACCCACTGTGACGATCAGCACGTACCATCCCAAGCGAATCAATAGATCGAATCCAAACCTCGCCGCCGTGCCGAACATCAGTGCAAACACGCCGTAGGGGGCGAGCTTCATCACCAGATTGATGATTTCCGTCATGACTTCGCCCAGGCCGTGGAGCGCCTGGCGAAGCGTGTGCGCACGCTCCGCGGGCACCCGCCCCAGCGCCATGCCAAAGAGCAGCGAAAAGAAAATCACGCCCAGCATGTCGCCCTGCGCGGCGGCGGCCACGGGGTTACGCGGGACGATGTTTACGAGAGTCTGAATGCCAAAACCAATGGGCGGGGCCGTCCCGGTCGAGGCGCGCACCTCGCTCCCATAAGTCGCAAGCAGCTGGTTGCGCAGATCAGGAGTGAGCCCCGAACCGGGGCGAAAGACCTCGACCAGAAAGAGGCCCAGGGCGCCAGCCAGGGCCGACCCCACGATGAAAAAGAGAAGGGTCTTTAATCCAATGCGCCCGAGCTTCTTCAGATTGCCCAGGCCCGCCACGCCCAGGCTGAGTAAGGCGAAGACGAGGGGGATAACGATGAGGATGAGCGAACGCAGCCAGATCTCGCCCGCAGGGTCGGTCACATACCGGATAAATTTTTCCAATCCGGCGGTTCCCTGCCCCAACAGGTTTGCCGCGATGCCGGCCGCAACTCCTGAAGCAAATCCAATCAAAATGTGTTTGGGGTTTGCGCCGGAGGAATGCGGGGGGCTGGAGGCGGAGGCAGGGCTTGGCAGCATTGATTTCCGTTGACCTTCCAAGATCAGTCGAAACGGGCAATGGATCCCGGCGAATTATAAATCCGTATGAGGGTGTTGATGTCTCGCTGGCTGGGCTGGCTCACCAGCGATTTCCAGAAAATTGGGATTGGGAAATACGGTACACGAATTTGGCGAGTTTTATCCTGCATCTGCCAAAACATGATGTCTTTCTTGCTGTCGCTGTGTCCCTTGATGCCAAGCGCATGGCCCATTTCGTGCAAGACGATAGCCCGCATCTCATCCTTCGACCAGTTATGCGAGAGGTCCACTGAAATCACGGCGACACGCCGGCCGGTGATCTCATCGCCGAGGTGCTTGAAGCGCACCCACTCCATTTCCTCGCCCGCGCGGCCGGGTTCCGATGTCACCCCTTCCCAGGTCATGCGGACGTCCGCCTTGTCCTCCAGCGCCACGAGTTGCGTCGGAAAAACCGCACCCCAAATGTCAAAGGCCTCTCGCGCGCCCTGCTGCCATTTGATCTGAGGGGCATTGCCCAGGAAAATTTTCACGGGCAACTCCTGCCACTGCTCGCCTTCCGAAGTCAGCGAAATCACGCGATAGTAATCCCCGGCACTGGAGGCGTAGCGAGTGGGCAGCATGGATTCGGGAAGGGTTGGCTTGGCTTGCAGGACTTTGATCCGCGCCCGCACCCTCGCCACATCCCACTTATATTCCGGGCGGTCGCCGGCAGCATCCAGAAAGCGAAGCCAGTTTTCGAGCGCGCGGCCGCGATCCACCATTTCGCTGGCCAAAGCGCGATTGTAATAAGCCTCTACAAACTTCGGGTCTTCACCGAGGGCGCGGTCGTATCCGGCTACGGCCTCGGCAAACCGGCCCTGATCGAACAGGGTGTTGGCGTCGGTGTAAAGGCGCTTCGCCGCCTCGTGATCAGCCCCGGCGACGGCGACAACGGCGAAAATCATCACCAGCACGAAGCCCAATATCTCTTGTAGAGAGCGGGACGAATGGGATCTTGTATTTGTCATTGCGGTTCTTTCCTCCCAGAGACTCCGTCCACCACCGTTGCCCGGAGAGACATCATACCCCTGAAGGCAGCACGAACTCCATATGCGGTTTGCGGAAATTAACGGTTTCTCTTATGCAGGAGGGGGACCGCCGCAGCCGTGGGAACTACCTGGCTGCCGCGGTGTTGACGATGGAGCAGACTTCCGAGGCGTTCACCAAGCGCGCGCCCGCCGCCACCATCTCGTCAATGGCGCGCTGCTCTCCCTCTGGAGTGATGCCTTTGATGGCGTCCACTACCAGGTCCACGGCGAGATTCCGCTTGCGCAGGGCCAGGACGCAGGCGCGGACACAAAACTCGGTGGCCACTCCGAAAACCACAAAACGGACCGGACCGAGGGAACTGGAGAGCGCCGCAAGGATATTTTCAAAATTCGGATTCGCGGAAACGTCGTACTCAACCTTTTCCACGATGAATTGTCCCGACCATTCCTCCGGAAGCACAAAAGATCCCGGCCGGTTCGGAATGATGACGGGAGAACCCATTTGTGTTTCAGGGACGCGGCGCTGCCCGGGAGTGCCCACCACGCAGTGCGGCGGCCATTGTGCAAACGAAGGGTCGTCGAGGGGGTGCGCGTCTGCCGAGGACAACACCGGAATTTTATTCTCGCGTGCAAATGCGAAGAGTTTCCTCAGGTTCGGCGCGAGAGTCTCGGCGCCAGGTACGTAGAGCGCCCCGGCCGGCATCATGAAATCCACCTGAGTGTCGACATCCAGAAAAACTGGCGCGCCCGGCATCGAGGGGTCAGCAGGCACTCGCGCGGAGTTCATGACTTCAGCGGAAATCGAATAACTGCGCCGCACATCATCGAGCAAGCGCTCGAGGGGGGCGCTGTGCATCACCGGGTAGCGCGGGCCGTTATGGAGGGACTGGTAACGCTCGGGCAGTCGCTCCAAACTGGCCAGTGTTTTGGAGCGGTTTTCCTCGATGGTAGGCTTGGGATCAACGCGCACCCCTTCGCGCATGACGGGTTGAATCAGGGTCTCGGCGTCAGGATAGTCCTCTGTGGAGCGCCCAATGACGTCATGATGGAATTCGATTCCCTTCCCGTCCGCGGCGGAATGGGAGAAGCGGAAAATCTGTTTGCGCCCCGGCCAGTGAGCTTTCTGCTCGCTGAACTTGGTTTTGTATTCGACCTTTCCATTCTTCTCGATCTCCACAAGCTTGTAGACCACTCCCAAAGCCGGGACATCACGTGACGTGGCAAGCTCGGTGCCCACCCCAAAAAGGTCGATGGGCGCGCCGTGGGCCACCAATTCCTCGATCTTGTATTCATTCAAATCTCCGCTGACCACAATCTTGGTTTCAGTCAGGCCCTGTCGGTCAAGGATTTCCCGCACGTGGCGGCTCTTTTCGAGCAGGTCGCCGCTGTCCAGGCGAACGCCGGGGACTTTACGCCCGAGAGTGGCAGCAGTTTCCGCGCCGCGTATCGGATCATAAGTATCAATCAGCAGGATGCCCTTGTCGGGAAACGTTTCGAGAAGCGCCTCAAAGCTTTCGCGTTCGCTGGGAAACACTTGTGTCCACGAGTGGGCCGCGGTACCCGCGAGGGGGACGTGATAGAGGTAGCCCGCGAGCACATTGGATGTTCCCGCGCAACCTCCAACGTAGGCGGCGCGCGCGGCACGTACACCCGCCTGGGGTCCCTGGGCGCGACGCGTTCCAAATTCCCAAACCCCGCGGCCCTTCGCGGCGCGCACCGTGCGGGCGGCCTTGGTGGCCACAAGGGTTTCAAAGTTGATGACCGAGAGGAGGTAGGTTTCCACAATTTGCGCCGCCGCCATGGGCGCCGTCACCTGAAGGAACGGCTCCCCTCCAAAAATCAGCGTGCCCTCGGGTACCGCATCCACGTCACCGGTAAAGCGAAAGTCGCGCAGGTATTCAAAAAACGCATCGGAAACAGTGTGGAAGGCGGGGTGGGCGCGCAGGAACCGCACGTCCTCATCGTTAAAGCAAAGGTGCTCGAGATAGCCGAGAATGGAATCCAGCCCGGCGGCCACCAGGTAACCACGCTCCGGAGGCAGTTGGCGGACAAAAAGCTCGAAGGTGGCGCGGCAGTCAATGTGGTGCTCAAAAAGCGCCGCCGCCATGGTGAGCTCGTAGAGGTCGGTGAGCAACGCGCGATTCGTGTTGGCTTCCGGCATGATGCTGCCGCGATGCTGGCGATCCAGGTCACACCCCCATTCTCAATTGATGCTCAGCCCGTCGAAGAAGATCTGCCCCGAACGGAGCCATGCAACGACAGTATGGTGGCAGTGCTGGAAGGGAGTCAAGCCGGGATAGATTCAGTAACCACACAGGTAATCACCGGCCTTAGCTTGATTGGGGCGAGCCACCCACCAAGCGGCAGCCCACTCGTTGCAGCCGGAATCGACTAGAGAGCTCTGCGGCAGTAATTGGAAAAAGCAGAATCGGTAACTGCGACTAGTGAACCATGCTACTGATAGCGTTGATCAGAGGTTCGGAAGGTTGGTATTGGCCCTGTGCGTTGATGACGTAAAAATTGGCATTGCTTCCTTTCTTGAGTTTGATATGGAATGCATTCAGCATTGAGAGGTACACGCCATTTTTCTTTATTTCCTTTATTTCATCGGCAGAAATGTCCATGGAGTGCGTGGGCCCACCCACCTGGCCATTGGTCACAGCGCGCAGCCCCGAGTAATGGACCATTCCGCCGCCCACCGTCATCGAGCCCACGCAGAAATTCTGTCCGGCTGGCAGTCCATGGTCGTGCGCCACCAGGAATTTCACATCATTGGCGTTGGTGGCATTCGCAGTAGTGGTTTGAGACCTCGGTGGCTGTGGGGGAGGTTGCGTTGTGGCAAGTCCCCCACTTTGGGTTTTCCCTGAATTGGTGGAAGTGGAGTTTTGGGCGGTCTGGGCTGCTTGCAATGTGGCAGAGACTGTGGAGGTTTGGCCTGCCGTCAGATCGACCTGCTGTTCATAGTCGCGGTAACCTGCGAGCGACAGGCGGACCACATGCAGCCCCGGGGCAAGCTGGCTGAATCTTACCCGGCCTGCCGCGCTGGTGGTCGCTTTGGGCTCATCATCGATGTAAACCTGAGCATTGCCCGGAGTCGCCTCGATGAGGAGCACCGGAGGCCCCGGGCTGGACGAGGTCGTGGATGTCGAAGGGGTCACTTTTTGCGGCTTCGGCGCCAGTTGCCGCAAGGTCCGCATGAGATTGTCTTCGGCGCCCGCATCGCGAAGACTCTTTTCAGCGGCGGCCGTCATCTCGAAGTTCAAGCCGTGGCTTCGTGCGGCGTCGGCGATATCGGACTGGCCTACGCCGCCTTCCAGCAGCTCCATGACATCGTTCTTAGACAGGGGTTTGTTAGTACCTTGGGCCGGCGACCAGGACATTCCCAAAAAGAGAGCGAAGAATAGTAGCCCTCCGATCGTGCATGCCGTTAAGAAAGCACTCGTGCCTGAAAATCGAGACCTGGGCGAGGGAAATAAGGCCTTCATACGTAAGTTATAGTCCTCGAATATTTCTTCGTCAAGGCGGTATTGATATTTTGGAATGGGTTGTTGGGAGAAGGAACGTGTGAACGGCAGACGAGACTTCCCATTCGAATGAATAACCGGACGGCAAGACTGGCTTTACTGCAAGACGCGGCTCTCTGCGGCCTTGGCCTTTATAGCGCGATCCAACCTGCCCCGAAGCGTAGCGTTCGAGGGGTCAAGGTTCAATCCCTTTTGGAATTCATTGATCGCATTGTCATATTCGCCGCGAGCCAGATAGAAGTCGCCCAACTTGATGGCCCCGGCAATCTTAGCGGGGTCCGCGCCAGGTTTCGTTTCTTCCCTCTTCACGATTTCCTGCCGGTTATTGTTTCGGTCTCGCTGGGTTCTATCCGTAGCAGTCGATCCACCCCGTTTGGTCGTCCGCCCATCATTGACGTCCGCCAATCCGCGCCCACCTTTGGAGGTGTCCCCCTGATTGGCTTGTTGCCCGCCTTGATTTTGATCTTCCTTTGCGGTTTTTTGGGTGTTGTCCGGAGTGCCTTCGGAGCCTTCCTTGTGCTCATTCTTATTTGCATCGGTCTTTTTTGTATCAATCTTACTTGTATCAGGCCCATTTTTGTTTTGGTCGGTGATCGGAATCCCCGGGCTTGCAGTTTTCAGGTAGACAAAGACCCCGCCCACAATTAAAAGCATTCCCAATACGCCCACCACAGCCCACAGGGCGGCACTCGACTTCCGCGGGAGTGCCGGTACCACTACGGGACGTGGTGGGGGAGCATGTTCCACTTTCGCCTGTGCAGGCCGCTGCTTGACCACAACGCGTGGCGGAGGTTCCGGTGGAGGTTCGGGAACCACAGGTTCGACAGGCGCTTCATACACCTCCTGAGCAGGGGGAGGCGGAGGCCTGCGAACTACACCAGGGCGAGGGGTGGGCGTCTTCAATGCCTCGCGTAGACGGCGCGAAGAATCCTGGGGCGAATAATTTTGGGCGGGATCGAATACGCGAGTCTCACCGAGCGGAGGCGCCCAGTTCTCCGCAGCTTCGATTTCGGCGATAAAGGCCCGGGCATCGTGCGGTCGATCGTTCGGATCCTTCTCCAGCGTCTTCATTACGACATTGGCAATTGCTTCCGGGATCTGCAGGTCCGGGTGGGCTGCTTTAATGGCAATGGGCGCCGTCTGCATGTGAGCCAGCAACATCGCCATTGTGGTGTCCGCCTTGAAGGGCAGGTCGCCGGTCAGCATCTGGTACATCACCACACCCAGGGAGTAGAGGTCGGAGCGGCCGTCCAAATCATCGCCACGTTTCCCCATGGCCTGTTCGGGGGACATGTACTGCGGCGTTCCGATCACTACGCCCGTGCCCGTAAGCGTCAACCCACCCGCATCGCTGGCGTGCGCCTCTTTGAGTTTCGCGATGCCAAAGTCGAGCACCTTCGCAACCTCGCCCTCAGGGGTGTTGATCAGCACAATGTTGTCAGGCTTGATGTCGCGGTGGACCATGCCGAGCGCATGGGCTGCCTCGAGCGCTGCAGCGGCCTGCTTGATGATGGAGCAGACGCGCGGCGAGGGCAAGGCTCCCTGGTCCTGGATCAATTTCTTGAGGCTCTGCCCTTCGATGTACTCCATCACGATGATGGGGCGGCCGTCCTCGGCTTCATCAATGTCATCGACGCGCACCGCGTTCATATGCTGTAGCTTTCGCGTGATGACTGCTTCGTGCTTGAAGCGCTTGACGAAGGTATCGTCGCTCATCAGGCTGGGGTTAATCACCTTGAGGGCGTGGATTTCGTCAAATGCGACATGGACGACTTTGTAGACCGAGCCCATCCCACCTTGACCGACTTTGGACAAGATGCGGTACTTGCCCCGAATGACGGAACCTTCAGTCCACGCACCGACTTCCAAAAGGGCGGAGCCGTCCTGCGGACACACTACAAAGTTATTTGGGTAACTCGCTTGGCAAGTGGGGCAACTTTTCATTTGAGTAGTAAAGGGGCGCCCAACCAGTTGATTATATCACAAAGTATTCCCAGTAAACGTGGGCCAATATTGAATTGCCTCACCCGAATCTTCCCTACCCCTCCGCCCCCCGGTTAACTCCAGCCGCATAGGGCAAAGAGGGCTTGTAACCCGCGGGGGGATGCTGGACAATGGATTTGATGAAAGTCGCGGCTCCAGAATTTGCGGACACCGAGCTAAAGAGGCACCTCTTTTACGAGACTTCGCATTCCCCTTCTCTGGT
>JBGPCF010000188.1:0-9962 GCA_041481635.1 Terriglobia bacterium | reverse complement strand
GGCAAAGTAGAAATAAAATCGCCCAGCCCGGCGAGGGTGCGAACGGCAAAGCCATCAGGAACAGGCTGCTGGGGATGTGGGTGAATATCATGGTATTCAGCAATCCGATGCGCCTCGCCAGCCACGCTGCGACCAGATACGACCCCGAATTCAAAACATGGCCCGCAAAAAAGACGATCCCCAGGCTCTGCTCTGAAGTTCCGAAGTGCTGAAAAAACCAATACGCGATCAAGGCGTCGGTCATCAAGCCGCCCCCCAGGCTGTCAATCCCCGAAAGTGCCGCGAGCTTGGTGATCACTCGCTTGGACTGCGGCGAGATTTGCAGCTTCTCGTGCTTGACGGCGCGAAGGTCCGCGGCCACTTCGATGCTGGAAGGAAGAAGCGCGTAAGGAACCGCACTCACCAGATTGACCGCGGCGTAGATTCCGAAAGTAACGCGATAAGCGAAAAGGAGATCGAGATTGAGCCCATGTTGGAGCAGGAGAGGGAGGCCGGCGGCTAGCGCGCCCAAAGCCTGAGCAGTTTCCGTAACCACCGCGTACCACGAAAGCGCCCAGGTGCGCCGCTCGGCGGAAATCATTTGCGGGATCATCGCCTGTTCGATGGAAAAAACCGGTCCGCGATCGGTGCCCATCCCGTTTAGCATGCCGAGGAATGCCAGCAAGATAATGCTGAACGCGTTTCCGGAAAATGCGAAGCCCAGCCCGCCGAGAGCGGCCAGAATCGACAGGCCCGTCATGGTGAATCGCCGTCCGAGTCGGTCGGCGCGCAAACTGGCGAGAAGAGTAGCCACCGACGCGCCCGCCAGGCCCGCGGTGATCACCACCCCGATAATTGTGGCGGAAAATCCCGCGCGCGCCACGTAGAGGCCCAGAATCACACCCGTCAGACCGATGCCCAACGAGCGCAGAAATGCCGCGAAATAAATCAGGAGCAGCGAGGTGTGCCGGGTGAGATATGACAAGCTTGAAAAAACCTCGTGATCAGTGCGAGCGTTCAACCCTCTTGAGGATGAGCGCCCAATCGCCACTATCAGGCGCAGCCGGCGATGTCCACTCCGGCCCTTGCGCTTCAGGAAGCGCCGAAATTTTCCCGCTTTGAGGATTAAACCACGAAGCCTGGTAACGGCCCGGCTCGAGTTTGATGGTCACTTTGCCGGCCATGGGCAAATACACAGCGTACAATTTTCCCGGCTCCGCCAAACAGAAATTGCCGTGATCAACCAGCTCATCGTGCGGGTCGGCCTTCCACCATTCGAATCCGGTAAAGAAGTCGACCATATGCGAGTAGCCGGCCAGCATCACCATGCTGTCATCGCCGCGGCCATTCACCCAACCACCGCCCGTGTCGGGCCAGGCTCCGGTCCCGCGCTTGGCTGTTTCTCCCGTGGTTTGATACGTGCCCGCCATTGCCATCTCCCACGCGGCGCGCCGGTCCGCATCCGCGGAGGCGCCGTCGGGATAGCTGGGGCTCCACCTCGGATAGTGGTCCTCATATCCGTATTCTTCGTCTACCTGCGGAATAATGCGGCCTGTCTTCGCTTGTTCCCGCCGTTGGTTCAGCATCCAGTCGTGCAGCGGCCGCGGCCATTGTTGGAAGGAAGTGAAGCCAAACCACTCCGCGGTGCGATCCTGCTGCGTGTTGTCCACGGGATGGTCCGTGGCGAGATGATGGTAGGGATCGGCCTGCACCAAAAAGCTTCCCATGACGTGTGACCAGTCGAGGCTGCGATATGAGCTGATGTCGTCACCAAGATCCCAGGTGACGTTGGAATACGCGCCAAGGCGCGCAGCCGCATAACGAAAATACCGTTTCTCGTCGTCACTCTCGCCAGCCGGGTGTACTTTGGAATCGTTCCAGTCCATGATGACGGAGATGGTCATATCTTTGTCGCGAGCGAAGCGCAGCATGCGTTCAAATTTTTGCCAGTAGGGGATGTTGAAGCGCGTGTAGTCGAACCCCGGACTGTCGAGCGAGTCGGGATGCTCGGCCACCCAGGGATTCAGGCACACGTGGAACTCGCCACTCGGAATAATCGGCTCGCTCCAGAAGCTCATGCTGGGCCGCCCCGCCAGTAGCAAGCGGATGCGATTGATCTTCAGCCGCGAGAGGCGCTCGATGCTCGCTTGAATCACTTTTTCATCGGTCCAGCCCATCATGAGAAACGCAGTGGTCCCGTTGAGGAAATAATGTTCGCCCGTCCCTTCCCAGATAAAATGCCAGGGGTATTTCGGGTCGACACGCACGATGCCGCGGCGGTGGGCATTGGTGGCGCGAAATGTCCCGGTCTGGGTGCGACCATAGTCGCCCTGGTGATAAGTGGCGGAGTAGTTGTATTCCCCGGGGCTGGAAGGCATGAAGCGAATCCGGTAGGTGCTCCCATCCGGAGCATCGCAAAAGCCTGCCACCTGAACTCGCTTCGCATCTCCAACTTTTTCAAAAAAACCTTCGACGCTTGCATCGGTAAATGGGTTTCGCACGTCAGGCGAAGACACCGTGACTGTAACCTCTGCAAAATTGTACGCCTCGACCGTGATCGCGGACGCGGCGAAAGAAACTTCGCGCGGCGTTGCCCACCCGAGACAGGGACCAAACAGTGAGAAGATGACTGTGCAAGCGAAACCGATTTTTTCAACCCGACCGTGGCACATGGCTTTGACCTCCAGTGGCAATTTACACGAAGCCGCGAAGACTTGCCAGGAATCAGGTATATTTGTAGAGCATCTAAAAACTTTGGGTGAGTTGTAGAATTGCTCTTCGACTTTTAACCATTGACCAATCTTCCATGAGCCAAGTTGATGAAGTACGTGCCGCGTCCGAAATTGTGAAGGTGGTGGGCGATTACGTGAAGCTGCGCAAGGCTGGCGCGAACATGATGGGCCTCTGCCCATTTCATCAAGAAAAGACGCCCTCCTTCGCGGTTCACCCGGGAAAGCAAATCTTTCACTGCTTTGGATGCGGGGTGGGCGGCGACGTTTTCAAGTTCATTATGCTGATTGAAAACATGTCGTTCCCTGAAGCGTTGCGGCGTCTGGCGGAGAAGGCGGGGATCGCTCTGCGCGAGTCGGCGGGCGACGAGACTTACGACGCGAACACGCGTGAGCGCGCAGTGCTGCATGAGATTCACGAGTTGGCGGCGAAGTTTTACGCCGCGCAACTGGGAGGCACCGCCGAAGGGCGGGCCGCGCAGGCTTATCTCTCCGACCGGGGATTGACCGACGAAGTGGTGGCGCATTTCCGCCTCGGTTACGCCCCGGCGGAAGGCAAGGCCCTGACCAAGCGTCTGACCGACGTGGGAATCGCTCCCGAGCTCGCCGAGAAAAGCGGTCTGGTCTTGCGCGACGCGGAAGGGAACCGTCGCTTCGATCGCTTTCGCCGGCGCATCATCTTTCCCATTCAGAGTGACACTGGCAAGGTGGTGGGCTTCGGCGCGCGCGCATTGGGAGATGACCAGCCAAAATACTTGAACTCTCCCGAGACTCCAATTTACACCAAAAGCCGCGTGCTGTATCACCTGAACCGCGCTGGGAACGACATTCGAAAGCTCGACTACGCTATTTTGGTGGAAGGGTACATGGACTGCATCGCGGTGGCCTCTTGCGGAATTGAAAACGTGGTTGCCAGTTGCGGCACGAGCCTCACCGAAAGCCAGATTCGATTGCTGAGCCGCTATTCAAAGCGTGTGGTGGTGAATTACGACCCGGATTCGGCGGGTGTCAAGGCAACCGAACGCTCATTGGATCTGTTGCTGGAAGCTGGCTTTGAGGCCAAGGTCCTGGCGCTGCCTGGTGGTATGGATCCTGATTCATTTATTCGCAAGCAAGGCGCCGAGAGCTATCGCAAGCGCCTTTCTAAGGTGAGGGCATACATCGACTTTCTGATTGATCGCGCCGTGGCCCAGCACGATACTAGCACCGCGGACGGGAAGGCTGCCGCCGCGAATCAAGTGCTTCCGCATATACTGCGAGTGCCCGGCTTGATGGCGCCCCAGGCTTGGGCCAACCATTTGATTGAGCGTCTGAAGATTTACGAGCCCACGATGCAGTCGCAATTAATGCATCAGGTGGGCGTTCGGCGGATTGAGGGATTTCGCCAGCTGAAATCAGTAGAAGCTACGCAGGCTGAGAAAAGATTGCTTCGGGCGATTCTGGGCAGTCAAGATATTATGGATGAATTCCTGCCTAGGCTCTGCGCAAGTGAAGACATTCGTGGTCTGATTACGGAGGACATTTTCAAACGATTAAGTGGGGTTGGGAAGGTTGGGGACAATCTCGACGTGGCGCAATTGGAGGAAGGACTTACGCCTGACCAGAAGCTCCTACTTCATGAGGCGATGCTTACGCGAGAACAGGTTGACAGCCACGAGGAGTTAATTGCATCGCTGTCGAGCCTCCGAAGGAGACGTCTGGAACGTGAGCGCGATCGACTGCAAGCTGAAATCCGGGCAGCGGAACAAGAAAAAGATGGCTCTCGCTTGGCCAAGCTCCTGGCGGAAAAGGCTAGTCTGGCCAAGGAGTTAGCCCAATTGCGCGGGGCCTGAAAAATCTTTCCCATTAATGAAACAAAATGGTGTAATATTACATCTAATCCCTCGGAGCTATAGGCCATTGGTGGTTTTCCGCGAGGTACCAAGACCCATTCCGCAGTTTGCCCCGTGCCGTCGGGCATGGGGGCGGGCTAATCTGAGAATAAAGGTGACGAATGCAATCTTCTTCTCCCACAGAGGGGGCAAAAGCCTTGGCGTTTGACGAAAAGTTTGATCAGGTTAATAAATTGATTACGCTTGGGAAGGAAAAGGGATACCTCCTCTACGATGAGGTGAACGACCTTCTGCCTTCCGACGTGCACTCCGCCGAGGACATGGAGAATCTGCTGTCCATGTTCGACAACGCGGGCATCGAGGTTTTGGAATCTCCCAAGACCAAGGCCGCGGATAAAATCGCCCTCGATGCCACGGACGAAATTAAGCCCGAAGAAGCTGCGGAAGACGTCGAACTGGATCTCACCCCTGGAGTCCTGGACAAGACCAACGATCCCGTTCGCATGTACCTGCGCGAGATGGGCACCGTGCCACTGCTGACCCGCGAAGGTGAAGTTGAAATCGCCAAGCGGATCGAGCGCGGCCAGCTCAACGTATTGAAGGCCCAGTCGCGTTCGCCCATCGTGATCCAGGAGATGTTCGCCCTCCGCGAAACACTGGCGAACGGCGACCGCTCCATCAAGGAAGTCGTTGTTTTCAACGATGATGAATTGACTGACGACCGGGTGGCGGAGCGCCTGCGCGATGTGATCGCCGCGGTGGATGAGATTGAGCGGCTGAATAAGAAACTGATCCAGCTCAAAACCAAACGCGACGCGATTCCCCGCACCAAGCGTCCGCGCGATTTTCGGCGCTATGCCATTGCGGTGGCTCGCCACCGAATCATCATCTCTAAATTGATCCGGTCCATCGAATTCACCCACGGCGAGCGAAAGCGGCTGATTGATAAGATTCGCCAGGGGGTCGAGGAAATGCGCCCCCTCGAGCGCGAGGTGAACCGCCTGGAGCGCCGGGTTGAGAATACGCGTGGAAACGGCAAGAAAGAACTTCAGAAAGAACTTCGATTTCACCGTGGTCAATTGACGGAGTTCGAGGAGGGCATTCAAACCACTTCCGCCGAGCTTCGCCGCACCTACCAGACCATCGCCAGCGGCGAAAAGGAAGCCGAAGCCGCCAAACGCGAGCTGATCGAAGCCAACCTTCGCCTGGTGGTTTCGATCGCCAAGAAGTACACCAACCGCGGGCTGCAGTTCCTTGACTTGATTCAAGAAGGGAATATCGGCCTGATGAAGGCGGTAGACAAGTTTGAATACCGGCGGGGCTACAAATTCTCGACTTATGCCACGTGGTGGATCCGCCAGGCCATCACGCGCGCCATTGCGGACCAGGCTCGCACCATCCGCATCCCGGTGCACATGATCGAGACCATCAACAAGCTGATCCGCACCTCCCGCCAATTGGTGCAGGAGTACGGACGCGAGCCTACCTCAGAAGAAATCGCCAAGCGCATGGACATTCCCGTGGTCAAGGTGCGCAAGGTGCTCAAGATCGCGCAAGAGCCGATCTCCCTCGAAACACCAATCGGTGAGGAGGAAGATTCGCACCTGGGGGATTTCATTGAGGACCGCGGCGTGATTTCGCCCGCTGAGGCCGTCATCAATATCAACCTGAAAGAACAGACCGAAGCCGTACTGAAGACCCTGACGCCGCGCGAGGAAAAAGTCATCAAGATGCGCTTTGGTCTGGATGATGGCAGCGAGCATACTCTGGAAGAAGTGGGCCAGAGTTTTGCCGTCACTCGCGAGCGCATCCGGCAAATTGAAGCGAAGGCGCTGCGCAAGCTGCGCCATCCCTCGCGGAGCCGCAAGCTCCGGGCCTTCCTGGACGCCACCGTGCGTGATTGATGGATTGATCCTTGAAATCTCGGCGTGCCTGGTAGCGGCACGCCGAACTCTGTTGCCACAACTCCAAAAACATGGTTTAGAATAGGGACCGGTATTCGACGGTTGACTTAGCCGGATGGCCACCCCTTATGGGGTGGTGAATTGCAGAAAGACACTGCGCTGTTTTCGTGAGGTCATCTCGAACTCCTCTCATGAAACACTGCCCGTACTGCGGTTTCTCCAATTACGATCAAGCCACTGAGTGCCGGAAATGCCGAGCCTCGTTTGCCCAGACCGTTAGCAGCAGTCCGGAATATAAGTCTTTTATTGTCGGCCCCGAAAAAGCTCGCAATATCCGAAGCAAGGCCCTCTCCTTTGTTGTCCTGGGGCTGCTCATCCGCGTCTACTGGGGTGGTTACGGCCCATGGCCTGTTGTGGACTATCCGATATTGGCCGGGCTTCGGGCCTGGTTCGAACCTCTTTTTCTTTATGGCGGGCTTCTCGGATATGTTGCGGGTTGGGTCTTGAATTGGATTTAGAGGTCATTCCCGGCCACTCGATTGTTCTCGGCATAGCTCGGAATCCAAAGACTCTCCCCTCTCGATTGGCTTCATGCTGGTCGATCATTCGGGGTTCGGACTGGGCGCGCATTTCAAACAAGCCCGCCATCTCTGCAGATCAGCAGAGATATTTCAATACACAGCGATGAGGTGTACACTCGTCTGGGTTTGGATTTCCCCCCATCGAGTCCCGATTTCGTTGGCGCATCTGCCGTGGGAGGTGGGTGTGCGCGACTCCACTTGGGGCGGGTGCTCGAGTTTAAGTAGGGAGGCGAGGTATTGGCACGGCGCTGGGCAGGACTCTTGTTAGCTTTTTCGCTGCTCGCCGTTGTTACTGGCTATCAGCGGACTTCCGCCCAGGCTTCGCAGCAGGCCTCTAATTCCGGCGAAGTTTCGGTTCATGAAACGCAGGCACCCTACACAATGCGTTCTGAGCGAAATCTTGTATTGGTGCGCGTCGTTATTCGCGATCGAAGTGGAAACGCCGTGGCCGGCCTGCGCAAGGAGGACTTCAAGCTATTCGATAACGGGAAGCCCCAAATCATCTCAGACTTCAACATCGAGTCCACGATTGACAAAACACATGTGCCTCCGTTAGTAACCCCGCCGACTGCCACCAACGCATCCGTGACCGAGAACGAGCCTGCGACATCATTGCCGGAGCGTTTTGTGGCGCTCTATTTCGACGATGTTCATCTCACATTCGAAGATACCGTCCGCACCCGGGATGCAGCCAAGAAGTATCTGCAACAAGATCTGCGGCCTTCCGACCGGGCGGCGATTTTTACATCGTCTGGCCGCCTATTACAGGATTTCACGGCCAATCGTGATCTCCTGATTCAAACGCTGGACCACCTCCAGCCGCACCCTCTAACTGCCAATCTCTCGGAGACTAACGCGTGTCCTTATATCACCCCCTACCAAGCCTACCAAATCAACGCTCAGCAGTCTGATGCAATCCAGCTCGCTGTTTTGGACATTATTGATTGTCAATGTAACGGAGATGCCCGGAACTGCCCCAGTGCAAGCGAGGAGGCTGTGACGGACGCCAGGCGAGTCTCCGAATTTGAAGATACCCAATCGAGGTATTCCGTGCGCGAATTGGAGGCCTTGATCCGCCACTTGTCTGCTTTGCCGGGCGAGCGAAGCATTGTTTTCGTGTCTCCGGGATTTCTCACGGATGAACTGAAATTTGAGCTCAGCCAAATTACGGACCGTGCGTTGCACGCCCGCGTCATCATCAACACTCTTGATCCCCGGGGATTGTTCGCTTCTCCCCCCGGGGGCGATGCGAGCGTTCGCAATTCTGGGCAGAATACGATGCAACGAACCATTCTCAGGGACCGATTCAACCGCGAGGAATTGATGGTAAGCGCAGATGTGCTATCCCAACTCGCGGCCGAAACGGGTGGGGTGTGGTTTCATAACAACAACGATTACGATGCCGGATTCAAAAGAGCCGGAGATTTGGCCGAAACGAGTTACATCCTTGCCTTTTCCCCCCAAAATCTGAAGTTCGACGGATCCTTCCATAAGCTTAAGGTGGAGCTGGCGAACCCCTCAGGACTTACGGCCCAAGCCCGACGCGGGTATTTCGCACCACGGAAAGCGGAAGACCCTGCGGCGCGGGAAAAGGAAGACATTCAGGAAGCTGTTTTTTCCCGCGACGACGTGCGCGAGCTGCCCATGAATGTTAGCACTCAATTTTTCAAGACGGACAATATGAACGCGAGGCTTTCTGTGGTGGCACACATTGATCTCAGCACCATCCACTTTCTAAAGGAAGACGGGCGTAACGTGGACGACCTGATGCTGGTCGCTGCTCTTTTTGACACCGACGGAAATTACATCACCAGCACCTCAGAGACGATCCAAATGCACTTGCGCGATGCCACTTTGGATAAGCTTTCACATTCCGGAATCTCCGTGAAAACCAGCATGGGAGTGAAGGTGGGAAGTTATCTGATGCGCGTGGTAGTGAGAGACTCACAATCGACTCGAATTGCCGCGCTCAGCCGCGCTGTGACAATCCCTTATTGAGCCTCAGCCTACTCTCAATTTATATGGGTTGCTGTCTGATTCTTCACCTTAAATCATTTGAGCCCGGGATGGAGAGAGGCAGTGTGCGCGGATGCTCGTCTACACAAAAAACAAACCCCCGGGATAGCTGCCCGGGGGTCGTATGTTCAAAAGCCCTGGGTGCCCAGGGCTGGACTGAACTCGAAAAACTACTTGGTGTCGCCCGACATCTTGTCGCCCTTGTCCTTCTTGGACTTCTTCTCTTTCTTTGCTTTCTTTTCTTTCTTCGCTTTCTTTTCCGCCTTCGGAGCGTCCTGGCCCGCGGCATCCTGTGCGAACACAGGCATCGCCAGCGAGAACACCAACACGGCGCTAAACAACAGAGTCATCAGTTTCTTCATTAGAGTACTTCCTCCTGTTGGAATAACTTCCTTTGGTTTCTATGCAAGGTAAAGGCCAAAAGGGTTGAAAATGGCCAAAATACATCTAACATACTGAAATGAAGCGTGTTAGAGCATCTTGGGGCCCATTGCAAATCTTGAAGGTTATCTTCACTTAAGGACAGTTTACACTATTTGGTGTGCCTGGGCACACCAATTGGGTAGGCCAGGATACCGTATTTGGAATTGTGTAGGTGCTCGTACGCGCGTGGTGACACTCGGCCAGGGCAATCATGATTCTTGCTTTCAACCAAATTGGCTGCTATCTTTTCCAACCAGCCGCGCCCGGAATCACAGGGCTCAGGCTTCCAGATCCAATTCGTTCCTTAGGAGAAAAGCGCATGAGCACCCCAGGCGTGGCGACTCCCACTGAGCATGCGGAGCCTTCGAAATCATTCTTCGAGCGGTTCATTGGCGTCTTCATTTCACCCGGAGAAACCTTTGCGGACATTGCGCGAACGCCCGACTTCATCGCCCCCCTTATAGTCTCCATAGTTTTAGTCGTGGCTGGGTCGGAGAT
>JBGPCF010000187.1:0-10300 GCA_041481635.1 Terriglobia bacterium | reverse complement strand
GGCGGGGAATAATGCTGATGTACCAGTGGTAGTATTTGACGCCTGTGTTTTCGATGGGCGCGGTGCGGACGACATAATTGAAATCGGGATTGTTCAGTCCGTTATAAAGCTTGGCCAGTGTGACCCGCAAATTATGAGCCAGGTCGGTCAATTCGGCATCATTGATCTCCGAGAAACACGCCATGTGACGGCGCGGCATGATCAACATTGAAAAAGGCGTCAGGGCCGCGTATTGAACCAGGGAGACGAAGTGTGGAGTCTCACAAACCAAACGGGCCCCTTCCTTGAGCTCAACCTCCTGCAACCGGCAAAAGATACATTCTCCATACTCATCGTAATGCCGCAGGGAGTTAATGAGCCGCTCGCGGAGCTGTGAAGTGATCACTGGTGTGCCAATCATTTGCGAGTGGGGATGCTCCAGCGACGTGCCGGCCGCCTCGCCGTGGTTCTTGAAAATGGTCACCTGGGCGACGCGCGAGTCCGCCGAGGCGAATGCGAAACGGTCGAGATATGTTTTCAAAACGGTGGCCACTTCGCTGTCCGTGAGCAGGGCTGTCGTCTTGCTATGATCCGGCGTTTCGACCATCACCTCGTGAATGCCCACGCCGGTAATCGTCCGGCGTATCCCCTGGACAAACCGCTTGCGCTCGCCCTGATACGAAAGGGCGGCGAATTTGTTGGGCGTAACTCGAACTTGCCAGCCGTTGGGCCCGGGCACCACAAAAGTCTCGGGCGGAGTCAGCTTCTCATTGCCGGGACAAAATGGGCAGGTCTGAACAAATGAAGGAATAACCTTGTTCTCTTTGTTCTTCTTGCCAAACTCTTCGGGACGCTTGGCTCGTTCGGTGGCAATAATCACCCACTGGTTGGTCAGGATATTATGGCGAAGTTCAGGCATGCGATTGGTCCTCAATTCCGAATTCTAATCAGGTTGCTTCGCGAATCGCGACGTCCCGGGCGATCCGAAATCCATAGTCGGCGTATTCGAGCGTTGGAGGGATACTGGATCGAGCGGCACAACGGCTCACTTTAATCTGATGCCGCCACGATCCGCCCCGCGAGGCGCGCCGAACACCTTCCGCGGGCCCGCAGGGATTGTTCGCGGGCGATGCAGAATAATAATCTTTCCCGAACCAATCGGCGCACCACTCGTGAACGTTTTCGCTGATATCGTATAGTCCGTAAGCGTTTGGAGCATCTTCTCCAACGGGCAGCGGCCCCTTCACTTCCCCGCCCCATCGACGCACGTAGGCCGGCCAAGATTTGGGGGGAACGTTGCCCCAAACGTAAAGCGCGCCTTCGTGGCCCCCGCGCGCCGCGCGTTCCCACTCCGCCTCGGTGGGCAGGCGATACTGGCGGCCGTCCCCGGCCCGCAGCCATTCGCAATACTTGACCGCCTCAATCCAATTCACCGCCACCACGGGCTGGTCGGAATGATTAAATTCAGGGTCGTTCCAATGCTTGGGTGCGGGATGTCCAGTCGCCGCCAGGAACAACTCATAATCACGATTACGGACCTGATAAACAGCCAGCTCAAAGGCATCCACGTAAACGCGATGGACGGGCCGCTCCTCGTCCTGGCCCGTTTCACACCCCATCATAAATTCACCGGCGGGAATCACAACAAATTGGGTTGCGGGATAAAGAGCAGCCGGTTCGCTGGTTTCTTTGCCGGCTTGCCGTTCTGTCACGGCTTTATTCAATCCACAAATCCTTGGCGCCCACGTGGGACATGCCGCGCATCAGTTTCCAACACGAATGAAATGGCATTTTATACCATACCTGAGTGCGAGTACACATTCATGAATAGGTTGAAGAATTATGGTCGCGAGAATTCTTGCCGGTAGCTGGTCCACTCGCGCTTGAGGTCTTCCAGCAGGGCAAGGAAGGGAGAGTAATTGTGCAAAGGGGCCAGGAACGGGTCATCGCGAAAGGCGGGATAATTGGGGAGCCCAAAAGCGCTCGCCTTGCGCAGGAGCGCCACGGCGCGGGCTGGCCTGCCGATCAAGGTATAAGCATCCGCAACATAGTGCCAGGTGTGGTGCGTGTGAAAAAGGGACTTGCCCTTCAAGGCCCGGACAATGGCCTGCTCGGCGCGCCGCTTCTCACCTCGCTTGGCCCACAGAATCGCTTCGTAGCTGGCGAGAATCGGGTCGCCGGGGACGGCGCGGTTGGCGGTCCGAATCCGCTCCTCGACCCTGTCGAGACGATTTGTAAAAAGAGGGAGTGCCGGAAGGAAAACGTTGGTCCAAATGCTCGCCGGGTCACGGGCAAGGGCTTGGGCGAAATAGCCCTCAGCATCATCGTACTTCCCCATGTAGTAGGAAGTCTGAGCGAGGAAGGTGAGAGCGAACGAGTTCTCAGGATTCGCCGCCATAGCTTCATCCAAGCCCTGCTTCGCCTCCTCGAGCAAACCCACGTGCAGAAGGATCAGGCATTTCCAAACCAACGCGTCCTGGTGCCCCGGACTCAGTTTGAGGGCTTCGCCCAGCGCCCGAAGCGCCGCCCGGTTCTGGAATTTCTTGGCAGGCGTCCACAGGATTCTCCCTCGGGCCCATTGGGCGTTCGCGTTCTTTCGGTCGAGAACAAGGGAGCGCCGCATGGCTTTCTCTGCTTTAATGATCCAATGAGGTCCCGGCTCGAAATTTCCAGCCATAATCACGCAGGCGCCTGCCAGGCGGGCCCAGGCGTCGGCAAATTTCGAATCCATCTGCGTGGCACTCTCGAGCATATCGATGGCCGTACGAGTGTCCCAGCGATTCAGCCGCGACATGCGTTCGCAGGCCCGGAGATAGAGCTCGTAGGCTACAGCAACCTCCGTCGGTTTCTTGGCGGGCGCTTCTTCTTCGGACTTCGACGTCCGATTTGATATCAGCACGCGGCATACATCTTCAGCAGTCTTATCCTGCAAGCCAAAAAGGTCAGTCACGTCGGAATCGTGTTTTGCAGAAAGCAATGAGGAACCATCGGCGGCGTTCAAGGCTTGCACGTGGACACGCAATTTTGTGCCAAACTTTTGGATGCTGCCGTCTACAATCACCTGCACGTTTAGCTCACGCGCCACAGAGAGTGGGTCCACAACTTGCTTGGCATAGCGCATAACGGTGCTGGTTGGGCGAACCAGCAAATCGCCGCTCGAACTCAATTGGTTGATCACGGCGTCGGCCAGTGCCACGCCCAGGTATTCGTCCTCGGGGCTGGGCGTGAGCAACTTGAAGGGCAACACGGCCACGGTGCGTTTTCCCTGGACACCTGCGGGAACCAGAAAGCCCCTTTCCAGATCGCGTTCCAGATTTGTGAGGTCGGCGTGCAAATCGTGCGCCTCTTGATATCGCGATTCCGGTTGCTTCTCTAGCAGCTTGTGAACGATGCGTGCCAACTCACCTGCCGACGGGGGGAGTACGGCAACCAGGGGCGGCGCGGCATCATTCAAGACCTGCGCCATGAGCGCAGTGGCAGTGGGCCCGGGAAATGGACGGTACCCTGCCGCCATCTCGTAAATCACCACGCCCAAACCAAATAAATCGGACCGCGGCCCAGCGGGCTTCCCGCGCATCTGTTCCGGTGACATGTAGGCCAAGGTGCCAATCAGTCCCGAATCCGGTAACCATGAGATTTCGGTACCGGCGCTGGTCAGCGTCACTGTTTCGGTCGCCACATGGCGGGCGATTCCGAAATCGAGCAGCTTCACGCGGCCGTCAGGCTGAACAATGATGTTTTCCGGCTTGATGTCCCCGTGAATCACCCCGTGCATGTGGGCGCTCCCTAACGCCTCCGACACCTGAAGCATGATGCGAACAATGGCGGCCGGCTCCATGCGACCTCGAGTGATCTCTTGCCGCAGAGTGCTCCCGTCCAGCAGTTCCATAACAATGAAGAGATGCTCGCCGTCTTCACCAACTTCGAAGACGGTGGTAATGCCGGGATGATTCAAAGCCGAGGCCGCTCGGGCTTCTGCCAGTATCCGAGTGCGGCGCTCGCGGTGATCGGTAACCGAGCCGGTCAACAATTTAAGGGCCACATTGCGGCGCAGGCGATCATCATGCGCGCGATAGACCGTGCCCATGCCGCCACGGCCGAGTTCGGCCTCAATGCGATAGTGAGAGACGGTTCGACCAACCATCTTTTGAGCGCTTCCCAAAAACTTCGGATCGCCTTCTGGCTCCCGCCAGCCGTGCGGGGCCCCGGCTGAAAAGACCATAGGTGCCGTGGCCAAACTTTGCTGTTGCCTTCACGCCCAAGGGAAATTGCGCTAACATTTTAGACCCATGTCGAAAAAACACAAAGAGGTAGTACAAAAGCAATTCGCCAAAACCGCCGAAGCCTTTTCAAGGACCGCAAGGCGCGACACGCCGGAGGTTATGGCGGAGAAAGTGGGGTTCGCCAAACCCAAGCCCACCGATCTCGCACTGGACGTGGCTTGTGGGCCCGGAGAACTGGTGCTGGGCCTGGCAGCCCGTGTGAAGTTTGCCCGCGGCATCGATCTGACCCAGGAGATGCTCCACCGGGCGCAGGAATTCCAGCTTGAGCGCAACATCACCAACGCCGCATTTGACCGGGGAGAAGCCGAGCAATTGCCCTACCCGGACCACACCTTTGACCTGGTCACCTGCCAGTGCTCGTTCCACCACATGCCCAAGCCCGAGCTCGCCCTGCGCGAAATGGTTCGCGTCACCAAACCGGATGGGCGACTGATGGTCATCGATCCCCTGTCGCCTGAGAGCGACGCAAAGTTTGAACTTCATAACCGGATCGAAGGCCTGCGGGACCCTTCACACGCAGCCCACCTTCGGCTCACCACATTTCTCTCCATGTTCGACGACCTGAGGTTGGAGATTACACGCCAGTCACTTCGGCGCCGCGAGCGCTCATTCAATAACTGGATGTTGCGCGCTGGGCTAGAACCTAAACACAAACGATTTGCAGAGGCACGCAAGTTGCTGGAAGGGTCGATTGCCGGTGATAAGGCCGGCTATTCGCCACGCATCGAGGGCGAAGACATCATCATTATCCACAATGAGGGAATGTTTTTGCTTCAACGAGCAGCCCCGAGCGTCGATTAGGCTGGCCGGCCTAATACCTAAGCGCATTGAGCAGCTCTTGGCTGGGCTTTTTCCCCTGCCTACTGTCTACCGCCTACTGTCTACTACCATTTCAAAGGGCCACTCGCCCCGCACTTTCGAGCGAATCATGTAGGCGGTTGTTCCCACCAGAAAAACTCCAAGGGCAAAAAGCAGAGACTTTTCATTGGACGTACTCAGGATGTATAGCCATCCCAAAACGGAGATAATTCCAGGAAGGGGATAGAACCACATGCGGAATGGGCGCTGGAGTTGCGGTTCACGGAAGCGCAGCACGAAGAAACCGATAGTCTGCGGTAAATATTGGATGAGCACGCGGGTGGCGATCAAACTCCCAATCACATCCGACAATTTAAATAGGCTGCAGACGGAAGCAATCACGCCCAGGGTGATGAGTGAGACGAAAGGAAAATCGCCTTTAGGATGTAAGAGTGCAAAAACGGGGAAGAAATTCCCGTCGGTTGCGGCGACATAGGGAATCCGGGAGTATCCGAGAAGCAGCGAAAAGGCGGAGGAGAACGCAATCCAGAGAATCAACACCGTCATCATTTTCCCGGCCAAGGCGCCCTGCAAGATTTCGATGAACTGGGACGCCACAAACTTGGACGTAAGCATTTGCCGCCATGGGATCACGCTGAGAAATGAAGCGGTCATCAGCACGTAGATCGTTCCCACGGTGATGATGGAAAACATAATGGCGCGCGGAATCACGCGTCCCGGGTCGCGAATTTCTTCGGCGAGATAACACACATTGTAATATCCGAAATAGTCGTAGAGCGCGTACAGGGTGGCATGGCCAAGGCCGGCATAAAAGACCCAGTTCAAGTCAAAAGCGCCGGGGGGAAAATCGAACAGGCGGGCCGAACTCAAATGCGGAATGCCCGAGAACACAATCCACAAACATCCGCCCAGCACCCCGCCCACCAGCACCACGGAAATTTTGCCGATCGCTCCAATCCGCCGATAAAGCAACACAACCAAAAGTAGCGGAAACACCGCGGCGATGGTTCTTAAGCCCCATCCCGGGAGGTTGGGTAGGAAATAATGAAGGTAGTTGGCAAAGCCAATGCTTCCGCTGGCTACCGATAGTGGTGCGGAAAAAATAATTTGCCAGACCATCAGGAACGAAAGCCAGCGCCCCGCCCCCTTGGGCCCGAAAGCTTCGCGCAGGTAATTGTAACTGCCCCCCGCCTTGGGCATGGCGGCGCCCAGCTCAGACCAAACCAGGCCGTCGCAAAACGCCAGCAGCGCGCCCACAAACCAGCCGAGCATTGCCTGCGGCCCGCCCATCGTCGCCAGCAGAAGCGGGATGGTAATGTACGGGCCAATGCCCACCATGTCCGTGATGGCCAGGGCTGTGGCTTGAACCAGTCCCAGTTCTCGACGTAAATGCGGTTTGGAATTTAATTCCGTCAATAGTCTCTCTTCGTGAGGTCGATGTTCGTCATCACCTACTGGTTGTCAACAGAATTCGCAGTTACAGATTCACTTTCCTTCAGTTGTTTCTTGGTCAAGAGGCGGGGAAATCGTAATTCGCGAGTGCGAATTCCCTGCCCGGTCTTGAGAACAAATACCGCACCCGCGCCAGGAAATGATTTCACCAATTCAAGTCCCTGCTCCGGACCCAGGACGCTCACCGCAGTGGCCAAGCTGTCGGAGGTGATGCCATTGGGCGCGACGACGGTCACGCTGGAGCGGCCTGTCAATCCCATCCCGGTCTTGGGATTCACAATGTGCGAGTACCGCACTCCTCCAACCTCCAAATGCTGTTCGGAATCGCCCGAAGTTGAGACGGCGCCGTCATGAAGCAGAAAAAACTTGTCCTCCGTTTTTTCCTTGGGATCAAGCGACTCAACTTCAATCACCCACCCTTCGCGACCCGGAGGCGGCGCACTGACAGCAATGTCACCTGCCCCTCCGACCAGCGCGCAGGTAATCCCCCAAACTTTGAGAACAGAAATGCCTTGGTCGGCAGCATACCCCTTCGCGATCCCGCCCAAGTCCAGAAGCATCCCGGACTTCAGAAGCTCCACCGTACTGTCCTTTGCGTCGAGCCGCAAGTTTTCGGAACCAACCAGCTTGAGCGCTTGGGAGAGGCGATCCGGATCGGGCAACCGCCTCCGCCTGCGCGCGTCGCGCCACTGACGTACGACCGGGCCAACAGTTATATCAAAAGCGCCGTTGGAGCGCCGAGCCAACTCCTGCGCCTGCGACAATACGCGAAACAAATCTTCACTGACACGCACGGGCAACCCACCGGCGTGCTGGCAGAGTCGCATCAATTCACTGCCCGGATCGTAATCGCTCATGATAGCATCGAGCGCTGCGATGCGCCCAAAGGCTGCGATCGATGCTCGTTCTGCCGTGCCCGCATCAGTCGCGTAGAGAACGATTTTGAATTCTGTCCCCATGTGGACTTGGGTGAATTCATAGCGGGCTGGCAAGGGGTTGTTCGGAATTGCCTTTCGGGTCCCCGCAGCTAGGATGCACGCTGCAGTTGCCAACAACGGTACAACGGAAAGGCGGTTGAAGAATTTCTTTACAATGATTCGTTGTGGCATAACGGACAGCCGCATCCTACCAGACCTGGAGTGAACGAACATCTTCATTTGATGGAGTCCCGCTGATGAAAGGGCACCGCGCTGCCACGTTTGAAATCGCGCTTTTCGTCCTTGGCGCCGCCCTTTGGGGAATCTCGTATCTCTACGATTATGAGACCACTCCCGCCTTGAAAGCCTCAGCAGCCAATGCTCAAATCAATGGGAGCCCGGCGGAAATGAAGCCTTACACCGAGGCCATCCCGGGAACTAGTGTCCAATTTGAAATGGTTCCGATTCCCGGTGGATCTTTCCAGATGGGGAGTCCGGCCTCCGAGGCTCATCGCGCATCCGATGAGGGCCCTCAACATCCGGTGACACTTGGCCCCTTTTGGATGGGGAAGGCTGAGGTGACTTGGAACGAGTTCGACCAATTTGCCCTGGCGCGAGGCATTAAGAAATCTTCCGGCACAAACCGTGGGCAGGAAAGCGAAAACGAGAAACTCGCCGACGCCGTTACGCGCCCCACGCCACCCTATGCCGACCCGACGTTTGGCTATGGCCACGATGGTTATCCCGCCATCAGTATGACCCACCACGCCGCCATGGAATACACTCGCTGGCTCTCGGCCAAAACCGGCAATGATTATCGCCTGCCCACGGAAGCCGAATGGGAATACGCATGCCGGGCCGGAGCCAAGACGGCCTTTTCGTTCGGTGACGATCCAGCTAGGCTGGGAGAAGAGGCGTGGTTCAAGAAGGACTCGGACGACCGTCCTCATCCCGTGGAGAAAAAAAAGCCGAACGCTTGGGACCTTTACGACATGGAGGGCAATGTGGCGGAGTGGGTGTTGGATGTGTACGACCTGAATTATTATAAACCCTTCGATCCGCTCATCCCGACGAGGTCGCCGGTTTTATTGCCCACGGAAAAGGAGTACCCTTACGTGGTGCGCGGCGGATCGTGGGCTGACGACGCGCCCGGACTTCGTTGTGCCGCGCGCCGGGCCTCCACGGACGATTGGAGCCGGCAGGACCCGCAACTTCCCCAAAGCATCTGGTGGCATACCGACGCCACTTTTGTCGGCTTTCGCGTTACGCGCCCCTTGGAAGAGCAGGAGAACCTAAAGGGGTTGAAATCGAAGGTGAAAAAGTTGGATGATTAGGCCCGACCGGTTAGCGCTCGTGCACGTTGGATGATTTCAATTTTATCGGAGGTTCGTTCCATGAATAAACCAGACGCAACAAACGATCGCTCTTCACGCCGCGACTTTCTAAAGGTTTCCACGGCCGCGCTGGCCGGCGGAGTGGTGGCACGCCTGGGCGTTGTCCCGGCAGTCCACGCCACGGGTAGCGACGAGATTCGCGTAGGCGTGATTGGCTGCGGGGATCGCGGGACCGGGGCTACCCAGAACGTTCTCGAGTCCTCGCCAGGCGTAAAGATCGTGGCGATGGGAGACGTCTTCAAGGACCACATCGAGAAGAGCCTGAAAAACCTGGAGAAGTTTGCCGACAAGATTGATGTGCCTGAGGACAGGCAATTCGTCGGGTTTGACGCCTACGAAAAGGTGCTGGCGAGTGATGTGAACTACGTGATCCTCGCCACCCCTCCTGGTTTCCGGCCTGTACACTTGAAGGCTGCCGTGGCGGCAGGCAAAAACATTTTTTCCGAGAAGCCCGTGGGCGTCGATGGCCCGGCCATTCGAACCGTCCTCGAAGCTTATGAGGAAGCAAAATCAAAAGGACTCGCGATTGGCGTAGGGACGCAGCGGCGCCATCAGACCGGCTACCTCGAAACCCTCAAACGAATCCACGGCGGAGCCATCGGCGAAGTCACCGAGGGGCGCGTCTATTGGAACCAGGGACCGATTTGGGTTCACCCGCGCGAAGAGGGCTGGAGCGATATGGAGTGGCAACTGCGCAACTGGTATTATTTCACCTGGCTGTGCGGCGACCACATTGTGGAGCAGCACGTCCACAATCTCGACGTGGCCAACTGGGCGATTGGCAGCCACCCGGTCCGCGCCGTCGGACTCGGCGGGAGGCAGGTACGCACCGGCCCGGAGTACGGCAATATTTACGACCACTTTGCCATCGATTATGAGTACGAAAATGGAGTGCGCGTCGCCAGCTACTGCCGCCAAATTCAGAATTGCGAGAACAACGTTTCCGAGTCTCTGGTGGGCACTAAGGGATTCTGCCAGGTCAACAAATATTCCATCACCGGCGCCCGCGCCTGGAAATTTCCCGGGCAGGACAACAAGCCCTACGTCCAGGAACACACCGACCTCATCGCCAGCATCAGGGCCGGGAAACCCTACAATGAACTTAAGAGTGTGGCTGAGTCGACCTTGACGGCAATCCTGGGGCGCATGGCCGCGTATACCGGCAAGGCCGTCACGTGGGATCAGGCGCTGAATTCCAAGGAGAGTTTGATGCCCGAGAAGATCGCCTGGGACGTCTCCCTGGCCGTTGCGCCTGTCGCCATGCCGGGACAAACCGAATTGGGTTAGGTTGATTGAAGGTGCGGGATGTTTTTTTGTAGCGGCGGTCATAGACCAGGCTTGTCCAAATTAGGTTTTTGAAAAAGAGGCGGAAGCTCCTATAAATTGAGGTTGGTGTTTTGCCAAACGATCAATCTCAACGAAGGGAGATTCCGCCATGCCACGAGTATGCAGCATC
>JBGPCF010000186.1:0-10300 GCA_041481635.1 Terriglobia bacterium | reverse complement strand
TTGCACTCGCGAATCGAATTGTCCAGGGAATTCAGGCCCTTCTGGTAGCTTGCATGTAAAACCGGATCAATGTTCGTTTCCCTCGACCTGTAACTCTTCTCCATCTCGCTGACGGTTGCCTCAAGGCGAAGATCGGCCGAAGCGACGGGCTCCCCTTTGGCTGCGATAGTGCTCGAAGTTTGAGTTGAATTTAAACCTGGAGTGCTCGAGGGGTGCCGGACCAGAAGGAGGGTGCCGAACAGTACCAAAAAGGCCGTAGCCGCGAACGCTGCCGAGTACCGAAGGAGGCCCGTTTGGGGGAGCCACCGGAGCCACACCGGCGTTGGTTCCCGGAAGACGCCCTCCGCGTCCAGCGTGGCGCGAACGTTGGCCCACACCCTCGACGGGGGATCTTCCAGCAGTACCTGGGTGGCCTGCGACTGGATAAGATGCAGGTCCGCCAGAATTACGCTGCAAAAGGGGCACTGCCGGGCGTGACTCATAACCTCGGGGCGGCTTTCCCCTTCGAGAAAAGCTGGCAGGTCCAAATCAAACTTCACGCACTGCGCTCGTGCTGCTTCGGGTTGTTCAGGCATTGGATTGGACATCGTCCCTCTACCTCTCCCCCTCGGTGGGCGACTCAGGCACCAAGTTTCCAGGCGTATTTCCTCTGTGGTCGTCTCGCAACCATTCCCTCAATTTCATGCGCGCTTTGTGGAGCTGCGATTTGGAATTGCCGATCGAGCAATTCAGGATCTGGGCAATTTCATTATGTTCGTAGCCTTCCATGTCATGCAAGACAAACACCGCGCGATAGCCCGGCGGTAATTCCCCAATCGCGTGTCCCAGGCTGATGCGGTCAATCGAGCCCATCAGCCTTCGATCGTCGTCCCCATAGTCCCGCTTGACCGGCTCTTCCTGAGATGTGTCCATCTCGTCAAGCGAAACCTGCTGCAAGCCTTTTTTTCGCAGGTGCATCAGCACGACATTGACCACCAGCCGATGCAACCACGTCGAAAATGCGGACTCGCCGCGGAAGGTTGAAATTTTTCGAAACAATTGCAGGAATGCTTCCTGCGACAAGTCCTCAGCTTCCGCGGTATTTCCGGTCATGCGAAGGCAGAGCGAATAAACACGGCGCTTGTGAGCGTCAAAAAGTGCAGCAAACGCTTGTTCGTCCCCGGTCTGCGCTTGCGCAATCAACTGAGCTTCGGTTGCGGCCTTCGGCGTTACGATCTTTTGTGGACTCAAATGTTCTCAAAACCGGTCGCACCTCAACTCGTTTGGTGAGATGCGTTGCACAAGATATGAGTTGTATTGTTTCCAGCCGTTGTCCGTGCCCGCCCGGCTGATGCTGGCGAGTGCATGGGGGGCTCGTGATTAGTGTTGAGAGCGAGCTCCCGTTGTGATGCGAACCACGGCCTTTCCCACGCCCACATTACCCGCCGTGTCGGAGACACGCAAGGCGACAATGTGTTCGCCGGACCCCAAATTATGAACCCGGACGGTAAAAGTCTCAACCCTTGAATCCACTACTCCGTCATCGGAATAAACGTCGTGCCAATCAGTAGAATCGGTTGAGGTTTCTGCTGCACGCAAGGGAGAGGTGGCATCATCCGCGCGAAACTGGATTTCAGCGCCGTCCCCGGTTGCCGTCTGCTTGAGCACCTGGATTTCGGGCGGAGTGTTGTCAATCCAAAATGGCGCACTCAAAAGCTCCACTTTGCGCGCAGCGGAAGCCGGATTCGATTCCTCATCAGAAACCACCAGGCGCGCCATGTATTTCCCGTCGGGCAGGGCTTGCGGTTCCAGTGTGTAGGCGGTCTGGTGGAGCTTGTCCTTGACCACATGCCATTCCTGCTCGTCTTCGGATTTCACGTAAAGGGCGTACACCAATTGATCTCCGTTGGGGTCATCCGCCTGCCAACTTAGGGTTGTCGGTGTTTTGCCTCCACTACTCGAGGATGTTGTCGGACTGAAGCTCACTGAAGTCCCCGCCGAAACCGTGACTGTACTCCCCGGAGACGCGCTGGCAAAAGTGCTGCCGCCTGGACCGGTTCGTTCCCCGGCCGTCGAAACATTCAAAGAGCGGATTTGCGGCGGCAAATTCTGGTTGAGATAGGAGACCGTGGCGTCGTCCAGAGTTGGGCTGGCGGATCCCGAGCTGTGAAAGACCGCCTTCCATTGGATGTAGCGCGCCGGAGGGCACTGAATGGCACTGCCGTTGGAATCGTGGTACGGGCCGGCCCAGTCGCTCCACGTTTGGTCGGGCCGATCTGAATTCCCGGAGCGCGTAAAGAACTCGATGCTGGTACCCTGCGGCACTTCACCACGCCACGCCAGCACACCCCAGTGGGAAAAAATTTTCGTGTCCTTCACAGGGGAAAGATAGTTCCCCTCATGAGCCGGCTCCGCTCCCACCTGCACGAGTTTCGCGATGTTGCTGGTGGTGGCGTACAGGTCACTTCCTTGAAACATCAGGCGAGTGGCCAGTGATTCGTGCGTCTCGGTCAGCAGCGTCAAGTCCTGGGAATCGCGAGAAGGGGTTAGTTCAAAGATACGTCCATTCGAGTCGGTGGAAAACAGCACCTTATCATTGCGGACCGCCAAGCCGAAAATGCTTTCGTTATTCGAAGTCCACAACGTCTCCGAGGAGTTGTCAGGGAGAATTTGAATCAACATCCCCCGGCCTTGTCCACCCGCCGGCATGGGGAATACCGAAGGAGCCGGTGTGGGATGATTGAAATTGGGAGACGCGGGGGTCCTGGGAGGGGTCTGAGTCTTGTCCGACTCAGTCTTGGTGTCGTCAGCCGAGGCCTCGACGGTCACCGTCGTGGTGGCTGGATTCACATTGGGAGGGCCGGGGGGGCCCCAGATGCCCGGGGTCACTTGGCCTCCCGCTCCGCCCAGTGCAGCGACATATATTCGCCCTTGCGAGTCCGCGGCCAAATCGTGGATTTCCGGTAGCGTTGCCTGGTAAATGACGAACGCTTTGCCTTGGGGCGTCACTCGGTACAGCAAACCGTTGGGCACACTGCCCGCGATTACATTGCCGGACGAATCCAAAGTCAGGCACATGATGTGGGTTTGCTTGCTATCAAAAAACACGGCGCCTTTGCCGCTGGGATCGATCCGGTAAATCAATCCCCGGTCTCCGGTCCCCGCGTATAATTGCCCGTGAGCATCAAAGGCAAGCGCCCAGATGTACTTCGCCTTGGGGTCAAAAAAAACCTTCGACTGCCGATCCGGCGTGACGCGATAGATTTTGCCCTCGGGCGAGCTTCCAACGTACAGGGCGCCGTCCGGGCCCACGGCAAGTGCAAAGATCTGCGGTTCCTGCGCCTTAAAGTAGAGGGAGCCCTTTCCGTCCCGCCCCACGCGAAACACTTTGCCTTGTTGCCCGGTTCCCAAATAAAGATTGTGCTGGCTGTCTCCCACAATCGACGATGCCATGGTCTCATCCGGGCTATACACTGCGCGCGCGTCTGGGGCAAGCTTTAATTCGCCGTCTTTGGTCAGCGACACCCCCTCCAGCGTTCCTTGCAGGAGCTCATCAAACGTGCCCACTTGCCAAAAAGCCGTTTCCGTTGCGCCGAGTGGCACGCCGAGGCCCACTGCCAGCCACAATACGAGAATTGCACTGCTCTTTTTCATGCCCAACCTTTCGAAAAATGTTTTTTGAAACCTCGACGCTTCCCGCCTCATCCCAAGCCGCTATTTCACGATGCTGGTGACCTTCAAGAGAATTGTTTTTTGACCCTGAATTGCAAAAGGTGAAGGCTTGGTTTCGAAATCGCCCACCACCGATGTGCCGCTAAACACCACGTTGCCCGCCACTGAGGGATCCGCCAGAAGGGTCTGCAACAGGGACGGTGGAGGCGAGGGATACTCGTCTCCCTGCAAAACAAACGACCGCTGCGGCGACATGAGCAACGCATAAACCCGGTTGTTCCGTCGCATGCGGTTTAACGCCCGGATCAACTGGTGGAGGTCCCGTGGCGATGAACCCGGGGCTGTCATGCGATTTTGCAGTGCATTGATGCTCGCCCCGCTCCCCACCACCAGTGAAAGCGTTTTGTCACTCACACTGTCCGGGATAACTACCGGAATCTTCTCGATTACATTCTCGCCCCATGGCGTGCGCAGCAGGGCGCTGACTTCAATGTGGTCACCCGGTTTCACCTCTGACTTGGTGCTCCACACCTGGTCCAAAGTGGCCAGGCGTTTTTCATTGCGTGAAACAATGGAGAGATCGACGCCCTCCACTCGCAAGTCGGGGAAACCACTTGACAGAAGGAAGGAGAGGGGTGTCGCGACATCAATGCCCGCCAGGGCTCCGGTATTGAAATCACCGGAGAGCACATCTTCAAGGTCCACGGCATCACCGCCGGAGAGGTGAATCTTGCCTTTCAGTTCAAGAGTGGTTGGTCCCACCATCCGCTCTGTTGAGCTCAATGACGAGACAATTCCCAAGTTCAATAGAAGAGGTGAAAGGAAAGATTCCTGCACCATGGAGAAATTGTAGTCTTCCTTCTTGTTCAGCGTGGAATCCAACCCGATGTGAACGGGAATGAGTGGCGATTTTTCGCCCATCACGCCGTAGATGGCGCCAAACCTGTCCTGACGGATGCTGCCTACCAGTTGGCCCGGCGTATCCACTTTGAACGAACTGGCGAGGCTCGCCACTGTGGTTAACACGTGGGCTTGGGCAAACGGGAAGGAGACGGGACCTGTAAGCAGAAAACGGTGGCCGCATGCGTAGAGTTTGTTGGCATCGCGATAGGTGACCGTGCAATCGACATTCAGGTTCAGGTCACCGCGTACCAGGAGCACGCTCACCATGGTGCCCGGATCGATGGCGATCGTGCCGGGCGCCGCCGTTTCGTCTCCTGAGGTCGAAGGGCCGCCAGCCAGCGCGCCGCCCTCCATGGGTTCAAATCCCATCTGGCGGAAAAGTGGCGCAGCGCTCTCCATCGCTTCCCGCGAAAATCCTCCAAAACTCAGCGGCAGGCGAAGACCGGCCAATGGCCCGTCGGAAGATTCGCCAGAATGACCCTGCGTAAGGCCGGGTATCCCGGGCGTTTCGTCGGGGATCAGGCGCACACTTTCTGTACCTCCCGAAGACACTCGGACGAATCGGCCCATCAGGTCGGATACCGCGGGCTGGGCGCTCGCCGCAGAGGTGGACCCTGGAACGACGTCCAACATCTCTTGGATGGGAGTGATGCCCGCAATGGGGTCTTTGGAAAAAGGGAATGATAGCGCCACTGCGCCTACCAGCTTGCCATCCACATAGACCGGGCTTCCACTCATGCCTGCAATGACGCCCGTCTTTTCTAGCGGCCCCCCGGATAGGCGCGCCAGGATGACGTCGTGCTTCGGGCCAATGACATTTTTCAGCACGCCGAGAAATTCGACTTGAAACTCCTCGACTTTCTCGCCTTCAAAAATCGTATGCCCGACACCTTTCAGGCCCGGTCGAATCTCGCTGAGGGGAAAAAACTTTAAGTTGTCTTGCGCGCGGACCCTCGGTGCCACGCCGGCCAACAAGGCACAGATCACCAGCGCCACCACCCGCTTGTTTATTTGCATCGTGTCAGCCTTCCTCCCGATCTCCTACCAGTGTAGGGCTAAAGGATTTGAGTCGTCAAGCAAGGCAACGGTTGCATCAGTCGTGTAAAGGGTTGCTAAGGCGGTGTAGAATGTGGTCGGCGCCCGCAAGATAGCCGGTTTGTCACCGCCTGGGTTATCGGAATCGGGCACTTAGAAAGTGTATGATGTACTGTTGTGCACCAGGGCCATTTTGAAAGTGCAATACCGCGAGGTTGAGACTTAGCATTCGATGGAGGAGGGATCCCAATGAAATCCAATTCTGGTTTTCTTCGCATCTCTGAGTTGGTGGTGGCGATATTTCTTGCGGGAGCTGCAATGGCCCAGATGGCGATTGCCGTTTCAATTCCCCCCGGCACTCAGATCCCTGTGAACATCACCGAAAAGCTTGACTCGGGCGTGGTCAAGTCCGGCCAAACATTTTCAGGCACTCTCGTGGGGCCCGTCGTGGTGAATGGCCGGACGGTTTTTCCCCGCGGTACGCCGGTGAGCGGGCGCGTGGTCCAGGCGATCAGCTCAGGCCGGCTCAAAAAACCAGCTTCACTCACCTTGCAGTTGACGCAGGTGGGTGGAAGTTCGATTTCCACTGACCAGTTGCGCATTGACGGAAAATCCCACTTAGTGCGCAATGCTGAATTTATCGGTGGCGGCACCGCCATAGGAGCTATTATTGGCGCCATCGCTGGTGGCGAAAAGGGCGCGGCCATTGGCGCAGCCGCCGGAGCGGGCGCCGGAACCGCAGGCGCATTTCTAACCGGCAAGAAAGAGATCGCCATCCCCTCGGAAGCGGTTTTAATATTTGTAACGCCAGGCGGTAATGTCAGCCCCGCCACCACTACTACCACCCGGCGCACGGAGCCCCCTCAGCCTCCACCCAATCCTCCTAACACTCCCGAGGCGCGCAGGGACTACCCGGGCGAGTATTCACGCCAGCCTTATTTCTCCGATGGCGACCAGCGCCTGGTGCGCCGGTACTACACCTCGAACACCGCCAACCTGCCCCCCGGATTGGCTAAGCGCGGTGGAGACCTCCCTCCCGGATTGGAGCGCCAACTCGAGCGCAATGGCACATTGCCTCCCGGGTTGCAGAAACGCGTGGAGCCTTTTCCGGAAGACCTCAATCGGCAACTGCCGCGGCTGCCCACTGGATTCTCTCGCGTGTTCATCGGTACCCACGCGATAATCATCGACTCCAATTACAGGATTTTGGACTTGATGAGCTTCAGCCGTGAGGGCGAAGGCGAGGGCAAGGGTAAGGGCCACGGGCGCGGGCATGGCCACGGCCATGATGACGATCGGGATTAGCCTCCAGTCCCAAGGAACGGGGTGAGGAGTGTCACGAGGTGACCGGTCGCGGGCAAGACGTGGCGCCAGAACTGCAATTACCTTGGAGCGCCACTAAACGCCCTGGGAGCCCGGGCCACTTGCCTGCTTTTTCAAATACCTTCCACTCCTAACACCCGAATCAGCCCTCCAACATAATGTAATCAAATGCCTTAATCGGCGGTCGGGTCCGCCTGACCTTCTTCCATCAAGAGGGGTAACCCTCACATTTCTACGTTTGAACACTCGCCTTAGGATTTTCCCTTCGCCTGGCCAATCCCGGCAGAAGCAGCGACATAATTCTCCGGAACATTTTTGGAACGCCTGCGTATAAGTTTGTGAGAGGGAGAAGAGGAGTCATTCGCGATGGTCAAATTTCTTCTCTGGTGCATTTTGCTGGTTCTTTGCTGGCCGCTGGCTCTGCTGGCGCTGATTCTTTATCCGCTGGTTTGGGTGCTTCTGCTTCCGTTTAGGATTCTGGGCATCGCGGTGGACGGAGTCCTGCAACTGATCTGGGCGATCGTCACGCTGCCTGCCCGCCTGTTGGGAGCGCCGCGTCGCGCCTGGTGAAATGGCCGCCAAGAATATTGGAACTTTTGCGCCCCTTGATCCGTTGGAGATGGTGAGAGGCAAGAGTGGTGATTGAAAAAAGGCGAGGTGACTTGTGACGAAAAAATTGATGTTGTTTTCAGTTTTCCTGCTCGCGGCGGCCGCCACGGCCATGGCTGCGCAAGCCGACCAATGGATCCACGTCCGAGTAGTGAGCTCGGACAGTAAGGGCGAGACGGTGAGTGTGAACGTACCCATGTCCTTCGCGGAAAAGATTATACCCACCATTTGCGCCGACAAATTCCACGGCGGCAAAGTAAAGTTCCACGGCGACATGAATGACGTCGATCTTCGCGCCCTCTTTGAGGCCATTCGCACCACCCCTGACAATGAATTTGTCACCGTTAAGAGCCGCGACGAAGACGTTCGCGTGGCCAAGTCCGGCGGAAACCTGCTGATCCACGTGCAAGAGAAACATGGCGACAAGCACACCCTCGGCGACAAAGTGGAAGTGAAGGTTCCGCTCTCCGTCGTCGCGGCGTTGCTCAGCGGCAACAAGGACGAGTTGGACATCGCGGCGGGCATTCGCGCCCTGAGCGCCATGGGCCCGGTGGAACTGGTGAATGTGAATGACAATTCCGAGACGGTGCGCGTTTGGACCGACACGCGCAGTTCATCTGATTAGTGAGGTGAGACTATGCATCCGGTAGCAATCAAGGCTTCGACTGTAGTGCTGGCCGTGGTCGCCTCCATGATGGGGACTGCGGCCGTCGTCACGTACGACGCGGGAGCGGTGAGGGTCTCGGTGGTTGAGAAGGGGCCCAAAGGGGAACACGTGAACGTCTTCGTTCCCGCAATTTTGGTGCCAGTTGCACTGGGAGTGATTCCGGCCAAACATTTCCACACCCACGACGCCGAGGCACGCAAGTGGTTGCCCATGCTCAAGGTCGTCAGTGAGGAACTCGAGCGGTGCCCCGATGCGACCCTGGTGGAAGTAAAAAGCCCTGACGAGCATGTAAAAATAGCCAAGCGCGGTAACGCCGTAGTGATCGATGTGGACGATCCCGGTGAGACGGTTCACGTTTCCTTCCCGGTTGGCGTGGTTCGGACGGTGATCGACAAGCTCGAAGGCGGTAACGCCGGTTCCTACCCGCCCGTTTAAGATTTCCGGGCTGGCGCGCTGAATCTCTCCTTGCATGCCAGCCCTTGTTTCATAGTTGCGTAAACCCTCCCTTGAAGTTATTCCTCCCCGGCGCAGCCCTTTCGTTCGATTTGTGGGATAATCCTCCTACTAAGAAAGTCCGCGCTGCCTGCAGATTGAGGAGGCGTTCCCTTGTTTGAATCAGCCCTACTACCAGTTTTCCCACTTAAATCTGTCTTCCGTTCCACCCTAGCTGTCGTCGCGTCCGCTATGGCGGCGGTTTTCTTTTTTGCAGCCGACGCGGCTTCACAGACGCCTAAGCAGGCGCTACCGGATTTGACTCGTCGACCAACCCTTTATGTGGTGGGGTACGCCCATCTGGATACGGAGTGGCGATGGGAATACCCACAGGTGATTCGCGAATTCCTCCCCAAGACCATGCACCTGAATTTCGATTTCTTTGAGAAGTACCCCCACTACGTTTTCAACTTCAGCGGCGCCAATCGCTATCGCATGATGAAAGAGTATTACCCCATCGACTACGCTAAGTTGAAGCGCTACGTCGCGGCGGGCCGATGGTTTCCGGCGGGATCCTCCATGGAGGAAAATGATGTGAACTCGCCTTCGGCCGAAGCGATACTCCGTAATTTTCTTTACGGCAACGAATACTTCCGCCGTGAATTTGGCAAGACCAGCGCAGAATTCATGTTGCCCGATTGCTTCGGATTTCCTGCAACGTTGCCCAGCTTGCTGGCGCACGCGGGCATCAAGGGCTTCTCCACGCAGAAATTGACTTGGGGATCATCTGCTCCCGTCGGCGGCCCCGGCTCGCTTGAGAAAACGCCCGTGGGAATTCCTTTCAACGTTGGTTACTGGGAAGGTCCCGACGGCCGGCGCGTACTGGCGGCGCTGAATCCCATCAGCTATGACAGTCGAATTGATTATGACATTTCCAAAAGCAACCCTCGGCCTCCGGGGGGCGAGTACATCGACTGGGTAAAGCGCGCTGAGTTGAACGGCAAGGCCACCGGACTTTTCGCCGATTATCGCTATTACGGCACGGGTGATATTGGAGGCGCGCCAGACGAGGCTTCATTGAAATTACTGGAAGCCATTATCACCAAGAGTCGTACGGTGCTTCCGGGGCCCCGGACTAATTCCGGCCCTGGCACCCAAACAAATCTGAAGCCCGAAGAAATCCGCGTGGGTGACGGCCCTCTGCGCATCATCTCATCGAACGCCGATCAAATGTTTCTGGAGGTGTTGAAGTCGGGGCGCACCTCTCGACTGCCCACATATAAAGGAGACTTGGAGCTCACCAATCACTCTGCCGGTTCGCTCACTTCGCAAGCGGCCCACAAACAATGGAGTCACGAGAACGAGCGCCTGGCGGACGCGGCAGAGCGCTCTGCGGTGGCCGCAGCCTGGCTGGGCGGCCCGGCTTATCCGATCGACCGGCTCAACAACGCCTGGACCTTGGTCTTGGGCGGAGATTTCCACGACATCATGGCGGGAACGGCCACGCCGAAGTCGTATGAATTTTCCTGGAATGACGATGTCATCGCGCTGAACCAGTTTGCCGACGTGCTGACTTCCTCCACTGGAGCTGTGGCGTCTGGAATGGACACTCAGGCCAAGGGCACGCCCATCGTTGTCTACAATTCCCTGAACATTCCGCGCGAAGATGTGGTGGAGGCT
>JBGPCF010000185.1:0-10391 GCA_041481635.1 Terriglobia bacterium | reverse complement strand
GTCGCCAACAAACCGTGGGAGAGCAAATTTCCGGGCATCTTCATCGTGCGCGACGGAACGATGGATGCCTCAGGGCTGCGAGGGCCCGGGCTGGGTGTAGTCCCCGTTTGAGCTGCAACTTTAACGCCCGCCACTCGTGGACAATCCCTACGATTCCTTCGGCAGATCGCGCATCGCCGGCCAGCCTTCAATAGAGTGTGCGGCTTCGACCGCGCGGAGTACAGCCTCGGAAACAACATCCGCGGCAATGGCGCCTACCACCGAGATTCCGATATCGGACTTCACCCGGTTCGTGGACACCGCGAAGGTGGAATCGCCGTCCCCGTTCGTGTGATAAGGATTGATGACCCGCGCTGCCCCGGTGGAGGCCATCATGGAGATCTTGGTCAGAGCCGTCTTATTGAATTGAATGTTGGTCGCGACGACCACAAGCGTTGTGCTGTGCAGCACCGGATCGTGAACCCGTATTGCAGAATGGGATTGGAGACCTGTCGGCCTCTTGAGGGTTTCAACAATGTTTGCGAACCCTTTGCCATCCACACGCCGAGCCCCGGCGACGATCCTGCCGCGGTGCCAGTCAATGATGTCACCGACGGCATTCACCACCACCAGTGCGCCGATCGTAACCTCATCAACACGCACGCTGGCTGTACCCAGGCCGGATTTCATGCCTCGCAGTCCCAGGTTCTGCAGCATCTTGCCGATGGTCGCGCCCGCGCCCACTCCGACGTTTCCTTCCTCCACCGGCGCCGACGAAGCAGCCTGGCAGGCCTTATACGCCGCCTCTGCGTCTGGCCGGATTCGCCCATCACCGAGGGCCAGGTCATCGATCACGGCGCCGACGACGATGGGAACGCGGATGTTGGGTATCCCCCAGTCAAAGCCGATCTTGCGCTCCTCGAGATATCGAACCGCACCAGGAACCGCAGCGAGCCCCATGGGACCGCCTCCGGTCAGCAGCAATCCATGGATGGTCTCGATGGGGCTCACGGGTTGCAACAGCACCCCCAGGTAAGATCCCGGCGCAGAGCCGTCGTAGTCGACCCCGGCAGTCGTTTCGCCGTCAAAGAGCAAAGCGGTGCAACCCGTCGGGCGGCGCGAGTCTGTGAAATGCCCCACTCGAATCCCCGCTACGTCGGTGATGCTGCCGCTGCGTGCGTGCTGGTCGTTCGTTTCGCCAAGGGCCACGGCCTTGAGAGCAAGAGCGGGTTTCATTCCCAATGAGCCCATCATGGCCAATTCAAAATTCCGGCGGCTTATATTCGACATTTTGTTCCTCCAAAAATTCCGGCTGACCTGCGTGCAGGCACAAGAAACAAAACTCTGGCTTAGCACAGCCCTGAAAACTGTCAGTGTAACCTACCAGCCGCCCAGTTGGCGTCCCATACTTCCTGGCGAGTTTGCCGCCAGATTAAATTTGAGAGGTCCCCTTTCTCTGTGCCAACCTCAAGGTCCATCGTAACTACATTCGAGTAAATAGTTCCTGCCTTGTCGCCTAGCGTTTATGGTATTCAAGAAGGCTTGCAGACTGTAAGCGCCGTTAGCCTGTGAATTCCACCGGCAATTTCCAGGAAGGTCCGTGGGCGCTAAACCGACGACGCCTGTAATTGACACCGACAGCGTCATCTTATACATTCTCCTCAGATTTCAGGCGAGGTGGTCTGGAGGCTCATAAAGTGCTTTCGAAGTCGCGGATGCCTTCTCCGACGGCGGAGAGAAAACACTCCACTTCTGAATAAAGATCCATGTCTACTCTCCAACCTCCCGTCCAACAAGAATCCGACCTGCCACAATTGTCTCTACATCACCTTCTCAAAGAGAGGGCAGAGGAGGCCCCCGATGCTCCGGCAATCATGGCGCCCGGCCGCACACCCCTTAACTACAGTGGTTTGCTTGCTCAGGTCAAACATACGATTCAAACCCTCAATGGGCTGGGCCTTGGCCGCAATGATCGGGTTGCGGTCGTTGTACCCAACGGTCCGGAAATGGCCGTGGCCTTCGTCAGCGTGGCCGCTGCTGCAACTTGCGCACCTCTGAATCCGGAGTACCGAGCGAACGAATTCGATTTTTATCTCTCTGATTTGAGCGCCAAGGCCCTCATTATTCAGTCTGGATTTGACTCTGCGGCTATCTCCGTGGCGCGAGAGCGCGGGATTCCGATTATTGAGCTATCCCCCCTCCTCGAGGGGGGAGCGGGGACTTTCACGCTTCGGGGCGGGCTCCGTTCCTCTGCCGCCGCAACGGGATTCGCATCGCCTCACGATATTGCTCTCGTGCTCCATACTTCGGGAACGACCTCGAGACCAAAGATCGTTCCACTCACCCAATCCAACATTTGCACGTCAGCCCATAACATCCGAGTGGCGCTCAACCTGACTAGTATTGATCGCTGCATGAATGTCATGCCCTTGTTCCACATCCATGGTCTGATGGGTGCGACGCTTTCTTCGCTGGCGGCTGGCGCGAGTGTGATATGCACGCCGGGGTTCTACGCTCCCAATTTTTTCGAGTGGATGGATGAATTCAACCCTACATGGTACACAGCCGTGCCCACGATGCACCAGGCGATCCTGGCACGTGCGGCGCAAAACCAGGAGGTCGTCGCAAGATCAAAGCTACGGCTGATTCGTTCTTCCTCCTCAGCTTTACCACCGCGCGTCATGGCTGAACTCGAAAGCGTGTTTGGCGTTCCTGTGATCGAGTCGTTTGGCATGACGGAGGCTTCTCACCAGATGACCAGCAATCCTCTTCCACCGGGCCAGCGCAAACCGGGCTCAGTGGGCCTGGCGGCAGGACCCGAGGTCGCCATCATGGACGATCGCGGCGAGCTTCTGGGCCAAGACGCAATGGGCGAAATTGTGATTCGCGGAGCCAATGTCACCCGGGGGTATGAAAACAACAATGCCGCAAACGAGGCCGCTTTCACGAATGGCTGGTTCAGGACCGGCGATCTGGGCCGCATGGACGCTGATGGATTTCTTTTTATCACCGGCCGAAAGAAAGAGATCATCAATCGAGGCGGTGAGAAGATCGCGCCTCGTGAAATCGACGAAGTCCTTCTGGAGCACCCCGGGGTCGCTCAGGTTGTTGCTTTCGCCTTCCCGGATGAGAGACTTGGTGAGGATGTGGCGGCGGCCGTTGTCTTGCGTGAGGGCGTTTCCTTAACCGAATTCGAACTGCGTGAATACGCGGCCAAACGCCTTTCCGATTTCAAGGTCCCTCGACGCGTATTCTTTCTCAACGAAATCCCCAAGGGACCCACCGGCAAGCTTCAAAGAATTGGCTTGGCCGAAAAGCTGGGCCTTACGCGGCCGTCCACGCAAGAAAGCGGAGAAGGTAAGCCGTTTATCGCGCCGCGCACGGCAAGCGAGAAAATCCTTGCTGGGATCTGGCGTGGTGTGTTGAGGGTTGAGACGCTCGGCGTCCACGATGACTTCTTTCACCTGGGCGGGGATTCCATCCTCGGGGCCCAATTGATTTCCCGAATCCGGGAAACCTTCCACACAGAGTTACCTATGGTCAGGCTTTTCGAGATGCCCACGATAGCCGAACTGGCCGAGTGGCTCGACTCCGCGAATCATTCCGAGCTCCAATCGAAGATTCCTCCAATTCGCCCCTCTCCCAGAACCGGAGAAATTCCGCTTTCCCTTGCCCAAGAGCGAATGTGGTTCTTAGCCCAATACGTAGAAGACAATACGGCGTATGTGCGCACCCCCGCATTTCGCCTGAAGGGCGACCTGAACGTGGAAGCCTTTCAACAAAGTCTGACCAAAATTGTGGAGCGGCACGAAGTGCTGCGGACAACATTCCATTCGAAGGAGGGATTGCCCGTCCAGATTGTTTCGGAATCCTGCCCTGTCCCCATCCGTCAACATGACTTGAGCGACCTTAACGAGTCCGAGCAAATGGACCGTTTCATGCAGCGGGCGCGCGAGGAAGTGCGCCGCCCCTTCGACCTGTCGCGTGACTTGATGATTCGCGGCACCTTGTTCAAGCTCGGGGTGCAAGACCACGTTCTGCTTCTCACAATGCACCACATCGCATCGGATGGATGGTCTCAAGGGGTATTGCTCGATGAACTGAATTCGTTCTACAACGGTTATTGCGCGGGACTTTCTCCTAAGTTGCCCGAGCTGCCTGTCCAGTACCGTGACTTTGCCATTTGGCAGCGCGAGGTTTTCCAGAGTCAATCTCTGGCTCAAGACCTCATCTATTGGAAGGAACAGCTTGCTGGAGCCCCGGCCATACTTCGACTTCCAACCGACCGCCCAAGGCCGCAAGTACAGTCCCACCGGGGGGGGCGCCAATTGTTAGCACTCCCAAAAGTCTTGACCGAGGCGTTAAAAGATCTGAGCAGACAGGAGAGAGTAACCCTGTTCATGACGTTGCTGGCGGGATTCAATGTTTTACTCTTTCGCCATACGGGGCAGAAGGACATCCTCGTCGGCACTCCTGTTGCCAACCGCAATCGAGGCGAAACTGAAGGGCTGATCGGATTATTTGTAAACACCCTGGTTCTGCGAACAAACCTATCTGGCGATCCGAGTTTTCGCGATCTCCTTCGTCGTGTGCGCGAGATGGTACTGGGGGCCTATGCACACCACGACGTTCCTTTCGAGAAAATCGTCGAGATGGTAAATCCCGGACGAAACGTCAGTTACTCGCCGGCCTTTCAGGTGGCGTTTAATCTGCGCAACCTCCACGCGGAAGCTCCTCGCCTCGGAACCCTGAAAGTGGAGGAAGTTGATTGCGACCCCGGTACCACACAATATGACCTGATGTTTGAGGTCGCTGAGCGGCCTCAAGGCTTGTCGTGCCTGGCAGTCTATTGCGTGGATTTGTTTGACGCGGAGACTATCCGCCGCCTGTTGGGCCACTACCGTACTCTTCTGGAAACAGCGGCCATAGACCCCGATGCACTCCTTTCGGCTCTGCCGATCCTCACCGAGCCCGAGCGGTGGCAGTTGCCTGTGGAATCGAGCCCGACACAGAAGAGCTACCCGCAGAAATGCATTCACGAGTTATTCGAGGAGCAAGCGGCAAGAACTCCGGATGCTGTAGCTGTGCTCTTTGTAGACCAAAAAAACACTTACGGAGAGTTGAACGAGAGAGCCAACCAGTTAGCCCATCATCTGGTTTCTCTCGGCCTGAGAAACGGGGACTGCGTGGGAATCTGTTTGCAGCGCTCGCTGCAGTTGGTCGTCGCCATGCTCGCGGTCTTGAAGGCGGGGGCCGCTTTTCTAACCTTGGATCCAAGCTCTCCCCGGGCACGGCTGGCGTTAATGTTGGAGGATGCCCAAGCTTCTCGGGTCCTTACGGAAAGGCGGTTCTCGGAACTGGTTCGAGAGTGCGCAGCAGAAGTAGTTTGCTTGGACGAACTGCATGTCGCTTCCGACGGCGAGAGCTCAACTCCTCGTCATAAACCGACCCCGGACGATGCGGCCTACATCATGTACACCTCCGGGTCCACGGGAAAACCCAAAGGGGCGACGATCAACCATCGCGGCGTGGTCAATTATCTCACCTACCTTAAAGAAGCCTTTAGCCTCAGTGCTTCCGATACCGTGCTTCAATTGACCGCCCTTTCCTTCGATCCATGTATACGCGAGATCTTCGGCCCTCTGAGCGTGGGCGGGCGGGTGGTGCTTGTGGAGGAAAGTGAGGCGCGGGATACCGATTTCCTGCTGAACGCAATCGCGGAACAGCAAGTGACCTGCCTGTTGGGGGTAGTTCCGACAATGCTGAATGCATTGGTTAGCACGGCCGCGCAAACCTCCGCGAACTTACCTTTCCTTCGGCTGGTGCTGGTGAGCGGCGAGAAGCTCTTGCGCGCTGACTGGGTGAGCGCCGTGGAAACGTTAGGCAGGGATGTCCTTCTGGTGAACCAGTACGGGCCGACGGAGTGCACGATGACGTCCATGTACTATCGCATCGAGAATCCCCCCTTCAACCCCACCATCCCTATTGGCCGGGCAATTCCCAATGCTGAGATTTATATCCTCGATAGGGACCTGAACCCTGTACCTTTCGGGGTCACTGGCGAGATTCACATCGGCGGGGTTGGCTTGGCACGAGGCTACGTGAATCAGCCGGAACTGACATCGAAAAAGTTCATCCCCCACCCGTTCAGCCAGCAGCCCGGGGCGCGACTATATAAGACCGGGGACTTAGCCCGCTACCTTTCCGATGGCAACATTGAGTTCCTGGGCCGTTACGACAGGCAAGTGAAGATCCGCGGGTACCGGGTCGAACTGGAAGAAATCGAGCAAGTTCTGGTGAAGCATCCCGGAGTGAAAGCGGCGGTGGTATTGGCGGCGGACGACGCCACCAGGGAGAAACAGGTCTTGGTGGGATTTGTAATTCCTCGGCCTGGGCATGCGCCCACGGCGGAGGGGCTGCGGAGCTACTTAGCCCAATGCTTGCCCGAGTACATGGTGCCGTCACGATTTGCATTCATGACGGCCTTTCCTTTAACGCCGCATGGCAAAGTGGACCTTCGGAGCCTCCCGCTTCCCGACTGGCCCAAGGAGAGCGAAGCCGGGGAGTACGTTCCACCGCGTACCGAGCTTGAGAAGGCACTCGCCGCCATCTTTGCCGAGGTCTTGCACGTGAACCAGGTAGGAGTGACCGACGATTTCTTTCAACTGGGGGGACACTCCCTTTTGGCTATGCAAGCAGTTTCGCGAATGAACCGGGCGTTTGGGATCCGGCTGAAGATACGCGAATTCTTTGAAGCGCCCACCGTAAGAGCGCTGGCGCAGACGGTCGTCCAGGTCCGGAAACAAACGGAATAATCGCGGACTTCTGATGTGTCTGAAGATTATACAAAAGGCTAAGCGATAGATTCTGGGTTCCCGCCACACGTAAAATAAAGGCATGACTGATATACACAAAGGCAACAACAGTGTGCATCCCTCTGGCGCGCCCGGGGAAGAGCCAATGGACGAGCGGTCTCTGAATGTGGATTCGGATCAGATCATCCCTCGCAGGGAATCCACTGCTACCTGCCCGCTCTCATTCGCACAGGAGCGGTTGTGGTTTCTTGACCAGTATGAGCCGAATAGCCCTCTCTACAACGTTCCGGTGAGGATTTGTTTACAAGGCGCACTCAATATGGAGGCACTGGAAGATTCGCTCTCTTCCCTCGTAACGAGGCACGAGTCTTTGCGGACTACGTTTAACGTTATCGACGGCAGCCCGCGGCAGGTCATCGGTAAGAGTCAGGCTTTCGATCTCCACACCGTGGATCTTAGGGAATTCCCTCCAACAAAGGGCGAAGCAGAGCTCCAAAGGATTTCCAGCGAGCTGGCCCAGCGACCGTTCAATCTCTCCACTGATTTGATGATCCGCGCCGTCCTGATACAGATCAGCACAACGGAATACGACCTTCTGTTGACCCTGCATCATATTGCCTTCGATGGATGGTCTCGCAGCGTTCTGTTCCGCGAACTCACCGAATACTATCGGGCGTACTCAACCGGCGCCGCGCCCAATCTGCCGGAGCTGCCCATTCAATATGCCGATTTTGCTGTCTGGCAGCGGCAATGGCTGCAGGGTAACGTCCTTGACAGGGAGCTCTCCTATTGGACAAAGCAGCTTGCAGGAAATTTGGAGTTCGAGCAGTTTCCCATTGACCATCGGCGGCCAGCCCGACAGACCTATCTTGGAGGACGTGAAGTTCTTGATCTGCCTGCCGACCTCGCCGAGTCTTTAAAAGCGTTGGGCCGGCGCGAAGGGGGGAGCCTGTTTATGGTCCTGCTCGCCGCATTCCAGGTACTCCTGCGCCGTTACACGGGCCATCAGGACGTGCTGGTCGGTTCGGTGATCGCGAACAGAAACAGGATGGAACTGGAGGGGCTGATCGGCTTTTTCGCCAACACTCTGCTCCTCCGCACGAATTTCTCAGGCAATCCCACATTTCGCGAGTTATTGGCTCGAGTTCGCGCCACAAGTCTGGACGCTTATGACCATCAGGATCTGCCCTTCGAGAAGCTTGTTGAAGTACTGCAGCCCGAGCGAACCCCCTCTCACGCACCACTCTGCCAGGTGATGTTTACTTACGAAAATCCTCAGCCGGCCCCCGTGGAGCTTCCTGACATGTCTCTGTCGATGGCCGATGAAGAAAACAGCATGGCAAAATTCGATCTTACCGTATCGATCGAATGGAGAGAGGGGTTGAGGGTTTCTCTCAGGTATAACACCGACCTCTTCGAGGCCGCGACCATTCGGCAGGTGTTGAGCCATTACCGGAGGCTGCTGGAAGCCATCGTCGCGGACCCGGCGCACCCCGTGGATACGCTGCCCATGCTGACGGAAGATGAGCAGCGCCGGTTGCTGCATGAATGGAACGCCACCCGCAGCGAATACCCCGAGTTGTGCGTTCACCAACTGTTCGAAATACAAGCGGAGCGAACTCCGGAGGCCACTGCGCTGGTATCTGAAGAAGGGCGGCTTAGCTATCGCGAACTCAATCAGCGCGCGAACCGGCTGGCACACCACCTTCGCGCTTTGGGTATAGGACCCGAGCGAACCGTGGGCATCTGCCTGGAACGCTCACCAGAGGCGATCGTCGGTCTGCTTGGCATCTTGAAAGCGGGCGGGACCTACGTGCCGCTCGACCCAGCCTATCCTCGTGAGCGCCTGAGCTTCATGGTGGAGGACGCCGGCGCTCGCGTGGTCCTGACAATCACGCGCTGGTTGGATAAGCTTTCGAGAGATGGGATGACGGCCGTCTGCCTGGACTCCCTCCCCGAATCTGCCGCCCCGGAGGAGTCGAAGAACATTGCTGCAGAGATCGGGCCTGACAACCTTGCCTACGTCATTTACACTTCAGGTTCTACTGGCGTGCCCAAGGGGGTGGAGATTTGCCACCGGGGCATTGTCCGGCTCCTGATAGGAGTTGATTACGTTCGGCTCAGCAATCAAGAAGTGTTCCTGCAACTGGCGCCGCTGTCTTTTGACGCATCGACGTTTGAGATTTGGGGCGCTCTTTTGCATGGAGGAACCCTTGTTTTGTTTCCGGGCCGCGTTCCGGCAGCTCAAGATCTTGGTGATTTGCTAAAGGAACAAAAGGTCACGACACTCTGGCTGACATCCTCCTTATTCAATGCCGTGATCGACGAGACTCCGGAGGCACTTTCGTCGGTTCGCCAACTCCTGGTAGGAGGTGAGGCACTTTCCGCGGCCCATATTCGCCGCGCTCTCGTGGCGTTGCCGGAAACACAGCTCGTCAACGGTTACGGTCCCACCGAAAGCACGACCTTTGCCTGTTGTTATTCCATTCCAAGGCACCTGGAGGAAGCTGCTTCCTCTATTCCAATCGGCCGCCCAATCTCCAACACGCAAGTCTACATTCTGGACAGGCAATTGCAGCTAGTACCGAATGGTGTGGTCGGTGAACTGCACATCGGAGGCGACGGCCTTGGCCGCGGTTACCTCAACAACCCTGACCTTACCAGCGAAAAGTTTATTGCCAACCCCTTCGCCGACCGGCCCGGCGATCGCCTGTATAAGACTGGAGATCTAGGGCGCTATTTGCCAGGCGGAAACATCGAATTCATAGGGCGCATTGACGATCAAATCAAGATCCGCGGCTTCCGCATTGAACCGGGAGAAATCGAATCAGCCCTGACCCAGCACCCTTCGGTGAAGGCTGCTGCCGTGATCGCATGCCAGATTCAGGCGACCGAGAAGTTGTTGGCTGCCTATGTCGTCCCAAAAGAGGGTAAGGCCCTCATGGTGGAAAGCCTCCAAACATTCTTGAAGCAGAAACTGCCCCAATACATGATACCTGCGCGGTTCATGTTCGTGGCGAGCCTGCCCCTGACTCCGAACGGCAAGGTGGACCGCGCGGCCCTCCCGCCTCTGGAAGCCGTGGAACTCGCTTCCAGCCCTGAGTTCGTCGCCCCGAGAGATAAGGTCGAATCAAAACTATTGGAGATTTGGCAATCCGTCCTCGGAAATCAGACGATCTCCGTTGCTGATAACTTTTTTGATTTGGGTGGACACTCGCTACTCGCCGTTCGCATGATGAGCAGGATCGAAGAGGCTTGCGGCGTCAGACTTCCCTTGGCCACCTTGTTCGCGGGAGCAACCATCGAACACCTGGCAAGAGCGGTCCAGAATGCGGAGCCTGAAAAGGCCAGCTCGCCCGTGGTGGCCGTTCAGCCCGAGGGCTCGAAACCACCCTTTTTCTTTTTTCACGGTGATTGGACGGGCGGTGGTTTGTATTGTCAAAAGCTGGCGCGAAGTTTGGGGAAGGAACAACCCTTCTTCGCGATTGGGCCGCACGGGTTGGCGGGAGAGCAAATTCCACTGACCATCGAGGAGATGGCGGCGGATCACCTTCGGACTCTGCTCAAAATTCGTCCCAGCGGGCCGTACCTCATTGG
>JBGPCF010000184.1:0-10670 GCA_041481635.1 Terriglobia bacterium | reverse complement strand
TTGAGAAAGCTGGGAGCGATTCACGCCGGCGGTTCGTATGCAGCCTACTGGTTGCAACCGCCCACAAGGCAGGATCGCGAGGCGCTGGAGCGCGCGGTCAAGCGGATTGCGTCGACCGGAGCGGTGGCGGAAATCGTGGATCGCGAAAAACTCCACACCCTTGGCGCTGACCCTGACGCTGAATTGATTCTCGATGCCGCGCCGGGCTTCCTCTTTTCCGACCGTTCAAACGGCCCGCTGGTGTGCGAAAGCGCCGACGATCATGGCGCACACGGCCACTTGCCATCCCACCCTGGCCTCGAGGCTTGTTTTGTGGCGCTGGGGCAGGGCATCCAACGCGGCAAGATCCTGGGACGCATCCACTTGACGCAAATCGCGCCCACTCTGGCAAGAATCCTTGGGCTCCCTGACCGCGCGCTGCCTTCGAATTCGCCCACGCTTGATCTCGCCTGACAGGATATGGTGGGAGGGATTTATATGCGCTGAGGCTGGGTCAGCGAGCAGTCTTCAGTTCCTCGACCACTTCCTGAATGCGCCCCAGTATCATCGAGGCCATCAAGGGATGGCCTTCGAGGGATTGGCCTAATTCAATCGCTACGTCGGGGTGTTTCTTTTTGAGCGGGGCAACGAGATTGGGCAAGTCGCGTCGCAGGTGAACTCCCATGGTCAGGAAGAACGGAATCACGATGACGCGCTGGAATCCCGCGTGCACAGCTTCATCCACTGCCCCTGCGAGGTCAGGTTGGCCGAGTTCGAGAAACGCGCCGCGAACGTGGCGATATGGGCCAGCCTCTTCGATCTGGCGTGCCAGGGTGCGAACGCCCTCGTTGGCATCTTCCACGCGGCTGCCGTGGCCAAACAACACAATCGCCGTTGGGACGTCCTCTTTGCTCACACTCGATTCCTCGAATGGACCTCTCATCATACTGATGCTGTGAAAAAATCAACAGCTTCTCGTAAAGGCGGAAAGGGGCAAAGAAAAGCAAACCTGAACTCTTTAAATTTCTTTGCGGACCTTTGCGGCTCTGCGCCTTTGCGAGATATCTTTTGGTTGCGCCCCCATTTTTTTTAACCTTTATTGTGGAAGGATTGGGTTCGGAAGCACGCTACCATCCGCCTTCAGCTTCTTCGCCCCCGGGCAGAAACAAGCTCGCTGCGCCGTAGACGCCCACCTGTTTTTGCAGCTTGGCGGGAATCAGCGGGGTCTTGGTGGCAAAACTGCGATTGATGGTGTAATGCGGAATAGTCTCCTTGATCTTACGGAAGAGGGGCCGGCCGATTTGTGCCACTCCGCCGCCAATCACCACCGCCTCCGGGTCGAGCAGGGTCAGCATTCCAGCCAACCAGACGCCAAGAAAGAAGCCTGTATCGTCGATGATGGACTGCGCGATGCGGTCCTTGGCGCGCGCCGCTTCCTGGATCATCTTGGGGGTGATCCGGCTCACCTGGCCGTGGCACATTTCGCGCAGGATACTTTTGGCCTTGTAATCCTGCTCGAGAGCCACCCGTGCGCGACGCGCCATCGCCGGTCCCGCGGCCAGAGCCTCAATGCAGCCGAACGTCCCGCAGCCACAGTGGTACGGGCTGGTGAAGTCGATGGAAATGTGTCCACCCTCGCCCGCCACGCCATTCTTGCCATGATAAATCCTGCGGTCGATGATGATGCCCGTCCCAATGCCGGTGGAAATGGTGACATAGAAAACATCGCGTAGACCCACGGCGGCTCCGAAGAGAACTTCCGCGAGTCCCGCGGCGTTAGCGTCGTTTTCCACTTTGGCGGGCAAGTCAAAATGGTCGGCGAGTTTTTGCGCGAGCTTGACGTCGCGCCACCCGCGCAGGTTGGGTGCGTTCACCACCACGCCGGTTTTCCAATTCAGCGGGCCCGGGGCGCAAATCCCGATGCCCCGGATGTTATGTTTGCCGTGCGCTTCATGGATCAGGCTGTCGATCAGTTGAACGACTTGGCCGTAGCTAACCTTAAAGCCTTCGTCGGCATGCGTGGGCACGATGGCAGAGCCCACAAGGCGGCCCTTCAGCGTCACCAGCCCCCCTGCGACTTTCGTGCCTCCCACATCGATCCCGATAATCAGCTTTCGCATGGCCGCCCGGCTCCTTCATGGCGTGGAATTGCCCGGATGATTTACTTCCCCCTCCGCGCCTTGAATTCTCTTGCGGGGGAAGGTTGCAAGTATACCTCAGCGTTACGGGGCGAAAGTAATTCTATTGCGGCTGGCGCTTGACGGTCCCCCTGCGCTTCTCTAAGATGGGCTGGGGCTGTGTGTTTGCCGGTCCCCAAGGATCCTATGCCGCGCAGCCAAGCGTCGCGCCACGCGCGCTCGAGTTCTGCTGAGGTCGCCATTCCCGATAAGCCGTTTTTTCGGATCAACGAAGTCAGCGAATTGACGCGTACTAAGGCGCACGTGCTTCGTTACTGGGAAACTGAGTTTCCCACTCTCAAGCCGGAGAAGAGCAGCGCGGGGCGCCGCATTTATAGCCGGGAGGATCTTGAGACGGTGCTCAAGATCAAGCGCCTACTTTATGAGGAAGGTTTCACCATCGCTGGGGCGCGCAAACAACTCTCGGGGGAAATCGGCAGCGAAGCAGAGAGTGCGCCGGAAACTACCAGGCACGATAAACCGCACGAAGGAGCTTCGCTCGACGGCCAGCACTTGCGCGCCATCAAGCGTGAGCTGCAGGGTATCTTGACAATCCTTTCTTCGAAATGTTAGCGTCAAATGACACCTGTGACGAGTGATCAGTGACTAGTGACCAGCTGGGGAGATATCTTCTCCATTGTTTTCCAGGGCTCGTCGCTTATAACCTGCCACGCGTCATTGACTTTAACGGGACGTAGCGCAGCCTGGTAGCGCACTTGCTTGGGGTGCAAGGGGTCGCCAGTTCAAATCTGGCCGTCCCGACCATTGATTTGGGGACTGGAGACTAGGCAACGATATAACGAAATATAGTTTTCCCTAGCACCTTGTCCCTAACACCTAGTACCTGTCCTTATCGGGGCGTAGCGTAGCCTGGTAGCGCGCTTGGTTCGGGACCAAGAGGTCGGAGGTTCAAATCCTCTCGCCCCGATTTATCCTTCATTCACTCTCCGTGTTGACCGCCCTGCCGCCACGCGCGGTGCCGGCGTATTTCACTCCGCACCCCACACGCGACGGGACGCCACATCGGTGGGGACGTAATCCGGCGAGGGGTTGGCCTGTGCCGTTCGCCTGTGTTCGCGTGGCCTTCCGGGTTGCGTCCTGCCCGCTAGCGCCACGCTCACGTAGTACCAGTCTCTCTAGGCCCCCAAAGGGGCGCATTGTCCTTGCCACTTACCGGGCCGGCCAAATCCGGTGCGCCCATTCCGGCGACGCTTTACCGGTTACCTCTATCGGGTCTCGAAACGCTAACTTGACTTGCCCATACCAGAGGGTGTATTCCTATGTGCCGATAAGGGGCGCACTATCGGCATTAAGCCGTGCCGAGGACTGTGCCTGAGAGCGCCCGGGCTATCCGGAGCCTGGATCATGTTTGAACTACGTCTCGAGTCTGTAGGATCGTTGCATCAACCTGAAGCTCTTGCGACGAGCGTCGGGGGCAAAGCCTTCGTTGCACCTGCCTAAGGCCACAGCAAAGCGAAACAAGAGGATGTTCGTGAGAGAGTGTTCCAGCGGCGGTGGAATATGATCATTATTGATGAAGCCCATAAGTGCAGAACCTATACGAAACGATCTTCAACCCGCGGCGACGAGGCTGGGAAAACCAAACGCTATCATCTTGCTGAAAGACTCACTGCTAACCCCGATCATGTTCTCCTATTGATCTCCATTCCCCACTACGGAGACGACGACCGATTCGCCCTCTTCATTCGCCTCATTGACCCCGCTCGCTTCCAACGCACGGTACGGGCGAAAACGCCAGTGAGGTTCGCCGCGAAATACTTCGGCTCGGACCTGTTTGCCTGTGGGCGCTGCGACGCCTGAAAGAGGACTTGAAAGACACGAGCGGTAAGATGAAACTGGCAACGAAGTTCAATTCGCTCTCAATACTCTTGATTCTGTTCGCGGGGGGGGGAATAGCCAGCTTTTTCCTCTATGAGGCGAGCCGCAGCAACTACCAAGAGTTGGTTGAGGAAGGTGTAAGGTTCGCGCAATTGGCCGCCAGCGCTAACAAGCATGCTATTTTTACCAAAGACCGCGATTCCCTCGGCCGCTTAGTGAACAGTCTCACGGTTTACAAGAATTTCGCCTACGTCTCTGTCCTAGATTATGAAGGGCACGTCCTAATCCAAAAGACTTTTCAGGAATCACTCTTGGACGTACCGTCGCCCCCCTTTTCAAAGATCAGCAAACAGTCCAATCCCGAGGGCCCAGGAATTGCGGCGCGCCGACAAGGAGAGAGGGTTGATCAGGCAGCCGGCATTGCGATCGCCGATTTCACTGATCAAGCCGACAGAGACACATTTATCGATATCCTCGTTCCGGTAATGGGCGAGACCTCCATTGACGCGGGTGAATCTTTCGCCGCAGGAGGCGGCGCGTCGGGATCGCCCCTGCTGGGTTACGTGCGCGTCGTGATAAGTCAGAAACAGTTGCGCCAGCAGGCGCGGCAGTTTCTTGAGCTCGATCTGATCATTGCGATGGTCATGATTCTTCTGGGCATCGTTCTGACACTCCTCGTAACCCGCAGGATCACAGCCCCCTTACATGCCCTGGTGACCGTCATCCAAGGGGTCGCGGCCGGGAAGCAGGATCAGGACATCAAGGTAACCGGCACCGAAGAGATCACTGCACTCGCCGTCAGTTTCAACCAGATGGTCTCAAGCCATCGCGATTACCAGCGTCAGATTAGGACCCTCCGGAGCGACCTGGAGAATAAGGTTGAGAAACGAACCCGAGAACTGCAGAAAGCCAAGGAGGCCGCCGAGGCGGCCAGCAAAGCTAAGAGCGAGTTCCTGGCTACGATGAGCCATGAGATCCGCACCCCCATGAACGGCGTAATGGGGATGACCGAGTTGCTCATGGGGACGGAGCTGACAGACCGACAACGCCGGTTTGCAGAGACCGCCCAACGCTCCGGCGAGGCGTTGCTAGCTATCATCAACGCCATTCTCGATTTCTCCAAGATTGAAGCCGGAAAGTTAGACCTCGAGAGTAGGGATTTCGACTTGCGCGGCCTGGTGGAAGATTTGGTGATGTTGCTCTCGGAGCGTGCCTCCAAGAAGGGACTTGAGCTGGTTTGTGCCCTCCCTCCCGACATGCACCCTGAGTACGGCGGCGACCCGGCGAGATTGCGGCAGATTCTGATGAACCTTGTGGGCAATGCCATCAAATTCACCGAGCGGGGCGAGGTGGTAATCCGAGCGGAGATCGTTGAGGAATCAAAAGGAGAAGCAGTGGTGCGGTTTGAGGTCCGCGACACGGGCATTGGCCTCTCACAAGAAAACCAGGCCCGGATATTTAATTCGTTTGTACAGGCGGACAGTTCCACCACGCGAAAATACGGAGGAACAGGCCTTGGCCTGGCCATCAGCAAGCACTTAGCGGAAATGATGGGGGGTGGAATTGGTGTTAAGAGCGAACTCGGCAAAGGTTCGACTTTCTGGTTTACGGTGCGTCTCCAAAAGACCGGAAAGGGAGAAGCTGTAAGCCTGCGATATCCCGTTCCGAAGCGTCTGCGAGCATTGATCGTGGATGCCAACCTCACGCACCGCGGGATCCTCCGACACCAATTGGCAGTCTGGAACATCGTGACGGGTAGCGTGGGGAGCGCAGCACACGCCAAGGAAATGCTCCGCGGCGCGGCTTCTGGGCTGGACGCCTTCGACCTCGCCATTCTCGACCTGCATTTACCCGATATGAATGGCCTGGACCTCGCACGGGCAATCAAGAGGGATCCGGCCATTCGGGACGTGCACCTTGTCCTCATGAGTTCCCTAAACTACGAATGCGACCCTTCCCAAATAAGCGAAGTGGGTATTGAGTACCTTCTCAATAAACCGGTGAAACTTTCCCAGCTCTACGATTGCATTATGCACTCGGTGGGAGATGCGACGTTGCAGTCCTCCCCCCCCTCCCTCGGAGGGCCCGCAGCCGCATCGCTCGCAGACGGGGCCGAACTCTTGCGGCGCCGTATTCTGGCTGTCGAAGACAATGTTGTGAATCAAGACGTTACCAAGGCCATGTTGGACATTATCGGGTGCCGGACGGAGATGGCGAAGGATGGCCGCGAGGCGGTTGAGGCGGTTACGGAAAGAACTTTCGATCTCGTTCTGATGGATTGCCAGATGCCGGTCATGGATGGGTTCGAAGCAACAGCGGTGATCCGCCGCAACGAGATGCGTGAAAGGTCGAAGATTCGTCTCCCCATCATCGCCCTTACTGCCAATGCTTTGGAGGGAGACCGGGAACAATGCTTGGCCGCTGGAATGGATGATTATCTAGTCAAGCCATTCACAAAGAATGAGCTCCGAGGGATGCTGAGAAAATGGCTGCTGCCCCGGCCGCCTACAGAAAATCAGCCGCAGCCTGCCACTGGCTCCGCGGAGATGAAACCGTCAGAGGCAGTAGGAGAAGCTAAGTTGCCAGTCTCCTCCTCCCCCCAAGGCGCAACGGGCGAGTCCCCCATCGATCGCCAGGCTCTGATGAACATCGCCGCGCTCCAGCGACCAGGGTCACCCCCCCTCCTGCCGAAAGTGATTTCGAACTACTTGCAGAACTCTGCCGAGTCACTGGAAAAACTTCACCAGGCGCTTGAACAAGGAGATCTTGACGCAGCTCGCAAAGTGGCCCACTCCCTAAAATCGAGCAGCGCCAATCTGGGCGCCAGACAGCTCGCGTCCTTGAGCAAAGAACTTGAGGACGCGGGTCGCGCCAATTCTACTGAGAGAGCGGGACCGCTGTTGGAGCGGATCAAGACAGAGCATGGACGCGTCGTTGCCGTGCTAGAAGGAGAACTGAGAGGAGCTGCAAATGCCTAATTCGAGCACACCGAGTTCCCCGTCAAGGATCCTGGTTGTGGATGATGACGTAACCGCACGCCTACTGATGCGGGAATCGCTCGAGCAGTCCGGATTCGAGGTTGTGGAGGCCGAAGACGGATCGAAAGCGGTCCAGAGCTTCAGCGAAATCCGGCCCGACATCGTTCTCATGGACGTGGAAATGCCCAACATGGACGGTTTCCTGGCCTGTGCGACCCTGCGCCGTCTACCGGAGGGAGCGGACACTCCGATCCTCATGGTTACGGGGCACGAGGATGTAGAGTCGGTTCATCGGGCGTTTGAGGTTGGGGCAACGGACTTTCTGCCCAAGCCTATCAATTGGGCGCTCCTGGGCTTCCGCGTTCGGTACATGCTGCGTTCGAGCCGGACATACCGGGCTCTGAAAGATAGTGAGGCGCGTCTCGCCAAGGCCCAACAAATGGCCCGATTGGGGCATTGGGATTGGTATGTGGCTGAAGGCAGATGGGAGTTCTCTGACGAGGTCTGCAGGATATTAGGCTTGGCGCAGGGGGACCGCCCAGCAAATCGTGAGGACATGGTCAAGGCCATTCATCCTGTGGATCGCGATCAGGTCAGTCAATTGTTCACAGCCACCTTGCAGGGCGAGCAGAAATACGAGATTGAGTACAGGCTTCTCCTGCCAGATCAAACGGTACGCGTCGTCGTGGAAAAGGCCGACGTTCGCCACAACGATCAGGGCAAGCCAGAGCATGTGGTAGGGACAGTGCAGGATGTCACGGAGCGTCGGCAGGCTGAGGCTAAGATACGATCTCTGGCCTACTATGACGGACTGACGGGCCTTCCCAATCGGCAGATGTTTTCCGAACTTTTCACCCAGGCCATGCGGCATGCGCGTAGAAGCGAAAAGCCGCTTGCGTTGCTTTTTCTTGACATCGATAACTTCAAGGACGTCAACGACTCTTTGGGGCATGGCGCCGGGGATGACCTGTTGCGGCAAGTCGCCGACCGGTTTTCAGGATGCATTCGAGGAGGTGACTTGCTGGGCCGGGCGGGCAAGGAAAGCTCCAGCACTTCGATCTTTCGGTTCGGCGGTGATGAATTCATATTGGTCCTCACCAACCTTCAGCAGGAGCAGGATGCGTCGCTCGTTGCACGCCGCATCATGGGTGCGCTGAGCGAACCATTCCCGGTTGGAGGCCAGGACTTCTTTGCCACGGTGAGCATCGGCATTGCCGTATACCCTTCCGACGGGGATGACGTCAAGACGCTCCTCCGAAACGCCGACTCGGCCATGTACCATGCCAAGCAGAAAGGGAAGAATACTTTCGAATTCTACACGGAATCGCTGACGCAGGTCTCCATCGAACGAATGAATGTGGAAGTCAAGCTACGCCGGGCCATCGAGCAAGGGGAGCTGAAGCTTTTTTTTCAACCCAAGGTCGAAACTCGATCCGGACTCCTCGCCGGAGCTGAGGCTCTGCTGCGTTGGAGCACCTCGGGACTAGGTTCTGTGTCTCCAGCCAGATTCATCCCCGTCGCCGAGGAAACTGGTCTCATCATTCCCATAGGGGAATGGGCATTGAGAGAAGCCTGCCGTCAGATGCAGGCTTGGGATGCAGTGGGGCTGCCCCCGGTGACCGTGGCTGTCAACGTCTCGGCCCGACAGCTTCATTCTGGCGACCTTTCCAGAGTCGTGTCGGATCTACTTGATGAGACCGGACTCAGGCCGCAGTGCTTGGAACTTGAGCTCACGGAAAGCGCCATCATGTCAGACGTGCCGAGAGCAAAGCTAATACTCCAAAAGCTCAGCGAACTGGGAGTTCGAATTTCCATTGATGATTTTGGGACAGGATACTCCTCGTTGGGTCAGCTCAAGAAGTTCCCGGTGGACGCTTTAAAAATTGACCAGTCGTTTGTTAGATCTCTGCCCGAGGATGCTGACGATTCATCCATCACACTGGCTATTATAGCCATGGCACACAGCCTCGGAATTCGCGTGGTGGCGGAAGGTGTTGAAACTGAGGCTCAGTATTCATTCCTTAAGGAGCACGGATGCGACGAAGTACAGGGATACCTTTTCAGCCCATCCGTCTCGGCTCCGGAGTTCGTACAGTTTCTCGACAATGCCGCTTTGGCCATGCGCCTTCCGCTTCCGGGGAAAGCGCCATAGGGTTTCACAGGACTTATGTGTAGCCGTGAATTGGAGTTCGCGCGATTAGACAAAGCTTCGGAGTCAAGCACGCAAGAGACTGGTGAATCAGCGAAACGTTCGGGAGGAAACAGGCGCGGGCAGGGACAGGGCGACCTCTTCTCATTTCATCGATGGCCCTTGCGCGTGCCCTTACGGCAGATTACCCGGTGACGCGATTTTGCACAAGGGCCGCGTCGCCGCGGGAGGGGCCCGCCTGACCCGGCGCACCCAGATTCGAAGGTTGCGTGGACCTTGAAACCGCGGTTGCGGTACTATTATAATCATTTGCTGCTCGTCGGCGAAGGGCCGTCTGGCGCGAGGCCGTTTGCCATAATCAAGGAATGACGTGAACGGATTCAAGCAACGCCGGAGCGACCGGATCACTGTGCAGATTCCGCTGGTGGTGAGCGGCGTGGATGTCTTCGGCAACACCTTCACCGAGCCCGCCCAGACTATCATCATCGCGCGCTACGGCGCGAAAATCCTCCTCCGGCGAAAGCTCGCGCCCCAGATCAACATTAGCGTCCACTCACTCATGACCGATGAAGAAGCGGAGGCGCGCGTCATCGGGTGCATTCGGGAAGACGCCTCGGTCGCGCACTACGGCATCGAGTTGCTCACCGCCGACGCGAGCATAATATGGGGCATCGAATTCCCCCCTTACGAACCCAAGGACTCCGCGGTGGGGCGAGTTCTGCTCGAATGCGTCCAGTGCAAACGCCGCGAGATCGTCGTGCTCAACGAACTGGAGACGGAAGTGCTCAATCGCAGCCGCAGCGTGTGGCGTCATTGCAAGCGCTGCACTGAGTTCACCCTCTGGAAAGAGGCCTGGCTGACAGCTCAGGAGGAACTCCCCGAGCCCGACGAGGCTTCCGCCAGTAAGCCCGAACCGCCCAAGCGCACCCGCGACGACCGCCAGCACCACCGCCTTGAAATCCAAATGGAAGCCCTGATCCTCGATCCACAGGCGTGGGAAGAAGTGGTCAAGACTCAGGACGTCTCGCGCGGCGGATTCCGCTTCAAGAGCCGCAAACACTACGGCGTCGACTGGTGTATCGAAGTGGCCCTCCCGCGCTCGCCAGGGGGCGCCAACATCTTCACCGCCGCCAAAATCAAGTTCGTCCACGAAACCCCCGGCGAAGAGGAGAAAACCTACGGCGCCGCCTATACCCCCTGGCAGAACGCCTGGGCCGACCAGAGGCGGTAGCGCACGTCTGAGTTCTTAACTATCCATCCTGCTGCTGTTGGCGCACTACGCCCGTCGGAGCGGGACCTCGAAACTGGATGAGCGAAACTGGAAAATCGAAATCCGGAAATGAAAGACCCAACCCCAAACCTTGAGACACGAATCCCGACGTCCAACACCCGACTCCCGAACCCCGGTACCTAATACTACTACGTTAAGTTAAGGCGGACGGTTTCGTTTGCGAATTACGCTGCCACAATACGCGCACTCGCCGGTCCAGGTAAACAACAGGCGTTGGATCTCACGACGTGTCTGTGGCAGGGTCCACCCAGAAGTTT
>JBGPCF010000183.1:0-10704 GCA_041481635.1 Terriglobia bacterium | reverse complement strand
TCCGACTTGGTCCGGCTCGCGCTCTCGGCGGCGGCCTTGGCCTGCTGCAATTCCGCCTCCACGCGCTTGCGCTCCGTGACGTCGCGCGCCGCGGCGAAGACGCCCTGCAAGGTGCGGTTGCGGTCGTAAAAGGTGGTCGCATTGTAGGACACCACCGTCTGCTTGCCGTCGCGGGCTCGCGCCGTCAGCTCGTAGTCGGTGACCGACTTTTCGCTCAGCACACGCTTGATCGCGGCCTCCGCCCGCTCCGGATCGGTGAAGTAACCCTTGAATGGCGCACCGATCAACTCGTCGCGGGTACAGCCGGTAAGCGCCTCCATCTGCTTGTTGACGTCGGTGATGATGCCGCGCGGATCGATGGTCATCATCGCGTCGATGTTGGATTCGATGAGCGAGCGCGTGTAGAAGTGCTGGTCGCGCAGCCGCTGATCGGACTTTTTTTGCTCTTCCTCGACCAGCTTGCGCGCGGTGTTGTCGGTGCCGATCAAGAGATAGCCGATGATGACGTCCTTGGCGTCGCGCAGCGCCGTGACCGACACCACTGCCGGGAAACGGCTGCCGTCCTTGCGGAAGTAGGTTAGCTCGTAGATGTCCTCAATGCCGCGCGCCGCCTTGAAGACCAGGGCCTCGAAGCCCGGCGTGATCGGCGTGCCGAGCTCGGTGCTTAATGCCTCGGCGCGCACAATCACTTCCTGCGGATCGGAAATGTCGGCGGGGGTGATCTTGTTCACCACCTCGGCGGCCGTGTAGCCGAGCATGCGCTCGGCGCCGACGTTGAAGATCTGGATGACGCCCTTCTCATCGGTGGCGATGCTGGAGAAGTTGGCGCTGTTGAAAATCGCGTTCTGCAGGGCCCCCGCTTTGAGCAGAGCCTCTTTGCGCTGGACCTCGGTGAAGACATCGAGCTTGCCAGCGGCGTCGTGAAGAACGACAGAATCGTGGTGTTGCGCGGACATGTTCCAACCCCCGTCGAGCTTGTTAACTGGGATTTCCATTGTCGAATCCCGTGTAGTTCTTCCTCGAATCCTCGTCCGTTCATCGGCAGGCAACAAGAAACGATCGACAGCCAAAATGGCCACTGTTTTTGCTGGCCTAGAGTCTCAAGCGTGACGACCTTATTGAATGTATTGTACAGCTTCTCGACAAGGGCCGTCTGTTTTCAGGTCAAGAGGGAAAATGGTTTACGCTGATTGTCATGGGCAGCTTGATGAACAACCGCCACCAACTTCCAACACTCTTACAGCCCGATCCGCAGGGTCCCGGCGACCTGCTCTATTAAATCCTCACGTTACCAGTTACGCTTTGCGCTCGCGGCACATCGCTCTGCGCGTAATCGGCTTTGGCTTCTCCGGATGAGGTGATGACTTGCGCGCCGGTGCGCGCCAGGATCTTTCTGGCACGCTTCGCCCAAATCAAATCGTCGGAATGTACGGATGCGAGAACTCCGCCATCTTTCACCCGGCCCTCATAGCGTTTGGCAAGGTATTCGGGAATCCCCATACCCATTAGCGCGGCCGCTATCCGGCCTATCGCGCCGTCCACCGCTACGCCTGCGAGGGCGACCATGATCGGGCCGGCGCCGATTACTTGCCCCAGACCTGGGATCGACAAAGCGCCGAAACCCGCCAGCCACCCCAAGGCGATGCCCACCACCGCACCAGTTCCCGCGCCTCCCATGACCCCTCCGGGAAGCTTCGCCGCTACTTCACGGGCGAAATTCATTGACCCCGCGTTTTTCGGAAACAATACAGAGATGTTCGTGTTCCGAAATCCGGCTGCGCGCGACGCCTCGACGGCATGCTTGACGCTTGAGTAATAAGGATAAATTCCAAAGATGGGTGTGTTTCTTCCTGACATGCTGAAATCTCCCATGAATCTGGAAATATTCCTTCTTCATCGCTCCTCGGGCTGGTTTCATGATTTTTCCTGCTTGCCTTGTTCACCCGAGTGAAGTGCCACCAAAGTCAGTTCCCTCAGGGATTTCAAGGCAGCTCGAATTTTGGCTTTGATGGCGTCAATAAGTTGCTCCGCGTGGCGGTCCTTCTGATCCCAATTCGCTGCTCCAGAGTCGCTGATCTCCACGGGGGCGCGCTCGGAGCGAGGCAGGTCCGCCACGGTCTTCCTCACCCTTGTCATTAACTCGACATTGAAGGCTGGAACGCTGCGATCTGCCCCCAGCAGGCCGCCGTTCTCAAACCCGCGACTCAGCAATTGGTCGAAGGCGCATTTCCGTGCCATAACGATCAGAAATCCTGGCATGGTACTAACCCCGGGCTTGAAATCGTTGGTCTTCAACCAAATGCGGTAGAAGATGTGGGGAATGATGTCCCTCGCCGCACCCTCGTCTGTCAGGATAGGGCGAACCACGGAGTAAACCATGTCCGCGTGTCGATGATACAGAATGGCCAGGGCGGTTTCGTCCCTGGACCTGATTCGCTGCATCAAATTTTCGTCGGTCACCGCAACTCCATCATCTTGCGAGTGATGCCAGGATGCGAGTGCCCCGGTCTCGATCGTGTCCCCCGAACGCCGCTCGGTCGATGCCATCAGTCCCATTTGCTTTGCCGCCTTTTCCGTTTGAGGATCAAACTACTGCTCGTCTCACCCCGTCGTGTTGTGAGAGATCGCCAGCGACCATCAACTACGGTCCGACAATGTTTTTACTCAAGGAGGGAGCGCGCGTCAGTTCATTCCTGCTCACCTGTTTGGTCAAAATTGAACACTTCGGTTTACCCCGCACAGGGTTTGAGGAAGTGATTCAGGGTGCAATCTTGGCGTTCACCGGGCGACCGCTCAAAGTTGCGAGAATAAATGCCTCTTAGGGAACAAGCGGGACATGAGGCGGGGGGCGGAGCCGGAAAACATGCAACGAACTCTCTGAAATTTCTGGCTCCGCCTCGGTTGTGGTTGGGTTGAGATCTAACGCCATTACCTTTTTACTTGAGGCGCCTTCGCGCGTCTGTTCAAAAGAGAACAACACTATGGTCAAAATTGCACACTCCAGTTTATGGTGCGAAGAGCAACTGTTTGGGCGCGAGGGAAAATTATTGAGGATCCGCAGTTACGGCCGACTTCGCAGGAGGCTCAGACAATAACTGTGAAGCTTGCCTCTCAGGGATTCTGGCGGCCCGCACAACAAACCTTTTGGGCGCCGGGCCCACAAAATAGAAGGGATAACAGGTCACCAGGGTCAGGATGGCATCACCCGAATTGTCGAGCACGGACATTTCATTCGGTTCGACCAACTCGATAGAATCGACGCGATAGCGGTCGACGCCTTTCAATGTTGTCAGTGTTATCTCATCATCCTTATGGATGTTCCGAAGCGGCCGGAAGAAGGTATCACGATGGCCCGCAATCCCAATGTTGCCTTGCTCACCTGGCAATGCCGTTCCCGAAATGTGTCCAACCCCGCGGCGCAAAGTTCTTCCATTGGTGCCTTCCAGTACCATCACCGAAAGTCCGAGGCTGCTAATCTCGATTCGCCCCACCGTGGAACCTTCGCGACCAGCCGTGCCCTGACTCTCAAGCCCGGAGGTTTCAGTACCAGGGGGAACTGCGGCAGGAAGCGATGAATGAACCGTTTCGCTGCTGCCATTAGAAGGAGTCACCCTCTTTAAGGCTTGTTGGAATCTCCAGGTCTCATATGCCTGGTAGGCCTTCGCATCGAGAAACACGTAGCCATAGTAACCCAGCGCAAAGAGGCCAAGGATTAAAAAGGGATATCGGCACCAGCGGAGCACCGATCGTGTTCGTGTCGAGCGGAACATTGTCCATTTCTTGAATTTCATGGCCGGTTGCCCTGGTTGGCTGCATTGGCGGGAACGGGTTGAGGTATCGAGGGTGCGTAGTAGCCGGCCCGGGTGCGGACGAACAAGTGTCCTTGACCGGGCGCCCCGGCCTTCACATGTACGACACGATAGGCCCCGTCCTGCTTTGTATTCGCGGGTGTATAGGCGATGGTGTACTGGTTGCGAATATCGCGAGCAATGCGCTCGCAGATGGGAACTATTTCCTTTATGGATTCCGGCATGAATGCTTCGCCGCCAGTGGCCTTGGCAAGCTGCTTCAGGACCCCAGGGTTTCTGTCAGGGTCATCCGGCTCGTACAGACCCAGGGCGTAAACAATTGCGTCGGACTGTACAGCCGTGGCCATGACCTCGGTTAGATGATGTTTGCTGGCATTGTCGGCTCCATCGCTAACCACGATCAGGACTTTCTTGTCGCGATTCCCTTTCTTCAGATGTTCGAGCGCAGCCGCCACAGCATCGTAAAGCGCCGTCTCGCCGTCTGAGGCCATTCTGGACAGGGCAACCTGCAACTGACCCGCCTGGTCTGTGAACAACGTGTTTGCCGGAAGGCCAAACCGAACGTGTTCGTTGAAACTGACTACGAACATCTGATCCAGCGGGTTGCTGGAATGGGCGAACGCCAGGGCAGCAATGATCACTTCTTGACGCTTCGGTGCCATGCTCCCACTGTTATCGATAACCAGGCCAGCCGTGACGGGAATATCTTCGTGGCTAAAATTCTTGATTTCCTGTAGAGCTCCGTCCTCGTAGACCTCAAAGTCTTTTTGGCTGAGTCCCGAAACAAGAACGCCTTTGTGGTTCTCCACGGTTGCGCGCAAAACAACCATGTCCACATCTACTTTGATGGTGTAGGGATCAGTTTTGGGGTTCTGGAGGCCGGGGAGTTTCTGCGGCTGGGCAATGCAGGGCGGAACAATCAGGAAGAATAATATGGCCAAAATTCGGCATGCAGCGCGGTAGCCGCCGCCAGCACCTATTCTCATGTGCAAAAAATCCACTGGACGCACCCGCAATCTCAGTAAGAAATGCCACGTGTGACTATGGTTCACGTATCCTGGCCACGCACCCCCATGCCCGGCAGCCAAGAGGCGCCCTGCATGAGTTGATGCACTTTACGCTCCATGATACCGCGTCCCGCGTTGAGCAACATGATTATCGCGCAAGCCAATACCGCCAGCGTTGCAACGATGATTGCCGCGAGCACACAAGCGGCGCATTCAAAGAAGATGAACATTTTCACACCCAGCCAGAGTCGTTGATCGCTTTCAACACGACACTGTCTTAGTCCAACCGCATGAGGGTAGGGGATGATACTCACATACCATCCCCCCTTACCTTGCGGAGTCCAACGGGGATCGTCTTTACTAAACTAAGCAGCTCGCTTCGGTATGAGAGAGAGTCCCACACCCGCGCTCACAGACAGTAGTCCGAATAATCCCAAGAAGGGCAATCGGCTCGCTGTTTGCGGCAGAGCTTCAGCTGGCTCAGCCACGGCTACGGCTTCAGCTTCTTTCACCGGGGGAGCCTCAACAACCTCGGCTACTGGAACCTCTTCTCCCGTCGGTTTAACCGCTTCGATCGGGACTACTTTCAGAGCTTCGACGGTCGGTTCTGTTTCCAGAGGCATTGCAAGAACTGGCGCATTAACTTCCTTCGCTAATGCAATTGCCCGCGACTTGGGGTAAACAAATTCCTCGCCCCATTGATGTCCGGGATAGAACCATGCCCTGATCGCTTCCGGTTGCCCCTCTGCTCTCTCTTTAAACGTCATGACAGTTTTGTTGGTGGTCTTCAAACGGTAATTGGGGATCGCCAGGATGGTTGTGTACACATGGTCTCCGGCTTCGTTAAATATTTGGACAACGTGCCGGTCACTCAAATCCATGATCCTAAACACATACGTCCCTGCCGGCAAAATTTGCGCTCCCACGCCCGGAACCTCGAACGGGGCGCTAAAGGTCACTTTGGTTTTTCTGTTCCATTCATCTGCCTTCGCTCCGGATGGAACTGCGAGGGCGATGAGTGATAAGACAAAAATCATCCCCGCTACTTTCAATCGACTTATTCTGTTCATTGGTGTTACCTCAGTCCTGCTTTGGAGCGATCGATTCTGCCCCGTCAAAACAAAGATCGGTGCCTGCGATGTGTTCAATCGATACCATTCGAGTAAGAATCCTCGGCCTCGTGTGCCTCGTTATTCCGCTGAAACAGTGGGATAACTCTCAAGGGTCCCGGACTTCCACCAGCTGAATATTCCCATGGGACATGTTGCCAACCGAGTCCTGGCTGGAAAATCGAGGCACATCGTTTATACGATGTCGTGATTTTTGTGTCTGTTCATTGCGGCTCGTGGGTTAGGTCAATATTGCTCAGCCCGGTTATATCAGCGGGGAACTGCTGCAGAATGCCAGTCACGAGTTGGTGGGAGGTCAGAATCTCTCTTCGCTGCATTCGATGATTGCCGCGCTGGGCGACATTCCGGCAGGCGCAGGTCTATTCCATCGCGGCCAAAACTTCGTTGAGCGGCAGCGTGGCGAACGTTGTGGCGTAGTCGGACATCCCGTAGGGAATAATCAGTTGCCCGCCGTGTACCAGACTGCCGCAGGAGTAAACGACGTTTGGGACGTAGCCTTCGCGCTCGTCCTTATTGGGCTTGATGAGTGGCTCACGCAGGCGGCCAATGACTTTGGTTGGGTCGTCACGATCGAGCAGGAAAGCGCCAATGCAATACTTCCGCATCGGCCCCACGCCATGGCTGATCACCAGCCAGCCGGCTTCGGTTTCGATGGGTGAGCCGCAATTGCCCAACTGGATGAATTCCCACGGGAACGACGGCTCCAGGACAAGCTGCATGGTATGCCAGAAGTGCAGATGGTCGGAGAACATCACGTAGATGTTTTCGGCGTCCTGCCGGCCCAGCATCGCGTAGAGTCCTTTAATTTTGCGTGGGAAGAGCGCCATGCCTTTGTTCTCCACGGCCGGGCCATTCAACGTGATGAATTTGAAATGAAGAAAGTCGGAAGTTTCGATGAACTGCGGCAGGATCATCCTGCCGTCGTAAGCCGTGTAAGTGGCGTAATAGGTCCGCGTGCCATCGTCATTTTGAAAAAGAACAAAGCGGGCGTCCTCGATCCCGTTGCTCTGCGAGGGTGTGGCGGGAAACAATACGCGCTCGGATAATCGCGTGTCCGGCGCAAATTGCACTTCGTAATTCGACCGGGCCAGCATCAGGGTTTCCCTGGCCACGCTTTTGGTCTTCTGGTCAGGTAAGGGGGCTTGTTTCACAGCGCTGTTGACGCTGGTTCGCAGGTCTTTCAAAGTGAAGACGTCCCCCAAACTGTTGAGAACCTGCCGGTTGAAATCGCCTGCCAGGCCGAGTTCTTGGAGTTTCCGCTCGAAAAGGAGCTTTTCGTAAGTCGCGTTGGGCACTTGCATGGGCTCGAGGCTGTAACGGGCCGGCGCGTCAATCTTGATGTTGTTGTTGGCATCCAGTATTCCGGCGCGAAAGGTGATGGAGGAAATGTGGCCCTCGGCCGTGGCCCGCAGGCTCAAAATGAAGCGTAGTGAGCCGGGTGGGACGTCTGATTGATTCGGGTGCGGCACGATGGAGGGATTGAATAACGCCGCGGCTTCGAGTGAAAACTCGTGAGTGAAATATCCGCCAAGTAATAATTCCCGTTCTTCGGAAAGTCGCTGGCCGATGAGCAAATAGGGGCGGACCTCGTCAAACTGCCGTTTGAAGAACTCGCGGACCCTGGGGTGGCGGTCCCCAAATTCGGCCAGCACCTGGTCCAGCAGCATATGGACTTCACTTTCCGGAAGAGCCATGACGCGCGCGCAGATCTTCACGGCGCGCTGCGCGCCCATGGGACGAAACGGCCGGGCCAACACTCGCGTGCGGTCCGGATGCAGCGTGACGTCGGTACGTTTGACGTTGATGGTTTTCATGGGATGACCGTGGTCACAATGCTGGCTCGTTGAACACTGTGACGGTGTTCTGCATGAGCTTCATTTCCGCCAGCGAGAGAAGGAAGGCAAGCGTCGATTCCGCTCCTTGATTTCCGTTAACCCGGTCCACATGCAAGGCATCGCGACAGCCGCCAGTCTTGGAGGAGTACACTTCCCGCCCCAGATCATTCCACCCAAGGAACCAGTCGAAGGCGCGATGGGCCTGTTTGTACCACCAGGAATCCGAGGTGGCCCGGTATGCTTCCAGGCAGGCCGACACCATGGCCTGCGCCTCGATAGGTTGCTGGTCGAAATTCGCGCGTGCGCCGCCGCGCCGATAAAACCCGTTGCTGCCCACAGGTCGGAAGTGGCCATCCTCAGCGGTTTGCACTTCCTCCAACCAACGCAACGTCTGCAGGCCCCGGTCAAACGCTCTATGATGTCCGTCAGCACGTCCGCTGAGAATCAAGGCGTGCGCGAGCTTGGCATTGTCGTAACTCAACTCTTCTTCAAACCAGGGCCAATCCGGGTGGGAAGCCCTGTCGAAAATGTCCATCAACCGTGCGATGAGCGTTTCGCTGATTTGACTGACCGAGCGGTCGCCGCTGAACCGCCGCAGATATTCGTGAATCCCAATGAGGGTGAACGCCCAAGCCCGTGGCGAAGTGAACTCCGCCGCCACCGGCAGCGCTAGCGCAAAGAGTTGTCCGGCCATGATCTGAAAGCTCCCGTGTGGCGAACGGCCCACGCCCAGTCCCAGCGCCCAGAGCGCCCGGGCGTGACAGTCTTCGGACCCCTGATCATCAAGCCAGCGCCGATCGAAACTCATATGGTTGTGGAAGCGCTTCGTCTTGGGATCGAAAGCGTGATTCAAGAAGGCGGCGTAAATGGTGCCCAGTGTCCGTACGCGCTCCGGGTGCTCTTCCAACTCGTCGAGCAGCACCGCCAGAATGAATGCCCGGGCGTTGTCGTCCGTGCAGTAGCCCTGGGAAAAGTTGGGCACTGAGAAGATGGCATGCTGGAAAATCCCGGTGGAATCGGTCATGCGCGATAGGTGGTCCAGCTTCAATTCCGGCAACTCGCGCGGCTGCTGGTCGAGCGTCTTGGTGGCAAAGATCTTCCGGGACAACACCGCCCCCTGGAGCCGCGCCGATTCGAAGGACCGCATGTACAGCCGCGCTGTGTTGCTCCACACCATCTCACGTCCCATCTTATAAGCAGTTTTACGCATGGCGTGCCTGCGCGTCGAGTCGTGCAATAAGCCTATCACCTCGCGCGCGATGGCTTTGTCGTCGCCGAAGGGCACCAGCACTCCGCGCCCCTCCGCCAACAATTCGGCCGCGTGCCAATACGGCGTCGAGACCACGGCCTTCCCTGCGCCAAACGCGTAGGCGAGTGTCCCTGAGGTGATTTGAGCTTCGTTGAGATAAGGCGTAATGTAAAGGTCCGCCGCGCCAATGAACTCCTTCAGTTCTTCAAGTTCCACAAAGCGGTTGTAGAAGATGACGCTCCTCTCGACTTTATTCTTTTTGGCGAGGATTTCGAGGCTGAGACGGTAGGCCTCGCCTCTCTCCCTCAACTCGTTGGGGTGGGTGGCGCCCAGTACGATATAAACGACGTCGGGGAACTCTGACAGTATATGCGGCAGAGCGTGGAGCACATGTTCAATGCCCTTATTCGGCGAAAGCAGGCCGAAGGTGAGCAACACGATGCGCCCCTCCACGTTAAACTGATCCTTGTAATAATTCGGATCGACAAAGGGGATGTCGGGAATTCCATGCGGGATGAGATCGATCTTGGCAGGCGGCGCGTGGTAAATCTCCTGCAACATCTCCTGGCCCCGCTGGGTCATGGTCACCAGGCGGGTCGAGCGTGCGATCAATTCCTGCATCACGCGACGTTGGTCCGCGTTTGGCTCGCGCAGAACAGTATGAAGTGTGGTCACGAGGGGCATTTTCAGCTCGCGCACCAGCGCCAGAACGTGGCTGCCGGCAGGCCCGCCGAAAATCCCGTACTCGTGCTGAAGACAAACGATATCCACGTTGCTGATGTTGATGAAATCCGCCGCGCGCTGGTAGGACGTCAAATCCTGCTCCACCACTTCGAAGCGAACCACGTCCGGATAATCGTAACCGCCCTCGATGTCATTCACCGGCACCGCGAAGCACTGGCATTGGGGGTGCTCCACCGCCACAGCCGAAAGCAAGTCGGTTGTGAACGTGGCGATGCCGCACTTGCGCGGCAAGTAGTCGCCGAGAAACCCAACCTTTCGAATCTTAGATTCTGTTTCCACAAGTACGTTCGTATTATATCCTGTCCCCACAAGACTCGCACTGTCGGACCGGGCGCATTTGAGCGCAAGACCATGCAAAGCAGGGAACTGCAAGGGCGCGGCTATCCACTGGCGGGAAACCTCAGTTCGGCATGCACCGTGCGGGCGACAATTGGAAAGGTCGTGGCGCAGGATTGATAGACCTCAAGATCTGGAGTCGCTTCGACTCCTTCTTCTTGTCCCTGCATGTTCTTCATTGTTTGCCATGTGGAATGCGAGACCCAATAGACTTGAACCGACGGAGTTCCTTGGATCACTCCCGCCAGGGCTGTCAGCGCGCTGAGGTCTGCAGGGCAGTTTGCTTCTGCGCTCTTCTCTTGATCCCAAAAACTTAATGAGAGCGCTTGCGTTCCATCCGTGAGGATGAAGGCGAGAAGCCCCAGAAAGTCCCTTTCCTGTTGAAACCGCGGGACCACTTTCTGCTCAAATATCCTGTTCAGCTCCGACTCACAATCATGCTTCGCCTTGATAGAAACCGCTCGTGCGAACATAGGGCACCCCCGGCGTACGCCTCACACTAAATCCTGTCTGGCAGTTCGCGGTGCATTTCTTATACCCCGGCGGTCATCCGCAGGTCGGTTCAGTTTGGCACACACGTCTGGTCAAAATTGC
>JBGPCF010000182.1:0-10726 GCA_041481635.1 Terriglobia bacterium | reverse complement strand
TGCCACACCCTCCCCGAATGCCCGGAAAGGATGGCCAAAAACACCTCTGGAATTCAAATCGAAAACAGTTAGTTGTAACATCAAGTCTATGACCCAAAGTAAGTTAGAACGAAATTCGAATTCAATGACCGGACAGTAGTGGTGATTTGCGACTTATCATTTTCCCCAGCACCTAGCCCCTGTCTTCAATCCCCAGTCCCAAGCACCCAGCACTTAGTCCCTGCCTTCAATCCCCAGCCCCGGGCAGAAATTGCGCCCCGAGGGGAAAGAATTGCACCGTTCGGACGAAATAATTCGAATCGATTGCGGCGGCCGATTCGCTAACCCGCCTCGTTTCAATTTAATAGCCGCGGTGGCATGCCGCTTGCACACGGAATGGGCGGGAAGGAGGGATAACTATGCACATCCACGTGCCTGCCAGCTTCGATAGATCGGCAATTATGCTCGCGGGGAATTACGATACCGACCTTCATTTCACGCACGTGGGCAGCTACGTGGTGTTCGATCTCGACGGTCCGCTGGCCATGCCGTGGGTTGCAGACGAATTGCGCGAAGATGTCCACCAGATGTTGGACGGAGGCAGAAAAGACCTGATCATCGACCTCGCCGATGTGCCTTACGCGGACAGCGCCGGAGTGGGTGCCCTGGTGGCGACGCGTGCCCTGATTCAAGGAGCGGGCGGGCGGCTGGTGCTGGTTTCGGCCGGCCGGCGCGTTGTGGATATGCTGAAAAGAATGCGGCTGGATGACCTCTTTATCTTCAGTAAAGACAAAACCTTCGCTTCCAAACATGCTCGGAGCTGATCGCGCAAGGAAAAGCGGCATGGGGTTGTTGGCGAGAGCCCTTTGATGCGACAGCTGGAATTTCCGAATTCGCTGGAAATGAGGCTGACCAGTTCCGGCTTGAGCGCATGGAGCATTGGCTTCGCTAATACGACAAACTTTTTCCTGAGACTTGCACGCCTTATTTTCCGACTCCCTGCTCCCCCTCTTCGACTTGCGCTGAATGCTAGCTCCGTGACAGCTTGGGCCTTGCGGCGCGATTGGGTAGGGGGCCCGAAAAACCCTCGAAATACTGTGGGTTGTGGTCATGCTTAAATCTCATACTATATGTAGTGGTTTCACCGACCCAGGCCCCCATGTGCCTCTGGTCAGAATGCTCCGAACCAGCTATCCCGGAATTCACCTCGGCCATTGCCCGGGCTCCTGCGCCCCTCGTGCCCACTGATCCGTGGCGTGCTCGCGTTTGACCGAGGGTGCTCCCATCTGCTATTTTTAGAGACCCTCATTAGGAGAGCGGAAGCGGAACTCAGGAATGTCGAACGTTCAAATCACCTTCCCCGACGGAGCCAAGAAGGAATTCCCTCAGGGCATCACGGCGCTGGAAGTTGCGAAGTCAATCGGACCTCGGCTCGCCTCAGATTCTCTGGCGGCCAAGGTGGGCGACCGCATGGTGGACCTCGCCACTCCGATTGAAGAGAGCGCGCCCATCCAGTTCATCACGCCGTCGAGCCCGGAAGGCCTCACCATCTATCGCCACTCATCCGCGCACCTGCTGGCTGCCGCGGTGCTCGAACTTTTCCCGGACGCGCATCCCGGCATTGGTCCGCCCACGGACACTGGCTTCTATTACGACTTCAACCGCGAGAAACCTTTCACCGAGGACGACCTCGCCCGTATTGAAGCCAAGATGCACGAGCTCGCAAAAGCGGACATCCCTTACGAGCGCGTTTATTATCCCAAGGAAGATGGCTTGAAACTTTTCCGGCAGATGGGCGAGTTCCTGAAGTGCGAGCTGATCGAGGAAAAAGCGGAACCTGTTTTCTCCGCCTACAAGACCGGAAAGTTTCTGGACTTTTGCCGCGGCCCGCACATTCCATCCACAGGGCGCATCAAGGCCGTCAAACTGCTGAGCGTGGCGGGCGCGCACTGGAAGGGCGATGAACACTCGCATCCCATGCAGCGCATTTACGGGACGGCGTTTTTCTCGCCCAAGGATCTGGAAGCTTTCCTGACGCAGATTGAAGAGGCCAAGAAGCGCGACCATCGCCGCCTCGGCAAAGAGCTCGACCTGTTCAGCATTCAGGACGACGCGGGTCCGGGCTTGATTTTCTGGCATCCCAAGGGCGGGCTGATCCGCAAAGAGATTGAGGATTTCCTGCGCGACGAACTATTGCGCCAGGGTTACGACATGGTTTTCACGCCGCACGTGGCGCGGCTCGATTTGTGGAAAACCAGCGGGCACGCGAATTTTTACAGCGAGAACATGTTTACGCCCATCGTGCTGGACGACGCGGAATACCAGTTGAAGCCGATGAACTGCCCTGGGCACATCTTGATTTACAAGAACGCCCGCCGCAGCTATCGCGAGTTGCCCATGCGCCTGGCGGAGTTTGGAACGGTGTACCGCTACGAGCGCTCCGGCGTGATGCACGGCTTGCTGCGCGTGCGCGGATTTACCCAGGACGACGCGCACATCTTTTGCACCCCCGAATCGATTGAAGATGAAGTGGGCAAATGCGTCGACTTCGCGCTGCTCGTTCTGAAAACTTTTGGGTTCGACAAATACGAAGTGGAACTTTCCGTTTGGGACCCGGAAAATCGCGCCAAGTATTCCGGCGAGGCCCAGCAGTGGGAAATGGCGGAGCGCGGTTTGATCGCGGCACTCGAACGACGCAACATCCCTCACAAGCGCATGGTGGGCGAAGCGGCATTCTATGGGCCGAAGATTGACATCAAGCTGGTGGACGCGGTCGGCCGCCCGTGGCAATTGACCACTGTGCAATTCGACTTTTCACTGCCCGCACGCTTTGGCTTGGAATACGTAGGCGCGGATGGGCATACTCACCAACCGGTGATGGTGCATCGCGCGCTGGTAGGGTCCATGGAGCGCTTCTTCGGCGTCCTGATCGAGCACTATGTGGGAGCCTTCCCGTTGTGGCTCTCTCCGGTTCAAGCAATCGTGTTGCCGATCAGCGAGAAGCACGCGGAGTACGCGCGGCAGGTTGTGCAATCTTTGCGCGACGCCCGAATCCGCGTGCACATCGACGACCGCAACGAAAAGCTGAATGCCCGCATCAGAGACGCGCAACTCCAAAAAGTTCCGCTCATGCTGGTGGTGGGAGACCGGGAAATGCAAGGGCAAGGCGTGGCGGTCCGCAAGCGGGACACCGGGGACGCCGGGTTCCAGCCGCTCAGCGAATTAATCCCCTGGGTGCGGCGGCTTATCGACACGCGGGCTGTGAAGTGGTAAGCTTCTTGGCACGGTAGTCAGTTGTAATTGGTCGGTTGTCAGTGGTCAAGAGAGGCGAGCAGCGTTCAACATGACTGCGTCATTCGTCCTGAGATTGCCCCTTGTCAATAAGACCTAACTGCTGACCCTTGTTGGTTGGAGGCCCCCGCGGGCCGGGAGGGAAGATTTATCGCTGATCGATTTGCACGTATCAACGAAAGGATTCGCGCGAAAGAAGTCCGGGTGATCGACGACGAAGGCAAACAACTGGGTATCATGACCCCGGTGGATGCCTTGAAGATGGCGCGCGGACAAGGTTTGGACTTGGTGGAGGTTTCGCCCACCGCGAATCCTCCGGTTTGCCGCATCATCAATTACGGCAAATTTCTCTACCAACTCAGTAAACGGCAGCACGAGGCCAAGAAGCATCAGAAATCGATCGAACTCAAGGAAGTGAAATTCCGCCCGCAGACCTCAGAGCATGATTTCGGCGTCAAGCGGAACCACATTCTGGAGTTCTTAAAAGAAGGCGACAAGGTCAAAGCAACCATTATGTTCAAGGGCCGTCAGATGGCTCATCGCGAGCTGGGCTGGAACATGATGCAGCGCCTAATTACCGATGTCGGAGAAGTAGGGCTGGTCGAGTCACGGCCCAAGCAGGAGGGGCCGAATTTGACGGCCGTGCTTGCGCCCAAGAAGACGGGCGGCAAAGGCGCGTCCCCCAAGGCGCAAGGCTCGGGCAAGCCGCAGGCTCATGCATCGGGCGGCTCAGCGTCGGCACGCCCTAAATCTGGTGAAGGTACTGCCCACCCAACCGACGTGGCGCATGTGAAGGCACCCGTCAGTACAACGCCTACCCCCGGTCGAACGACAGAGGGGGCCGAGTCCACTCAAGTCGCGCCAAAGACGACAGGCGCAACAGAATCTTCGGGAGGTTGAAGTTGGCCAAGGCTAAAGTGAAGTTGAAATTGAAGACTCATAAAGGCGCCGCCAAGCGCTTCAAGTTGACTTCCGGCGGCAAGATTGTTCGCGGGCACGCATTTTCCCGCCACATTCTGACTTCCAAGAAGAGCAAGAAAAAACGCAAGCTGGATCAGAACACGACGGTTTCGGCAGCAGACGCTCCGCACATCAAGAGGATGCTGCCCTACGGAAGATAGGTTCTAGGTGTTAGGTTTCGGGAATATTAAATTGGGTGAAGTGTTCGAATGAAGAATCCTCGACCTAACGCCTAGCCCCCAATATCTAGCACCTGATTTTCGACGGGCGCAGGCAGGCCAATGGCTGGGTGCCTTCGCTCTACGCCGCAAGGCGCGGAGCTTTACTGCCCCGAAATTCTCTCGAAAGGAGAAAACCCCATGCCTCGAGTTAAGCGCGGCACTGTGCGCCGCGCCAAACGGAAGAAGCTCGCCCGCCTCACCAAAGGTTATTTCCTCACCAAGAGCAAGCTCTATCGCTCCATGAAGGAGGCCGCCGATCGTGCCGGACGGTTCGCCTATCGCGACCGCAAACGGCGCAAGCGGGATTTCCGCCGTCTGTGGATTACCCGCATCGGCGCAGCCACCCGGCTGAACCAGCTCACCTACAGTCAGTTTATTTTCGGGCTGAAAAAGCTGGGCATCATCCTCGACCGGAAAATGCTGTCCGAAATGGCAGTGCGTGATGCGGCGGGATTTGCGGAGCTGGTGGCGAAGGTGAAAAGTGCAGTGGGCAGTTCACCGTCGGCAGCCGGCAGTCCAAAACCAAAAGAGTAGTGCAGGGCGGACGAAGTAGCGACGGTCCATCGTTCTTTGATGAACCGTGGGCTCCTGGCCGTTTTGCAAAATATCCGCGCGTCAAATTCCAACCCACGGTCATCCCACAAAACGGAATGCCCGTGGCTATCCCCTACATCGATGACCATCGACGAGAAGATTGGCAAGACGCTTCAGGAACTCGGCGTGAAGGACGCCGCCGGCGTCGAAGAATTGTTTAAGGAAGTGGGTGCTGCTATGCAACAGGAGCGCCTGCTTGTGGTGGAGCGAGCATCAGCACAGGGGGCTGAACCGCTCAACCTTGCGAAGGCGCTGCGGGACCGGTGGCTCGCTCGCAAGAATGGAATTTTGACAAGAATCGATGAAAACTGGCTGAAACCTGCTCCAAGAGAACTAAAGGCAGCAGTCGGCAAAAAATTCAACTCCCTTCGTTTAAGCGCCTCCTCGAGTCACGGGCTCGAGGTCGATGAAATTATCGCCTCGGTTATGATTGTCAGGGGCGCGGCCCCAAAGCTCAGACTCTTGAGCGCAGAAGCAGAGTTGCCATCCGACCTCACGCTTCCCGGCCTCCGCCGCTCGCTCGGGTCCATCCACCCCATCATTCGCGTGCAACGCGAGATCGAAGATATATTTCTCGGCCTCGGATTCAAAATCGAAACGGGGCCGGAGATTGAATCGGTCTATTACAATTTTGACGCGCTCAACATTCCCGAGACGCACCCGGCGCGCGACGATTTCGACACCATCTATATCGACTCGAAAACTTTGCTGCGCACGCACACCTCGCCCGTGCAGATTCACGCCATGGAAAAGTTCGTGCGGGAAGGTGGGCAAGGCGGGCTCTACATCATCACGCCGGGCAAGTGCTATCGCCACGACAATCCGGACGCGACCCACTCGCCTATGTTCCACCAGGTGGAAGGACTGGCCGTCGACACGGACATCACCTTCGCCGATTTGAAAGGCACGCTCGATTATTTCGCCAAAAAGTTTTTCGGGGAAAAGACCCGCACCAGTTTCACTCCTTCATTCTTTCCCTTCACCGAGCCGAGCGGCGAGGTCGCCGTCAGTTGCCACGTCTGCGACGGCAGGGGTTGCCGCACCTGCAAGGAGAGCGGATGGATTGAGGTGATGGGCTGCGGCATGGTGCATCCGCACGTGTTGAAGAACGGCGGCATCGATCCTGAGCGCTACTCGGGCTGGGCGTTTGGCCTGGGCATCGACCGCTTCACCATGGCGCGTTACAACATTAATGATATTCAACTCTTTTTCCAGGGAGATGTAAGATTTTTGGAGCAGTTTTGATAGGAATTGTCAGGTGTCAGTCGCCCGTCGTCCGTGGCAAAGGACAACGGACAACTGACCACGGACAGCTAGTCCACAATGAAAATTTCCTTAAATTGGTTAAAGGAATTCGTTGCCGTCACGGCCGACCCCAAGAGACTCCTGAGGGATCTGAAAGCGCTGGGGCTTGGCGCGGAGACTGTCTCGGCATTCAACGATGACTGGGTTTTGGATCTGGAGATCACCACCAATCGCCCGGACCTGCTCAGCCATTACGGCGTGGCGCGCGAGGCAGCCACGCTCTACCGCAAGCCGCTCAAACCCTTCGCGACCACGGTGAAGGAATCGGGCGCGCCGGCGGGCAGTGAAATTTCCATCGAGATCACGGCGCCCGATCTTTGTGCGCGTTACTGCGGCCGCGTGATTCAAAACATTCAAGTGAAGCCCTCACCGGAGTGGCTGGCGCGGCGATTGGAGGCGGTGAGCCAGCGCCCCATCAACAACGTCGCGGACATCACGAACTACGTTTTGATGGAACTAGGCCATCCTCTGCACGCCTTTGACCTCGGGCGCTTGCGCGACAAAAAGATCATCGTGCGGCGCGCACGCCCGGGCGAGCACTTGAAGACCCTCGACGGAGTGGGCCGCACCCTGACCGCGGAGAATCTGGTGATCGCCGACGGCCAACGGCCCGTGGCACTCGCGGGCGTGATGGGTGGAGAGGAGAGCGAGATTTCGCAGGCGACTCGATCGGTGCTTCTGGAGAGCGCGTGGTTTGAGCCTGCCTCCATTCGCCGCACTTCCAAATCTTTCGGGATGCACACCGAGGCATCGCACCGGTTCGAGCGCGGGGCTGATGTCGAGATGGCCCCACGCGCCCTGGACCGTGCCGCAGCTCTGATTGCCGAACTCGCCGGTGGAAATGTTTTGCCCGGCGTCATCGATGTACACCCGCGCCCATTCGCCGCGCGGCAAATCACCCTGCGCGCCAGCGAAATCCTGCGCATCCTCGGTAGCGACACGCCGCAAGAAGATGTCGCCTACATTCTGCGTGCTCTGGGGTGCGGTGTGGAAAGCGAGAGCGGAAGCAGTTGGCGCGTCACGCCTCCTTCCTGGCGGCTTGACCTCACCCGCGAGGTCGATTTCATTGAGGAAATCGCGCGCGTAGTCGGCTACGATCACTTGCCCCAGCGCGTCCGCCCGGCCCCGCCGAGCGTCGAACGGGACACGCGGCGCGACAAGGACCTGACCGTCACCGAGGTGTTGGTCGCGTTGGGGTATCGCCAGATCATCGCCAACTCGATGGTTGACCCGGCGGAAAACGCCCGCTTCACGGACCGCCCTCCGGTTGTCCTTCAGAATCCGCTGAGCCAGGAAGCTTCTGCCATGCGCTCCACGCCTGTCCCCGGCATGCTTCGCGCCCTGCGCTGGAATCTGGACCGCGGCCGCGACGATCTGCGATTGTTCGAAGTGGGAAGAACTTATGCCGACATTCGCAATCCGGCGACAGGCTTGCCTGAAGAAGATCGCGTCCTTACTCTTGGATTGAGCGGACACCGCCGCCCGACGCCTCTTGACGAAACCCCCAAGCCCGTCGATTTCTTCGACCTGAAAGGCGATCTCGAGAGTCTTTTGGGTTCATTCGAGAATGGCAGGTTGAAGTTCGAGCCCGGCTCGGCATCCTATTTCGAACCCGGCTTGTGCGGCAGGTTTTCCGACCAGGCCGCGGGGCTCGCCGAATTTGGAAAAGTCAGCGGCGAGATTGCGCGCGACTACAAACTCCGCGATACGGCTTGGGTGGCGGTGGTGGATTTGGAGCGCCTGTTGGCCTCGCAGTTGCGGAGTTTGCACTTCACTCCCTTCTCGAAATTTCCCGCGGTCGAGCGTGATTTTTCGCTGCTCGTTCCGCAGGGCATCTCGTACGAGCGCATTGAGCAGGCGGTTCGCGGCCTCGCACTCGAGGGCATCCAGGGAGTTCGCCCGGTGGACCGCATGCCCGAGGGAAAAATCGCCGCGGGTCATTACAGTCTTTTGATGCGCATCACTTTTCAGAGCTTGACGCAGACCTTAACCAGCCAGGAGGTGGAGGGTCTGAGCAAGCGCGTACTGGCCGCGCTGGAATCTCTCGGAGCTCGTTTGAGAACTTAGCCACAAAGGGGCAGGAGAGAATCACTCTCTTGATGTAAACTCTGAGATGACAACTTTCGACTTCGGACCCACTATGACTGAATCCATCGATCACCTTGGCAAACTGGAAGAAAAAATTGTAAAGGCAGCGGAACTCTTCAAGCAGGCTCACTCGGAGCGGCGCTCGCTGCAGCAGGAAATTGAGAAACTGCGCGCCGACTTCAAAGACCGCCTGAAGCGCGCCGATTCCCAGGAGCAGGAGTTGCAGGCCCTGCGCCGCGAACGCGAGGACGTGCGCGCCCGCATCGAGAAGCTCCTCGCCCAGATCGAGACATTGACAAAGGCTGATACTGCGGGATAATTCCCTATCGTAAATGGCCGTGCCGGACCGCCGGATGGGAAGCGGGATTAAGGAGCGCCGTGGCGACAACCAAAGACGGAATCCGGGTATTGATTTACGATCAGGAATACAACATGAAGGGGGAGCTCGACCCCGAATACATCGAGAAGCTGGCGCGGTATCTCGATTCAAAGATGCGCTCCATCGCCGGCCGTACGCGAACCGTGGATTCCCTTCGCGTGGCCGTGCTGGCGGGACTGAATATCGCCGACGAATATCACCAGCTGAAAGCCAAATACGAAAACACCACCAAGGAAGTCAATCAGAAAGTCGGTGAGTACAATGAGGCCCTCGACCAGATTCTGAAGCACTCGCTTTGAGCCGAGGTTGGGTGATGCCCAGCCTGCTGCGCCTGCGTGCCAACTTGAATTCCTTGCGCTCCTGCCAGCTCGACCCGCGCCTCCCGATTCCCCGGAAGCCACCTCCGCTCCCTGCCGAATCAGAGTAAGATAAGGGTCGCGCGACAGACCCATCGATTCATTTAACGGGCAGCCCCACGGCCGCGAAAGAAAGGCGCTCAACTTACCATGAAGATCCTGTACATTGGCGACATCTTCGGCCAGCCCGGCCGTCGCATCGTGAAAGACTCGCTGCCTCTCTTGGTGCAGGAGTACGCGCCAGACCTCGTGCTCGCCAACGTTGAAAACGCCGCGTCAGGCTTCGGAATCACTCCGCAGTTGGTGGAGGAGATGCTCGACCTCGGCATCGCCGTGCTCACTTCCGGCAACCACATTTGGGACAAGAAAGAAATTTTAGTCTACCTCGCCGAGCACGCAGACGGGCGCCTGCTCCGCCCCGCCAATTACCCACCGGGCGTTCCGGGCCACGGCTTGTACTTGGGCAAAACGCGCACCGGGATCGATTACGCGGTGATGAACCTGCAGGGCCGCGTTTTCATGCCCACCATTGATTGCCCGTTTCGTGCCGCCGACGCGCTGCTGAAAACCATCCCTGCCGAAGTCAAGATCCGCCTGCTCGACTTTCACGCGGAAGCCACGTCGGAAAAAATGGCGTTGGGCTGGTACCTCGACGGCCGCGTCACCGGCATGGTGGGGACGCATACGCACGTGCCCACCGCGGACGAACAAGTCTTGCCGCAGGGCACGGCGTATATCACCGACCTCGGCATGTCGGGCCCGTACGATTCCGTGATTGGCGTGGACAAGCACGCCATCATCAAAAAATTTCTTGACCAGATCCCGTCGCGCTTTGAGGTGGCCAAGGGCGACGCGCGCCTTTGCGCCGTCCTCATTGAAGCCGATCCGGAAACCGGGCACGCCACTGCCATTCAAAGAATTGTGCGGAAGTAGAACCCGTCAATCGCGGCATAGAGCGTGACCAGCGAAAGCTGTGAGTATGAGCATCCAACCTGACTTCATTCGAGCCCACGCACATTCAATTAGAAACCGCGAATCCGTTTTGAATAGCGACGTCTGTGGATGCTTCCATTGTCTATTAATCTTTACCCCTGCCCGGATAGCTGGGTGGCTGGATGAAGGAAAAACAGCACTCTGCCCGGGATGTGGAATTGATTCAGTAATTGGCTCGGCATCAGGATTTCCAATCGAAGAAGTGTTCCTAAAATCGATGGAGCAGCACTGGTTCGCTTAAACGAAGAACAATCAAACTTGAAGGGGCGCATTCGATGCGGAGGAAACTAATTCAGTCTCTTGCGGTGATGACCCTCTTGATTCCCTTTTGGGGTTTGTGCCAGGAGGCGATGAAGCGGCCCGCCGCCGTCCAGGCCTTCGTCACTGTGGAGTCACCCGTGGTGGCGCTCACCCACGTTCGCGTGATTGATGGGACAGGCGCGCCGACACTAGACGACCAGACTATCATTATCGAGGCCGGCAAAATCAAAAGTGTGGGCAACTACGCGCAAAATCCTCCGCCCTCTGGCGCGAAAATTCTCGACCTCACGGGCTCCACG
>JBGPCF010000181.1:0-10728 GCA_041481635.1 Terriglobia bacterium | reverse complement strand
TTGAGTATATGGCTTCAGCCCTCGGATAATCAGATGGTGCGTGGTGGAGGCGCAGCATTGAATTCGGATGGGACATTTGTAATTCATGACATCTATGATGGCAACTACCGCATCCGGGTCGAAGGCTATCCGGAGGAGTTCTATCTGAAATCGGCCGGATTAGGCGACGTGGATCTACTGGGGAACGGCGCAACGCTCGCCAGTTCTCAGGCGGCCTCTTGGCTGGAGATCTTGCTCAGCCGGAATAGCGGAACCGTTTCCGGAACTGTGCTGCACGATTCCCATCCTGTCCCCGGCGCCCTGGTGGCACTGGTTCCCGATCCGCCCAATCGCAATCGGGTTGATTTGGTCGACACGAAAACCGCCGATAACTTGGGGCGATTCACCTTGCTCGGCCTTCCTCCAGGGGACTTCAAGATTTTCGCCTGGGACTCTCCGCAGGAGGTCAACCCTCGGGACCCTGAGTTTCTAAAGCCGTTCGAGGACCGCGGCCAGCATGTGCACGTCGAGGAGAAACGTTTGCAAACCGTGCAGCTCGAATCGATCTCGGTCGCCGACCAGGCGCAGTGACGCTCCTCTCAAGGGCCGCCCGCATTTGCTACAATCGTAATTTACGAGAAGACGTGAACATGGATTATCACGAATGACCAGCCAGGCTGTTTCGGTGGGCGGGGGGAAGCACGCCGATCAGTGACGAGCGCGCTTTCGCCGCATTTTCGGGCCATCCCATCGGCTTCTGATCTCATCCAAGAGTATCATAATGCCCAAGGGGTTATTGTTGCGCGCTCTTGGCACCGCGTTCATACTGGCTCTGCTCGCGCGTGCCGCGTTCTGCCAGGTACCCCCGCCTTTAGGAACTGAGGCTCAATCGAAACCCGACCAACTCTGCACGGTGGAAGGGACCTTGGTGAAGTCCACCACGGGTGAGCCCGCCAAGAAAGTGACCATCGCCCTCGCTCCTTTCGGCGGTCAGGCGCAAACGCGGCATCACACCACGACTGCCGACACCTACGGCCACTTCCTTTTTCAAGATGTCGAGCCGGGAAAGTTTACGTTGCACGCGGGCGGCGAAGACTACCCCAACCAGACGTACAGAGAGGAAACTCACGACCGGCACTGGAAGATCATCACGCTCGAACCCGGCCAGCATGAGAAGGACATCGTGTTCAAGCTGGCGCCCGGCGCGGTGATTGCGGGCTCTGTATACGACGAGAACGGAGACCCCGTTATCGGTGCCAATGTTCAAGCTTTTTTGATGTCGCGACGCGGAGGAGTGGGAGGCGCAGGAACCGATGATCGCGGCGAGTACAGAGTCTTTGGGCTCGAAGCTGGGAGATACCTTCTGATGGCTGAGATCCGCAGCCAGAATGAATCGGGCGATGACCGCTACCTTCCCGCATTTTATCCCGGCACCACCGACAAGGCCCAGGCCACTGCGATAGAAGTTCATCCCGGAGACGAATTAGCTGCCATAAACTTGATAATGAAGAATGCGCATGGCGTGCGGGTGCGAGGCCGTGTGATTAACTTGCCGGTGTCGAAGGATAGGAACATTGCCGTTCAGCTCGTATCAAGCACAGCGGAAAACTGGTACATCAACTTTAACTCCGGTGTACAGGTTGAGGACGAAAGAGGAGATTTTGAAATCAAAGGCGTGCCCCCTGGTTCCTATTTCGCCGTTGCGCGCTATTTCGACCGCAATAATAAGATGTTGGTCGGCCACACTCCGTTTGAGGCCGTCAACGTCGACTTGGACAACGTGGTGGTGGCTCTCAACCCTTCATTCGATCTTCGAGGCCGCGCGCGCACCGAGGGAAGTGCTCCGTTAGATTTTAGTGGGTTGAACATATTGCTCCAGGCAAGAGAAACCCAGTGGGCAGGCGGCGGGCGCGCGGAAATTAAGGCTGACGGTACGTTTGTGATTCACAACCTCTATGACGGAAACTACCGCGTCTATGTCGGCGGACATCCTGAAGAGTTCTATCTGAAATCGGCCCGCTTGGGCGACCAGGACGCTCTGGCATCCGAAATTCCCCTTACTGGTACGCAGGCGGGCTCCTCACTGGAGATCGTGCTCAGCCGAAATGGGGGAACCCTATCCGGAACCGTCCTGCACGATTCCCAGCCTGTCCCTGGCGCTCTGGTGACCTTGGTTCCCGACCCTCCGAATCGCAATCGGCAAGATTTGTTCGACTCTAAAATCGCCGATGAGTTTGGGCGATTCACCCTGCTCGGCCTGCCTCCCGGCGACTTCAAAATTTTCGCTTGGGACCCTGCGCAGGACGTTAACCTCCAGGACCCGGAGTTTCTAAAGCAGTACGAAGATCGCGGCAAGTCCGTACACGTCGAGGAGAGATGTTCGCAATCCGTGCAGCTAGAATCGATCCCAGCTGTCGACGAGGCGCAGTGATTCCCTGTCAATTCGCTGCCCGCCGTTGCGTGAAATCGCAAATCACGCTACAACCTGACCATGGATTATTTCGATGGCGCCAGCCCGGCTCGTGGAATCGCGCATCCTTGGGCCGCCGCCTGGTCAGTCATTCTGTTGCTGGCACTCACACCAACTTACGTGTGCGGAAGGAATCACCCACTTGCTTCATTTCCGCCCACCCTGGCCGAAACCGACGACGCTTTTCTCGACGATCTCTCTCACGCCGCAATCCGATTTTTCTGGGAACAAGCTGACCCGCACACCGGCCTGGTGCGCGATCGCGCCCATTCGGACGGCACTTCGACTGGTGTGGCAAGCATTGCCGCCACCGGCTTTGGCCTGACGGCTCTCGCCATCGGCGCCGAACGCCATTGGATTTCTCCTACTCAGGCGCGCGAGCGCGCGCGGATCACGCTTCGCTTTTTTGCCCAGCGCGCCTATCAGCAGCACGGATGGTTTTATCACTGGATGGACCCAGCCACGGGCGCGCGCCAGTGGAACAGCGAAGTCTCATCCATTGACACAGCGCTGCTCCTGGCCGGAGTGCTCAGCGCGCGCCAATATTTCCACGATGACCCGGAAATTGTTCGCCTCGGCACCGAAATTTACAATCGTGTCGACTTCCCGTGGATGCTGAACGGCCACCCACTGCTTCTCGCGCACGGGTGGACGCCGGAGTACGGCTTTATCCCCAACCGCTGGGACCATTATTGCGAGCTGATGATTCTCTACGCTCTGGCCATCGGCTCGCCCACGCAGCCGATTCCGCCCGCCTCATGGTATGCGTGGTCGCGCCCGCTTATCACTTATGCCGGGCAGACGTACATCACCGACGGCCCGCTGTTCGTGCACCAATACTCGCATGCCTGGCTGGACCTGCGTCATCGCGTGGACAAGAATGGCAAGGACTTTTTTGCCAACTCGGTGGCCGCCACGCGCGCCCATCGGTCCTTTTGCCTGAGCCTCACCTCGCGGTTTCCCTCCTATCACGACGACTTCTGGGGCATCTCGGCCTCCGACAGCGCGCACGGTTACCTCGCGTGGGGCGGCCCGCCCGATGACCCGCAAATCGATGGAACGCTGGTGCCCAGCGCGCCCGGCGGATCGCTCATGTTCACGCCGGAGATAAGCCTTGCGGCTTTGCGCGCCATGCGGGAGAAATACGGAAGCCGGATTTACGGCCTCTATGGTTTTGTCGACGCCTTCAATCCCACCACCGGTTGGATCGATTCGGACGTGATCGGCATCGACCTCGGCATCACTTTGGTAAGCGCGGAAAACGAGCGCACCGGCAACGTGTGGAAATGGTTTATGGCCAATCCGGAGCCGCAGGCTGCTTTGACCCTTGCGGGTTTCCGCACTTCCGCGTTTTGAATTTTGGATCTGAATTTATTTCCGGATCGTGGCGGTGAGTTTCCGAATCTTTCGGTCAGGTTCTGGCCGGGGTCACCAGACTTTCCACAGAGGCGCGGCAAGTTGCGCACAAGCCGCTGCCCTTCAGGTCAATCCACTCCACGGCGTGCGAAGGGGCCATCACGCAGCTATAGTCCTCGCAGTGGGTGAGCGCCAGCGTGTGACCCAGTTCGTGAATCGCTTCTTTCAGCGCCCGCTGCCGCAGCAGCTCCGGGTCGGGCGGAAGGCCGTAGATTTCCTGCCGCAACCGGTGCGTGGAGAGCACGGCGCAGGGGCCATTTAGTTGCGCCTCGCCAAACACGAAAGTCAGAATCGGGATGTAAAGATCAAACGGAGTGACGGCCAGGATGCGCCAGGCGCCTGGCCGAAGCAACGCTTGCATCCCGGCGAGGATTTGGGTGGACCAGTATTGCTGACGGCCCGGGTGAAACGAGGGCTCGGCGTTGAACGGCGCGCTCAAAACCTCGCATCGCGCGCCGATCTCTGCAGGCAAGGCGGAGCAAAGATAATCGAGCATTCCGCCGTCCGGTGGACCAACCGGAAGAAGATGGATGAGGTTCATGCCGCTTCCACGGGCGATTTCTTCCAACCGTAACGCTTCAATTTGTTGTGGAGCGTGACGCGATCGATGCCAAGTACCTGCGCGGCGCGCGTCTGATTGTCCCCACACTCCTCCAGGACTGCCAGGATGTGATTGCGCTCCGCATCCTCGAGCGTGCGCGGCGTGTGATTCGGCTCCACCAGTTTCAGCGTGAAGTCCACCTCGCGCAATTCCGGCTCCTGGGCCACCACCATGGCGCGCTCGACGGCGTTTTCGAGCTCGCGCACGTTGCCCAGCCAGTCCGAGGCCTGCAGAAGCTCCATCGCTCTGGGCGCGACACGCGTGATGCGCTTGTTCATGGGCAGCGCGAACTTGCGGATGAAGTGGTCCACCAGCAGGGGGATATCTTCGCGCCGCTCGCGCAACGGAGGCAGGTCAATGCGAAACACGTTCAGGCGGTAATACAAATCGCTGCGAAACTTTCCTTCGTCGATCAGAGTCTCCAGGCGCTTGTTGGTGGCGGCGACGCACCGGAAATCGACGTGGATGGGCTGGTTGCCGCCCACCCGGTTGATTTCGCGCTCCTGCAAAACGCGCAGCAAATCGGTTTGCGTCTTCAAGCTGATGTCGCCGATTTCATCCAGGAACACAGTGCCGCCCTCCGCGATTTCAAAGTTCCCCTTCTTGCGGTACTGCGCGCCCGTGAAGGCGCCCTTCTCGTGCCCGAACAATTCGCTCTCCAGCAGGGAGTCGGTGAGCGCCCCGCAATGGATCACCACCAGCGGATTGTAGCGCCGCGGACTGGCGTGATGGAGGGCGCGCGCCACCAACTCCTTGCCTGTCCCGCTTTCCCCCGTGATGAGCACGGTGGCCTCCGTGGGGCCGACGGTCTCAATCGCTTCCAGGACGCGCTTCATCACTGCGCTTTGGCAAACCAATTCCAGCGGTCGCGCGGCAGCCACCACCCTCTCGCGCAGGCGCACGTTTTCCTGCTCGGCGCGGCGATGGGCCAGCGCGTTGTGCACGGCGTGCGCGATGTCGTCAGGGTCAAACGGCTTGGTGACGTAATCGTAAGCGCCGTTCTTGAGGGCGGCCACCGCCGTCTCCACACTCGCGTATCCGGTCATGATGATGACCAACAACTCGGGGTTGATCTCGCGCAGGCGGCGCTGCAGCTCGATGCCGTCGGTGCCGGGCATCTTGATATCCACCAGCGCCAGGTCCCAATGGCGTTCGGCGAGCCGCGTGAGCGCCTCGCTGGCGCTCTGGGCCTCCCCCACTTCGTAGCCTTCTTCGCGGAACCACTTGCCCAGCGAGTCGCGCACGATCAACTCGTCGTCCACAATCAGCAAATTTCCTTTAGGGTTCACTTGAGTTCACCTCGTTCGTGTACAGCCGGAGCGCTCACCGCCTGAACTGTTGCCGGGGCGCGCACGGGCAGCGTGATGGTAAAGACGGTCCCGCGATTGGGCTCGGATGCAACTTCGATGCGCCCCTGGTGCCGCTCGATGATGCTGTGACTGATGGCGAGACCCAGGCCCACGCTGTGCCCGCCCTCCTTGGTGGTGAAAAACGGTTCAAAAAGTTGGGGCAAGAGTTCGGGGGAGATGCCAATGCCGTCGTCCTTCACTTGAAGTTGCACGTGAGCTTCGTCGGGCAAGTGCCGGGCACTCAGGCAGAGATTGCCCCCTGCCGGCATGGCGTCAATGGCGTTCATAATAAGCGCCAGCAAAACTTGTTCCATCTGCGCCGGGTCGCAAAAAACGGGCGGCAGGCCGTGCTCGAGATCGATTTGCACCTGGATATTACCCAGTTGGAGGCGATGCCCCACCAGAAGCACGCATCGGTCGACAATCTGGGCAAGGTCGGTGGCCTCGAAATTCATGGGAGTGGCGCGGGCAAAGGTGAGGAGGTTTTTCACAATGTCACCACACCGGCGGCTCTCCGACTCAATCAGCTCGAGCGAGTTGAGGACGTCCTCGCGGCGCTTGCCCGGGTCTCCGGTGAACCATTTCTTGAGCAGCTTGGCGTAGGTCAGAATCCCGGCCAGCGGGTTGTTGATTTCGTGCGCTACCACGGCGGCCAGCTTGCCGATGGAAGCCATTTTCTCCACATGCAACACGTGCTCGTGGGCGCGGTTCAGTTCCTGCGTTTTCTGCTCCACGCGCGTTTCGAGCTCCTTGTTCCAGCCGGTCAATTGCTGGTGCGCCTCGGAGAGCTCGCTGGTCATCTTGTTGAACGAATCGGCCAACACGCCAAGCTCGTCCCGCGAATGGACGGTGATGGAATGGTCGAGATCTCCCTGGGCCACTTGCTGGAATCCCGCCGTCAATTCCTTGATGGGTTTGTGGACCACCAGCCAGATGAAGGCTACGCTCACCAACGAGATCAGCACCACGGCGCCGATCGTGAAGCGGACCAGTTGCGCCTGGTTCTGCGCGAGCTGGGCGTCCACCGTGTCGAGCGAGAGGTCCGTGTCAATCACGCCCAGAATGCGCCGGTCGGGCGGGTGGGCGTGGCAACTGGCGGTGGAGCAGGCCGTGTCGTTTTCAATGGGGCGGATGGACCCCAACACGCGGTGCCCTTTCGCGTCCGTGAAAATGCGCGCGCGGTCGGGGCGGTTGAGTCTGGCCAGCGGTTGCGATTGGGCGTGGCAGACGTAGCAGGCCTCAGCGCGTTTGTCCACCAGCTTGTTCACTTCGCTAGGGTCAGTGGAGAAACTGATGCGCCCTTCTTCGTTGAAAATCCGAACGCGCCGGATGCCCGGCTCGTTGCCGATGGTGTGGATCACTTCGTAGAGAGCTTCGCGATCGTTGCGCAGCATCTGGTAGCGCGTGCTGCGCTGGATGAGGTCGGCGATGCGGTCGACACTTTGCAGCACCGTCTGCTCAGACTGGCGTTGCTGCAGGCGGAGGTTGAGGTAGCCAAAAAAGATGAAGAGCGCGATGGTACTGAGCACCAGGCACACGGCCAGCTTGGTGGCCAGGCCTATTTGGACTCGCGCGTTCCACGGTGCCCTTTCCGGCATAGTTCACGCCTTCCTCGCAGCGTGAAATGACAACCAAAATCCACAGCAAGCGGCGCCTCTCCCGGTCACCAGCTTTTGCCTACAAACAGGGAGTAAGTTCGCAGGAATCCGGTCTGTTCGGAATGGACCTGATCGATGTAACTGCCGTATTGAAACCGGAAGCCCGCGTTTGTGCCTGCAGCGAAACGATAATCCAACGAAGAACTCAGCGACGCTTGCGGTACGCTGACTCGCGAGAATTCGCTCGCCCAGAGGACGATGGGGAAGAAGTCATTGGCCGCGCTGCTGGGCCGGAGATCACTTGTGGATGCCACGTGACCGCCGTCCACCTGCCAGGCCAGTTTCTTTTTGAAAATATAGGTCGAAGAAACCGTATAGCTCTGGCTCAAAGATTTGAAAGGAACAAGGCTCTCTTGGTAGAAGGGGTCAGTCCCGTAAATGAGGTCAGTCCTTAAATTGTTCTGGTAATACGCGTAACCGACCGCCAGCGACCAATCCGCAACGGGCCTGAGCGTAATGTAGCTGGTATTTAGGAAGAGGCGGTTGCGCCTCTGGATATCCGGGAACTTCGATTGCGCCAGATAACTGACGTCTTCCGTGAAGCTGACGCGCGGGATGGGTGTGAGCGTAACCGTCCCGAAAACACGGCCCGCGGTGCCGGGGTCGGTGACGTAGCCCGGCGCGTGCGTGCCCACCCACTCGTACCCGGAACGAGCTTCCCATCGTTCACCATGACGGTAAGAGGCGGTAAAGCCGGCCGTGTTGGAGAAGGTGTTCGGAATCACCCGCCGGACGTCCAGGTTATCCGGAGAATAAAACTGGGGGAAAAGATCGGCATTGGTCCGCGTCACATTAGTCCGCCGGTAGTGTGCTTCCAAATTCCAACCGCGGCTTGCCCGGTATTCAATTTCCACGCCCAGCCATTGACGGTGAAAGGAGGGGTTGGCGAATAGCGGATAAAGGGGAGTGAATTCATTCAGCGTGTTCTGCTGGTGGAAGTCGATCACCCCGGAAATCTTTTCTCCAACCTGGCCCGTGAGCGTAGCATCGACGTTGAAATAGTTCTGCGGGTTCCCGGTGAACACGTTGCGCGTACGGCCGTCGGTGGCGCTGCCATTGAAAGTCACCGTGTGATGGAACGGAACTCGCAGGCGGAGCGTGTCCGAAGAGGTTCGGTGGGTGGGCAGAATGTTGTGAGCGTACAGACCCTCAACGGTATCGGGCACCCCCGCCGGGAGCTCGTCATCCGGCAAACTCAGTGTGGAGCCATAGGGGTCCAGCGGGTTTTGCAGGCGATCGACAAAGCTGCGAAAACTGTGTTCGTAGGTCAAAGTGGAGTGCCCCACCTTCAAGTCGAAGCCGCCCGCCACGTTGCGCGTGGTGTAATTTACGGTTCGGAATTGCGATACGGAGTGGCACGAGCCGCAGGTGGCATCCCCACCCATGTCGTACCATTGCATCTGGGTGTGGCCGCGCCGGGACTGGAATCCGCCCTTCACAAAAAACGTGACCGGCAAGTGAGCTGGCTTCAGCCGCAGATCCAGTTTCGTTTGCGTTCGCTTAATGCCGAAGAGGGCGCCCTGGGGAATACTGTCTGACCGAAGAGTGTCGTCGGGGCTGAGGTTGGTTCCGAAGGGCACGTTGTCGAGGTGCCTGACAAAGCTGCGCGAGTCCACGCTGAAGGTGAGCCACTGGCCTAGGCGAAGCTGGTTGTTGCTGTCGTATTCGTCCTGATTTAGGAAATTGGAACGTGACCGCAGGGAGTTGTGCCGGGTCTCATCCACCCAGGTGAACGTGAGGTCGCCCCCGAAAGACTGGCGCAGGCTGTCGTACTCAGCCACGCGTCCGGGATAGCCGCTCGTCCCCACAAACCGGTATTGCATGGGAAGGACCATAAGATGATAGCTGGTTTCCGGAGCCTCCGCCCCTGCGCTCGAGGAGCTGCCGGTGGCCTGAGCAGGGTCTGTGTTTTGGGCCAAAGCCGGTAGAGGGCCTGTAGCCAACATGAGCCACGAAAGGATGATGGCGCTGACGCTTTTCATGATGCTCTCCTTGCAGCGAGAGCCACACCGCGCAATTTTGGCAGCTCGCTACTTATCAATAAAAACGCTTCCCCCGGTGGCCGATGGTGCATCGCTGCCGTGAATGGATGAATGGCAGTTTGTGCAAGCGTTCAACAGCGGGACGCCGGTACCGTTGTGATGGCCGGGATGGCACTGCAAACACAGCGTGGGCTGGCTCACCTGAAGCAAGTTCCGTTGCATGGATCCGTGTGGGGTGTGGCACTTCATGCAATTCTCCGTTACCGGAACGTGCTGATAGGTAAACGGACCGCGAAATTCGTCATGACACGTGAAGCAAAGTTCATTCAGATTATCGGCACGGAGATTGTTCGCCGCGGTGCCGCCGTGCGGGTCGTGACAATCGGCGCAGGTCATTTTGGCTTCCCGAACCGGGTGGTGATAGGGAAGGTTTCCTTCCATGGCCTGTTTGTGATGGCACGCCTGGCACTTGTCGTTTTGCTCGCGGCGTGAATTCAGTTTCGCTTCAGTCTGGTGAACGCGATGGCAGTCCACGCACCGCACGTCGTGCCGCTGGTGAGCGCCCGAGGACCAGTTTTGCAGCGCCTCGGCCTCGGAGTGGCAACTGAGGCATACCCCGTTGGCGGCTTTTACAGGTTGATTCTTGAACTTGACGATTGGTCCGGAACCGTCGCCGCTCTTTACGTGAAGGCTCCCTGCACCGTGACAGTCCTCGCACTCGAGGGTTTCCTGTGAGTGCACGCTGCGTCGGTAGGTCTTGAATTCGTCAGCGTGGCAGGTCTGGCATTGGTCGGAGCCGACTTTTTCCGCCCCCGGAATCTCCAGAAACTTGGCAAAGGCTTTCTCTCCGGACCAGTATTGGGTCTTGTCCTTGCTGGCACTCTTTGCGGGGGCCGTCGGCGGGACTAGAATCAATCCACATGTCAGGACAAGGGCTACTGCGAATGGGCGGCTAAATGTCCGCATAAGAGCCTCCGGGAGGGAATTCGTAAGCTGTAGTGGGAGTCGGCACGGGGGCCGCTTCTGAGAAAATGGGCAGGTGTTTTACGGCCAGGCCAAAGATGGCGAATCCGGTGACGACGATGCTCCCGGTGATCGCGATCTCCGGCCACTTGGGGAAATATTTGATGCCCGCCGATGCTTCCATTCCGGTAATGCTGACGTTCAAGCGATTAGTGATGAAGCCCAGCAACACCAGCACCGCGGCTAGGTACAAGCCGCCCGCACTTTCACGAATCCGACGCCTCATCAGCAGGGCGATGGGCAAAAACAG
>JBGPCF010000180.1:0-10855 GCA_041481635.1 Terriglobia bacterium | reverse complement strand
GTGTCGGGAGAAACTTTCAGCACCTCGGCGGTTTCCTCGACGCTCAGCCCTCCGAAAAAGCGCAGCTCTATCACTTTGCTCTTCCGAAGATCGACTCCGGCCAGAAATTTGAGCGCGTCGTCCAGCGCGACCAGATCGTGCCCCTTCTCTTGCGGCCCCATCAATGCTTCATCGAGGGTGACCTTCGGAACTCCGCCTCCCCGCTTCTGGGATCCGCGTGCGCGAGCGTGATCCACCAGAATCCGTCGCATCAATTGTGCGAAGATGGCAAAGAAGTGGGCGCGGTTCTGCCAGTTCACCTGCCGGGAATTCACCAGCCGCAAGTAAGCTTCATTGACCAGCGCGGTCGTTTGTAAGGTATGGCCTGGACGCTCTCCGAACATGTACCGCCGAGCCAGACGGTGCAACTCCTGATGGACGAGAGGGAGGAGTTCTTCCAGGGCCGCGTCGTTCCCTTGACTCCAAGCCTGCAAGAGCCGGGTGACGTGCTGGGCCGACGGTTCCGCCATCGCCTAAGTCCTTATGCGCCGCCTTCTGAAGGGCTCCGAGGTTGGCCGAGTATAACACCTGACAGCTAACAACCAGTAAATTTCCAAATCTTGTTCATCGCGTTCCAGTTTTCGACATCAATTCCCGCCTTCCTTATTAGGAGGACCACCATGAAAACGACACTTACACCACACTTCCGAACCAGGACAAAGTTCGCATTCACCAGCACGACTTTGCTGCTGTCGCTGTTATTCGCTCTCCCCCGCGCGAGATCGGCCGAGGAACCAAGACTTGTCTACGCGACCGCCCCCCCCGCCAGCGGAGCTGATACCCTGTTCGTACGCGTCAACTTAGAAGCTAAGAAGGTCAGGATCCTTGGCAATACCGACTTCCCATTTTCGGCCGGCCTGGCCTTCTGCCCATCGGAAGGTGAAGACCGGCAAGAAGTAGTGGCGTACACGATAATCAACACTTTCGACCCAACCGCGCAACTCGCCAAACTCGATCTGCGCACAGGCGAAGCGACGCTGGTTGAATTACCGCGCCACCAGGGATTAAACATCATGGGCATGACCTGCTCCCCAGACGGAACACTTTACGCCATTGGCCAGGGCGACCCCACGAACCATGATTTCAACAGTCTATATACTGTGGATCGGAAGACTGGCCTTGCTACGCTAATCGGATCCACCGGTGTGAAGGACCAAGAGCCGAATTTTTCGGGATTTCTCATGGCCCTAGCCTTTGCGCCCGATGGGGAGCTGTATGGGGTCAACGTAAGCACATTGTTCCGCGTAAACCGGAAAAATGGAGCAGCGACGAAGGTGGTCAACATGTTGGGTGTGGTGTCAGTTATGGGGCTGGCCATCGATGAGGACGGCAAGTTCTTTGTCGCCGACTGGGTGCCGAGATCTAAGATCTATTCGCTTGATTCGGGCACCGGGACGGCCACCCCGATCCTGAATACCGGCCTAGATTTTATTCATAACATCGCGTTCAGAAAAACCCACGATGACTGAGGTGAATCGCACGGGCGAAGCCGCGGTCATCGCGACCTGAGCTTTGAGGAGAACTGAGGCGCGCCTGTGGGCCGCCCTCCGGGATCCTGGAGGGCGGCCCATTTCTCTGCCCTCCTCAAAGAGCGGGTGGTTTACTAGAAACCATTTTCTGAGGGGTGTTGAGGGCGCACTGAGGTGGACGAATGAACCAACCTGTTTCGAAGGCTCAAATCCTGGGCCATGCGATTGCACACGAAGTAGGCCACCTGTTGCTGAACCTAAAGGCCCACTCGGCTCACGGCATCATGCGTTCAGACTGCGGTCTTCCGGAAATGCGGGACACCCCCTATGGGAATTTACTTTTCACGCGGGAGCAGGTGGAAGTCCTACGGGCGGACGGACGTGAGCGGAGCAGGCAGCAAGAAACTCTTGAAGTGAACTGAACGAGAGATGCTCGCCTATGCAGACCAGGCACAGACCGTGCCTGTGTCACTCCAAAGAAGCATATTTTCAGATCCGGCTGGACGGAATTGATTGGAGAAGGGGGATGAACCGACAGGTCTGTCCCCCTGATTCTCGCGGATACCGTGCGCCGGGAGAGAAGTTGGAGCGCAATACAGCGTCTTGTCCTGACCAGCAGATCGGCCATCGCCGTAGAATCAACTGGTGGCGCACAGCGCCAGTGGCGCCCATCACGGTTCCGCCCGAATCACGGCGTACTCGGAATCGATCCGTTTGGTTGAGTAACACCGGGTTTGGCGCACTTCGAGATACGTGTTGTGGGCGGGCCTTAACACCGCCTAGACCACATTCCGCCTGAGAAACGGGATTACCGGTAGCTGAGATTGACCCGTTCCCATTAGGCCCAATCTAAGAAATGCTGGGCCCTTGGGAGCGGTCTTTGAGCATTTTTCCTGAAACCGCCGCGTGTGAGTGGTCACGTTCGCCTGTGCCCCCGGTCACATACTTACCAGGGAAATGTTTGTAGTAAGAAAATCTAGGCTTGTAAAGCCTCGGAAAAGAGGTGGTTTATGCACTACATGAGGTTGGCAATTCTCGCAGTCAGTATCGGCGTTGGCTTCGTCGCCTCTGCCCAAACGCCCATTAAAACCAGCCCCAAGGCCAATATAGCCGCGGGCAGAGAGTTGTTCCACCAACATTGCTCGGTATGCCACGGTGTGGACGCAAAGGGTAATGGCTCAATGTATGATCCGGAATCAGCCGAGCCGTCGAGACGGGTGCCACCGGCTGATCTGACGGTACTCAGTGAACGGAACGCAGGGAAGTTTCCGGCGGACCGCGTAAGGGATTCGATCTACAGCAAAGGCTCGATTCCCGCGCATGGTACTCCCGACATGCCGGCGTGGGGCGACGTATTCTACAGCCTGAAGTCCAATCCAAAGCGTCTGGAGGAACGCGTGCGCAACCTGACCGCCTACATCGAGTCGATCCAGGCAACAAAAAAGTAATAAGCTTTGCTCCGCGGCTCGAAAGCTACATAGTTTGAACAATCGAGTTGATGTTTCTCGGCAGGGTTCAGCAAAGTGAAAAATTGTGCCTGATAAACGGGGTTCTCGGAAACTGGGAATTTGACCCTTCCCACATTCCGATGAGACGAGTTCTAGGGAGCTGGCGCGTAATTTGATTCTGTCCCGGTTTCCGATAACTGGCTCTCAGCTTTGTACGGACCAAACGGTACTACAACCTGGGTACTGGGAGAACCACCCGTTATGGCCATTCTGTGCCCCGGACTTCCAATGAGAACATGGCGATTAGCATGTGACGAAGCAGCCGGAAGGGGATTGACTATGAACCTGATTTTCGAGACGTTGAAAAGCGCGGAACGGCCCAACGCGCCGAGAGCAGCCGCTGACGTAGATGTTTTGGACGCGCCTTCAAGTTCGCCCAGCCGGAGCAGCGTTGGTCCATCCGGGGGCGACATGGTGGCTGTCTCCGCAAGACCTCCTACGCATGCCTCGCAGAATCGCCGGGAGCGTAGAAAGCAAAAGCGAGCGGGCGTGAAATTGGCGGCGCGCATCCGCCCCGCTGATCTTAAGAACGGAAACTTCTACGAAGTTCTAGTTACAGTCAACGCCTCGCGTCAGAGCCTTTATTTCACCACGGCTAGCGAACATTACCACCTGGGAATGCGCCTCCGCGTCACATTTCCCTATAACTCCGCACACGACAGCGTCACCGCATCGGAAGCCGATGGAGAGGTTACACGCACTGAGCGCCTGCCCGACAAACGCGTGGGTGTAGCCGTCGAACTGCGGGGCCCGGCCCACACGGCAGGCTCATCCGCCGGCACGGCGGGACCTTCTGTCTCCCGCGGGGCGGTCGGAGAACGCCGCCTCGCCAGCCGCTATCCGTTTTCGGCGGGGGCGGTAGTTGTCGATTCGCATGCCAGCATGCGCCTACAGGCGCGCTGTTCGGACTTGAGCCTGGAGGGCTGCTACATTGACACACTGAATCCCTTCCCCGAGGGAACGCTCGCGCACGTAGAACTGCGTAGGGCAGAGAGGGTCTTTGAGGCCGTCGCACGTGTCAATTCCAGCCACATGGGAATGGGTATGGGCCTCGGCTTTCAGGAACTGACACCCGAGCAAACATCCGTGCTGGTCCATTGGTTGTGTAGCGAGCATGGCGAACGTTTGTGGGTTGCTGGTCCGTCAGAGATCTTCAAGCAGGCCGAATCGTTGGATCGAACTCAGGTAATAAACCTGGTTCGCCAGCTGCTAACCAAGGGTATTCTCACGAAAGCCGATCTCTCGGCCCTGTTCTTTGATCCTGGTCTTCTCTGACCGCCTTCACCGTTCCAGCTGACGGCTGCCAAAAGCGAAACGGCCGAACCCATCAACGACATATACTGCAGAGGGCTACTTGGCGCTCCCCATATCGCCCACATCGTCAAATAGAAGACGTGAAAGCCGGTCGCAATGCCAGTGACCAAATATAGTGCCATTGCCTTCACGCTTGGTATTCAATCGCATTGCCTTTGAATAGTCCCGCGCTGCGGACAGGTCGTGCTGCTAGGTCTAGCTCCTGAGAAACGCATTATAAAAGGGCGCCCCTTTCAAGTTAGGTTTGATCGTTCGCATCAACGCCTGCAGAAAGGAGCACCCTCATGAATGACGCTAAGTATATTGGGCTGGACGGCAAGACCATTTCCCCTGTGCCTTACCGTCGCGGGAGAAGTATTTCTCTTGACTTCCCCCTTTATAGAACTTATCAGGATGTGGGAACGAGCAAGAATTTGCAGGTGTGTAACTACCTGACAGGGTTATACTCTGCCGACTCTAAGTTGGTGGGAGCCCATGCCGATCCTCCCCGGCAGACGTCTAGGGCCTTACGAAATCCTCTCCGCTATCGGTGCGGGTGGTATGGGCGAGGTTTATAAAGCCCGCGATACCCGTCTCAATCGAATCGTTGCCGTTAAGATTCTTCCTGCTCATCTAGCTGATCGAGCTGAATTGCGTGAGCGCTTCGAGCGCGAAGCAAAAACCATCGCCAGTCTGAACCATCCCCACATCTGCACCCTCTATGACATCGGCCACCAGGACGGAATTGATTTTCTGGTGATGGAATATCTGGAAGGTGAAACGCTCGCGCTTCGGCTGCTGAAAGGCCCTTTGCCGCTGGAGCAGGTGTTGCAATACGCCATCGAGATTGCCGACGCGCTGGACAAGGCTCATCGCAAAGGCGTGACGCATCGCGATCTGAAGCCGGGCAACATCATGCTGACCAAGTCGGGGACGAAGCTGCTGGACTTCGGACTGGCAAAATTGCGGCAAGACGCGACACCGGTAGTTTCTCTGTCGCAGAAGCCGACTGCCGATTCGCTCACGGCGCAGGGAACAATTCTAGGCACGTTGCAATACATGGCGCCGGAGCAAGTCGAAGCGAAAGAAGTAGATGCCCGCACGGACATCTTTGCTTTTGGTGCGGTGGTCTACGAAATAGCCACAGGTAGGAAAGCGTTTGAGGGCAAGACTTCTGCCAGCGTGATGGCCAAAATCCTTGAAGTTGATCCGCCGCCGATGGCTTCACTTCAGCCGATGACGCCGCCTGCGCTGGATCGAGTGGTCAGGCGGTGTCTGGCCAAAGACCCTGAAAACCGTTGGCAGACCGCACGCGACTTGGAGTTGGAGTTGAAATCGATTGTCGAAGGCGGCTCACAGGCCGCGCTCCCGCTCACCGCCGCAAGAGGCTTCGGCGCGCTCGGACGGCGGGCGATGGTGTTGATGCTGGCAGGTGTGGTTCTCGGAGGCCTCATCGCGAGTCTTGCCATCTGGAAATTGGTGCCGACCACTCTAGGTGGGCAGCCAGTCGCCAGCCTCGCGGTGGTGCTATCGTCGGGCCAGCAGATTGCGGGCTTGAATTTGCCCGCAGTAGCCCTATCGCCTAATGGCACGCAGCTCGTCTATGTCGCCGTTGAAGGCAGCACGCAGCAATTGTATCTCCGCGCTTTAGACAGTCTAGACGCCAAACCAATTCCTGGAACTGAAGGCGCCAGCGCCCCATTTTTCTCTCCCGACGGGCAATGGATCGGCTTTTTTGCGCAGGGCAAGCTGACGAAGGCTTCAGCTACGGGTGGTTCCTCGCAAACCTTGTGCGACGCCGCACTTGGAGAGGGTGGGAGCTGGGGACCAGATGACACCATCTACTTCGCGCCTTCCAATATTTCCGGCCTATGGAAGGTAGCGGCCTCCGGGGGCAAGCCGCAGGAGGTTACCAAGCCAGACCGCAGCAAAGGCGACTTCAGCCATCGGTGGCCCCAGGTCTTGCCGGGTGGGAAGGCGGTACTTTTTACTTCCCGGACGGGTCCCGGTTGGGAAGAAAGCAACATTGTCGTGCAACTGCTTGCCACGGGCGAGCGGCGGATCCTGGTGAAAGGGGGAAATACTGGCCGGTATGTACCCACGGGCCATCTGGTCTACAGCCGCGCCGGGGTGTTGATGGCCGTACCATTTGATCTGACTCGCCTGGAAGTATCCGATAGTCCACCTACACTTCTTGGCGAGATAGTAAGCGAATGGACTGAGGGCGCGCACTATAGTTTATCCGCCTCCGGATCCCTGGCCTACGTTCCGGACAGTCCACAGCGATTGCAACGCCGATTGGCCTGGGTGGACCGGAAAGGAGGGGTGGAACCCTTGCCGGCGCCTCCTCGGCCTTACGAGAATCCGCGCATCTCACCGGATGGCCGCCGCGTAGCGGTTCAGATTGAGGAAGCTACAATTGGCATCTGGGTGCACGACTTTTCGCGGGCCACGCTAACGCGGCTTACCACACCTGATGCTAGCAGCCAAGCTCCCTTCTGGACGCCCGACGGGAAGCACATTGCTTACCGGGCGACCCGGGCTGGTTTTCGGAACGTCTTTTGGAATGCAACGGACGGAACGGGCACGGAGGAGCGGCTGACTACGGGCGAGTCCGCCCAGACACCCTCATCCTGGTCGCCCGATGGAAAATTGCTGGCCTTTATCGATGCAGATCCAACAATGGGCGCGAGCATCTCGGTGCTGCCTCTGGAAGGCGACCGCAAACCGCAGCTTTTTCTCAGGACAAAGACGAGTGTACGCAACCCGGAGTTTTCGCCTGATGGCCGCTGGCTAGCCTACGAGTCGAACGAATCCGGCCGACTTGAGGTTTACGTGCAGCCTTTTCCCGGCCCAGGCGCTAAATCGCAGATTTCCACTAAAGGCGGCGAGGAGCCTCTTTGGGCGCGAAACGGCCGGGAACTATTTTACCGAACCGGCGACAAAATGATGGCGGTGGACATTACAACCCAGCCGACCTTCACGGCTGGCTCTCCCCGGCTGCTTTTCGCAGGGCGTTACGAACAGGGGCCCAACTACACGCCAGGCTACGACGTTTCTCCAGACGGCCAGCGTTTCCTGATGGTCAAGCCCAGCGAGCAAGCGCAGGCCGCACCGACGCAGATCAACGTCGTGCTGAATTGGTTTGAAGAGTTGAAGCAGAAAGTTCCCACGGCGAAGAGGTGAATCCAGTGTAGTTGGCAATAGCATCTCCCTCGTAGGCCAAGTCCTGATAAACGCATTATAAAAGGGCGTCCCTTTAGAGTAGGTTTTGATCTCTCGCATCAACGCCTACAGAGAGGAGCACCCTTATGAATGACGCTAAGTATATTGGGCTGGACGGCAAGACCATTTCACATGCGCCTTACCGTCGCGGGGGAAGTATTTCTCTTGACATCCCCTTTTATAGAGCGAGATTCTCGGAAAGTGGTCCACTACCCGAATCTGAGCAGGATTTTCGCCGGCGACAATGAATGTTGGGAACGAAAAATAAGTACTTGTAGGGGCACGGCATGCCGTGCCCCTACAGCGTTACGGCCCTGCACGGGGCCGTTCTTCGAAAGGTCAGCAGGGGTCCGCCAGAGCTTCCATGCGCGAGAGCGGGATGATTTCACTCATCTTCTTTGCGCCGGCCTTAATTTGGTTGTATTCGATCGTCGCCTCGCGAACGGCCATCGCGTTGTAGTCCGGGGTGAGCGTGCTGTCCCACTCTTCGTACCAGCGCACCACATCCATGATGAGGCGCTGCGTGCCTCGGGCAGCCAGTCTCTGAGTCGACGCTAGGCCCCCTCGGACAACCCGAAAAAGCTATAGGCCACGAGCCTCCAATAGAACCATGGTTGGCACTTGACAACCGTTCTGCCTTGCTGGTTTCAGAACTGACTGGCTTCGTCGCAAACAGGCGATGAAAACCGCTTTTATAGAACTTCTCAGGACTTGGCAGCCCGCGGCTCCTGAACCAGCGATGTTTCTCTTGGATTAGTAATTTTACCTCGCTTGCTGGATCTCGCTCCAGCCCAAGGCCCTGTAGAAGTCCGCCTTGTCAAAGGTAAAAAGATAGATTCGCCGGAACCCAAGTTCCACGATTCCGCGTGAGACCTGTACCATCCACGCGAGTCCTACTGTCCTCATTCTGTACCAGTGACCAGTCGAGCGGTTATTGCGGACAAACTAATATGTATTTACGTCGGGACTCTTGTTCCCCGATCGCCTGGTTTTCCGACCAGCGCAATGCGAACCGGCGCGGTTTTTTCGGTCCTGTCTAGAACTCAAATGGGTGGAATATGTACTTTACTTTTCGAATCAAGAAAAACATTCTGAGCGCGGCGATTCTTGCCGTGTTGTTATTCGCGGCAGGTATATCGGCACGCGCCACTGATAAGCCGCACGTCGCGAGCATAGACCAGCCAAATGGTACAACTCCACTGCCGGTGGACATGCCGCCCGCTACGGTCGGAAAGATCGAGATTCCGGCTGTCGGTCTCGCTACAATTGTGCTCGAAGGTGACGACGCAGGCATACTCCGGCTGGGAGTTGGCCACATCCCGGGCACGGCTGTTCCCGGTCCCTCCGGGAACGTGGGCCTTGCAGGCCATCGGAATACTTACTTTCATCGGTTGCGAAAGATCAACGTAGGAGACGAGATTCGGTTTTCCACCATGGCTGGCACTTTCAAATATCGAGTTGTTTCCCTCCGCATTGTTCTTCCCGATGCCATCGAGGTTTTAGATCATACGCAACTGCCGACGCTAACGCTGGTCACCTGTTACCCGTTTTATTCCATTGGCGCCGCCCCAAAGCGGTTTATTGTGCACGCCGAGATGGTCCCCGCTTCCCCGAACTGAAAGAATTATCGAAGTGATGTCGGAATGCTGCCGATATGCCAAAGTCACTTGCCCACCTTGATCAGCATATCTGCATGATTTATTTTCTGCGTCTTTAGATTCACATCGAAAATAGTGTCGCAGCCTTACCTTGGTTTGTTTCTTTCTTCACCTGCCTGCGCCATAGATCACGGAACATCTCAACCGTCGCGGGCGCATGTCCTGCATATTGGTTTTTCGCGTACGCTCACACCATGCAATGCGTATTACTAAACACAGAAAGAAGCATGGCGCCCCGCGATGAAACTGGTTCCCTACTCGGTGTTGTGCTCCACGACTATTTTACTGCCCAGTATGTACCGTAAGAGTTAATACCGTCCAGAACTGAACAGTTGATTTGTGCTCACTGTCGCAGAATGCGACTCAATGGGTTCTAAATATTTCTCAAAGCTGCCCAGAGAGCTGGCATTGCGTGTACCTCGTTAATTGGTTGGCAGCTTGCAATAGCCTAGGAGTTACAGACAAGTCGTAACCCGACATGTCTTAAGTGGGGCGTCATGGAAGCAATCGCGAGTTCCAGCAAGACAAAATCCAATAAAAAGCATATTTTCAATGCCCAGACGTATCTCGCTTCGGTCGGTCTTGGGAGAAAAGTTGTCACGTATCGAAGATCGGAGAAAGTCTACTCTCAGGGTGACCCCGCTACGGATGTCATGTACATTCAAAAAGGCGATATAAAGCTCTCCGTTGTCAACGAGGTTGGTAAAGAAGCAGTTGTGGCAATTCTAGGACCAGACGATTTCTTTGGTGAAGGGTGCCTGGCATGTCAGACTGTTCGTAGGGAGACGGCGGCCGCGCTCACACCGGCGACTGTGCTCGCCATTCAAAAAAACGAGATGATCCGCGTGCTCCACGCTGAACGTGCTTTTGCCGACCGCTTCATCACTTATATGCTTGAACGCAACGGCCGAATCGAGGAGGCTTTGATCGACCGGCTTTTCAACTCCAGCGAGAAACGGCTGGCGCGCACTCTTCTGCAGCTCACTCGGTACGGCAAGCAAGAAGAACCCCAAAAGATGCTTCCCAACGTATCGCAGGAAATGCTCGCGGAAATGATTGGCACAACGCGCTCTCGGGTCAACTTTTTCATGACTAAATTCAGAAAGCTAGGCTTCATTGGATACGATGGCGGTCTCCACATCAACCCGTCCCTCCTGAATGTTGTGCTGCACGAGTAAGCACCAACTTTCACGCGGTCCCAACTCTCCTTTCATTTGCGCAGATCACTACGTCTGTAGGGTCGAGCTGCGTCCGAAAGGACGTCATTAGGTGATCGCTCCCGAGAAACGCGGTTATCGGAAGTTACGTGCCCGAGTAAACCCCGGGATTGTAGTGCATCAGAATGCGGATTGCGACTCCCCATTTGCCATCTTCGAGCCTTTCCAGCCGGACCACGTCGCCTATATATTCTTGCTGCATCGGATCATCCGAACGGAAGTTAGGCGTCACGATAACATTCATGCCTGGGAAGTAGTGCTCCGTAGTAGTCGCAAAATATAGTCCGTCCCGCGACACGTTCAGAGTTGTGCAAACTTCCCCAGGGTATTGTGGATCACAGGGACAAAGGCGTACGGGTTCTGATAGATTCTCGCGTTGTGTTTGGCGGCGTTCCTTGATTGCGATCTGCATTTGGATCACTCCTAGCCTCTAGACCGGGCTGTAG
>JBGPCF010000179.1:0-10927 GCA_041481635.1 Terriglobia bacterium | reverse complement strand
CCTGTTGTTTACCTGGACCGGCGAGTGCGCGTATTGTGGCAGCGTAATTCGCAAACGAAACCGTCCGCCTTAACTTAACGTAGTAGTACTAACACCTAGAACCTAGTCCCTGTTTTTCCGCCTCCTGACTCCTGGCTCCTGGCTCCTGACTCCCTCTTCCCACATTTCCCATCTGAAATCTGGAATCTCTCGTCTGCAATCCGCTCGCCAGAGCGGGCCTCCCCCGCCCCTAGTCCCTGTTACTCGTCGCGGCATTCAGTTGCAACCCTTCCCAAACGCGGGTAGGATAACGTTATGGAAAACATCGCTATCCAAAAGGCGGATGAACTTTCCTCCGATGCCCGTCGGGCAGTGGAACAGGTTCTAGGCCGCGCCCTGGAGCACGACGAAGAGGTAAGCATTATGGCGTTCTCACCTCATCAGGCGCCGACCGGAGAAGCTCGCCAGGCCCTTGCCCGTCAATTGGAAGAGCGGATGGCCAAGACCGCTGAACGCGTTCGAGAAGTTCCCTCACAGGAGCAGGAGGCGGCCATCGATGAGGCCGTGAACCATGTCCGCTCCCACCCCAAATGAGGGTTGTTCTCGACACCAACATCCTCGTTCGTGCCAATATCAAAGCTGAGGGGCCGGCGCGGGAAATCCTGCTCAAGATCATTTCCGGAAACCACGTCCTGATCACTTCGCCGTTCTTATTGCGCGAGGTTGGGCGGGCCCTCGCCTATCCGCGTTTGCAGAAGCTTTGGCGGCTTAGCCTGCAGGATATCCAGGAGCACGTGCAGTTTCTGGTTAGGGTTTCCGAGTTGGTGCACCCGGTGATTGGGGGCCCCATTGTGCTTAAAGATCCGAACGATGACCCTGTAATCTATACCGCTACGTCCGGCAAAGCGGACGCTCTGTGCACTCTGGACGACGATTTCTTTGAGGCGGAAGTAGTAGCGTTTTGCCGGAGCCTCGGCATCTCAATCCTAACCGACGTCGAGTTGCTCCAAAGATTGAAGTAGACGCGTTGGTCGCTCTTGCGTGAGCGGGCTGCCTGCTTTGATTCACGCTTGTCCCGAGACCCCGTCGGGACGAAGGCCGATTTTCGAATTTCCAATTTCGATTTTCCAGTTTCCAATTTCCAGCTTCCGAATTTCCATTTTCGATCTGCGATTGTTCGCCTCGGCGCGACTCCGCTTCAGCGAGCCGATTTTCAATTGGGTTCTGTCTCCCGACTCCTGGCTCCTGACTTCTGTCTCCGTCTTTCCACATCTCTCATCTGCAATCCGCTCCCCAGAGCGGGCCCCCCGCCCCTACGGGTTCAATGATGGGCGCTCCCGCCGCTTAATGGGTTTAGCTTTCTTCACACCGGGATAAATCCAAAAGCCTGTGTAGCGCAGAGTCCCCATCTCTTGGGACCCTGCGGCATTTCGGCGGTTTTCATGTCACGAACCGCATCAGAGTTTGAAATGCGCAAACTCTTCGCTACCTGCTGAAGCCGGTGAGCTGGCGGCCGACACATACATCGCAATCAACGCGACGTAAGCGCCAGCCGCGGGACGCCAGCCACCAGAAGGAACGTCCCCTCAAGACCGGAGTCGGCCCAGATTCCTATCGCGTCCTGTACTGGATGGCGATGTTCACGCCTTCTACCCGACAGAAATGGCTGGGGAAATCCCTTTCAGCGGGGGGCAACAGAATCACCTCGATGCGGTTGCCAGATGGGAACACTAAGTCAAGCGGACCGCTATCGCTCGAAGATCCCACCAGGGGTTGCGAAAGATCCGGAGGATGCGTCAGCGCGAGCGTATAACTGGTTTTTCCATTCGTTACCAGTATGGAAGGGGGGACCGAGCATTGTTCGTATCCCGAGTCAGCGAATACATTTGGTCCGTATCGGGTTTCGGCCTGGATTTGTGTAACCCTAATCTCCCCCGAAGGGGTGAAAGAAGCAAAGACCTTGGAGGGGAGGCCAGGATGCGTATTTGTAGATACGACGTCAATGTCGTCTGCGACAAAAACATTCCACAACATCGGCCCGGCTGGCGCTGTACCCTTCGGTCCCTGAGCAAGACCTGCCGCAGCAGCCAATAGTGCCAACACGGCCCCGAAATACAGAAAAGACCGAGACTGCATCATGATGAACCTCCATCCGAAGTATCACACAGTAAGGTTGGCATGTCACCTGGAATGCCAGTATCTCGCGCCACAACGTCTGTCAGTTGGGTTTGTCAACGATACAATTCCGCCATCAACTCCATGATGTGCCGTGCAGGGCGCGGTCAGGTGAGGGGTCCGTCGTCCTTTCCATTTTCCGCAGGTTGAAACCTGCGGCTACCCACCGTCCACCGCGTCGCGGTGTTTGGGGTCTGGCCCACCCAAACATAAAACGTAGCGCAATGCTCGCTCTCTAGCGTTGCGGCTTTTCCATTTCTTTACTTGGCACTTCACGTTTGGAGAGCACACGGCAAAGATTTGGAAAGGCCGCAAAGCCGCAACGCGGGCCTTGCGTTACAGGTCCTTCCCCCCCGGCCCTACGAGTTCAATGATGGGCGCGCCTGCCGCTTACTGGGTATCGCTTTTTTCACGCGAGGAAAAATCCAAAAGCCTGTGTAGCTGCAGAGTGCCCATCTCTTGGGACTCTGCGGCATGTCGGCGGTTTTCATGTCACGAACCGCAGAGTTTGAAATGCACAAACTCTTCGCTACCTGCTGTCTACTGTTCTTCCCCAATCTGAGATTTGGAATCTCTCATCTGCAATCCGCTCGCCAGAGCGGACACCCCTGCCCCTACGGATTCAATATTGGGCGCGCGCGGCTCGGATCGAATCCTAGCAGGGTGCTGAAAAATGTCATTCTGAGGAGCCGAAGGCGACGAAGAATCTCGGAAGTGCTTCATTCTTTAATGCTGAGATTCTTCGCTTCGCTCAGAATGACAGGGTGATGAGCTTTTTTCATCATCCTGCTAGGATGACCATGCCTGAATAGCTGCCCAGTTTTGGTGGCAACCGCGTTGGGAGCGCTGCTCACAGTTGTAGAAACCGCGCCTTCTACTTCGTTCGGAAGTCCTTCAATGCAGAACAGTCAACCAACCGGTCCATGGTTTTTAATGTAAAAACCTTGCCCCTAGTGGCAAGGAGCATCTTCCGCATATCTTCCCTGCGGACACCAAAGCCTCGACCGCCAATGCAAGCGATGACCTCATACTTGGGTTTGTCATCTGGTTGCCCGACCATGCTCAATTCGCCCAAGTGCTGTATTCGCGTAACTTTGTCTCGTGCTGTTCCATCGTCTTCAGCAATCTTGGCTTCTATTACCACTTTTGGGTTGAATTCATCGGGGACAATGAAATCGGGAGCTTGATCAAAGCCCTGAATTCGCTCAGCGCGCTTTGTTTTGCGATAGCTGATACCCGCCACGTTAAGAACGCGCTCAATCGCTAACTCGAGACTATCTCCGATCAGTTCACTCACAGAATCCTTGTGACCGGCAAAGGGCCTTCCAAGGAAGCGTTCGTATAGAAGGATTGCGTATGGAACACCCATGCCTGCAAGGCTTCTTAAGCTTTCGGCACCATTCTCAGTGTCGGCCTTTTCCAAACGGTGAATTTTCTTTGCATCAACTTCCGGCGGCCCCTCATTCAAAAGTTGACAAGCAACCTCAATAAGAGCCTTAAGCCTTTCTAAGGCTACTCCAGATGGTTTTAATGCCTTTGAAGGCTGCATCCGAATCTTGCGATCAAGCGAGCGCACAAAGTTCTGAGAAATCTCAGTGCCAGTTTGCTGACTGGCCAGATACGCCCATTCTGAAGGAGAAAACCCCAGTATGGACCGGAGGATCACAATTGAGATAGGGTGGGAGAATGTTATCGGAAGAATTACATCCGAAGAAAGATTCTGGAAGCCCGATGTACCCTGTTTTAGCTTTTCGTATCCATCGTCGAACACCGAATATTCAACGAAACCCTCACCTTTAGGCATGATGAGGAATTCAGAAACTAAATTCGAAAAAACCGAAGTCACAAAGGAATCTGGATTGGCTTTGACCTCTGTGAATGGGACTTCGAAGGAGTTTGATAGCATTGTTAGATTAATTAAAATCGCCTACCGGCACGGACAAGTTCAGCGGGAGACTTTTGCCGTGCTCAGGTACTCCCGACAGGAGCTTTTCGATGGCGGAAGGCCCCCCGAGTTGATTAACGTGTTCGTCGATTGCTGCCAGCTTTGTGTGCGTGGGCGAATGGTTATTCCAGCCCTTCCGTAAATCCCAAATTGCAAGCCGTATCAAATGCCCGCGAGCAATACATCGCATATCGCCCAGGGTGGGTTTCACCCCACCCTCCGAAAGGTTCTTCAAGTCCTCCTGCACGAGTCCTGCAGTCCCTTCGATGCTTGTGGTAATCAGGTCGCGGCGTGTCTTTCCAGTTTTTCTGCATACAAAAACAGTGTCAATTATCGAAGATTCCGTACCGTTGATATGGATTGAGGCCCCCATCTCCGCTGGGCACGGAATTGATGCGGAGCAGGTCAGCCCAGAGTCAAGAATTGCAACCGCGATGGGGTAGTACGCTTCCACCTTGTTGTGGTGATATGTAAAAACAAGGGGTGCCCCTGGCTTCAGGGCCTCCGCCATTTTCTGAAAAACTCCCGAAAGTCCTTCCGTAAAATGTGTCAGCCCTCGTTTCATGTTTTCATTTCCGGTCAATTCGCCACAGTTTCGGGTAGAAGCCTCACAGAAAAGGACCTCGTCGCGTCTGACAAGGTGCCGCAACCAGACATAGCAGAAATCAATGAGCTCGGCGTATTGCACATTTCCAAAGTACGGGGGGTCAGTTAGAACTGCATCCACACTGTTGGGCGATAATTGCGCGGACGAGGCGTCGCCGCACCGGAGATCCACTTCCCTAGATTCTCCCGCTGCTGTGCCGTACCCGTTTTCGCCGATCCACTCGCCGCTTAAATAAATCTTTGACTTTTTTCCACCACAATGGCGGGTCTCAAAAGGACGGTCACAATAGGCTTTAGCTCTTACATACTTTTCCAGGATGTTTGACCATCCACCGCTTCCGACATTAACACCACTGGGGCTGTCTAAGATTCCCAGGATATTTGACTCGCATTGCACAAGCCCCACTGGGAAACCGTGAACCGAGAAAATGTCCAACGACTTCAAAGCCATGGTGTCGTAACGGCAAAGCATATTTTGGTACCGCAGTAAATCGGACAAGTTGGTGGCAAGAGCATCTTGAACGCGTTCGGACCTTTCGGACCTGATGGCTCTGCAAATGAGTTCCAGACCAACCAGTTGCCGTGGATTGAACATCTCAGAGTAGTGCCTGTAGCCCCAGCGGTGAAGCCTGCCGGTTTCGTCTCCATCCGGGATCGCTTCGGTAGGGATAAATTCAGTAGTGATTCCATCTTTCAAACAGTCAGCTTGAGAAAGCTCCATAAGGTCGCGTTTGTCTGGCTTCTTGAAGAATCTACCTTTGCGTTTGCGCTTGCAGTTGGAACAATAATATTCAATAGCAAACAATCGGTGTTGGGGCGGACCGAGGCTGGCGTCTGGATACTTTACAGTCTCGCCGCAATGGGGACATTGACACGAATTTCTGTGTGCTGGCCCTTTCAATGCCAGAGGCTCTCTGCAGCTTTCACACTTGCCCAAATTTTCTCGATCTGAGGATTCGTTGAGGTCGCCGCAGTTTTGGCAGACGATTACGTTTTTTGGATGCCGCCGGTCTTCAGCAAGGAGATACCCCGGAAACAGATCGACGTTTCTTTGACATTTCAAGCATGACTGCGTCTTGACCCATAGGAAATATTTGACATGCGCCGTCGTGGAGCCGCAGCAAAGGCATTCAGTCCTGTAAAGGTGTCCTATCTTTGTCTCAAGTTCCGCTAGGATACTCTCTGCAGCGAGTCGATATTCTTGAAGGTCAATATGTTTAATTTCCTCTCGAACGATCCAGACTGACATTGGATTAATATCATAGCCAACAACATCGCAGCCGAGACGATTTGCCTCCAGTAGGGGGGTTCCGCCACCCATGAAGGGGTCGGCGATTCGTTTCCCCTTCAGGCTATTTGTCTTGAAAAAGGCCTCGCGCACAGGAGCAGACGCAAATTCAGAGAGGAGAAGGGATCGAAAGAGCGTTCCAGGCCGGCGGGCGAACCATTTGTGGACAGCAATAATGGGCCGATAGGTCTGCTGAATCTGCTTTTCCCGCAAGGCTAAATCAGCAACAAAGGAAACATCGAAATCTCTTTCAATCATGACCGACCCCTCGCATGTGGCCAAGAATTTCAGCGCACACCTTGAGTATCGGCAATTCTATCATCCTCCGGGAGTTGACACCTCAACTTTGAGGTCGCCGCTCGCTGTGGCACCTTTGGGTATGGATATGATCGGCTCTAGAAAGCTGGTTGTCACGGACAGTGCCCTCGTGTCCGCGGGCTTTTTTACGCAAGGCGAACCCTCAATCAACCAAAGGCTCGTCGGTCGGCTAGGGGACAAACCGAGGCTACCTGTGGATTCCGAACGGATGTAGCGCCCACCCTCAGAGCCTGCCCTGAGAGTAGCGAATGGGTGGGCATGTGCCGCCCTCCCGCCATGCCAGGGCAGGTGCCGACCTAAAGGTCGGTGCTACAGGGCGGTGTCCGATGTGTACCACAAGCCCCGTATTTCCTTTTGGGTTCTCGACAGACTGATAACATACCCCTTACTGGCGGGGAAAGTAATCGCTGAGGACAGGTGTTAGGGACTAGAGGTTAAGTGCTAGCAGGGAAAGAGCAACGCCGGCATGTCCAAACTTAACAAGCTAGAACAGTGGTGCGGCATGGCCCTTGCGGCCAGGGCCATGGGCCGTCGCGACCTGTAGCTCGCGGTCGATTCGCCCAACTGCCTCCGGGTCAAACCGGCGCACCATCTCGGCAAGTTGTTTGGATTGCCGGAGCGTGTAAAAGTCCCCCGCGGGGGCGACATAAACCACCACCGGCTTGCCCTGCCGGACGAGATCGACGATGTTGGTGAGCGTCCCGCGACTTTGGCCATCCCACAGCATCAGGCCATAGTCCGCTTCTTCTCCCATCGCGCGATCTTTTGCAGAATAGAATTCGAATCCGCGCGCGCCTGGCGCCGCAACAATCTCCCGCGCCGGCCAATGTCCGACATTATTGCGGCACTTTCCGCTCATGCAGAAGACGACGACCCGCTGGTAGCCCGCGCTGGCGAGATACTGCTGCACGGCCTTGTCGGCTCCGTTGGCATCTCCGACGACCACGGTGAAGCCCTTCTCAATAATGTTGTCGAGGCGGCTTTTCACGTCGGCATTAAGCCTGGATAGGCGACGCGACCCGGCGACGAATACTTTTGTCCCGTTTCCAGCTCTTGTCATTTTGTCCTGGTCAAAACCAGCGAGTACACAGCGCGAGCGCCGCCATCCTTTAGCAGTACCTCAGCGGCGCGCCGCAGGGTTGACCCCGATTCAATCAAGTCGTCGAACAGGAGAATGGATTTCCCTTTTACGTCATTGGGCCCTGCTTGCACAGCTTCCGCGAGCACCCTTTGCCGCTCGGACCAATCGTCAATATTCTTCATCTGTGGAGTTGTCTTCACTTTGACGAGTGCTTCATAAAACACAGGAACCCGGAGACGTGCTGCCAGCTCCCGCGCAATGTCCACGGCCGGCTGCGCGCTTCGAGTGAGCGAAGGTGGCGAAGGCACAACACAATCAATCGGAGGCTTCCACCCTTCAACGAATTTTGCTGCGGCATCAACTATGTCGGCCAATACTTTGGTTCCCCCTGCGCGGTACTTTAATTGGAAGAGAAGCTCGCCAAGCTCCGTGCGCTTTGTATCAAACCGGTAATAGGGATCTCCTGTTGGTGTGCTACTCACGGTGTGATAATCAAGGACGTAGCCCTCGACCCAGGGGCTTGGCGGCAGCCTTATCGGATTGGTCTTAACAACCGCCATACTTCATGACTCCGACACGGTCGTCATACCCCCTGAAACTCCCTATTGAGATCGTGCCCAAACGTCAATTTACACCCGGCAACCTCAGTATACAATGCACTGGCCTGGTTTGAAGTAGTGGACGCTAAGCTGAATGCAGGACTCGGGGCGAGAAGAACCGGGGCTAGGTGCTGGGGGCTTGGAAGAAGGAGTCAGGAGTCAGAAGTCAGTAGCTGAGGACTGAAGACTGACACACTGTGGCTAGGTTCACTTGGTCTTCGGTGGGGAGGCTACTTCGAGTTGGCCGGCTGCCTTGATCAATACTCGAAGGGCTTGGTTTACGGACTCCGAGTCGCGGAACACGGCGGCCACATCGGAATCAAGTAGCACAACGTTTGTACCTTCCTTGTACTTCTGGTAGTATTTGCCGCGAACGCCCCCTCGGAGATCGTACTCCGGCCTCATCTCTTCTGCGTCAATTCGATCATTCTCCGGACTCATATTGTTTCCTTTCTGCGGGGGTCACTTCCCTCGCGCTGAAAATTCTGACTCGGTCATCCCTGTCGGTGTGCGCGACGATGATCAAACGCTGGCGACGTGAAAGACCTGTGGTCAAAAACCTCCGTTCATCCTGCGAGTGGTCCGGATCACCTATCGTTACGGCCAGCGAATCCCCAAATACGGTGGCCGCTTCGTCGAACGAGATCCCATGCTTTTCAAGATTCTTGCGCGCCTTCTCCGGATGCCATTCGAATTGCACCTTATTAACCTATCATGCGAGGGAGCGGATTCGAGAGACAACAATGTTGGCATCAAAGACGAAGCGCCATCAGACCATGACCCCAAACTCAGCCAGATCGCGCGCGTAGTCCAGGCAGGCGGCAATCTGCTCCCGCGTCAGGTCAGGGAACTCGGCGAGAATTTCCTCCGCCGTTTTTCCGGCCGCCAAATAGCCCAGCACCAGGCTGACAGCGATTCGCGTTCCCTTCAAGCGAGGCTTTCCGCGAATAACTTCCGGGTCGCTCGTGATGTAATCCTTCCAGGCGATGGGCATCTCTTTGACCTTCGGTTTATGGTAACCCGTTCACTCCGCAGAAGCAAATCGTGCCGGAGGCGGGAAGGACAGGGGCTGGGGGCTGAAAAGAAATGATGAATTGTGAATTATGAATGATGAATGGAAAAGGAAGATAGCAGAAGTCAGGAGGCGGACGACTTGACTCAAGTCCCATAAATATGGGAGCCTAGGAGCGTGAAGACTACCTTGGAGATTCCCGACGCCGTATTCCGCCGCGCCAAATCGGTGGCGGCGGAACGCGGGATTCCTTTCCGTGCGCTGGTGTCGGAAGCACTCGCCGAAAAGCTGCGCGGCACGGGCCACCGAGACAAGCCCTGGATGAAGACATTCGGCAAGCTGCGTCACTTGAAAAAGGAAACGGCCAGGATTAACCGGATCATTAACGAAGAGTTCGGCCAGATCGACAGCGAGGATTGGCAGTGATCCTGGACACCCACGGACTCTCCGCCGTCGCGGATGGCGATGCGGCACTGGAACCGATCCTTCGCGAAGCGGCTGAGGTTGCCCTGCCGGTGATTGCGCTGGGTGAGTACCTCTATGGAATCCGGCAGTCACGCCACCGCGAGCGGTATGAACGATGGCTCGCGAAATCGATTGGGAGTTACCGGGTCCTCTTGGTGGATGAGGAAACCGCCGTCTGCTACGCTGCATTGCGCGGCGAACTCAAGAAAGCCGGAACACCCATCCCGAGCAACGACGTTTGGATCGCCGCGCTCGCCCGCCAGCATGGCCTCGCTGTATTGAGTCGCGACCGGCATTTCGACCAGGTGCCGGGATTGCGACGACTGAGTTGGTGAAAGTGGTGAGCTTGTAGCCACGGACTCGCCGCGGTGAGCTTTGCTGCACGTCGCCTTTCTATGTAAGACGAACCCTCAGTCAACCAAACGCTTGCCGGTCACGCCTGGGCGACAGACCGAGGCGACCTGTGGATTCCGAACGAATGTAGCGCCCACCTTCAGAGCCTGCCCTGAGAGTAGCGAATGGGTGGGCATGTGCCGGCCTCCCGCCATGCCAATCAGAAGGTGTGAAAATATGGGCGGGCAACCATAAGATATTTCGCGAAGGCGTAAAGCAGTGAAGGTCCGCAAACAGATTAAAGGAGTTCGAGTTTCCCTTCCTTTGCGCTGTAGCGCCTTTGCGGGAGGCTTTAGATTTTTTCACAACTCCACACCGGCACGACTGCCCCGCCCGCGGCAGCGCGTCAGTTTGATTATTGGCTGAGACCAATCAGCTTGCGAACCCGCTTCGGAAGGTGCTTGTGCTGAAAACGCCAGAGGGTCAGATAAAATCCAAGTGCCAAGGCCACGAGAAACGTCAGGAAATTTTGCACTTTGCCTCCCCTTCGATTGTTGCGCATCATACTCTCACAAATCCCGTCAACCTGCAAACATAATGCGCTGGGTATAACGCCCAATCACCTTCAGCGCAGCCGCCCGGGCAGGGATTGAAATGAGCCCACGCGCGGAAAGATTTTGGTGGGCGGGCGATCGTTCCCGCGCTTGAGAAAAGCACTTTTCCATTCATCGACGGGGATGGCGAACCACGTGGACAGGGAGACCTTACTCACTCACAGCCGTCGCGAAAGAATTCAGGCTGCTAGCGATTTCGCCTTGCGGCACCGGAGGTCGGGACAGCGGATCTCAGCGATACAAAAAATTCTACGTATAGTATTATACATCTAGTTATCTTTGGGGCTTGCCGGAAAGGTTCAACCAGCACAACGGATTCAACGCTTTCCACAACAGCTTCTAACCCCAGCATTCCTGGCAAGTTACAGCCAGTCCAAGTTGCCAAAAATCCAGCCCGCCCCGGCTTTCGAGTGCAGGCGGCGCTCGACGCGGTTTCGTAGATCTCCCAACCCGGTAGGCGCAGGATGAGCCAGGAAAATTCCGACTGGCACTGGTTTGGCCAAAAAGGGCGT
>JBGPCF010000178.1:0-10976 GCA_041481635.1 Terriglobia bacterium | reverse complement strand
GCAGGTCGGCCAAGAATTGTTCCAAGCGCTTTCGACATTTCTCGATTTCGCTCTCGGTCATGGACCGGAGCTTAACGCCTTCCCTGCAGGAAGTCAATAACTTAACGTAGTAGTACTAGCACCTAGTCCCTCATCTTATGTCCCAGCTCACCTTGGCGCTCATTCCAGGTTTTGTGGATCTTCCCGACACGGCCATCGCCGCCGACCAGCCGCTGACGGATTATTCGCTTACCAAAATTTCCAACAACGCGAAGTTTGCCGCGGTCCGTCCCGAAACATTCTACGGCTGGTATAAGAATGGCGAAATCGTGCAGTCGCCCACCAGCCCGGTGGACGGTTACGTCTATGCGCGGGCGGAGCTGGAGTACGAAGTCGCCGCGTGGTGCTCGCGCTCGCCGGACTCCTCGGCGCCCACCGCCGGCACCACTTCGAAGCCCGCGAGGGCAAGTGTGAATGACGGCCCCGGAAGCCTTTTCCTCATGGATTTTTGGGTCGAAGAAAAGAACGAGGCGAATCCGGGCCTCGTGCATTGTGAAGTCCACTATTGGAATGGCGGCACGGAGACCGTCACGGCGGGCGGATTCGTCAAAGTGCGCGTGATCGCCACGCGGCTCTCCGGGTAGCACAAACCGCTCGACGCCCTCCCGGCCACCGAGCGGGATCGCAGCGAGCCTGCGGGATTGAGGTCAACATGGCAGTCGTCAGAACTGTTTTACCGCGCAAGGGAATCATCGAGCCGCAACACGGCAGTAACTACGAAGCGGACCTGGACGCCAATTGGCTCACCATCGACTCGCTTTTGCAGGATGCGAACGACGTCCAGAACGCGATTATCGCTGCGGGGACGGTCGAGGCCTGGCTGATGGATACCGGCCTTTCGGGCGTTGTTTCCTGATTCACGCTCAGCACGTCCGCCAATTTAACGCCCGGACTTTCTTCCGGAGTTCTTTACGCGCAAGGAGCGCGCTGGGCGCCGTTGGCGCCGGCTCCGGGGGCCGCTCCGGCCAACTCCACCAGTTACCTCTGGTGGGACCATTCCACCGGATTCTCATTCAATCTGACGGGCACGCCGCCGGTGAGCGGGGACGCCTACCTCGGCAGCGTGACCACCGACGCTTCACATGTCATCGCGGTGGCGGGCGCCACCAAAATCCATGGGAGGCTCGCCGTGAACACCGCCACGCCGGGCAATTTTTCACTCCTTCACAAACTGGGGCGCGTTCCTCTGGGCGCCACGATTTACATGACCAGCGGCGGCCAGATCTGGTTTCAGGCCGCCACCATGTTTGACGGCACGAACCTATACCTCGTCGCATCCGACGCGGGACTCACGGCGAGCATCGAGGTGTGGTGAGGAGAGAAATATGAAAGCAGAAGTCAGAAGTCAGAAGTCAGGAGTCGGAATAAAGGCGCGGAAGCTGCTCGTTTTTCTACTGGCTTCTGTCTCCTGTCTCCTGACTCCTTCTTTTCTATGTGCGCAACAGCCGAGCACCTCCTCCGCCCCAATTTTCAACGCCAACGCCAAGTACGTCAACGGCGTCGGGCCCGGCTACTGGCCCACGCCGGGCGCGGGTCTCAACCTGAGCCTTACCCCGGGCACGGCCATGTGCGGCAGCCCGCCGGTTTTGGTCACTTACTCGGGCGGCTCGTTGCCCATGACGGCGAACCAGACGAATTATGTTTTCCTCGATCCCAGTCTGAACTGCGCGCCGTCGTCCAACACGACGGGATTCGCCGCCGGACAGATTCCGCTGGCCAAGGTGTTGACAGGCGCAACGGCCATCACCTCCGTAACCGACGCCCGGGGGTGGTTCCTTCCACAGCCCGTGGCCACCGATGCTTCGGGCAGAGCGGTCGCGAAATACTTGAACAACTTTCGCTTCGCCGACCAGTTCCAAGGAGGCTCGGGAACCGCCAAACAAGACGCGGCGATCGCGGATTTTGGCACGAACCCGGGTATCGTGATTGTCGCCCCCGGAGTGGGCACGGGCAACGCCACGGCCTATTCCAATAGCGTTCCCGTGCTCGATCTCCGCCAGACCACCGATTTGATCGATGGGGTGACCACAGACCCCGGCCGCCCGTCACTGGTCCTCCTGGAGCACCAACTCGGGGACCTGACCACCCGGTCGTATTCGGGCACAGTGACGCTCAGCCATGGATCCACGGCCGTCACCGGCGTGAACACCCATTTCCTCACTGAAATCGGGCCCAGCGACCCGCTCCTTTTTCCAACGCACCTGGGCCGTTCCATCAAGCTGGATTCTGATGGGTCAACCGCATGGGCAGAGGTCGCCTCGGTGTCCGACGACACTCACGCCACTCTCACCGTGGGGTACCCGGGCACGGGAGGCACGGGACCCGCATCCTACTTCATTACCCAGCTCACTTTCATGATTCATAACGCCCTGAATGCGGGGACTCCCAATACGGCGAACGAGGGCGAGTCCGCGGGACTGGCGATTATTTCTGAACGCAAGGGTGGCACGCGCGGCTTGTACGGCGCAAACTTTAATACAACTTACTATACTCCCGCTACATCCGGCCAAGCCCAGGCAATACCCTTGGAGCTCGACCTCGCCAATTATAGCGGCGCGGATGACAATACGAGTGTCCCTACCATCGGGCTCGATATCCTGAGCGCGGGCCCGAACCGCCCCAATGCCGGCATTTCCATTGGCGCCACCAAAACCAACAACGCGTTCCAGCGTGGAATTTTTGTTTCGAATTGGGGCCAAACCGGTATGCTGCTTTCAGGGGCGCAAGACCATTTGCGCTTTTTTACCGGCGCAACACCAAACTCCAACGCACAGATTGGAGGAAGAAACGCAGGCGACTCCGATTACATTTGGAGGATCAATAACGACGGCAGTGGTAGTTTTCCGGCCACAATGAATTTTAATGGAGGCATGGGTTCCACCGGAGCGCTTGCCCTGACTTCCGGGACCAATGGAAACATTACGCTCACACCCAACGGTTCCGGAGGCGTTTTGTTTCCGGCGACCAGCGGGGATGGCAGGATGTACTTTCAGACCGGCCCTCCCGCGTCCTCGTACAGCCCGGCCAACCAGGCGTTTCCCCCCGGAGCGAGTAATAGCGTTGGGTGTCTCAACGTGCCGACGACGAGGAGTGTATGTTTTCTCGCTCTCGCCGAGAACAACATCGCCAATTCAACTTTCACGGGATCCTACGGAGTGGTTGCATCCACGGCCGTTTCCGGTACCCGCCCCATCGTTAATGCGGTTGAGGGAGATGCATACTCCGAAGGAGCCTCGAATATTTCGATTCTCGCCGGCGTCAGTGGTTATGCCGAGCAGGACGGCGGCGGAACCATTACGAACATGGCGTCGTTGAATGCGGTGACCAACATCAAGTCTGCCGGGACCGTCACCAACAATTATGGACTTTATGTCGAGGATGAAGCCGGGATTGGAACCAACAATTATGGCGTCTATACGGCGGGGCCGGCGCCCTCGTCATTCGGCGGCGCGGTGATCAGCGGGCTCAACCCGGTGGCATTTTCCTCAACTCCAACCTTCGACGCTTCCCGCGGGAACACCCAGAAGATCACACTGACCGGCAACGTGAGCAGTTCGTCCCTTGCGAATGCGGCGACGGGCGAGCAGATCAACTGGATCATCTGCCAGGACGGAACGGGCGGCCGAACGTTCGTCTGGCCCAGCAACGTCCCCCAAGGCCCTCCGGTGAATTTGAACATCAGCGCTTGCACCTATTACTCCACCGTCTTTGATGGAGCGAATGCGAACGCGCTAACCACCCTGCCCACATTGCCCAACATCACGCCTGTCACGGTCTCCGGGGCTGTTTCTACGGATCAGAATCTGATGGCAATGTCCGTGCCGGCAGGCATGCTGAATTCCCTGGGAAAAACCATCACGGTTTTTGGCGCGGGTACTTACACGACGGCAGGGACAGGCGTGGGCACGATGACGTTCAAAGTGAAACTCTGCGCTGTCTCCGGGTGCGGCTCTGGAACGGTGGTAACACTTGGGACTTTCGGCCCTACTGGGACGCAGATCGCCAGCTCCACAAACATCCCGTGGAATATCTCCATGAACGTTTCGACCGCCACCTTGGGAGCCTCGGGCAAAGTGATTCCACACGGTTCCCTCCAAACCCTGCTCAGCGCCACGCCCACCGCGGCCGGTTCCTCGTACCTCACCCAAACCACCGGCCAGAGCGCCGCCATCGACCTGACCGGCTTGACCTATCTGCAGTTTACGGTCGCCGATTCCGGCGCCTCGGCCAATAACAGCTTTGCGCAAACCCTGGGATTGTTAAGGGCCGTCAATTGAGATGGCGTAGCTCGGACGTCCTGTCCTGGGGGCCGTAATTTATGGTTTCAAATCCTGACGTTCTCATCGGCGGGCTAACACATGCGGTGATTATTGAAGGTGCCTTGCGAATTGTCGGGCAGAAAAACCCAGGTTATCAACGCCAACCAACGGTGTCCTAAAAGTGTGTTGCTGGTTTACGCCTAGAATTTTTGCTGCAAGTTTCCCTCATGGGGGAGGTTGGGCTAAACGCCTACTTGACCTTCATATCTTGGCATTTGGAATTTGGGTCGCGGCCAATCCACTGTGGGCCGCTGTTGTCTATGAGCAACACATCAATAGGTGGACCAACCCAGTCTGGATCATGGTCGATGGCGATTTGGACAAGCTTCCTGGCGGCAGTCGGGAGATCAAGCTCCTCTATAAACTGGACAGTTTCCCTAGCATACTGCTGATTGAATTCGTTCTCCCCAAACAATATTATAGACCGCTCACGGAAGTCGGGAGGCCAATGAACAGAATTCAGGGTCAACTTCCAGTCAAGCGAGAGGTCATATCTCAGGCAGAATGTGTCAATTTTTCCATCCTTTACAGCAGCGAATGCGACCTCAAGAATGGAGCCGCCCGCGTAATGCTCCTGGAAGAAACGTTCGTGCAATGGCCGAACCTTTTCAATGATTTTCTTCAGTCCGGGAGCCGCCAATTCGTCAAACCTGCGAGCAGTATCGGCAAGATTCCGGCTTCTTTTGACGGCTTCTTCAGCCAGATTTCGGACGTTGAAGCGCGTAGTCTTTTCTTCCGAAAGCAATGCATAGGCGAAGAATGTGCCATCCCCCTGGCCAACCACTTCGATTATCTTGCACTTGGTTATCGGATGGCGCACATCCTCGTTAAAGACCTCTTTGCTGTCAGCAGCGATGACCAGCTTTCCGGGAACTCTAATCAGCACCACCGAACTTCCGTTCACGCTCATCTGAGCACCATGAGCAAAGGTAACCATAAGGCCCATCCCAAATATCAGCCGGCGCACAGGTTTAAGTGGATTAGGTTTGGGAATGCGCCTACAGCGGTTATCCTGTATCGAGACGACGATACTGGCCATGCTGTGCAAAACGTGGAGTCCGTGGACATTGATTGCAGTAATGACCGAAAGCACTGGGTCCATATTATCGGAGCGCACTGTGTGCACAAGCTGAGGGCTACCTCACATAATAGAGACGACCACTTCGGTCTGCGGGATTAGTTCGCAAACAACTCGGCTGAGGTCCGATTGCGACCTGCAACTCCGGGCTCCATTGCTGGGGTCACGCGCATAGTATTGTGAGCCCGACAAAAATTGTACCACGCGAAATGAAACCAGTGTACCGCGGCCACCAGGTTCAAATCCTTACCTTCTCTGCCCTGGAAAGGGGACAGGAATGAATTATGCAACCTATTCCTCCGCTGCCCGATGATCAATCAACCCGCGGGGTGGGGCGAGTGTGAGAACCCGCAGACCTCCGCAACTGACTTCCGTGCACCTCTCCTCGAATTTTTGACTTGTCCGCACCTGCCGTCTATAATGGCAGCTTCTCGGGCGCAATCTCGCACTAAACCTTTGCCATTCACTGATGATCGATCAAACGATTTCGCACTATCGCGTCCTGGAGAAACTGGGCGGCGGTGGAATGGGCGTCGTCTATCTTGCGGAAGACCTGCGCTTGGGCCGTCGCGTCGCGCTCAAATCTCTGCCCGACAAACTTTCCAAAGACCCCTTGGCGCTCGAACGATTCCAGCGCGAAGCTCGCGCCGCCTCGGCGCTCAACCACCCCAACATCTGCACGATTTACGATATGGACTCCTTCGAAGGGCAGCAGTTTATCGCCATGGAGTACCTCGAGGGAACCACGCTCAAACACGTGGTCACTGCGAAACCTCTGGCGGTCGAGCAGGTGCTGGAATTCGGAATTCAGATCGCGGACGCACTCGACGCCGCACACAGCGCCGGCATTGTCCACCGCGACGTGAAGCCCGCCAACATCTTCATCACCAAGCGCCGGCAGGTGAAGATCCTCGACTTCGGCCTGGCCAAGGTTGCCCTGCAGTCAGGACCTGCGGTCACCGCTCAAGCAACTTCGGTTCCCACCGCTGCTGAAGAGCACTTGACCAGTCCGGGGAGCACCGTCGGCACCACGGCTTACATGTCGCCGGAGCAGACTTTGGGTGAAGAGCTTGACGCACGTTCGGACCTTTTTTCTTTCGGTGTAGTGCTTTACGAGATGTCCACGGGAACGCTTCCCTTCCGCGGCAATTCCACGGTGGCCATCTTTGACGCCATTTTGCACAAAACCCCCACCGCGCCGGTGCGATTGAACCCCGACGTTCCGGCGGAGCTCGAGCGCATCATCAGTAAGACCCTCGAAAAAGACCGTGACCTGCGCAGCCAGACGGCGGCGGAGATTCGCGCCGACTTAAAACGATTGAAGCGCGAGTTGGATTCCGCCAAGAGCCAGGCAGCAAGCCGGATGGATTTGCCCGTGGCGAGTCCCCCACCGGCCACGCCTCCGAGCGCAGTACGTGAGAGCGGAAGCTACTCAGCATCGCCGCCCATCATCGTGCCAGGCAGTTCCGGCGCAATTTCGGCGGCGCCCATACCTGTGGCGCCGCACGGATCGGGTTCGGCCCAAGTGGTGGCAGTGAGCACGCCGCCCGCCCCCGTGGCAGTTGCAAGCGGATCGATACCAACTGCTACTACGCCAAAGCGCAATCGCTGGCCGCTCGTAGCGGCAGTGGGCGCGTTGGTAGTTCTGGCGGGTGTCGGGGCTATTTGGTTCACGCATCGCGCGCCGGCGCTGACCGAGAAGGACTCGATTCTGGTCACCGACTTCGTGAACACCACGGGCGACACGGTGTTTGACGATACGCTCAAAAAGGCGCTCGAAGTCAACCTTGGGCAATCACCCTTTCTGAATGTGATCCCCAATCAGAAGGTTCAACAGACGCTAAAACAGATGGACCGCCCGCCGGATGCCCGAATCACGAACGAAATTGGGCGCGAAATCTGCCAGCGCGCCGGGATTAAAGCGATGCTCAACGGACGGATCGCGAGCCTGGGCAGCGAATACGTGATCAACCTCGATGCAGTCAACGCCGCGACGGGTGACCGGTTGGCCGAAGAAGAAATTCAAGCTGCTTCCAAAGAGCAAGTTCTCAACGCAATGGGGAATGCCGCCTCGAAGTTGCGCGCCAAACTGGGTGAATCGCTCGCCTCGATCCAGAAATTCGACAAGCCACTGGCCGAGGCCACAACGTCGTCGCTCGAAGCGCTCAAGGCGTTTACCCTGGGTTCGGAGAAGCACGACGGAGGCGAAAACCTCGCCGCCGTTCCTCTTTATAAGCGCGCCATCGAGCTCGACCCGAACTTCGCCATGGCCTATGCTCGCCTGGGCACGGTTTACGGCAATATGGGCGAAACTGAACTTGCCTTGAAAAACAAAGAGAAAGCCTTCGAACTCAAGGACCGAACCGGAGAGCGCGAAAAGCTCTATATCACCGCGCACTACTATGACGGCCGAAGCATGCAAAAGCAGATCGAAGCCTATGAGCTCTTTAAGCAGACTTATCCGCGCGACACAACCCCTTGGATCAATCTCGCGGATGATTACATCTCCCTGGGAGACTTCGGAAAAGCGCTGGTCAGCGCACGCGAGGCGTTGCGGCTCGACCCCGGCCAGGAGCCTAATTACCCTTACGTCGCTGGGTCTTACCTGGGGCTAAACCGGCCGGATGAGGCCAAGGAGGTCCTCGAAAGTGCCGCGCAGAAGAAAGTTGACAGTCCTGAGATCCACTATTGGCTCGGCCTGGTAGCCATCGCACAGGGCGACAAGGAGGCTCTGAAGCGGGAGGACGCTCTTGCCAGGAAGACTCCGGAATGGGAACTTCTTGTCATTTTGCGCGATGCGAACTTGGCTGCCTGGCGCGGACACCTTCGCGAGGCTCGGCGGCTCAACCAGGAGGGTGCGGCTATGGCTGGTCGCTTGAACCTGGAAGAACTCGCCGCGGGGATTGCCGCAGCTCAAGCCGTGGTGGAAGTGGAATTTGGTCACAAGGCGGAAGTCCTAAGAGGTTCGGCGAAAACCTATAATGCCCCGCTAAATCCCCGCGATGCATTCTTTGCGGCCTGGGCGCTGGCGTTGGCTGGGGACGATGCAAGAGCGCTAAGTGTCGTGACCGAGCAGGTCAAACGATATCCCGAAAACCCATACGTGCAGTCCGTCAACTTGCCAGGCATTCAGGCCGTCATTGAAACAAATCGGGGCGAGGGTGCCAAGGCCATCGAAACGCTTCGCGCCGCCATACCCTACGATCGAGCACTGGATGGCATGCGCTTGATTCGCGGAATGGCATGCTTGCGAGCTGGACGTGGGGCTGAAGCCGCTCAGGAATTTCAAAGTATTCTCGATCAACGCAATCTACTTCCCACGTCCCCTGTGGGAGGCCTTACGGGCGCGTTCGCTCAACTCGGACTCGCGCGCGCCTACGTGCTACAAAGCGACAAGGCCAAAGCCCGCACCACCTACCAGGATTTCTTCGCCCTTTGGAAAGATGCCGACCCGGATATTCCCGTCCTCAAGGAAGCCAAAGCCGAATACGACAAACTGCAGTAGCGAACTGCCTGCCGCCGGCAATTGAATACTATTAAAGGATAATGGAACAGAGGTAGCTTGCCTTTGAGGGCCAAGCTACCTCCCTTTGCAGTTCAGCCATCACAATCGGTCCCCATTGCCCTGACATAGCAGACTTAGGGCTGGGCGGTCACAAGGCGCTCCTTCGCCAGCGTCCTGCTTAGTTCAAGGAGCAAAGCGCTACCATCGCCTCGATACGCGCTGCCATGTTGGCAGGCAAGCATGGCCGGGTGAAGGTCCGCCAATTTTTCGACGATGCCGTCCATGGCCGCGGCGTGAGCAAAGTAGTCGAGCGGTTTGCGGAAGAGCTCGCTGGGTCCAAGAATGTCGGCCTCGGTGACGGGCGGGCAATTGGCGCCCCCCTGGGTAAACAGATCGCCGCAAAAAAGGGTTCCCGTCGTTTTGTCGAAGATAACTCCACAATCCCAGCCATGGGGTACGTGCGGCGTATAAATCCACTGCAAGCGGTGATTGCCGGTCGAAAACTCCTCGCCGTCTTCCAGCCCATGGGCGGGACGCTTGGCGAAATCGTTAACCGAGATCATCGCCCCAATGGCGCTGGAAAATGGAACGGCGGCCGGGGCCACGTCCAGAAATTCGTTCATCGCTCCGCACTCGTCCCCTTCGAAATGGGACAGCCCCACGTGGCGAAGGCGGTCAACTGGTATGACCTTGGAGATCGCTTCCGCCGCCGTGGCAAACATGCGCCGCCATCCCGTGTGGAACAACAGGGGTTCGTCGTCGACAATCAGGTATTGGTTGACACTGAAGCCCCCAGGAAGTATGTCGAGAGGCGTGCTGATTCGATATATCCCGTTTACGATTTCATCGACTCTGGTTCCGGTTTGCTGGTTTGTGATCACATCTTCCTCCCTCGTATTGGATTTGCATCCCGGATGTGTAACGACTTGACCCGGCGTTACACTTCCCTTATGAAAATGGAATGGCCTGCTATAATCGGCCATCATGGAGCTGACGACAAAAGCCGCCGGGCACGATGCCAGCCACGGAAGCGATGCGAACCTGGCCCGGCAAATCGCATTGCTCCCGCCCGGGCAAGCGGGAGATGCCGAGGCGGAGTTGTATCGCCGATTAGCTCCCCGGGTACGGTTGTACGGCCTGAGACACCTGAGAGATGAGCAAGCTGCGGCGGACCTGACGCAGGAGGTGCTGCTGATTGTCCTGGAGGCATTGCGCATCGGGCGCCTGCGCGAGCCGGATAAGGTTGCGTCATTCGTGCTCGGGACTTGCCGGATGGTGGTACTCAACCTGCGCCGTGGTACCAGCCGTAGGATGGAATTGCTGGAGCAATTCTCGCGGAACCTGCCGGTCGCGGCGCCTGCATCGGAACCGCCGTTGGATCGGGAGCGCTTGACCCGCTGTGTGGAAGGGTTGTCGGAGCGGGAACGCAGCGTGGTGATCATGAGCTTTTACGACGAGCGAAGCGCGGCGGAGGTGGCGGTTTTCCTGGGGCTCTCGCAAGCCAACGTCCGTGTGATCCGCCACCGAGCCCTGAGCCGCTTGAGAGAATGTATGTCTGAGGCAAATGCCTCTGGGTGAGTGTTATGAATTGTGCGAACCCGATCGATGAAGGCGTTCTGGCAGATTACTGGCTGGCCGCCTTGCCGCCCTCGGAAGAGGAGTCCGTCGAGGAACACCTGCTGAGCTGCGACGCCTGCGGGGCCCGTCTGCGGGAGATTGTGGCGATCGCCGATGGGATCCGCGAGATGGCTCGCGAGGGAAGTGTCCGGGTGGTGGTGAGCGAGGCGTTCCTCGAACGCGCGGCGCGGGAAGGATTGCGCGTGCGGCAATATGCGCCGCCCCGTGGCGGAAGCGTGAATTGCACTGTGACCGCCGACGATGATCTGCTCGTTGCCAGGCTCGCCGTCGATCTGAGCAAGGCGAAGCGCGTCGACCTCTGCTATTCCCATCCCGGCGGGACGGTTCGTTTGCCCGACATTCCCGTAAACCCTGCTTCAGGGGGAGTGATACTGAACGTATCGATACCTCAAATGCG
>JBGPCF010000177.1:0-11161 GCA_041481635.1 Terriglobia bacterium | reverse complement strand
GCCTCCGCAAAGCCGCCAAGCGAGATATCGATGCCCTGTGGAGGGAAATCGGGGAATTGCTTAATACTGTCTCCCCAAGCGAATGCACAAACTTCTTCGCCTCTTGCGGGTATGTAAGCACTTAAATCGAAACCGCTCTAGCGCGGCGCTTTCACGAGGGAGGGCAACATGACGAATAAGACTCCTCCGAACCAGGACATGAGAAACGTTTGGCAGAACCAGGAACTGGAGGGCATCCGCATGTCAATCAATGAGATTCGACAGAAGGCTGGAAGATTTCAAAAAACGATTCTGCGGCGCAATGGGCGCGAGTACGTCGCGGCCCTCGTGGTGGTCCTCTTTTTGGGATTCAACCTCTGGCGCACCACCGATTTGCTGATTCAGACCGGCTTTGGCCTGGAGATCGCCGGCATTCTCTACGTAGTTTGGCAGCTTCACCGGAAAGGCTCGTCGCGAAGCGTCCCGGCGGAGATGGGATTGGCCAGTTGCCTCGAATTTCACCGGAGCGAACTCGAACGACAGCGCGACCTTTTGCGCAGCGTCTGGCGATGGTATCTGGGCCCCTGGTTCCCGGCCTGGTGGTCCTGATGGTGGGCCTGGCGCGCGCGAACCCAGGCCACCTGCGCCACCTTGGATTGTTCCTCGGGTTCTATTACATTTTGTGGTGCTTGCCTTCTTGTTCATTTGGAGACTCAATGAAAGCGTGGCGCGCAGGCTCCAGCGCGGAATCGACAAACTGGACGAAATGAAAGGACAGCGCTAAATCAGCGCATGGAGGTTCAAAATGTTGAGAAGTATTTACGCAACGATTTTCGCCTTGGCTCTCATCACCGTGGTCGGCACGGCCCAATCCAAATCCCCTGTCCCGCCGGATTCCGAGATTAGAAAAATCCTGGTGGAGCGCATCGATACATTCCATCAGGGAGTGGGGATCGTGGTAGGCGTGATCGACTCGCAAGGTCGCAGGGTGGTGGCCTACGGCAGCCTCAATCAAGGCGACACACGTCCGCTGAGCGGTGACACGGTTTTTGAAATCGGTTCGGCCACCAAGGTGTTTACGTCACTGCTCCTTGCGGACATGGTGCAACACGGCGAGGTGGCACTCGCTGACCCCGTGTCGAAATTTCTCCCTGCCAATGTGAAAGTCCCCGAGCGTGCCGGACGCTCCATCACGCTGGTGGACCTTTCCACCCACACTTCCGGCCTGCCGCGCCTGCCCACCAACCTTCAGCCCAGGGATCCAGCCAATCCTTATGCGGACTATACCGTGCAACAGCTCTATCAATTTCTTTCCACCTACCAACTGACGCGCGACATTGGCTCGCAATTTGAGTATTCCAATCTCGGCGGAGGATTGCTGGGGCATGCCCTGGCTCTTCGCGCGGGAATGGACTTCGAGGCTCTGGTGCGTTCTCGCATCACGGGGCCGCTCGAGATGAAGAGCACCGGCATCACACTTTCGCCCGACATGAAGGCGCGCCTGGCGGTTGGGCACGACAGCCAATTGAAGCCCGTCCCCAACTGGGACCTTCCGACACTGGCAGGCGCCGGCGCATTGCGGTCTAGCGCCAACGACCTTCTCACTTTCATCGCGGCAAACCTTGGCTACGTGAAATCGCCGCTGGCTCCCGCGATGGCCGCAATGCTCGACACCCGTCGGCCGACCGGCGGTCCCGGAGGGGGCCAGATCGGTCTCGGATGGCTGATAACCAAGCCTTCTGATAAAGAGATTGTCTGGCACAACGGTGGTACCGGCGGATACCGGTCGTTCATGGGCTATGACGCGAAGACGCGCGTGGGGGTCGTCGTCCTTTCCAACACCTTCACCGCCTCGGGCGTTGACGATATTGGGATGCATCTGCTGGATTCACACGTGCCCCTGATGGCGCCCCCCAAGGAACACAAGGAAGTCGCCGTCGACCCGAAGAAGTTTGATGGATACGTGGGCAAGTACCAATTGGCGCCGAACTTTATCCTGACCATTACGCGCGAGGGCGACCAGCTTTTCGCTCAAGCTACTGGCCAGCCGAAAATCCAAATCTTCCCCGAGGGTGAGCGCGACTTCTTCCTCAAGGTCGTCGACGCCCAGATCACTTTCGAGACCGACAGCACAGGCCGCGCTGCCAGCCTGACCCTGCGCCAGAACGGCGCGAATATGCCGGCCAAGCGGATCGAGGGAGAAAGCGCCCCCCCTGTCGCGGCAAAAGAGCACAAGGAAGTCACCGTCAATCCGAAAGTGTTCGACGGATACGTGGGCAAGTATCAACTGGCGCCGAACTTTGTCCTGACCATTACTCGCGAGGGCGACCAGCTTTTCGCTCAAGCCACTGGCCAGCCGAAAGTCCAGATCTTCGCTGAGAGCGAGCGGGAATTCTTCTACAAAGTCGTCGACGCCCAGATCACTTTCGAAACCGACGCCAAGGGAAAGGCTACCAGCCTGACCCTCCACCAAAACGGGGCGAATATGCCGGCAAAACGGATCGAGTGAGGGACCAGCATCGTGCGTGTGGGAACCAAGGTAAGCTCTCTGGCAGGCATCATGGTTTTCTCGCTGCGATTTCTGCGCGGATGACTCTTAAATAGTCACGGCAGGCCTCGAGCGCCTCCTCGGCTTCGTGGTGAGAAACAAATCCGGTGTCGTCATAGAGGGCGATATTTCGCTTCCGCCTGAGGCGGTCGAAGACAGTCAGTAGTCCGGCGTGCTTTTTGTCAATCCGTGCCCGAACGAATTCAATAATGGCGACGTGATGCCCCGGCTGGCTCCTGGCGCGAAAACCGTGGCTGAACATGAACCCCAGGGATGCTTTCAACATCGCTTCTTAGGCTTGCTGGAGACAAATCTCTTCGTCAAAAGCGAGAATCTTAGGAGCCGAGGCGAGTTTCTTTTCAGCACTGGCGTGGAAGCGGTCGATTTGCGCCCGATCAATTGTGTGAGGTTTAAGCTTTTTCATAGTGGTCCAGGAGTGGAACAGGCCTATTGTGCCAGACGTTTTCGAGGAAAGCATCCTTGCGGGCGCGGCGTGAGCGGAATTCTCTCTTCGTCATAACTGTGTAGTTGATTTCGCGCCCCAGCCGCCGCTCTAGCTTCCCCACGGCTTTCGCCAGGCCTGGCCCATCCGGGGCGCCGATCACCAATACATCGATGTCGCTCGCAGTGTCCTGCTGATTGCGTGCGAACGACCCGTATAAGTAGGCGTCCTCAATACGTTCAATTCCCCGGAGGGCTTGTGCAATCAGGGGCGCTACGCCGATGGTTTTCGCGACGATGCTGCGCACCTCATCGAAAAGGGCGTACTCCCGGTTGAGCTGGAAATACTTTTGGCGGCCAACCACCTCTGACCGGAAGAGTCCTTCGCGCTCCAAACGCCGAAGCTCTCTCGATAGGTTGGACGGATCGATGCTCAGTCGATTGGCAAGATCCCGCAGATGGCGTCGGGCGGTGGGATTGGTGCAATAATGGGCCAACAAATGCTGGCGTGCCTTGGAACGCAAGTCAAGCATAAGGTCAAATTATACCACAAATGTGGTAAATCTATACCTGACTTCAAAGGAACGTTTCCTAAAGCCAGAACCACAGTGGCTCTTCCAAACGAACCTCTATGGCACCCACTCGCCCGGAAGATCGACGAAAATTTTCGCGTGGTGATGCTCAATTAAGGCGTCTCGGCCAACGAGGTGAGGTTGCGAAATGAACGAAGCAATGCGCACCCGGTAATACTGGAAGTCAGTATATGCCATCATATCCCAGTCGAAATAGTCGAGGAAATGGAGCTCAGCGTCTGACGCTTTGATCTGATTGACCGGATCGTCCCAATAATGGTTTCGGTCCCCCTTCCGTGGTTGTTCAATCATGATTGGCACGGGCCCCGGGTCCAACGGAACAACATGATAGGTATGCTCGGGCGGCAAACTGTTAAGGTCGCAACAATGCCCACCTTCCACCCGCGCGACAACAAGCGCTTTGAACAGCAGCCTTGTGATTTGATCGAATTGGTTCCGCGAATCCCAGTCCTGCAAGTCCGGCTGAGACCAGAACCCTGTGTTCCAAATCCCCCGGGCAACAACTCTGTAATGGCCAAATAGATTAGTTACGTCGCGCATTGAGGTGTCTTTCTACCCTCCTGACCTGCCTTGCGGCAGATTTTTGCAGTAGTACATCAGCGGACTTTCAATAAGGCGCAGCCCTTTCCAACCCCGTGTATCCACTGCTGAATTCGCAAGTGTCGCATGACGACAAGAGGATTTCAACGCTTCACTGCGCTCTCAAGACGGGCGTCTTCCGCTTGGCGGGTTTCGGTGGTGGAGGCGGCGAGACAAACGCCTGGAACGAGTTGTCAATGGTGATGGGAATGGGAGTGGCGTCTGTGACCTGCGTGCCGGTAAGAGTTACTTTCAGCATGAGGCCGTGGTGGGTGCTGGGCCAATGTTGGTCGAAAATAAAATTGCCGAGGCTGTAAGCGATCCAATGGCCGTGATAAAACTCGGTGGGCTGCACCACGTGAGGATGGCCGCCCACCACCAGGTCGGCGCCCGCATCGATCATTTGGTGGGCCAACTCCACTTGCTCGCGGCCGGGCCTGGGCTGATACTCAACGCCCCAGTGCAGGCACACAATCAACACGTCAGCCAGGGGCCGCGCAAAGCGAATGTCGCCCAGCACGCGATCTCCATCCAGCCACGCGACGCCCGGCTCGTCCGCGCCCGCCGTTGCCTGCTTCGGTTCGATGCCCACGTAGGCCAGGAAGGCCACGCGCACGCCCTTCATATTGACGATCATCGGGCTGTGCGCTTCGAGTTCATTGGCGCCCGCGCCCACCGGGTGCAGACCGGCATCGCGCAAGCGTTGGACGGTGTCGAGGAGCGCCGGGCGGTCCCAGTCGTACAAATGATTGTTGGCCACGCCAAGCACATCGAAGCCCGCGAATTTCAGCCCGTCAATTACCTGCGGGTCGGCGCGAAAGGAATAAAGGTGGTGGAGGTTGTTGCCCTTGTCCGAGACGGGACATTCCAGGTTGGCGTAAGTGAGGTCGGCGGCACGAAGGGTGTCGGCGATTTTTTCGAAGGGATAGTTCCAGTCATTCTCCGATTTGATTTTCCTGCCCACACTGCGCGAGAGCATCACGTCTCCCACAAACAAGATGGTCTGCTGTGGCGCCGCGAGTGGCGGATTGCCACTGGCATTTTGCGCGGGCGAAGATTGGCACAAGAAGCCAAGCCCGGCCAGGAGAGTGGCGAATCGCTCGATCGAGTGGCGCGAGAGCATAGACAAAGCTGTGGAATTATACGACAAGCTGCAAGAAGGTCCGCAGTCGATTGTGACTGGTCGCTGCACAGTCGTGAAGCAGCAGTGAAACCCGCTTCACTTCATGTTTTCCGGAATCACGAATTCCACCAGGAGCAGGTCGTGCCACTCGCCTCCGAGCTTGCCATGTTTCTCGTGGACTCCCACTTCTTTCCAGCCCATCTGCTGGCAAAGGATGCGCGCGGGTTCGTTGTCAGCCATCAGACGCCCGACCAGTTTGTAGAATCCCTTGTCGAGCGCCGCATCCTGCATGGCTTTCATCAACTGGTGAGCCACGCCGTGGCCGCGCAGGCTGCGCTCGATGTAAATGGAAAGCTCGGCTATACCCTTGTAGCAGGCGCGCGGGCTGTAAGGAGTGAGCGACGACCAGCCCATCATGGTGTGCTTCACTTCCGCCACCAGCACTGGGTACTGGTCGGGGCGCGAGATGATCCAAAGGTAGCGCTCCTCGGGCGTCACGAAGGCGTTCTCAAATGTCGCCGCCCGATCTTGCACGCCCTGGTTGTATATGCGCGCAATTTCCTTGGCGTCCTCGCGGCGCGCCGGGCGAATACTCAATGGGCCAGTCCATTCCGTCATGCTTCACCTGCGTTACTGCGGATTTGTTGTCCGGCAGTGATTCTATCCGCGGGGCTGCGGGAGAGCAACCCATCTTGTCCGAGTCTTCCGCAAGAGGTCCAATGGCCCCCGCGAGGGCGCCTGCGCCGCACAAGGCCCGACCTTTTTTCCCAGAGGCGCTTGACTTTACCCAATAAACGCGCCTACAATAATGGCGAAGAAAAGGCGAACATGGCGAACCGCGCTCCGACGCACAAAATTCGCGTGGGGCCCGCCGGGTGGTCATACACCGACTGGGAGGGAGTGGTCTATCCGCACCACAAACCGCGCGATTTCCACGCGGCCGCTTATCTCGCTAAGTTCTTCGACACCATCGAAATCAACACCACGTTTTATCATCCGCCTAATCCTCGAATGACCAGGGAATGGGCGCAGAGGATTGCCTTCAACCCTGAATTTAAGTTCACCGCCAAACTCTGGCAGCGGTTCACCCACGAACGCTCCGCCGACCGCAAGGACGAGAAGACTTTCAAGGCGAGTATGGCGCCGCTGATGGAGGCGAATCGACTGGGCGCGCTGCTGCTCCAATTTCCCTGGTCCTTCAAGAACGAGAAGGAGAACCGAGAGTACCTGGGCGGACTGGTGGTGCAATTTATGGAGTATCCGCTGGTGGTGGAGATTCGACACAATTCGTGGAACCGCCCGGAAATTTTCCAAATGCTGGTGGATCTGGGCGTGGGGTTCTGCAATATCGACCAGCCGGTGATTGGCCGCTCTCTGGGCGCCACCGAGCAAGCCACGGCGCCGGTGGGCTACATTCGCCTGCACGGACGGAACTACGAGCAGTGGTTCAGCTCAGGCGATCATCCTGAGGAGCGCTACAACTATTATTACAGTCTGCAGGATCTCGAGCCGTGGGTGGAGAGGATTCAGTCCGTGGCGCAGCGCACGGACGCAACCTACGTGGTCACCAACAACCATTTTCGCGGCAAAGCCGTGTCCAACGGATTGCAGTTGGTGAGGATGCTTTCCAAGGCCCCGGTTCGCGTTCCGGAAAGTCTGCTGGCGCATTACCCCGAGTTGGAACAGATCCGCGACCCCGAAACCGCCATGGCGCATAGTGGGGAAACCGGAATGCTTTTCTCTTGAGAGACGTCTGGCTGTATTGATGAAGACGTTCTCCCCCGTGTCATTCCGAGCGGAGCGAGGAATCTCGCTCTGAAAAGGAAAGCAATGCGAGATTCCTCGTCGCCAAGGGCTTCTCGGAATGACAATTTGGCGAGTTTGTCACCAAACTGCTTGTGGGAGAGGTTGGACTCTTACATCTTTTCGAGATGAATCGATCCGTCGCCGGTGTGGACGCTCAGCGTCTGCCCGCCGCCATTCAGCTTGCCGTGAATGTCTGACTCGCGCATGGTACCCGTCACAGAGAGCGGAAATCCGAGTTGGATGTGGCCGTCGCCGGTATGCAGGCTGAGGTCGGCGGCGAAATTGCCCGGCAAACGCATGGTCACGTCGCCATCGCCGCTGCGGACGTACCAATCCTCCACCATCTTGGAGCCGGAGTTCACCTTGGCATCAATCCGGCCGTCTCCCGATTTCAGGGACAGGCGATCAAAACGGCCGTCCACGGTCACATTACCGTCACCCGTGCTGGCGTTCAGCGTGCCCTCGAGCGAGGTGGCGCGGATGTTCCCGTCAGAAGTGTTGAGCCTCAACTCGCCTTTCACACCCTCCGCTGAAACGTTTCCGTCGCTGGTTCGGATGTCGAGATCGCTCTCGCGCGGCACCGTCACGTCAATGCGGACCGAGCGGTTGCCAACGTTCCAATTGAAATGCGGAAGGCGGACTTCCAATTCCAGCCGATTGCCGGTCTGGCGCTCAATCACTCTCACGCCCTCCGGGCCAATCGTCCACCCGGTGGTGACCACGCGCGCATCAATGGCATCGTTGTCGCCGGTTCGGACGTTCACGTCGCCATCCGAGGTTTCCACACGGGCTTCCGCCTTTCCGGTCACCTTATATTTCTTGGCCCAATCGTCTGCTCGAACCAGGGCTGATACCCCAAGGGAGACTGCCCCTAAACACAAAATCGTCAGAATTCTCCTGCCCACTTTAGGCCTCCTCAACGGTGCGCGTCTCTCGGTGAGACGATCTTAAATCCCCTCTGCCTCATTCCACAATATGTTTGACGAAAATGAAACCCCACTGTTAGCATGGAGTTTAGGATTTTAGATTTTGGATTCTTGATTTTAGATTCGAGACAGCCGCTCACGAGCGTAGGCGCGCAAAATTCGATGAACTCGTGACAGGTGCAGGTGAGGCATTGCGCCCCAAAGCTTCCCATCGAAAATCCCAAATCGGCAATCCTTCGTCCCCGTCGTCTAGCCCGGCCTAGGACATCGCCCTTTCACGGCGGTAACACGGGTTCAAATCCCGTCGGGGACGCCAAACCTTCCAAGCATTTTTGATTTTCCAATTCCGCAAGGCACGCCCTTCAGGTCATTCCGCCCGCAATCGACTTGGGTCGCGGCCTAACTACCATCATTTCCAGGACTAGTTAAGAATCCAAACTGAGGCATGCTTCAAAACAGATGAAACAGGTGGACGGCCATCGCAGAAATGGTTTGCCATCCGATGGGTCTACGCGATGAACGACAAAAGGTGCATAAGATTGGAATGGATTGATCCCAACCACAATTTCTCAGCTTATGTCGTAGGTATCGCGGCGTAGCCGACCAGTCTCACTTGGCTGATACTCTGATCCTCAGTTTTTGGGCTCAGAATAACGACTCAAATAGCGGGAAGGGCTAAATCCAGTCCCTTTTCTCCGCGGAAAACGGCACCCCCGGCGGGGTGTGGGGCTTTGGAAGCGCCCAACGCTGAAAACTCGCCTGGGCTTTGCATTCAGCGGGGGGCAGGTGTATTTTATCGGTCGGGCCGGAGGTCGAAAGTGAAAATTCGGGCTAAGAGAAACTCGAACAGATTTTTCGTCTCGTCGAAACCTATGCGGAGAATCCTCTTGGCCACCAGCTTGGTCGTGCTGGTGCGCGTGGCGCCCGCTCAGGAAGCGCCGACACATGCTTCCGGAGCGGACAATTACCCAACGGGCCAGGAAATCTTTCGTCCCCCCATGGCTGACCAGACGAGACCCGGTGACCACGTTCGCTACGGCGGCAGCCAATTGGACTTCGGTTTGGCGCTCCCTTTGGCGGTTTACACTTCCGAGGGTCCGACATCCTCCTGGCAGATTGGGTTCCTGGGAGGGATCACTGCCGGATTCGCTTCCGCCCAGACTGTGCTGCGGCTCAAGGCGGCCGATTTCCACGCCGGCATCCCCTTGGCCTACCGCCAAGGGAAGTGGTCCACCCGTGTGGAGTTCTATCACGTTAGCTCCCACCTGGGTTCCGACTACTCCAGCAGCGCTACGGTTCCCCCTTTTTCTTACAGCCGCGAGGTTCTGGAAGACCTGGTGTCCTACGATTTTTCAAAACATTTTCGCATCTATGGCGGACCCGGCCTGCTGGTCCGGACGCATCCTCACCTCGGGCGCTGGATGTTTCAGGCGGGGAGCGAATGGTTCCCTCGCCAATTGTCGACGCCGCTTGCACGCTTCTATCTGGCGGACGACTTCCAAACCCGCGAAGAAGTGGCCTGGCAGACTAGCATCAGCATTGAGCCCGGCATCCAATTCACCACGCATAAGGAGCAGCCCGTAGCCAGGCTGGAAGCTTGGTTTTACAGCGGCCAGGAGCTTTTCGGGCAGCTTTATTACCGGCGCGAACGAGTCTTGGGCGCGCAGCTCAGCTTTACCCTGGGGACGGAGATCAAATCTCTGGTCACGCACCGCCATTGAGCTTTCACTTTAACTTTGGCGTCCCGGGCTTAACTTTGGATGGCCACACTGCCCTGGCCGCATATCTGATGCTCAGTTTGTGGGCTCAGAAAAATTACTCAAATAGCGGGAGGGACTAATCCGCTAAACACAGTCCCTTTGTTCAGCGGAAAACGGCACCCCCGGTCTGCCATTTCTAAGGCAGTCACTTTTCTGGCTTGCTGAGATGATTGCTCAAAGAAGCAGTGCCAACACCTTCGGTTATTGTTCCGTTCCGGGAAGTGTGATGCCATGAGCCATCGTGATGCACAATGAGCGTGCCGTTGCTGGGATGGTCGTACAAAGCAAGAATACTTTCCTGGTCAATGACTTTGTAGCCGTGCTCGGAGGCCACATTGTGAAGCGTTCTAGGAGCCTGCCACTCTTCTGGTGTTCTTGCAGAGCCGCGCGGACCCCGTTTCATTCCAAGACCTCCAGACCCTCTCATACCCTGCCTTGAATCCATCTCGACGGGGCGAAAGAATTTGCTTCAGACCTCAGCGGGAATAGAAGATAACACTTGGACAACCTCTGGGTCTCACTGGTGACCCGCTTCGCATATGGCCTGAAGCCCCGTCTTAACCCTGAAAAACTGAAAATTAATGGAACCAAATCAGCGGGGAAAACAATATTCCAAAGACTTTAAAAACGGCCAGCGGAAATCGTTTCGGGAGGGAAACCCGCTGGCCGCCCTTCAAGCCCCCCAGCATGAGAGGAGGCTCGAACATATTGGAGCATGCATACCCCTCTAAACCGAGCGCGACTAGCACTCCGGCTTGCGGCGGTATCCTAAATGTCTGTCGATGATTCCCCTTGTGGCGGAGCTTTTCAGGGTGGGGCTTCCGGTAATCCATGGGCAGTTCATGCCCGAAGACCCAGCGGGCAGAAATCTCAGCGACTGCCACGCCCTCTTCTAGAGCGACCCTATCTCCAAGCCTTCTCGCTACATTAACTTATATGCTATGGGGATGGTTTCTGTCTGTCGGATATCGAACACTCATTTGGAGTTTTCGGAGCCTGCCTATCCGCTGCCAAGAGGCTCGTTATTGGGACGTACAGCGCGAGTTTATCGGTTCCCTGGTCCCCCTTGGCTGATTCTCTGATGCTCAGTTCTTGGGCTCAGGGAAAAGACTCAAATAGCGGGAATGGCTAACTCGCTTCCTACAGTCCCTTCTCTTAGCGGAAAACGGCACCCCCCGAGGGGTGGCCAGAGCCTCTGGACCCGGCCAGAGAAAACATTGCTCTGGGACTTCTCGATGGGTGTAAGGTGTGAGGCTATGGGGTTCCGCAACGCAAATCTTTGTCTAGCAGGCCGATGAAAAATGCGCATCAGTGAACCATTTTCGTTGCATTCCACATTCGGGAGTCGTGAAGGCGACGCGAGCGAGGTTGCCGGAGGCCTTTCCGTTGGCCTTCGGGAGCCTGGT
>JBGPCF010000176.1:0-11380 GCA_041481635.1 Terriglobia bacterium | reverse complement strand
CTGCAGCGTATTCTGATTAGGCTGGGCGGCTTTTGCCCTTGGTGCCACATGAGATTTCCCAAGCTGGACAGTTCTTGATTAACTTAACCTAGTAATACTATAGCGTGGGTGGCGGGGTGACTGCGCCGCAGCCTGTGTTCAGCCCCGCACCGGATTACACTGAAGAGGCGCGCAAAAGCAAACACCAAGGGAGAGTGGTTCTCTCGTTAGTTGTCGATACACAAGGCAATTCGACAAATATTCGTGTGCTGCAATCCCTGGGCATGGGCCTGGACGAAAAGGCCGTGGAAAAAGTCCAAACGTGGAAGTTCGTTCCGGGCAAGCGAAACAATGTCTCGGTTCCCGTCCGCGTGTTGCTCGAAATCACTTTCCGGCTTTTCTGATCCGGCATTCTTCTATTCATCGCGCGACGCTCCGAAAGATGCGTATGCGGTCCAGTGTCCATGATCGCCTGCGCAAACAACAGTTGGCGGAATCGGAGCGCCAGCGCGCGGAGATCCAAGAATTTGTCGATTCCCTGAAGGAAATTTCAAAGCCACAGGCCGGATTCATACTGGTCATATGCACAGAGCCACCGCGTATCGTAATTGAACCTGAATGACCTGCCTCCACCGATATTTGCCATCGACATTGAATCCCGCTTCGGATAAGGTTCACCTTTGCCGATGGACGAAATCTTGCGCGCAACTTCATCTCATCGAGTGAGACCGGAATCATGGCAAGCACAAAAATTCATGACGCCATTGTAGTGGGCTCGGGGGCCAGCGGAGGCTGGGTGGCCAAAGAGCTTACCGAAAGCGGTCTCCACGTATTGATGCTGGAAGCCGGGCCGCCGCGCGTGCCCACTATAGATTTCACCGAGCATGTCTGGCCATATCAACTCAAGTATCGCGGCTTCGGCAACAAGCGGGCGTTGATGGAGTCTCAGCCGGTGCAGCGCCTGTGCTATGCCTGCGATGAGTACAGCCACCAATTCTTTGTGAACGACCACGAGCATCCCTATACCACGCCGCCCGACAAACCGTTCATGTGGATTCGCGGAAGGCAGGTGGGTGGCAAGACTTTTTGTTGGGCGCGCGAGAGCTACCGCTACAGCGATTACGAGTTTAAGGCTGCCAGCCGCGATGGTTACGGCGAGGATTGGCCTTTCAGCTACAAAGGCCTGGAACCTTATTACGACAAGGTGGAGGAATACATCGGCGTCAGCGGTTCTAAAGAAGGCTTGGGGGAAATGCCAGACGGGAAGTTTCTGCCGCCCATGAATCTGTCTTGCGGCAGCCGGTTCGCGAAAACAATCATCGAGGAAAAATTTGGCTGGCGCGTGATGCCGGACCGTGTGGCGAATCTGACCGTCCCGCACAACGGCCGTCCAGCGTGCCACTATTGCGACCAATGCCAGCGCGGGTGCCATACCGCCTCTTATTTCAACAGCCCGTCCGTCACCCTGCCCGCCGCGGCACGCACCGGCCGATTCACCCTGGTGAGTGACGCGGTGGTGAGCCACGTGGTGATGGACAAACAAGATGCTCGGGCGCGCGGTGTGCACTACATCGATCGTGTGACCAAGGCCCACCATGAGGTGATGGGCAAAGTCGTGATTGTGGCTGCGGCGGCGCTCGAGTCCACCCGCATTCTGCTGAATTCCCGAACCTCGCGCTTTCCCCACGGCGTGGGGAATTCGGATGGAGTGCTCGGCCATTATCTCATGGACCACTTTACCGTCGAGGGGGGCGGCGGAGTGATTCCGTCCTTGAAAACCTCCAAACGCGAACCCACGGGGAATCCCGCCGGATTCCTGATCGCGAAATACACCAACACGGGGACCAACCGTAACAGTAATTTCCTGCGCGGCTATCGATTTGACGGTAGCGCAAGCCAAAGCCTCTATGGCCACGCGCACGGCATTCCGGGATTTGGCCTGGGGTGGCGGGAGCGCGTGCGGAGCGACGTCCCCTATTACTGCAGCGTTGAAGCGCAGGGCGAATGCCTGCCGCGTTTCGACAATTTCGTGGAGCTCGATCCGGAGGTCAAGGACGCATGGGGGATTCCGGCGCTGCGAATCAATGCAAAATACGGCGAGAACGAACGCGCCCAGGCCAAAGCCATGCGGCAAGACTTGATGAATATCCTGGAGGCGCTGAAGTTGGAAAGCCCGCGCATCCCCGGCGAAGAGTTGAGCATTTTCGGCAAAAACATTCATGAATGTGGGACGGCGCGCATGGGCACTAACCCGAAAAAAAGCGTCGTAAATGCGTACAATCGCGTGCACGACGTCAAAAACGTTTTCGTGACGGATGGTGCGGCGTTCGCCACCCAGGGGTGCTACGAGCCAACATTGACCATCATGGCAGTCAGTTGCCGGGCGGCAGATTATATCGCGGAGGAGTTCAGGCGTGGCGCGTTTTAGCGCAGTTCGATAGAAGTATGGGCACTTGTAGTGCCGCCCCTCGGGGCGGCAGATGCCGATCCCGCATGCGGGACCAGCGCAACATACACCCGACGGACACAATGTAATGGATAAACAGCAGAAACCCGACGCACCAAATGAATCGGATACCGATAATCTACTGGCCAGCCCATGCCATGAAACGCGCGCACTAACGCGTCGGCAATGGCTGCTCCGGCTGGGTGAATCGGTAGTGTTGGCCGGCTTTAGTGGCGTCGCAGGTGAAGCGAGTGTTGTGTTTGATCCACAGGCTCAGACAGAAGTGGAACTGAGGTCTTTGCCCCCGGGTCTCTATGAATCTTCAAGCGAACACATGACGCACGCCCTGTTCCGGGATGAGCGCTTCGTCGATCCGCCGGCAGGGAGTGAAACCGAATACGCCCGCCCGCATTCGGGGCCATTCAAGCCGACATTCTTTTCGGCGGATGAATTTCCAGTGGTGAGGAAATTGGTGGGGCTGATCCTGAACGCACGTGATGATGCCGCTGCGGGCGTAAGCACAAAACCAGTGAGCGCCGAGACTGTAAACGAAATTGCCGAGTGGATAGACTTGGTGGTTTCAGAAGCCCCAGCGGTTCGCCAGGCGGCAGGGAAATTGGACGCCCGGCATCGCGCGCTCGCCGCGCAGTACTACGGCGAAGACACGGTCCGTCAAATTGAAACTGAAGATTCCCAAGCCACGTGGCGGGCAGGACTGGTGTGGCTGAAACAAGAGTCGGAGAAACTCTCCCCAAACGGCTTTCTTGATATGACGGAAGCGCAACAGGTGGAATTGCTCACCTCCCTTGGCAAATCATCTGCAGAGGCGAATATCCAAACCGCAGGCACGCACCTTTTTCGTTTGCTCAAAAACCAAACTATTGAGGGCTACTACACATCTCAGCCCGGGCTGAAAGAACTCGACTACAAGGGCAATGCGTTCTACGCCATTTCACCGGGATGCGAGCCAAGTACTTAGTATCCGCGCTCATTGGTTCGCCCTCAGCACGCACGGTCGAGAACTCATCCGCGCCTCAATATGGCCCAATCGGAGGCCCACTTTGACCGGAGGAGGATTGTCGAAACTATGGCGGGCGGGATAGAGTATGATGGCACTTGCGAAGTTCTGAAGGACACGGAACGCCAATGAAAATGAGGGCGCTTGCAATACTGCTCGCTTTGATTGGGTCGCCATCGCTCGTAGTGGTTCCCACAAGAATTCCAGACAACGTTCAGGCTCGGCCCGAAGTCAAAGTCATCCGGGTTCCGGGTGGCGGCATCCAACCCCAGGTCGCTTTAGAACGCGACGGGGCCGTCCATATGGTGTTCCTCAAAGGCCCCGACGATGCTTCGGATATCTACTATGTTCGACAGGGCCCGCGCGACTCGGATTTTTCCATGCCCATTCGGGTGAATAGCGTTCCTGGGAGCGCCATGGCGGTCGGTAGCGTGCGTGGCGCGCAAATCGCAGTGGGGCGCGCCGGCCGGGTCTATGTCGCGTGGCTCGGTTCAAACCAAGCCACCCCGAGGGGACCTGGAAATAAGACCCCCATGCTCTATGCGCGGATGAACGACCAAGGTACGGCTTTCGAGCCGCAGAAAAACGTCATGCAATTTGCGGCCGGCCTGGACGGTGGCGGGTCCGTGGCGGCGGACAAATTCGGCCATGTCTATGTGGTCTGGCACGGCAATCCCAAAGAAAATGGCGAGGCCAATCGGCAAGTCTGGGTGGCGCGCTCGAGTGACGACGGAAAGACTTTTGACCGTGAAGCGCCCGCTAATAAAGCGCCCACCGGAGCCTGCGGGTGTTGCGGTTTGCGTGCGTTCTCCGACGACCGCGGTACTCTTTATATTTTGTATCGCGCCGCCCTTGAACAGATCCACCGCGATATGTATCTTCTGACCTCCACAGATCATGGGAAGAGTTTCACAGAACGCCTCGTTTCCCCATGGCAGCTCAACGCATGCCCAATGTCCACGGACTACATCAACCAGGCAGGCGAAAATGGATTGATCGCATGGCAAACGGAAGAGCAGGTCTACTTTGCCAAGGTGACGAATGCAAATCAGGAATTGTCGCCCGGGATTGCCCCACCCAATCAAGGGCACTATCGCAAGCATCCCGCTGTGGCCGGGAACACCCGCGGGGAAGTTCTGCTTACCTGGACGGAGGGCACGGGCTGGAAGCGCGGTGGGTCAATTGCCTGGCAAGTCTTCGATAATACGGGAAAGCCGACTGAAGTTCGAGGGACGGCTCCGGACCTCCCGGTGTGGGATGTGGTGGCGGCATACGCAGATCCCCGTGGTGGATTTACCGTCATCTATTGAATCCGGCCCGGCTGCGGAGAAGATCTTTTGGCCTCTCTTGCGTTCCTCCGTCAATCCGATACAATGCCTGTTACCTCTGGCGTAAACCAGGTCGAATGGGTGGAGCGATGGCGGCAATCGAATTACGTCCCTTGAGCCTGGGAGAGCTTCTCGACCATACCTTCAGTTACTATCGAAAGTACTTTCTGCTCTTCGTCGGAATTATGGCGCTGCCCCAAGTCCTCATGGTGGCCGTTTCCGTCCTGATCCAGAGTTTGAGGATGACCACTCCCATCCGGCCGGCCCCGAAAGATCCGGCGCAGGTATTCGCACAATTTCCCGCTTTGATTACCGGATTCCTCATAACCATGGTCATTTTCATGGTGGCCAGCATTGTCATTTACTCCCTCGTTCACGGAGCAACAGCTTACGCGCTCTCAGAAGTTCACCTGGGCCGGCAGACCACCATCGCGAATGCATTTCACAGCCTGCGCGGGAAGGTCTGGAGGCTTCTGGACGTGGTGGTTTCGGTTACCGTCAGGATCATGGGGGTGTTTATTCTGATGATGTCCGCGGTCGGGGTCTCCATTGGCATTATCGGCGCTCTGAGTGTGGGGGGCAAGCCCGACCCCGTGCTGATTATCTTCTTTTTGTTGTTCATGCTGGCCGCGATGGCGGCCGCTGCCGTGCTGGGTTGTTTCTTGATGATGCGTTATGCGTTGGTTGTGCCGGCGCTGGTGCTGGAAAACATCACGGCCCGCCAGGCCATTAAACGCAGTGTCGCCCTGGCGAAAGGGAACTTTTGGCGGATTTTTTTGACTTTCATGCTTATGTACCTTATTAGTACGTCCATTATCAGTATTTGCCAGGGGCCATTCTGGGTAGCCATGTTTGTGATCGGCATTAAGAATGGTGTGATGCCCTTGTGGCTCAGCCTGCCCATGACGATATCGGGCGGAATCGGTGGAGCAGTCAGCGGGCCTTTGATGGTCATCGCCCTCACCCTGCTTTATTTTGACGCGCGCGTTCGCAAGGAAGGCTTTGACCTGCAGCTCATGATGGCCAACTTACAACAGGAAAGGCCGGGTTCGGCAATGCCTCCCGAGATTGCGCCGACGGCGCCGCAAGAACCCGCAGGCTAGGTTATCGGCTGGGATTTGCCGACTCCATACTTCGCTCCTACATGAAACGTTTCCTGGTTGCGGCAATCATTTTTTGTTCCCTGTGTCCGCCGGGCGCGGCGCAGGATCACGCTGGCCTCCAGCCGGAACCTTCCCTTGATCTCACCCAATATCTGGCAGAACTTGATCGATGCTCGGCGGCCGCGAAGACCTTGGAGCAGCATCCCGAGCAAGCCGCGGACCTGCGCAAGACATTGCCCACTGCATGGGAGGTGAGGATTCGAGGGGAGCACTACTCGGTGCCTACAACCTGGCTGCGCCAAACCCTGAACTCGCTCCAGGTCAACCACTGGCTGGCGCGCGATTACTCAAAGGAAATAAAATCACGGCTGGCCACCATGCGCGAAGAGGCCGAGGCTTTGGAACAGCTGCCCGCGCTCGGTCCGGGCATATCGCAGACCAAGCTTGAGGAAATTCTCCGGCGGCGGGAGTTTCGCGAAGTTCAGGGGCCCACCTGGATTGATCGTATGCGTGAGCAGATCGCATACTGGCTGGACGAGATGCTCCAGAAGTTATTTGGCGGGCTGGGCAGGTACCCGGCCGTGGGCAATGTACTGCTTTGGGCTTTGGTGGCCGGGCTCACCTCACTGCTCATTATCATGCTGCTGCGCCACTTTCTCAGAGGCGCCAGGGAAGCGAACGTGGGTTTGATTGACTCTTCGCCAGCTTCGCGCTCCTGGAAAGAATGGTCGAGAGACGCGCTCGCTGCCGCTGCGCGCGAGGACTATCGCGAAGCTATCCGGCTCAGCTATTGGGCGGGAATTTTTCGCTTGGAGGATTTGGGTGTGTGGCAGGTGGACCGCGCCCGCACGCATCGCGAGTATTTGCGCCTCCTCAGCTCAAACGATACGCACCGGAAACCCCTGGCAGCCATTACGCAAAGATTTGAGTTGGTCTGGTACGGCGGAGTTCCCGCTTCGGCGGAAGACTTTGAATCGGTGATCACCCAATTGGAGACGATAGGATGCCGACTTCGCTTGCACCCGGCGACCGCAAGCTCCTGATAATCGCGGTCCTGCTCATCACACTTTTGAGCGTGGTCGCGCTCCTGCTTTCTCCGAAAGCTCAGGAGGCCTCCCAGGGTTTCGCATCGAGTTATTCCACGGACAGCGGCGGAGCCAAGGCTGCCTACCTGCTGCTCGGCGAGTTGGGCTACCCCGTAGAGCGGTGGGTACGCCCGCCGCAGGAGTTGACGGGTTTGTCAGAGGCGGACACGTCTCCCAACGGTCCCGGTCCGGCAGCCAATACAGTGTTGGTGTTGGCTGACCCCTTGATCCCCGCGACCTCTGACGAAAGAATGAGCTTGCAGAGATTTGTTCGGTTGGGCGGGGAAGTTCTCGTCACGGGATCTCAGATGGAACTGTTGCTACCGAGTGCGAAGCTCGAGTCTCCCCGCGGGTATGGCGCGGAAACGAAAACCTATCGTGCGGAGTTGCCCGCGCCACTCACGCGGAACGCCCCGGAAATCAGCATGAAAGCTTACACTCGCTGGGGCCCGCGCTCCGGCCCTCATTTGCGGTACTATGGTGACGAAGGCGGCGCCACGGTGGTGTCTTACAGCATCGGCAAGGGCCGCGTCATTTGGTGGGCAGATTCGGGGCCGCTCACCAATTACGGGCTCACTGAAACTTCCAACTTGAATCTTTTCTTGAATTCGATTGGCGAGCCGGTCAACAAACACGTTCTCTGGGACGAATATTTTCATGGCCAGCGCCTGGGTTTCTGGTCTTATCTTGGACGCACACCTATCCCATGGTCCATGGTGCAATTGGGCCTGGTGTTGGTGGCTGCCTTCATCACTTTTGGGCGGCGAAATGGTCCGGTGCGCGCGCTCCGCGTGGAGTCCCGCCTGTCGCCACTTGAATTTGTGGAGACCTTGGGCGATCTCTACCAGCACAAAGGGGGCGCATCCGAAGCTCTCGGAATCGCCTACCAGCGCTTCCGGTTTGTGCTGTTAAGGCGATTGGGTCTGGCGCCTGCCGCCTCGCCGCAGGATATCCAGCGGGGCGTGCGCGAACGGCTCGGGTGGTCAGTGCCTGGCTTTGCAGAAACGCTTCAGCGTTGCGAACTGGGAGTGAAAGATCGAAAATTGACCGGGCCGCGATCGTTGCTCTTGATTCAGGAATTGCACGACTACGCGCGCCGGTTCGGGCTGACGAAGGCGGAAAGTAGAAACTAGAAACTGGATAATAGAAACTAAGAACAAAACGCAGGGCACGTTCTTTCCGTAAATACTCCCAGGTTCCACCCAGGAAAAAAATATGCCGGAACACACTGCACGCTTTGCCGCTCACGGCCGCACGGAACTGGGCAAGGCTGTGGTGGGTCAAGAGGATGTGATTAATCAATTGCTCGCCGTCATTTTGTGCGGCGGCCATGCGCTGTTGGAGGGCGTGCCGGGCACCGCGAAAACACTGGCGGTGAAAGTGATGGCCAGGGTCTGCCGCCTGGAGTTCCAGCGCGTCCAGTGCACGCCGGATCTCATGCCCGCCGACATTCTGGGGACCAACCTGTACAACGTCGGCTCCGGCGCGTTTTCGCTGCACCGCGGTCCGGTCTTCACGGACTTCGTGCTGGTGGACGAGGTCAACCGCATGCCTCCGCGCAGCCAGGCGGCTCTGCTGGAATGCATGGAGGAGCGCCAGGTGACCATCGACGGTACCCGGTATCCGCTTTCCAATTTCTTTACAGTCTTCGCCACCCAGAATCCGGTGGAGTTTGAGGGCACCTACCCGCTTCCTGAGGCTGAACTCGACCGGTTCTGGTTCAAGGTCCGCATCCAGTACCCGAGCGCCGCACAGGAAGAGGAAATCCTGAACCGGTATCAGAACGGATTCGACGCGCGCGACCTGGACAGTCTGGGTCTCGTGCCCGTCGAGCCGGAGTTGCTCGCCGCAGCCCGCAAGGAGATTGCCTCAGTGCGCGTAGGCCCGGAATTGTTTCGCTACGTCAGCACCATCATCCGCCGCACGCGCGAGTGGCCATCACTCAGCCTGGGAGGCAGTCCGCGCGCCACCGTCGTCCTGATGCTGGCCGCGAAAGCGCTGGCCGCCATGGACGGCCGCGACTATTTGATTCCGGACGACGTGAAATCCGCCGCACGCCCCGTCCTGCGCCACCGCTTGGTGGTAAAGCCCGAGGCCGACATTGAGGGCGTCACCGCTGACCGTGTGGTAGAGGAAGTCCTTGCGGCCGTCGAAATCCCGAAATGAAATGTAAAATTAAAAATGCAGAATGCAAAATGCAAGGCGATATTTTCGAAGAGAGCATCTGCGAATTGTCTTGATTAGACTCTCCTTTTTCAGTTTTGCATTTTTAATTTTCAATTTCTCCCGGTCATTCACCCATGGTTCCTGTACCCGAAAAACCCACTCTCGCTCCGCAAAAAGTGACAGTCCGCGCCCAGTCGCGTGGCCGCTGGCCGGCGGCGTTTGGGTCACGGTTTTTTGTCGCCCTGATTGTCGGCCTCGTCTGGATAGGTCCGGCATGGTGGGACCTACATTTCCTTTATGCCATGGCCGTTTGGGACGCTCTGCTGTTGCTCGTGTGGTTCAGCGACTGGCGGCGCTTGCCACGGCCCGAGCAATTGGAAGCCTCTCGAACGTGGCTCAGCCCACTTACTCAGGGGACAGAATCTGCAATTACTCTCAGCATCCGCTCCGCCAATAAAAGCCGGCTTCACTTTCGCCTCGAGGACGATTTGCCTCTTTCCTTGAGTGTCGACAAGGGAACGGGTATGCCCGCCCCAATTTCTGGCGGGTTGGTCGCTCCGGAGATTTCGGACCTGCCCGGCATCGAGTTCACACTTGGCCGTGATGGAGCGGGCCAGGGCGTCTACTTAGTCCGGCCGAGGGAGCGCGGCGATCTCCAAGTCGGGGGCGTTTTCCTGCGTTACCAGAGCCCGCAACGGCTCGCCGAGCGCTGGGGCTTTGCGGACTTGAAGCAAACCGTGCGCGTCTACCCCAACTTAGATGAAGCCAGGCGGCACACGTTTTACCTGATGCGCAGCCGCCAAATCGAGCTGGAGAAACGATTGAAGCGGCAGCGCGGTTTAGGCCGCGATTTTGAAAGCCTCCGGGATTTTCGGGACGGCGACGAACTCCGGGACGTTTGCTGGACCGCCACGGCTCGCCGCGGAAAACTGATTACCAAGGTCTATCGAGTGGAGCGCAGCCAGACCGTCTTGATCGTCGTTGATTCCGGGCGCTTGATGCGCGCGCTTGTGAAACCGGTTTCGGTGATCCAATATCAACATGAAGCCGGCGACCCCAAAATCCCCGCGAAGGTTGAATTGGAAACGCACGGGCCATATCGCCAAGCCCGGATCGACCAATCCAAATTGGACTACGCCGTCAGCGCCGCGCTGGGCGTGGCCCAGGTGGCGCTTTACTCCGGCGACAAGGTGGGCCTGCTGGCTTACGGGCGCAAGCATCAGACCCGATTGGCGCCGGGCCGGGGCACGCCGCATTTGCGGTCGATGTTGGAGAGTCTCGCCACCGTGGGAGGCGAGTTTACCGAAGCAGACCACGCTCACGCCGCAGACAGTCTGTTGTCCCGGCAACGCAGCCGCTGTTTGGTGATCTGGCTCACCGACCTTGCGGAAACTGCCGCCACGCCCGAGGTCATTGACTCCGCATCCCGGCTCCTGCGCCAACACCTGGTTTTGTTTGTGGCCATCGCCCAACCCGAACTGGCGGAGCTTGCGGCGCGCCGGCCTGCTTCCGAGGATGAGATGTACCGATATGTGGCCGCGCAGGAAGTGATTCAGCGCCGGGATTTGTTGCTCCGCCGATTGCGCGAGCAGGGTGCGTTGGCGCTGGAGCTTGAGCCGGGCCGCCTCGCCGCCGGGCTCATCAATCAATATCTGGAAGTTAAGGAGCGGAGCCTGCTCTGACATGCAGGACAAAACCCTGACCATGTCATCCTGAGGCGTGACGCTCTGTGGGAGGACGACGGATCTGCTTTTTAATCTCTTCCGGCCTGCGTGAGATACATGATCAGCAATCCGCCCACCGCCGCCGCACAAACAAACTTGGCCGCGGCTGGCAAGTGCGACGGCGAGAGAAATCCTTCCAGGATTCCGGCGACCACCAGGATGGGGATGATGCCGAGCGCCAGGCGGACGCCTTGTCCGCCATAGAAAACCAGCGCGTCGCGGCGGGGCAAGGAGCCGGGGAAGAGCACAGCGCGCGCGATCAGCAGTCCGCCGCCCCCCGCAATAAAAATGGCCGGCAGTTCGAGGACTCCATGCGGCGCGACGAATTCGGCAAGGTTCAGTCCCATCCCCGCCTGCCAGCACGCGGCGCTGATCACGCCCAGAATCAGGCCGTTCATCAGCATCATGTAAACTGTGCCGGCGCCGGCGGTAATCCCCATAGCGAAGGTCGCGAAGGCGACGGAGATGTTGTTGGTCATTATGGCGCTGGAGGCTAGTGGCTTGATGGTGACAATGGACTCGGTCCACATT
>JBGPCF010000175.1:0-11495 GCA_041481635.1 Terriglobia bacterium | reverse complement strand
CCAGTATTGCTGAGCGTCACGGTCTGCGCTGCACTCGTCGAACCCACCGGCTGGTTGGCAAAGGTCAGGGTGCCGGGGCTCACCCCTACCACGGGCGCAGTACCCGTGCCCAGTAGGGCCACAAGCTGAGGACTTGTTGAAACGTTGTCGGCAATGGTTAAAGCTCCCGTTCGAGGGCCGCCCGCGGTTGGGTTGAAAGTGATGCTGGCAGCGCAATTTGCCCCAACGGCTATTGTGCCGCCGCAGGTGTTGGTTTCACCGAAATCGCCATTCGGCGTGACGGCCGCAAGCGAGAGCGGCGCGTTACCGATGTTCGTGAGTGTCACATTTTGGGGCGTACTTGGCACGTCTATTTCCTGGGGGCCGAAGCTCAGCGAAGTGGGCCAGAGATTGATAAACGGTGCGCTGAGAAAGAGGTCCACTGAAGCGAGGCTGATGGGAACCGGATTGCCCAGCACCAGGTCAGGTACCCCATCAGAGTTAAAATCACCCGAAGCGAGACCACCAGCTCCGGCCACTGGGAAATAGCCCCTAGGGGATTGGAACGTGCCGTCGCCATTGCCGAGCAGAATCGCGGGAAGATCCACTGCAACGTCGGGCTTGCCGTCACCATTGAAATCAGCTACCACTACATGCCCCGGGGCACCTCCAACGGAAACCTGTGTGTAGATTTGGTTCTGAAATGTACCGTCTCCGTTTCCAAGGAGCACCGAGAACCCGGTGTTAGCCGGCACCACAAGGTCGAGCTTGCCATCGCCGTTCACGTCGCCGACCGCTGGAGGGCCAAATGGGGTAGGAATCGCGAACGAAGCCGGGCTCTGAAAGGTCCCATCACCATTGCCTAACAAAACGTACACGGCGCTTCCAGTGGGGAAATTCGCCAGAGCTGCGTAAGCCAAGTCGAGCTTGCCGTCCTTGTTTAAGTCCCCGACCGCAACGTAGAATGGATATCCTGAAGAGGAAGTCGCGATGGTCTGACCCGGCACAAAGGTGCCGTTGCCTTGCCCGAGATAAATGGTAAGCGCGGTTTGAGTGTTTGAACTGTTTTCCGTAGACACGGCGAGATCCATCTTTCCATCGCCGTTAAAATCCCCGGCGACAATCTGAGTTGCCGAAACCGACGAAGGCAGAGAGGTGTTAATAGGAGCCGCGAATGTGCCGTCACCGTTCCCCTCTAACACTGTGATGGAATTCTGGTACAAGTTGAGCAATGCGAAGTCGGGTTTGCCATCAGCGTTGAAATCGCCGGCGACAATGTCAAACGCGAAGGCGGCGAGGGAAGTCACGATCGGGCCCTTCAACCCACCTTTGCCGTCTCCTAGGAACACGTTAAGCGTGTCAGTGGGCCCATACCCCAATACCCAAGCGACATCAGGCTTCCCGTCCCCATTAAGGTCTGTGACGACTAGTGGCCCCACAAACTGATGTTGGGAGACATTGAAATCAGAGCTGGAGTCAAAAGTGCAGTTGCCATTACCAAGCAGAATCGATACGACGGCGGCGGACTCGACTGTGACAGCCAAGTCCGGTCGTCCGTCTCCGTTGAAATCAGCTACGAACAGGGAACTTGCAATACCCGAATCCGTGCTTGTAGATATTTCCTGGAAAGTCCCATCCCCGTTGCCCCGCAAGATCTCTGCGAACTGTTGCGTTGGAAACGTCACCTGGGCAAACGCCAGATCGAGGTTACCGTCTCTATCGAAATCTCCAGCCACAACTAAACTGGCGATTGGACCGGTGTTTATATAAATCGGAGGCTGGAACGAACCGTCACCTTTTCCGAGGAGGATAGAAGGACTGGAAAAGGGCAGTGCAACAACGAGGTCAAGTTTCCCGTCCCGATTGAAATCGCCAACGGCAATACCTCCGGGCTTGCCGCCCGCGGTTGAGTCCAGCCTCGTGAAGGTTCCGTTGCCCAGTGACAATAACACCGTAACGTTACTGGAGGCGGGGTTAGCCGTCACCAAATCAAGCTTGCCGTCGCCATTGAAGTCGCCACCCAAAAGCGCCACAGGAGCCGAGCCAACTGAAATGGTGGTCTGGCCTTGGAACGATCCGTCGCCGTTGCCAAGCAGTATTGAGACCGAATTGTCATTCTGGTTTGCCACGGCAAGGTCGATTTTCTTGTCGCCGTTAAAGTCAGCAGCTACGATCCCGATCGGGCCGCTGCCGACCTGGAAGTCCACGTGGCTTTGAAAAGTGCCGTCGCCGTTGCCAAGAAGGATGGAAATGCTGCCCGTACCGCTGGGGTTGTTGTTCACCACGGCCAGGTCCAGCTTGCCGTCGCCGTTGAAGTCCGCGGCCAGCAAGGCCACAGGGGAACTTCCGGCGGCGAAGGTGACTTGCGGCATAAAGGTTCCGTCAGGCTTGCCCAGCAGAACAGATATGGTACCGTCTCCATTGTTTGCTACACCTAGATCAAGCTTTCCATCACCATTAAGGTCAGTAGCAACCAAGGCCTCCGGGTGGGTCCCCGTTGGAAAGTCTGACCGATTGTAGAGATATGACTGGCCAAGCACCGTTCGGCATGTGCAGGCAACAAGAATAAATGAACAAGCAACTCTTATAGAATGCCTCCAATTGGGATTAGGCATTGGCACGAAGGCTCCGTTGAGTTGACTTACCTTTTTGGGAACTCGTCCGGGTTATGAATCGGCATTAGCGCCCACGTTCCGAAAAGATCATGCGTTTCCAATCTTCCACACGGTTCCAAATCTATGACCGAAAGGCGACACCCGTCGATCACCTTCGCCTCGATGCGACAATCGAAAAGCCCGCTCCAAATTGCTTGCAACATAGTGAATTATACAGGGAAAGTTATCGACCCTTTGTTCTCAATTTGTAAAGTTTTAGTTGCAGAGGTTAATTTGGAGAATGGAGGGGGTGAGACTCTTGTGGTTCCCGCAAGACGGCTCCAGGGTTTCAGGGATGAAAGCACCAATGCGAAGTCCTTTTCCTCGCAGCCTATTTGGATCACAAAAATTTTGCCTCCGGCCAGCCACCCCGCGCGAGTATTCGCCGGAGCTTCTCTGCTACTTCTTCGGTTTCCACTTTTCGAAGAATGCCTTGAAGTCTTCAAATGTCATTCGGCGGGCGCCTTCAAACTCATAGTGCTCCTGGGAATAGAGAAGTTTGCCGTGGCTGTCGAGTACGGCCAAGGCGGGGACTCCCTTATTTAAGAGCACGCGATACTTCCCCGCCAAATCTAGTTTTTTGTCCAACCTTTCCACATCGATGTCCACCTCAACGTAATTGGCCTTGATGAGACGCGCGAGTTCCGGTTTCTCCATCTGTGATTCAATGATGTGGCAATCCAGGCACCAACAGGCTCCAAAATCCAGGATGATGTTCTTGCCCTCGCGGGTGGCTTGGACGATGGCGGCTTGGATCTCTTTGTTGGCGTCTGCCTTCTCGTCAAACAGCGGATCTATGAAGGCTGGGGAAACGAGCACGGGGCTAAGGAATACGATGCAAGCCAGAAGGCGAATGAGCAGTCTCATAATTCTCTCCTGTATCTTCTCCATTCACCATGATCTTCGATGTCATCACATTCAATACGGCTGCAACTATCACTTGCCGGAGGGGCTGTGATAGCATCGTCGCAATGAAAAGCGTTTTCATTCTAAGTGCGGTCCGGACGCCCATCGGGAAGTTTGGCGGAGCACTCCGCGATTTCAGCGCGCCCGATTTGGGCGTGGAGGCCGCCCGCGCAGCCTTGGACCGCGCCGGAGTTGCGCCGCAGGAGGTTGAGGAAGTCATTTTCGGCCACGCTCGCCAGGCCGGAAACGGCCCGAATCCCGCTCGGCAAATTAGTGTGCGCACCGGCATCCCGGTGGAGGTTCCCGCTTACACGGTCAACATGGCCTGCGCCTCGGGACTCAAGGCCATCGCGCTGGGCTATCAGGAAATTGTTTTGGGCAATGCGGAAGTGGTGCTAGTGGGCGGAACGGAGGCCATGAGCCGCGTTCCCTATTATTTGGATTCCGCCCGCTGGGGCGCGCGGCTTGGCCATCGCGACCTCACGGACGGGATGTATCAGGATGGTTTCCTCTGCCCACTCGCCAAAATGATCATGGGCGAAACGGCCGAGGTTCTGGCAGCGCAATGCCAGATTTCGCGCGAGGCGCAGGACGCCTTCGCGCTCGCCAGCCAGCAGCGCGCCAAGAGCGCCATCGAGTCCGGCAGGTTTGCCGATGAGATTGTACCCGTGACCGTCCAAGACAAAAAAGGTGAAAGCAAATTCTCCGTGGACGAGCACCCGCGGTTTGACACTACTCCCGCGAGTCTGGCCAAACTGGCGCCGGTATTCTCCAAAACGGGCACAATTACCGCGGGTAATTCCTCCGGCATCACGGACGGCGCGGCCGCCCTGGTTCTCGCCTCGGAAGACCGCGCCAAGCGCCCGGGCGCCCATCCGCTGGCACGTATTGTGGACTACTCCATCGCCGGCGTTGACCCGCGCGTGATGGGCATTGGCCCGGTCCCCGCGGTGAAGAAACTCTTGCAGAAAACCGGACGGCGGCTCGAAGATTTTGATTTGGTGGAGTTGAACGAGGCCTTTGCCGCTCAGGTGTTGGCGTGCGACCACGACCTGCATTTCGACCGCGAGCGCCTGAACCCCAATGGGGGCGCCATTGCCCTGGGGCATCCCATCGGAGCCACCGGTGCGCGAATCACCGTGACCCTGGTCCACGAAATGAAGAAACGGCAAGCCCGCCGGGGTCTGGCCACGCTTTGCGTTTCGGGCGGATTAGGCATGGCGCTCGAACTCGAGTCCGCGTAGAATTTGACGCACCCGGAATTGTTTAGGAGTAAACTGAAATCAAACAGGAGCAAATCGCGTCCGAATGGCCTCGCGGCCTCGGCGCCATGGTGGGGAGGAACTTATGCCGGATGAACCGAAGGAAGCTGCAGTCAATGAAATGACGACTGAAGCGGCCTTGGAAAAAGCCAAGATGCAATACAAGTTTATTCGCTTTGACGATTCCGGGATTGTGGCGCGCCTCACCATGAATCGGCCCAAGCAGAACATCATGAACATGGAAATGCTGAAAGAGATGGCACACGCCATCCTCAGCCTGAACAGTCGCGACGACATTCGTCTGCTCCTGCTGGAAGCGTCGCCGGAGTGTGAAGGCTACTTCTCCGCCGGGGTGGGCGCCGAAGGGTACACCAACCAAATGGTGTTCCAGATGCTGGATGCGTTCCACCACGTCTTTCGCTCCATGATCGAAATCTCCAAGCCGGTACTGGCGGTGGTGGATGGAATCGCCTCGGCCGGAGGGTGCGAGTTGGCGGCTTTTTGCGACTTGGTGATCGCCACGGAAAATGCGCGGTTCCTGCAACCCGAGATCAAACTCGGCGTCTTCCCTCCCCTCGGCGCCGTCGTCTACCCGCGCGTCATCGGGCCCAAACGCGCCATGGAATTGCTGCTGACCGGCGACTCCCTCAACGCTCAACAAGCTTTGCAGATCGGGCTGGTGAATCGAGTGGTGCCCCGAACTGCATTAAAGGAAACCGTGGACGGGCTGGTGAAGAGGGTTTCCGACCAGAGCGGACCCGTTCTCCAGTTATTAAAGCGCGTCATCTTCGAAGGGACATGGCTGCCCTTTAACGAGGCGCTCAAAAAGTCGCAGGACATCTACCTAAACCAGTTGTTTGAGCTCGAAGATTCTCAGGAAGGATTGCGCGCGCTGGTGGAAAAACGCAAACCGGTTTGGAAAAACAAGTAAAGAAAATTATAAATAGTGAATGGTGAATTTGAGGGTTTGAGAATTACGATTCGCCGGGGTAGCCGAGTGAATCCGCTCCTTAGCTTTCTTCATTCATCATTCACTATTCATCATTCATAATTTCTTCCTGCCCTTCATCCGACAGAATACTTAAAATGAACTAAGCGCCTTGTCGATGGCGTCGAGGGAGGTCTTTGCCAGTTCGGACGCGACCACGTCTGTGGACCGGCGAGCGTACACGTGATCCCCGACCGTCGCCGCTTCCCCGATTTCTTTTTTGCCGCCCCATTGGACTTCAAATCGGTAGGCGGGCTTGGTCAAGCCAAACGCCGCCAGGTCAGTGGGATGCTCTTTGGGAAACGAATCGGCGCGCAGGCTGCGCACGTTCTCGAGAAGTTCGTCCATCTTGCCTGAAACAACATCTCTCTTGGCCGGAGCGGTTTCCTTCCATTTGTCTTTCTGCTTTTCGAACGTCCAATGCCCCTTGGGAGTTTCCACGTCAAAGTGGGTCACATTAAAAGTTTCAAACGAGAGGATGTCTTTATCGCGGAGGTCTGCGGGTTTTTTCTGGAATTGGGTGAGCACGCTGGCGTTCAAGGTGAATATGGGATCGAGCACCGAATTCATGGCATCATATTTAGCGCCGTCTTTTTTGCCCAACACCAACGTCTGGCTTCCCGAAGCGCCGGTGAGCTTCAGCGTTAGAGCGGGTGATCCGAAACCATACTTGCTGATTTTCTTCTTGTCGTCGGAGACCACGCTGGTCAAAGAGAGATCGTGTATCTGGTTCACCAGGGTGCTCACTGCGAAGCCATCGGCGCGCACGGATGGCGGCAGGGCAAGGTCCCAAACGCCTTCGGGATTCTTCATCAAAGTGTAGTTGTTGTCCTTTTCATTCGAGCTGACTTCGATTTTCTGGATTTGATCCGCGTCGAGCGTCACGGCGCGCTTGTCACGCAGATCGAAGAGATTTTTTACCAGAGAGGATTTCAAATAGCTGGCCAGCGTGACCACGCGAGGGTTCCCGCCGATTTGGGCGTACACGCCATTGCTGGTGGGAGTGTCGTCGCCCAGGAGCAATGTAAATTGGGCGGGCCTGACGTCTGTGGAGACTTCCAATTTCGTGCTGAAGGGATCGAGCCCAAAGTCTTTCAAGTTCGCTGGGTGCGCATCCACCACTTGATCCACCGTCGCCCCCGAGAGGCTGCTCAGGAGCGTGGTGATGGATTGCTGATCGGCAGGCAGTTTTTGTGGCGCCTCAATCACCCATTTCCCGGAATTACGGCGGCAGGTGATGGGAGGCGCGTCCTTCGGCGTGAGGGTAAAGGATTGGATGTGACTGGGGTCGGGGGCAAAAACCTTTTCCTCCGTCTTTGATTCAGTCTTGATGTCCGGCGATGAGGGACCTTTTTTCTTATCGTAATAAGTGAATGCGCCCCAGAGGCCGGCAAGAATGGCCAATGCCAGCAGCGTATTGAGGTATTTCTTTTTCATCGCCGGCGCCACCACACCGACGCGCCAACGGCCACTATAAAGAGAGGAACTCCGAGGACGCCGAGGAAGAGAATCTTGTTCATTTGGCTCGCCGTTAAGTCCAGATGCTGCGATTCAGGAGGTTTGGGGCGGACCGAAATCATGTCCTCCTCAGATCCCAACCAGCTCACCATATTCATAAACAGGTCCCGGTTGCCCTGAAACCCCACGTAGCCGTTGGCGGCCATGTAGGAAGTGCCCAGGGCCACAAATCGGCCCTCTGCCTTCTTGTCGCCGCCACCCGATATCGTGCCAGAAGCCGCCACGGTGAGCGGCCCCTTGATATCCTTGCCCGCGCGGAAGCCCACCGTGATCGATCGCACCGTGGGATCGAAATTGGCGATGCCATAGCTTTCCGCGGAAGTCTCGCAGAGCGAATCGACACTCACCCCGGGCTTGGAATCTTTTCCAACCGTGAAGGACCGCGTAATCGGAAAAAGCGAGGCCACGCGAGCCAGAGGCGCGGTGATGGGGCTGGAGCCATATTTGACGATCAGAGGCATGGTCGGCTCGGTGCCAAAAATTTGCGCCACCGGATTCAGGTCAATCACCAAATCGTTTTCGGCCGTAACATTCCAATCGGACAGAAGCTTGGCCAGGCTAGGGAGGTCTTTCCCCGGGTCGAGCATGAACATCGCGCGGCCCCCGCCCGTGACGTACTTCCGGATGACATCGATTTCCTGGGGAAGGTAATCCGTGGAGGGACCCGCCGCCACGAGGACTGAACAATCGGCAGGGATTTCCATTTTCTGCATGAGGACCAGGGGATTGGTTTGAAAATTCTGGTTCTCAAATTCCTTTTTGATCTTGCTGTAGCCGTCGCGGTCGGAGCTTTCCAAATCGTGCTCACCGTGGCCCTGGATAAAGTAGGCCGTCTTTTCCCCTTTCAGCACTTTCACCAGGGCATTGGTCACACCTTCTTCATCCGGACTCGAAGCCTCAAAGTGCCGGTCGCCCGCGACCACCACAATGGTTCCTTCCGTTCGGACGGAATATTGCTGGGCGAGCGAGGGCTGGCGGTCAGGGTCGACATAATGAACCGAGGCGCGGTGTGTGGCCGCCGCGTAGTTATCCATCAAGTCGCGGCGGGAGCGCATGTTCCGGTCCTGGTCAAAAACATAAAAGGAGAGGTCCCGGTCCAGTCCTTTCAGGATTTTCACCGTCTGGGGCGACAAGCTGAATTTCTGGTTGGGCGTGAGGTCCCAGCGCTGGTCGTGACGGGATACGAACCAATTGGCGAGCACCAGGATGGCAATGCCGACCACCGTGTATACCGCCAGGTTCACGCCCGCCAGAACCTTTCCGCTTCCCTTCGGTTTCAATTGTTCACTATCAGCCATAAGATTTTTACCCTTGGATTATGAATGCCTGCGCGGTCGCCGTGCTAATTCCCCGGCTTCGCAAGGCCTGGCTCAAATGATTGTTTTGAGTTCCGACTTTAGCCTTCCTCATGCACTTCCTTTGAGCGCATCCACTGACCGCGCGGTCATGAAAACTCCCAGTGTGATGACCGAGAGGTAGTAAACCAGATCCGACAAATCGATCACGCCCTTGGCGAAGTTATCCAGGTGCCGCGAAAACGCCATGTAGGCCAACACCTGCGCGACGGTCCCCGTGGAAAACGCTTGAGGCCAGTCCAGCACATAGAGCAAAAGAAATACGACCAGCGAAACCGTTCCAGCGATGATTTGATTCTTGGTGAAAGTTGAAATCCACATGCCCAGGGCCAGCAGGCCGGCTCCGTACAAGAAAAGCCCCAGAGCGCCGCAGAGAACCGGCCGGAGGTTTGGATTGCCATAAATAAAGAGAATGCCGATGTAACCAAATGTCAGAACCAACAGCACGCTAAACAAGGCGAGCGCTCCGAGGAATTTCCCCAGAATGATTTGCATGTCGGTGAGGGGCGAAGTCAGCAGGAGCTCAATGGTGCCGGATCGCTTTTCCTCCGCGTAAAGACGCATGGTCACCAGTGGCAAAAGCAGGAGCAGGACAATAGTGAGAATGCCTTCGACCAATGGGCGGACAATGAAATCATTCAGGCTGACGGGCGGCGCCCCCTGCCCACCCATCATCGACATGCGAAGCATTTGCGACGCCACGTAGCCGGTCTGGTTGTAAAAAAAGAAACCGCAGAGCAGTGAGTACACGCTCATCACCAGGTAAGCGATGGGTGAATGAAAATAAGAGCGCAGCTCTTTACCGGCAATTGAGAGAATATTGCGCATAACACCCCCAAAGCAAAAATCAGAATTCACCTTCACTTTTCTGATTTCTAATTTCTGCTTTCTGATTTCAGCCTTCTGCTTTCTGACTTCCGGTTTCTGCTTTCTCGTTTGCTTCGGTTAAATCGGTAGTGGTCAGCTTCAGGAATATATCTTCCAGGCTCAATCCACTCGTCTTGAGCTCCAGCAATTTCCACTGCGATTCCACCACGCAGCGAGCCAACTCCGCGCGAACGTCGTTCCCTTTTTCAGCGTGGACCTCCAGCGTGACTTGCGCGCCGCTGGCCTCGCGCGGCTCAACCAAGTTCACCCCACTGACGCGCTGAAGCTTGTCCATGACTTCCGGCGCGGGGCCATCCACTGTGATCAGGACTGTCTCAAAGCCGGTCAGCCGGCGTGTCAACTCATCCGGAGTGCCCACGGCCACAATTTTGCCCGCGTTGATCACCACCACGCGCTGGCAGGTCTTGGAAACCTCGGGCAGGATATGCGTGCTCAGCACCACCGTATGCTGTCCGGCAAGGCCTTTGATCAATTCGCGCGTTTCAATGATTTGCTTCGGGTCAAGCCCCGCCGTGGGCTCGTCTAGAACCAGAACATCGGGATTGTGGATCAGCGCCTGCGCCAGGCCCACACGCTGCCGGTAGCCTTTGGAGAGTTTCCCGATTTGCCGGTTTTTGACGTCCGCCACCGCGCACTTCTCGCTAATTTCATCCACCCGCTTCCTGACATCGCGGCTGGCCACGCCCTTGATGCGCGCCACAAACGCAAGATATTCGCTCACCGTCATGTCGGGATATACGGGAGGATTCTCGGGCAGGTAGCCGGTGCGCCTCTTGGCTTCCAGCGGCTCATCCTGCACGTCATAGCCCGCCACTTTGACGCGGCCCTCGCTTGCCGGGAGATATCCGGTGATCACGCGCATGGTGGTTGTTTTGCCGGCGCCATTTGGCCCGAGAAACCCCAGGATTTCGCCCTTCTGCACTTCAAAGCTGACTTCGGAAACCGCCAGCGTCGGGCCATAGCGTTTGGTCAAGTTGCTGACTTCAATCATTCGTGGCTTCTCCCCACAGAGGATTCGCGTCCCGTCAACTTTCAATCAGCTGCGTCTGATTGCGCTGCCTTAGCTTCCTGTAGAAGGCGCCGATGCTCCGGGACCTGCGACATCGACCTGAGATAAATATGAATACCAAAAATCATGGCAGGTTGCCAAGAGCTAAGATTGGGTCAAGATTTTGGCAAGCGAACGATCGGCGCAAATTTTATCCCAAGAGTGATGATATAATTCATGTATGCCAGTCGACATTCGCCTGAATTACGACGACTACTGCCTCCTGCCCAACGACGGGAAACGTTACGAGATCATCGGCGGGGAGTTGTTTGTGACGCCATCACCAAATTTTTTGCACCAGAGTATCGTAACCAATTTGACCTCCTATTTATGGGCCTTCTTAAAAGAACATCCGTTGGGACGCATAGTCGTATCACCCTTTGACGTTGTCTTTTCCCAGTTTGACGTCGTTGAGCCCGACATTCTTTACGTCTCAAAGGCTCGCTCTTCGGTGCTGACTGAGAAAAATGTTCAGGGCTCCCCGGATCTGGTGATCGAGGTTTTGTCCCACAGCACTGCAAAAATCGATCGGACTACGAAGCTCAAACTCTATGCGCGCTTCGGCGTTGAGGAATATTGGATCATCGACCCCGAGGGCCCCGTTGCTGAAATCTATCGTCGCGTCCAGGGAAGCCTGGAGCTGGCGACGAAGCTCGAAGCCAAAGATCTCCTCACCTCTCCACTCTTTCCAGGGTTTAGCCTGCCCCTGCAAAAACTTGTCGAATAAGATGGCGTATGTGAAATGACGATTTCTGAATCGACCTTTCACTTCCCTTTCAGGATATCCTTCAGGCATTATTGTGGGCCGCTCGGAATTCGAGCCTGCAAGGAGGATAGGAGGGCATCATGGTTCTGCAAAATCAAATCGCACTAATTACCGGCGCATCCAGCGGCATT
>JBGPCF010000174.1:0-11556 GCA_041481635.1 Terriglobia bacterium | reverse complement strand
GGTCATGCACCATCAAGTCCAGCGACCGATCGTCGCGCCTCGCCACCCGAACTCGGTAGATGGCGATGAACACCACGGTCAGCGCCAATATCGTCCAAGTCGAAATGTAGGGTATCAAATTCATATTCATTCTCCTGATCTGAAATCGAGCCTAGCCTCGATCCTTCCTCCTACTTCAATCTTCCCGATCTCAAGCGCACACCTCTAACATGGGGCCGAACCACTGCACTCCCGTCCAGTCCTTCTGCAGTGCAGTATGCGGTGCCGGTCCGGTCCCGTTGGGGTCGCTGCACGGCGATCAATGGGACTTGCACCGGGCCGGCGCCGTTCTTGCTCCTACGTTACATAGCGCCATTCCCCGGCGCAGTGCCGGCAATCACAGGCGCCTGTGACGAATATCACTTGCGGTTGGGCGCTGAATTCTTGACCAGGGTATGACGAGGGAGAATGTGGGTTTTTGTTGAAGGGGTAAAGCTGGTGGATGGAGCAAAAACAGGTGGCGGAAAGTGGCCGTGGCGAGCCGCACGCCTCAACGGGGCTCCCGATCGCAGTGACCGTCGGATCGCGCTGACGACTTCTGGCGACCCCTAGGGCGACTGTTTCAGCCTTTCCTCTCCGCCACCAGACTTCTACTTCTGCCTTTATTCGAGAAAAGTATCCCCCTTTGCGGTTCTTCTTTCTGTGATCTACGTCACACTGGTGTGTGACGAGGATCATGGCTCACCGGCAGATTGCCCCCTTGTAACGCCTCAGTGTTAAACGGATTGATCAACTCCCGGATGGTTGCCTCCGGCGATGTAATTTCCGTGTGCGCCGTCACTCATCCAGAACTTCGGAACGACCTGCGGATTTGTTGATAAACAGTAGGTGGCAGGGTAGGACCGATCTGCAATTAGGTGCCTGTTTGGCCGGTGTCGTTCCGGGCTGGCCCAGATATCGTCCAACAGCGGCTCTACCGCCTCGCCGTCGGCCCATTCGAGCAGGACATCTGCTAATCCGAGAAGAGAGCGTCGGGAATCTCAGTTGGTAATTGTAACGTGGCGACTACTGTCCTGGCATACCTACTTGACGCAGCAAGTTGCGATAGCTGGAACCCGAGCGTAGCCCATCGAGCCGGGGGTCTGCCTTGAGCCAAACCATGCAATCCGAGCGGTCCCTGTACGACTTTTGAAAACATTCGAAGGCGCGATCCCTTTCTCCCAGTCCCAGGTAAATGATCGCAATTTCGTAGGAGCAGATGTAGGCGTAATGTTGCTTCGGGATTTGGATCGACTGGTTCAGAACAGCCTGGGCCTGTCTCTTCTCGCCTGCGTAGGCATAAACGCTTCCGAGTACCGCCAAGATCATGGGGCTATTGTCCAATTGTCTTGCTCTCTCAAGCTCCCGGATGGCTTCGGTGAACGCTCCCTTCTGCGCGAGGGGTAACGCCAGGAAGAAGTGCGGCAGGTAAAAATCGGGATCTAAGTCAATGGCCTTGTGGCCTTGGGCGATTGCCTGGTCATACTTCCGCGCCATAAACAGGAACAACACCTCATCGGCGTTGACATCGAGGGAGAGGGGATCGAGGCGGTGAGCGCGCTGGATCTCCGCGATGGCGTCTTCGTGGCGCCCTATTGCGGTCAAATAATGCGCATACCAATGGTGAGCATTGGCGGAGCTCGGGTTCAGCTCGATCGCCTTCTTCAGTTCTCTCTCGGCTGCGGGCCAGTCCCAGTCGTAGGTCAGGCTTACGGCACCGAGAGCGGTGTGGGCCTCGGCCAACGTTTCATCCAATTGTAAGGCCTTCATGGCAGCCGCCTTTGCCTTCGGTTTGATCTCCCGCGGCGTGAAGTGATAGGTCGAGAGCGCTAAATAGGAGTCGGCCAAGCCGGCATACGCCAGCGCGTAGCCGGGATCTTTTCCATACGCCTGCTCGAAGTCCTCAATGCTTTTCTTCACCTCCTCCTCGTTTCCCTTATTCAAGTGGTATCGGCCTTTTAAGTACGCCTCGTAGGCTTCAGGGCTAACGGGTCGCAAGTCTGTGAATCTTCTCTCTTCCTGCGGCGTCAGCCTGATCCGGACTTCGTCGGCGATGGAGCGCGCCACCTCGTTCTCCAAGGCCAAGATATCGCGCAGGTCGCGCTCGTAACTCTCGGCCCACAGATGCTTGTCAGTCGGAGCATAAATCAACTGCGCGTTGATCCGGACCCGGTCTCCAAAGCGCTGCACCGACCCTTGAACAATGGCGTCCACGTTTAACTCTTGGGCAATCTTCGGTAGCGGCTTGCGGCCGCCTTTATAGTGCATGACCGAGGCCCGCGAGGTCACACGCAGGGCGCTGATTTTTGCCAGGTTAGTGATCAATTCGTCAGTCATGCCGTCGGCAAAGTAGTCTTCTTCAGGGTTGCGGGAGAGGTTTTCCAGTGGCAAGACCGCGATCGACTCTATGCGAGTTGGCGTCGCTTGGCCCCCGAACTTGCCTAGCCAACCGCCCACCTTTAAAGCGAGCAGCAAGCCTGTCAAAGCAACTACGGCGAGTGCGGCGATTAAGACTTTCGTCAGCAAACGCTGTGGCGCTGACCTCCTTGAAGCCTCCGGAAAGGTCGCTTCTGACGGCGCGGCCACGTCAGACGGAGAGATCGCGGGCTCGCCCGTCTCCACTGGGGCAATGAAGCGATAGCCGTACCCCGGCAAGGTTTCCAGGAAACGTGGGTTTTCTGCCGAATCGCCTAAGGCTTGCCGTATCTTACTGATAGCTTTGTTGATGCTGTGCTCGAAATCAACGAAGGTATCGGAAGGCCAGAGCGTTTGCCTCAACTCCTCCCGCGTGAGCACCTTGCCGGGATGCTCAAGCAGCATCGCCAATAGATGGAGAGGATGTTTCTGTAGTTTGATTTTCAGCCCGCGCTTGCGCAGTTCCCCCTCGCGAAGATTGACTTCAAAGTCCCCGAAGCGGACAACGTGGTGAGGTCCGGTAGGCTCATCCATTGCTTGTACCGCGCGCTTGAGCAATCATATCACTTAAAAGACGCCAACTGAATCTTCCGCTACCGGACAAAGTCGCTCACCACCTTTAGTGGCTACAAGAGTTTATCCGGGCACAAAAAGTTCACTAGTTGAGGACGTACAGGGCATTGACGCCTAGGTTTGATTTGGGGAGAGTGCCCATTATCGCGCGACGGAGTCGATGGATTCCTGACGCGCGAAAATTCAGGAGGTTATTTATGCCAATAAACCGAAAACGTTCCCTTGTCACATGTCTGTTTCTGGCATTGCTAGCCACAGGCATCTTTGCCGGCGTGGCAAGCGCCCAGGAAGATAACACGTGGATGGGTTCATTCACTCTCCCCTTTGAAGCGCGTTGGGGAAATACCGTTTTGCCGCCCGGCGGGTACACCTTTAGTGTTCAACCGGGAATCCGCCTGTGGTCCAGCGTAATGGTCTATCGAGAGGGCAAGTTCATTCTCTCGATGACCCCCTCAAGACCAACCTCAAGTTGCCCAACTGAACAGAAGAGCCTGATTCTGGCACGCACCGGGCACCAACAGGCGATCTATGTTCTGCACTTGGGTAAGGAAGTCTTCTACTTCGGGACGCCCCGCCAAGAAGGAGAGCTTATCGCGGCCGGGGTTGCGCCCAGCAAGTGCTGCCATGTCATCTGCTGCGATAGCACAATGACGTCAGGTCATATGCATGCCGAACTGATCAAGCGCATTCCAGTCTTGATGGGCGGAAAGTAAGTTCGTTTGTGATGGTGGTGTTGCGCGCCGCGTATAGGTGGCGCTTTGCGCGATGGATAGGGTCAGAAGGAGGCACACGCGGCACGTCCGGCGGACTCCCGCGTGTGCCCACGCCACCCGACCCTTCCTTGCCACCGGACGCCCCGATTCCCCCCACGCCTTCAGATTCACATACTCAGAGCGCTGTTCGACTTGAGCGCATATGAGACCGTCGAGTGGGCTTCGTAAAGTCACGCTTTATACTCCTTGGTTCACCCTCAACGTGGCCTTGATGGAAGCGACTAAAGTCAATCGAATCGCAGGAATCCTGGCAATGGATTTTGCGGTGACCTGTGACGGAGATCACAAAGGGGTGTGATGAGCATCATGGCATCGCGTGGCTTCAAACTGTAGTCTGAGCACCGTGGGGGGGCTGGAGATTCGCTCCAGCCTTCACAAGAACGAAATGGAGATTCACCATGTTGTTGAAAAAGAACAACTTCCTGATTGTAGTTGCGTCAGCTTTGTTGTTATTTGCCCAACCTTTGCTTGCGGAAACAAAACCGGCTTCAACAACCAGCAAGAAAGAGGTTCACTTACTGATTAAGAACGCCAAGCTACGGCAAGACCACGAAAAGCTCAGCGCGTATTACCGCGCCGAAGCGCAGAAATTTGAAGAAAAGCGCGCGGAACATGTGCAGATGGCCAAAGATTACGCAGAAAACCCGATGAGCCATCGCCCAACCAAGTGGCCAGCCCCGGCTCAACATTGCCAGGAACTGGTCAACAAATACGCCGAAGCATCCGAGAATGCAACGGCACTGGCGGAGCACCACGAAGGAATGGCCTCTGAGCTGGCGAAAGAAGGCTCACCTAAACAGGCGCCGAAGTAGTTAAGTAAAACTATTTATCGGCAGCCAGACCTGTGGTAGCATCTAAGAAACAAAGGACGGTATGAAGCGCAGGCGCTCCAAAATCCGTATCGCCGTGAACGGGCAATCAATCCTGAGCCTGTTCATCCTGCTGGCCATGGTGATTCAGCCCTTGGACCTGCGCGCAGCCGGCACGCCTTGCGTGCCCCCTGGTCACGATTGTTGCGAGCATCTCCAAGGCCCAATGAGCGCAACGTGTCCTCAGACCGCATTGGCCTGCTCGCTCATTTGCTCGCAACGCCAAACCGCGACGATTGTTGTCCAGTCGCGTGAAGCGGCCGGGCGCACAGAACTTCAATCCACTCCCCTGATTAAAGCGATTGTGCCGGCACTTCATTTGAGCGTGGCCCGCGCCAACATGCAGTTTCTCTTGTTACCCGTTTCTCCTCCACTCACCCCGCTGTTACAAACCTGTCTGCTTCTGATCTAGTCGTTTTTGGTTTTGAGTTTCCCTTACCCCCTGGGCGCATGCGCATTTGTACCAGCGTCCACCAGAGGTTTAGGCACGGAATTGTTTCTCAAAACGGCTGGATAGGAGTACCGCATGATAAGCAGTCATATCCCCATTCGATTGGGCGTTTTCCTATTTGCCATTCTCAGTTCCATCGCCATGCTGGCAGCGGACGATGCAAAGAGCGCGGATGATCCCGCGAACAAGCAGGCGCTCGTGTCCATCGTTCAACAAGTCCTCGAGCGCAACCCGGAGATTCAAGCAGCGCGTCGCACCGTGGATGCGAAGAAGGCGCGCATCCCGCAATCCCGCGCCTGGGCTGACCCGCGGATTTCCCTCAGCTACGCCGGTAATGTTGTGCCCCCACTTTCCCTGATGCGCGGGGATCCGTCAAGCACGCGGCAGGTGATGGCCGAGCAGGAGATTCCGTACCCCGGCAAGACACGCCTGCGAGGCGGCATCGCGACGAAGGAAGCCGAGGCCGAGACCTGGGCTTACGAAGGCGTGTGGCGCCGCGTCGTCTCAGAAACCAAGCAGGCGTACTTCGACCTTTATTTTGTCCAACAGAGCCTCTCCACCCTGAGCAAGGACCGCGAGATCCTGGAGAAATTTGAAAAGATTGCCGAGGCTCGCTATTCGGTGGGCAAGGCCGCGCAGGAGGATGTTCTGAGGACGCAGGTGGAGCTCTCGAAACTCATCGAGCGCCAAACGCTCTTGGATCAGATGCAGCAAACATTTCAGGCGCAGCTCAACAGCCTTCGCGACATCCCGGTTGGCGACCCCGTCGACACTGTTGCCACCCTCCAGCCCAGCGCATTGAGTTATTCGCTCGACGAATTGGAAGCGGCGGCACTTTCAAATTTTCCCGCCTTGAAGCAGCAAAGGAGCATGATCGCAGCAAATAACCTTGGTGTGGATCTGGCAAAGAAAGAAGTCCGCCCCGATTTCAGCCTTGGGTATGCCTGGATGCAGCGCAGTGCGCAGCCGGACATGTATGGCATCACGTTTTCCACCACGTTGCCCATCTTTCGCCGCAACAAACAGGATCAGGCCATCGTGGAAGCGGCGGCTAATCTGGAGTCCTCGCGGCGCATGGAAGCAAGTGAATTGGCGGTGCTGCGATATCGCGTCAAGCAGGAGTATCTCCAGGCGGAGGCGGCGAAGAAGCTGCTCTCGCTCTATCAAACGGGAATCGTCCCACAGTCGTCGCTTGCCCTGGAGTCATCGTTGTCCACCTACCAGGTGGCGACCACCGACTTTCTGATGGTGCTGACCAACTTCACCACCGTCCTCGATTATGAGTTGGCGTACCAGGAGCAGTTGGCGAATCACGAAAAGTCGCTGGCACGGCTGGAAGAGCTGACAGCGCTCGATTTGATTCATTGAGGTGAAATTATGAAGAAGATAGCCATCAATACCGCGTTCGTCCTTCTCGTCCTGGCGGGATTGGGATTTACTTTTCGGGGCCCGTTGCTCTCCTGGGTCCACGGACGACACATAGGTGGAGAAAACGGAGGGCACGCGCCCGGTAGTGCCCAAGGCGGCTCTTCCCAAGCCAAACCCGGCGAGCGCAAGGTTCTCTACTACCAGGATCAAATGAATCCCGCACATCGAACAGACAAGCCTGGCGCCGATTCCATGGGCATGCCCTTCCTGCCCGTCTACGCCGACGAAGCTGAAACCGCCAGCGCGCTGCCGCCCGGAGCAGTAGCGCTCACTGCGCAAAAGCAACAATTGATCGGCGTCCGAACCGAGGTGGTGAAAAAGGAAGAAGTATTCCGAACCCTGCGCACCGTCGCCCAGATCCAGGCCGACGAGACCCGGATCGCCCACATCCACGTGAAAGTGAGCGGGTGGGTGGATAAAGTCTACGTCGACTTTGTGGGCCAGTTGGTGCGGAAGGGCCAGCCCTTGTTCACCCTCTACAGCCCGGACTTGGTCTCGACGCAAGAGGAGTACTTGATTGCCCGGCGTGGAAAAACCTCCCTGGGCTCGTCGCCCTTCCCTGAAGTTTCCCAGGGGGCGGATTCACTCCTGCGATCGGCCCGTCAACGCCTACAGCTCTGGGATATCAGCGAGGAACAAATCAAGAACCTCGATGAGACCGGTGAGGTCTCCCGAACTCTCACTCTCTATTCCCCTATCAGCGGATTCGTGCTCGACCGCAAAGTCTACTCCCAGGTGGCTGTGACTCCGGACATGGACCTCTACGCCGTGGCCGACCTCTCCAGCGTCTGGGCTCTGGCTGACATTTACGAATACGAAGCGCCTTACGTTCGAGTGGGCCAAACGGTTGAGATGCAACTTGATTACTTTCCCGGCAAAACGTTTTCCGGCAAAGTGACTTATATCAACCCACAGGTGGACCCCCAGACGCGCACCCTGAAGGCTCGCGTTGAGTTTGCAAACCCGGAATTCAATTTGAAGCCGGGCATGTTTGCCCAGGCGTCGGTGAAGATTCAGTACGGCAGCCAGATCCTTGTGCCGCAGGAGGCGGTTCTCGATTCGGGAATGCATCAGACCGTCTTCGTCGCTGGGTCTAATGGCCATTTCGAGCCACGGACCGTCGAGACCGGCCCGCGACTGGACGACAAAATCATCGTCCTCTCAGGCCTGAAAGAGGGCGAGACGATTGTGACTTCGGGAAATTTCCTGATTGATTCGGAGAGCCGGCTGAAAAGCGCGATCGGGGATATGAAGCAGTGAAATTTGCAGGGCCGACCCTTGGGCCGGCCCTTGTAGCGTGGAACATGTGGCCGGAGTGAGCCCAGGCCCTACAGAGGCAAATATGATCAATAAAATTGTCGACTATTGCGCAAATCACCGCTTTATCGTCTTCCTCTTCGTCATCGTGGCGGTGATGCTGGGCGGCTATTCGTTGCGCCAAACCAAGCTGGACGCGATTCCCGATCTTTCGGACACGCAGGTGATCATTTACAGCCGCTGGGACCGCAGCCCGGACATCATGGAAGACCAGGTGACGTACCCTATCACCTCGGCCTTGCTGGGAATGCCCAAAGTGAAGGACATCCGCGGCTTCTCGGATTTTGGATTTTCCTACGTCTACGTAGTGTTTGAAGATGGTACGGATATTTATTGGGCGCGCTCGCGCACTCTTGAATACCTGAACTCCATCCTGCCTCGCCTGCCTGAAGGCGTTCAAACCGAACTGGCCAAGGACGCTACGGCCGTGGGCTGGGTGTACGAATACGCGCTGGTCGATAAGTCTGGCCGCCACAGCCTGGCGGAAATGCGGGGCTTTCAAGATTGGTACTTACGCTACGACTTGCAGGCCGTCCCGGGCGTAGCAGAAGTGGCATCGCTCGGGGGTTTCGTGCGGCAGTACCAAGTGAACGTGGATCCGAACAAGCTGCTGGCCTACAAGCTGCCCATCAGCGCGGTGGTGGACGCCGTGCGGCATGGCAACAACGATGTAGGCGCGCGCCTGGTGGAGTTCAGCGGGCGTGAGTATATGGTGCGCGGCCGCGGCTACATTCATTCCGTAAGCGATATCGGAAAAATTGTAGTGGCCAGTAACTCCTCCACCGGCAGCCCCGTCCTGGTGCGCGATGTTGCCACAGTCACACTGGGTCCTGAAATGCGCCGTGGCATCGCGGATCTCGATGGCCAGGGAGAAGTGGTAGGCGGAGTGGTGATCATGCGCTTTGGTGAAAACGCGCAGAAGGTGATCGAAAACGTCAAGGCCAAGATAGCGGAAATCACTCCCACGCTCCCTGTCGGAATGAAAATCGTGCCTACCTACGATCGCTCTGAGTTGATTGACCGTTCGGTGGAAAACCTGAAGCAAACGGTGATCGAGGAACTGGTGATTGTCAGCCTGGTGATCCTGATTTTTCTCTGGCACATTCCGAGCGCCGCAATTCCTATTCTCACCATTCCCATCGCCATCGTGCTTGCCTTCATCCCCATGCACGCTATGGGCATGTCGGCCAACATCATGTCACTGGGCGGCATTGCAGTGGCGATTGGCGCCATGGTGGACGCCGCGGTGGTGATCGTCGAGCAGATACACAAGAAGCTGGAGCACTGGGAAGCAGCAGGATGCCCGTGCGATCGCCACACCGTTTTGATAGACGCGGTCAAGGAAGTGGCGGGGCCGAGTTTCTTTGCCTTGCTGGTGATCGCGGTTGCGTTCCTGCCGGTCTTCACCCTTGAAGCGCAGGAAGGCAGGCTTTTCAAGCCGCTTGCCTTCACCAAGAACTTCGCCATGGCGTTTGCGGCCCTCCTGGCCATCACGCTCACCCCGGCCGTGGTTCGATTGTTGTTCGCGCGCTCCAAACCTTTCGAATTTCGCCCACGAATCCTGCGCTGGTTGCTGAATGGGATTCTGGTAGGCAAGATTCATAGCGAGGAAAACCATCCCATCAGCCGCCCTCTGATGCGCCTCTATCATCCAGTGGCCGAGTTTGTGCTCGAGCATCGCTGGAAAACCATCGGGCTTGCCCTCCTCGCCATGGTGGTGACGGCGCCGTACTTCTTCCGCCTGGGCTCGGAATTCATGCCGCCACTGGACGAAGGCGCCCTTCTCTACATGCCCGTCACTTTGCCGGGCATCTCGTCGGCTGAAGCGGGCAAGCTTCTGCAAGTGCAGGATAAAATCTTGAAGGGCTTTCCGGAAGTCGAGCGCGTCTTTGGCAAAGCCGGGCGCGCTGAAACCTCCACCGACCCTGCGCCTTTTTCCATGGCGGAAACGGTGGTGGTCTTGAAACCCCAATCCGCATGGCCCAAAAAGGTGCGCTGGTATTCGAGCCGGGCCCCCGAGTGGTTGCAGGGAGTTTTGCGCCGGGCGTGGCCTGACCATATCAGTACCCAGGAACTGGTCTACGGACCAGGCGGGATGAATGAAGCCTTGAAGTTTCCCGGCGTCTCAAACGCCTGGACCATGCCTATCAAGAACCGGACCGACATGCTGACCACCGGAATTCGCACGCCACTCGGGATCAAAATCCTGGGCGCTGACCTTGGCGAGGTGCAAACATTGGGGGAGCAGATTGAGAAAGAGTTGAAGAATGTTCCTGGCACGGCCAGTGTGTTCGCCGAGCGCACCACCGGCGGATATTTCCTGGACTTTGACTTGAAGCGCGACGCCCTGGCTCGTTACGGCCTTTCGGTCGACAACGCGCAGGACGTGCTGATGTCCGCGGTGGGCGGGGAGAACGTCACCACTACTGTCGAGGGTCGGGAACGCTACCCCGTGAACGTGCGCTACCTGCGCGATTACCGCAGTGACCTTGGAGCGCTGGACCGCGTGTTGGTGGCGACGCCGAGTGGGGCGCAGGTGCCTATCACCCAGCTCGCGGACATCCGCATGGTGAACGGCCCTGGCATGATTCGCGATGAGAATGGCCGCCTGAGCGGCTATGTCTACGTCGACGTCACCGGACGTGACATTGGCAGCTACGTCGCCGAGGCGAAGCAAGTGGTGGCAGATAAGATTCAGGTCCCGCCCGGCTATTCGCTGGCGTGGAGCGGCCAGTACGAATTCATGCAGCGCGTGAAAGAACGCTTGAAGCTAGTGGTGCCCATCACGCTGTTCATCGTTTTTTTGCTGCTTTACTTCAACACCGGCTCGATCATGAAGACGTTCATCATCCTGCTGGCAGTCCCATTCTCTGCCATCGGCGCGGTGTGGTTCCTTTACCTCCTGAACTATAACCTGAGCATAGCCGTCTGGGTGGGCTTGATCGCCTTGATGGGAGTGGACGCCGAAACAGGAGTCTTTATGCTCCTCTACCTGGACTTGTCCTACGAGGAATGGCGGAAGGGCGGCCGTTTGAAGAGCCTGCGAGATCTGAAGGACGCGATTTTGCACGGCGCGGTCAAGCGCGTGCGGCCCAAGGTGATGACCGTGGCGTGTATGTTCGCGGGCCTCCTGCCCATCATGTGGTCAACGGGCGCGGGCGCCGATGTGATGAAGCGCATTGCCGCGCCCATGATTGGCGGTATCTTTACTTCATTCGCCATGGAATTGCTGGTCTATCCCGCGATATACGAAATCTGGAAATGGAATTTTGAGCTCAAGCCGGAACTGAAGCGCGCGGGCGTGCTGGCGGATGTACCGGACCCGGCTCCTGAAGGGCTGGCTGCTTAAGAGCGCTTGAGGGGATTTGTTGGTGGACTTGTGCTATGACTATCAAAAGCAAATGTGCTGATTCATTGTGGAAGAAAGCGGTGTGCGGTTTCTTTTTTTGTTTCCTGGCTGCACCGGTGGTTTCGCTCGGGCAACAGCCGCCCCCTGGCTCTCAATCATTGGACGCGTGGCGCGCCCATATGAATGAGCAATTGGACCGGTACCTCTCGGATCTAGAGCAAGAAGCTCAGCCCGGGGGCTTGCCCCTAATTCAGGCGGAGCGAAATGAAGCAAGAGTTCCGACTGCAGAAGCCTCCGCAATCACTTCGAAGCCGGCGGGAAGCGTCGGGCCGTTCGCTCAAAGCGTTGACGAAATCCTTCGCT
>JBGPCF010000173.1:0-11876 GCA_041481635.1 Terriglobia bacterium | reverse complement strand
CTTGCTGAATGTCGTCGCCACGCATGAGGTATCCTCCTTTGGAATCCCTAATATGGATTATACCTCAACTTATATGTCTAAAGAAGGGACAAACAAGCATTTTTCATCAGCCTGCTAGTGCCCTGCGTCACGTTTTCCACTATCGCGCCGGCGCCAGCATGCTCTTGAGGGGAAGACGTGGTCTGGCTTTGCGTTTGAGCAGGGAAAGCTTCTGGTATGGCCGTTAACGGCTGCATTTGGTGCGTTTCCAGGAACTCATGGACCCGGCGATTAGCCTCAGAAATCTGCTCCGCCGATAAGGTCGCCGCCTCGCGTTCGCTGATCTTTTTCGTGGTGGCGTCCAATTCAGGATCCTTCTCAATACATTTCACCGCCGGCTGTCCACAGCGGGCCACGCGGGCAAGAAGAATCCACATGTAGGCGCTCTCGTGGTCCACGGGAACGCCCGCTCCGGCGGAGAACATGGCTGCCATATTCATTCGCGCGTCAAAGTCACCTTGCTCGGCCGCCTTACGGGTCCACATTGCTGCGCTGGGATAGTCGCGTTGTTGGATAAACAAATAGCCAAGTTTGGCTTGTGCATCAGCCAGCCCTTGATCGGCCGCCTTATGACACCACTCCATCGCTGTGCCCCGGTCTTTGTGAACGCCGTGCCCGTACTGGTACGAGTTGCAAAGGGAGTATTGGCCGAAGGCGATGCCCTGGTCCGCCGACCTCTGGTACCACTTCACCGCCTCAGAGTCCTTTTCCTTTGTGCCGTAGCCAAACTCAAACGCCTCGCCCAGCAGATTTTGCGCGTCGGCATCTCCTTCCTCTGCTTTCCGCTCCAGATCGGAAATATCCTGCTTGGTGAGCTTGCTGGCCTGTTCGTGAATCACTGCAGGGTCATCTTTTGCGCCCGCAGTTTCCATTGCAGTGATAGGCCTATCGCTCAAATTCCCATGGGAGTCCTCACCGCCTCTCGCTAATCCCGGCAGCACCGTCAATGTCATAAAGAGAATTCTCAAACACGAGTTCTTCATGGCTCCCTCCCTTAAGTGTGACTTGGGGTGCCCAAGCACCTTTGTGCCCGTCCTGTGCACTTGCGAAGCCGTTCTCTGGCGAGGGAGTGATCCCGCAGAGAATCAAGGAATTACGGTAGACTCCCCCCTGAAAGGTTGTCTAAATTGTGGAGGGTTTTCAATACAGTGCCTTGATACCCTGACACTCCAGGGGCTGTGAGTCCCGGCCCCCCCTGCCTCCGGAAGATCGATAGTTGGATTCCAGGCTTCGATAACGGTGGCATCAAATGAGCCGGAAAGGCTGCGTCTTTTCACAAGCCCGTTGCGTATAAACAGATAGAATGGGCGCGACTATCTTTTCACTCTCGATCACGATGCCTAGCGAGGCTCAAGAACTCACGCGCCGGCTGCGCCGCCGCGATCCCGACTTACTCGACCAGTTGATCGAGCAGTACCACTACCGCTTGTTCCGTTATTTGCTCTCACTCACCGGAAACCGCGAAGCCGCGGAAGATTTGTTTCAGGAAACGTGGATACGCGTCCTCGAGCGCGGCCAGCAATACAACGATAAGTGGAAATTCGGGACGTGGCTCTTTACCATCGCGCGAAACTTGTTCCTCGATTTTGTGCGCCGGAAGAATCCCCTGGCGGGAAGTTCGCTGGAAGAGTTGGAGCAGATGCCCGAGTTTTCGGAGCGCTCGGCGAGTGAAACGTCATCACCTTTTGATTTACAGACTCAACGCGAAGAGAGCGAGGGCGTGGTGCGCGCCCTCGAGCGGCTGCCCGCAGGGTATCGCGAAGTGCTGGTGCTCCGCTTTCAGGAAGATCTGAGTTTGGAAGAAATCGCCACGGTGGTCGCTGCCCCGTTGCCCACTATAAAATCGCGGCTCTACCGGGGCATGGAAGCGCTTAAAGATTTGTTGCAAGGAGGCCGGGCGTGACGCAGGAACTTCACGAGCGAGCAAAGGGACTGATCGCCACGGCACGCGTGGAAGCCATCTCTCCTGCCGAGCGCGAGTGGCTTGAAGCTCATTTGCAGAGCTGCCCGAACTGTGCAACCTACGCCGGCGAGATCGAACACGCTCTTCGGTCGTTGCGACAGGCTTCCGTCCAAGTAAATCCGGAACTGGTGGCTCGCACGCGGCACGCTGTCCACCTTCGCGCGCACGAGTTGCACGCGCGGCGGTCTCAGTGGTTTCCACTCTGGATGTTATGCGCCATATCCTGGGTCCTCGGAGGCATAACCCTGCCTTTGGTTTGGCGCGGCATCGAGTGGGTTGGACAATACATCAATCTACCCAGCCCTATCGGAATCGTGATTTTGATCATTTGGTGGGCCCTGCCAACCCTGGCGGTGGCAGCGTTTGTGGGAGCTAAAGGTTCACAAGCTGCCGGCGATTGATGATTGTGCAATAGGCTTGGTCAAGATCGATCTGTAACGAAGTATTTGAATCGAAAAGCGAGGTTTAATTTATGTCAGACATGACCCCATTAAAGGAAAAAGTGCGTGTCGTTCGCTGGCGAATGTCGAACGAGAAACTTCGGTTCTCCGAAGAACTTCGAATTATCCCCGGTTGGGCTTATGGTCTGGCGATTGCGCTGTTGATTGCGATCGAAATCCTGGCGCCCATCATCCGGAGACACGATGCCCATCCCATGCCGCTGGCGGGATTGATTGCCTTGATGACGTTAGGAGGTCTTTTTGTAGCCGCGCTCGGCCTTTTGATCGGATACGTAAACCGCGACGCCAAGCGGCGCGGCATGAATGCCACCCTTTGGACTATCCTGGTGATAGTGATTCCCAACCTCATCGGCTATATCATTTACTTCCTGGCCCGGGAGCCGAAGCTTTTTCCCTGCCCCCAGTGTGGTGGCACAGTGAGCGCGCGCTTCAATTATTGCCCAAAGTGCAAGTTCAACCTTCACCCCGCTTGCCCCGAGTGTAAGCACGAGATTCGGCCTGGCGACCGTTTCTGCCCATTCTGTGCTCATGATTTGGGGGCGGGGGCATCCGCTGCCGCGAATCCGCTTAATCCTTTAACGCCTGGAGCAACCGCCTAAGTGCGTCAGAGGCGAGGGCGGAAGCATGCCGGGACGCCGGAGGCAGTCCGCCCAGGGCTGCCTCAATTTGCGCCGCAGTGATTGAGGCAAGTTCAGGAAACGACCTCCCGACTAATGTTTCCGCCAACCAGGAACCGCACGCCACCGCAGGGATGCAGCCTTGAGTTTGGAATCTTGCGTCCAGAATCATTCCATCCTTCGCCACAACCCATAGCTTCATCAAATCGCCGCATACGGGATTTGTCATTTCCACCACGGCAGTAGCCTCGGCAATCTCGCCGACGTTGCGGGGATGATGGAAGTGGTCGAGAACTTTGTTTGTGTACATGGGAGAACAAGAAGTCAGGAGACAGAAGTCAGAAGCGTGTGATTTAAGTTTCCTCCTCCTGACTTTTTGCTGCTGACTTTTGAAATCAGGGTGCAAAATTCCCCAGGAACAAATACCGCAGCACAATCACTGACACCACACCCGCGGCGACCGTCAGGGCAACACTCACGCTGCGCCGCTTGTTGACCTCGGGAATCAAGTCGGATGCGGCCACATAAAGCGTCACACCCGCTGAAATTGACAGCCCATAAACGGCATATTGATGCGCCAGGGCCATGGCAAGGATTCCAAGAATTCGCGAAATGCCCAGCGCGGTGACCGACCACATCCCGGCGGCCCGGCTCTTGCGCGATGCCACCATGATGGAGGCCATGGTGAATCCTTCAGGAATGTTATGCAGGATGACCGCGCCGAAAATCACCGTGCCCAGCCAGTTCGATATGAGGAATCCTGATGTAATCGATACACCGTCGAAAAAAGTGTGGATGAGCAATCCCCCCAGCGCCATATACGCCACGGAAGGATGGGCAAACTCTTCACGGTGGGTTTCCTCTCCGAAGTGGAAGTGGGCGGGAAAAGTGTGCTCGAAAATGTGCACGATGAAGTAGCCAAGTAAAATGAGCATGGGAGCCCGAGCCATATCCTGGTGCAAGCTCTCCGGAATCATTTCTGTGAGTGCTGTGGCCAGCATGAAGCCGGAGCCCAGGGCAATAAAAGTGGCGAGGAATGGGCGGCTCCACGCGCGCGCGCTGACGATGGCGCCGCCAAAGACGTTGGCGAGGCCTGCGACAAATCCCAACAAGAGGCTGACGGTTAGAACAGACATAGAAGTTGGGAGGATGTATTTCAGTATTTCAGTGGGTCAGTATTTCAGCAATTCAGTCAACCAGCGAGTTGCAATCTGTACTGACCAACTGAAATACTGACCGCCTGACATACTGAAACATCAACCCGAATGCCGAAAATGGACAACTTCGCCGTCGTTGACGATGTACTCTTTCCCTTCCAGCTTCAACAAGGCCTGGGCGCGCGCTTCAGCGAGGCCGCCGGTAGAAATCAAATCATCGTATTTCACCACTTCGGCACGGATAAAGCCTTTTTGCAGGTCCGAGTGGATCTCACCTGCTGCTTCCAGCGCCGGGGTTCCGGTTCGAATCGTCCATGCGCGGCACTCGTCCTCGCCGACGGTAAAAAAGCAAATCAGGCCCAGCAGATGATAGCTGGAGCGAATGATTCGTGCGACCCCCGATTCTTTCAGTCCATAGCTGGAGAGAAATTCCGCCGCTTCTACTTCGCTCAGTTCCGCCAGCTCAGCTTCCACCTGTCCGCAGATCGCCGTTACCGCCGTGTGAGCCCGCTGCTTCAATCCGGCATTGGCGGCGAATTCCTCTGCGGCGTTAGCCTGCGCGACTTCGTTTTCACCCAGGTTCAAAACGTAGAGCATGGGCTTGGAGGACAGAAAAGTGAACCCGCGAACGATGCGCTCTTCTTCCGGCGTCCGCGCAACTTCACGCAAAGGGATTTGCTTTTCCAGCGCGGCCTTACACAATTGCAGAACCTGAAACTCCTTTTCGAGTGCCGGGACTTTCTGCTTCTTTAGATCTTTTTCAAGGCGCTCCAGGCGCTTCTCCACCACGCTGAGATCGGAAAGGATAAGTTCCAGTTCCACATTTTCGATATCGCCTTTGGGATTGACGCTTCCACCCGCGGAAACTCCGTCATCAAACGCGCGCACCACGTGGGCCAGAGCGTCCATCTCGCGCAGGCTCGCCATCTGTGAGCCAGTTCGGGCAATTTCAATCACGCTCCCAGGCGTATCCACGTATTCGATGCTTGCGTAAACGGTCTTTTTGGGATGGTACATCTGCGTCAGGCGATCGAGCCGCGGCTCGGGAACCCGCACCACGCCCACGTGCGCTTCCTGTTTCCCTGAACTCAGCCCGCTCCCATGGGCATGAGTCAGGATGCGAAAAAGGGTCGTCTTGCCCACTTGGCCAAGACCTACAATACCGATTTTGAGCACATTCACCTCGAGAGCCAGCCTCGAATGGGGCGGCGCGAACTTGTTTGAACTATTGATAGTAACATAGCCCGGACTTTCGGACTTCTCGTGGAGTCCTCAACCCGCGGTCCAGGGGCCTGGCTCAAAGCCCTTTTATATCCGCGCCGCAAGAAGAGGTGTAGAATAGAAGTCAAGATGCGACGTTTTCTTGCGCTGGCACTCGCGGTCGGACTGGGAGCGACTTGGGCCATGGCCCAAAGGCGGGGCGTGGTCGCAGGTCCCTCAGGCGGCGGTTTTCGAGGGGGAGCCACTTCGCCCCCCACCCAGATTGTTCGGCCCAACCCGGGGATTGGGAACTTTCCGTCGGCCAATCGCACCTTCGGCACTTATCGATACGGCGGAGGCTTCCGCAATCGGAATTCTTCAGGGCTTTCGCAATACTTCTCCAGAACCTTCGCCCCGAATTATTTCAACCCTCTTTACAACAATTTCTACTACGGTTGCACCAACCCATTTGCCGGCTATTCGCCCTATTGCGCTCAATATCTCCCATACGGCCAGTATTCATTCGGCGCCTACCCGTACCCAGGCTTCTATCCATACGCGAGTGCCTATCCTTTCGCGGGGTATTATGGCGGTCCGTATGGCATTGCGGCTGCCGGAGACGGTCAAAACGAAAACCAACAGGCAGGGTCCGAGCAGCAAGAAAGAGTCTGGGTCCAAGGGAACCCCCCGCGAGCCGATGCCTTGGACGAGGCCTCCGCTTTCCATCGCGTCGCCCCCCGCGATGTCCTATTGGAACTCGATGGCGCAGCAATATCCGTCCCGGAGGATGGGCGCCCTTTGACGGTGGGTTCGGGCAACCATACCTTGCGCCTGACCGCCCAATCGACGCCCGGCACGGAGACTGTGCCGCCAACCCCGCATCAGAAGAATCCGACCCCATGACGCGCGACGGCGTCTATATTATTCTTGGACAGACCAAAAACTTCCGATAGAATTCCTGAAGGCGCTTCGAGTAGGGTGAATGGTGGGCGATACAGGATTCGAACCTGTGACTTCTACCGTGTGAGGATAGCACTCTACCGCTGAGTTAATCGCCCGGGATCACTCTTGAAGATAACAAATTCTGCGCCCCTGGTCTAGTGCCGTTCCAACTTGATTCGCCTATGTATTACACTTACGTACTGCTGAGTTCGAAGGACAGAGAGTGGTACACGGGTGCGGCTTCAGACCTGAGAGGGCGCCTCAGGGAGCATGAACAAGGCAAGGCGATCTCGACACGGTTCCGCCGTCCATTGCACCTAATTTACTATGAGGCTTGCCTGGATAAAGCAGATGCTTATCACCGCGAAATATACCTTAAGACGGGCAGGGGTAAGCGATACCTCCGTCAGCGGCTCAGAACCTGGAGGGCGCAATCTACCCCCGTGGCAGCCTAATAGCTTGTGGCGCCTCTGTGAATAACCGCACCGCGCGGGCACGAGCTTAGCTGGGAGAAGTTGGAACGGCACTAGTGGAGGCTGAGGTCTTCCGCCAAAAACGATGAGCACGGATCGCATAGAGGTCAATAACACCATGCCGGTCGCGACCGACACGATTGCGCGGCTGGAACGCTCCATCCAGTCGGTGATTCGCGGGAAGAACGAGGTCATCCAACTGGCCCTTGTTACGCTCTTTTCCCGCGGACACTTGCTGATTGAGGATGTCCCCGGCGTCGGCAAGACTACGCTGGCGCACTCCCTGGCGCGTTCCTTTAATTGCGCATTTCACCGCGTGCAGTTTACTTCGGACATGCTGCCCTCCGACGTCATCGGGGTGAGCATCTTCAGTCAGGCGTCCCAGCTTTTCGAGTTTCGCCCCGGGCCCATTTTCGCCAACATCATCCTGGCGGATGAAATCAATCGCACCACGCCCAAAACGCAAAGCGCCCTGCTGGAAGCGATGAACGAATACCAGGTGACGGTGGACAACCGCACATTTGCCCTCCCCCAACCCTTCATGGTAATGGCGACGCAGAATCCGATCGAGCATCATGGAACGTATCCATTGCCCGAGTCGCAACTCGACCGGTTCCTGATGCGGGTGAAAATGGGTTACCCGTCGCTGGAAAGCGAGAAAGAGATTCTTTCGAACTTCGCCGCCTCAGAGCCCCTGGCCAACGTCGAGCCGGTGATGACAGCAGAGGAGGTGGTGGAGATTCAGCAGGCCGTCAGGCGCGTGACGGTGGATGAGCAACTGGTGAACTACGCCCTGGCGGTAGTCGAGAAAACGCGCCACAACGAATTTCTGAGCCTGGGCGTGAGCCCGCGCGGTTCCATGTCGCTTTACCGGGCCGCACAGGCTCTGGCGGTGGTCGAAGGCCGCAATTACTGCATCCCCGACGATTTCAAGAGGCTCATTCTGCCGGTTTTCGCGCACCGCTGCGTGGTGAGCTCGCGCTATGTATCCTCGCTCAAAAAAGTGGACCAGGCCGAGGCGATGATCCAGGAAATTATGGACTCGACGCCCGTCCCATTGTGACGAAGGCTTTGCCGCCGACCCAATCCCATTCCCATGCGAACCTTCCCCCAATCCGCCTCGCGCAGCGTCTGGCGTGATGCCTGGCTTCTCGCCAAAGCATTTCTGGCGAGTTTCGAACGCGCCGCATGGATTCGCTTCTTTCTCGCTCTCTTCACTCTCACCTTCGCATTTTTCCTTGCTTTGCTTTCCGGGGCGCTCAACATGAGCGGCCATCAGGCCCTCGGCCATTTATGCGCAGCCCTCTCGCTTATTCTGGCAGGGATTATCGCCGTCAAAGTGGTTCCCTTCCTCGCTCGGCGAACCGCGCTCGAGAATTGGATGATGAAGATCGAGTACGAATTCACGCGCGAGGGCGCGGTCTACCTGATGGTGATCGCCGTCATCATCGTGGCGGCTTTGAACACAGGCAACAATCTGCTCTTCATCATTCTCGCCAGCCTGCTGGCGGGAATCCTGGTGTCGGGAATCCTTTCGAAAATCGTTCTGGAAGATCTTGAATTGGAATTCATTCTGCCCGACCATCTTTTTGCCGCCCAGCCCATGATCTCGCGGTTGACGCTGCGAAACCTGAAATGGTTCAACCCATCATTTTCGATAACGGTATCCGCGCGCGATCCCAAGCAGAAAAAGGGTCAAAAGGCCGAAGCTAATCCACCCCGCCAAATTCTGGACGAACCCGTCTATTTGCCTTTCATCCCGCGTCGCGCCAGCGTGACGCAGCATGTGGAACTCACATTTCCCCGCCGCGGCCGGTACACGCAGGAGGGTTTTCGCGTCAGCACCAAGTTCCCGTTTGGCTTTATGAAGAAAACGCGCGAGGTGGCCTCACGGCAGGAAATACTCGTGTTGCCCAGCATCGAACCTACCGAACAATTTGCCCACATCCTCCCCCTGGTGAGCGGTGAAGTGGAAAGCTATTTCAAAGGACACGGCCACGACCTTTACTCGATTCGTGATTATCAGGAGTCCGACACAGCACGCCACGTGGACTGGAAAGCGACAGCCCGGGCACAGCAACTGAAGGTCCGCGAATTCGCGCGCGAAGACGACCGCCGCGTGATGCTCGTTTTTGATGCTCGCACCACGGAGCTTGGCGAGAAGACGCAGGTGCAGTTTGAAAAGGCCGTCAACCTCTGCGCCTGCCTCGCCTGGCATTTTTCCGAAGTCGAGACTCAACTGCAATTCATCACCAACGACCTGGAGACGGCCATGGCGCCGGCGCGCGACATTGTTTATCCCACCCTCGAAGCCCTTGCGTTGATGGACCCGAAGGGCGGGCCGACTACGGCAAAGGCCCCACGACTTGCCTCTTCCGATCTGCAAGCCGACACAACCAATGGCTTCCAAATCATCATCAGTTGTCTGCCCCCGGGTTCGCTGGACCTTTCTCCCGGCAGCGCCTCATACGTCGTGTACATGAACACTCTGTAACCTCGGATCGGTCGCACCCCTCGATATTCATTTGTGTTATGCTGCGCTTCTAAATCAAAAGGGAAAAGGCAGGCTTATGAGGAAAACCGCACTTCGGATTCTTATCGTAATTCTAATCGCAGGCACATTGGGCACGCGGCCTGCCTGGGCCACGCCATCACCGTCTGCCCAGTACTCGCCGCAACAGGAGTGGTTCCGCGACGCAGGCTTTGGGATGTTCATCCACTGGGGCGTTTACAGCGTGCTGGGCGACGGCGAATGGGTGATGGAAAATCGCGGCATGCCGGTTTCTGAATATGAAAAACTGCCGCGCGATTTTAATCCCACCGAATTTGACGCGGCGGCGTGGGTATCACTGGCCAAGAGCGCGGGCGCGAAATACATCACCATCACCAGCAAGCACCACGACGGCTTAGCGATGTTTGCCACCAAACAATCGAATTGGGACATTGTGGACCGCACGCCTTACAAGAAAGACCCGCTCAAGATGCTGGCCGACGAGTGCCACAAACAAGGCATCAAACTCTTTTTCTATTACTCGCAATTGGACTGGCACAACCCCGACTATTCTCCTCTGGGCCGCACCGGCCACGCGGCGGGACGCCCCACGGGCGGCAATTGGAACAAGTACCTCGACTACATGGACGCGCAGTTGGCCGAACTCCTTACCAACTACGGACCCATCGGCGGCATCTGGTTTGATGGATGGTGGGACAAACCTGACGCGGACTGGCGCCTGCAACAAACCTATGCCCTCATTCACCGGCTGCAGCCCGAGGCATTGATCGGCAGCAACCACCATCACAAACCTTTCCCGGGCGAGGATTTCCAGATGTTTGAGAAAGACTTGCCCGGCCAGAAGACTGCCGAGTTCAACAAGGACTCGGAAATCGGCACGCTGCCCTTGGAGACTTGCGACACCATCAGCGGCGCCTGGGGTTACAACCGAAACGACAAACATTTCAAGAGCACCACGGACCTCATTCACTACCTGGTGCGCGCGGCAGGAAATAACGCGAACTTGCTGCTAAACGTCGGCCCCATGCCCAACGGCATCATTCAGTCGGAATTTGTGGAGCGCCTGCATGGCATGGGCGAGTGGCTCTCGAAGAATGGCGAAACCATATACGGCACGCGTGGTGGCCCGGTGGCGCCCCAGGCCTGGGGTGTGACCACTCAGAAAGGCGACAAGGTTTATGTCCATCTACTTACCGCAAATACCGGAGCTTTATTGCTGCCCAAGATGGACAAGCCAATCAAGCAAGCCACCTTGATGCAGACCGGCGAAAGATTGGATGTCCGCTCGATGGCTCAAGGCACTCTTCTCTTGGTGCCTGCCTCAGCGGTTGATCCGGTGGACAACATCATAGTGCTGGAGACGAAGTAAAAAGGGCGTTGATTTGGACTAACGCGGAGCAAACGTAGTTTCCCTAAAGTAGAACAACTGACCCCAAGAACAGGGATCCGCACTACGGGCTTCGTTATTTAGCAAGCGCTCAGGCCCATTAGAATGACAGGACCTTCCTCAGCACGCTTACTCCTCCTCTGTGGCCTCTTAGTCTCCGGATGCTCAGCCCCTCTAGTCACGAAAAATGAAGTGCCCTTCTCATTTGCACTGCGGAAGCCTAATGTTGTTCTTCACGAGCCGTTATACCTCCAGCTTACTGTCGACAACGGATTGAGCGAAAAAGTGACGTTCGACTTGGGCTCCAACCGAAAGGGGAACATTCGACTCGTCATCACCGAGCCTGGGAATTCGACGGTCACAGCTTCTCATCTTAGGGAGGGCGGATTGCTTCGAATAGGTGACGTTTTACTGGAACCCGGAGCAACGTACAAGCAGGATGTGCTGGTGAATGAGTGGTATCAGTTTTCAAAGCCAGGGCGCTACCAAATACAAGCAAATGTGGTGAACCTCGCGCTGAAAAGGCAGTCCAGCGCCCTCCTATCCAGCAAGACAATATCGACGCTCGCATTGAAAGCGGCGTCAGACATCCTCATATCCAACCAATCGCTTTCCACACCGATGGCGCTGGAAATCGACCCGCCGGACCCGATAAGACTGGCCGGTATCTGTCAGAGTTTATTGCAAACCGCACTGACTTCTCCGAGCCCCGCGCAGCAGGGGGAGGCTGCATTCGCACTTAGTTACGTCCAGGACGTGGTGGCTGTCCCCTACTTGACGCCGCTCGCAAAAATACCATTCCTCAAGCAATCTGCGTTCCTCGGCCTGGCGCGCATCGCTGATGCTGAAGGCTTGGACAAGGTCATTTCGAAGCTTGGAACCAAAGACCCACAGTTGGAACAGGGTATTCGAATTTTCCTCCCATGCATAAGAGTCGGCTGTCCTTCAGCGGACTGACGCGCACACGAGCAAGGTGGCGCGGACTTTAGAGCGGTTTCGATTTAAGTGCTTACATACCCGCAAGAGGCGAAGAAGTTTGTGCATTCGCTTGGGGAGACAGTATTAAGCAATTCCCCGATTTCCCTCCACAGGGCATCGATATCTCGCTTGGCGGCTTTGCGGAGG
>JBGPCF010000172.1:0-11900 GCA_041481635.1 Terriglobia bacterium | reverse complement strand
CCATGCGGTTGGCATCACGGTGGCGATGAGCGCGAGAGGATACCAGTGATGCCCGATGGCCGCTACTTGGTTCCACGTCGCGACAGCGCCCGCAGTGCTCAGAATAAGTCCCACGGTCCCGCCCGCCAGGGCATGCCCCATAGGCCGATTGGGGGCCAGCCGTGCCGTGATGTAGCTGCCCGCAACGCCGTAGATGGTGCGATAGGCCGTCGCAAGCAGCAAGAGTCTGTCGGCCATCGGTTGGCCCAATGGGGGGAACAAGCCAATCGCGTGCATGAACACGTCGGTTCCGAGGGAAAGTATAACGACGGCGACAAAGCCCGCGAGCACAGCGCCAATGCTTCTGCCCATACGTTTTGGAGGTTGCGCTTCACTCATTGCTCTCTCGCTCCCTTCTCCGCGCCGTGAGCTCCCTGCGACGCCATGAGTTCCGCCAACCTGTCATAGCTCGCAGCCACGCCCTGATGCATGGGGGTCTTCAGGACGGCCTCGCGCGCCTCCCGCGACTCGTAGCGCACTGTCAGAGTGAGCGTGGTCTTCCCACCCTCCTCGACCAGCACGGTTGTTACCAGTGCCCCGCCAGGGTACCAGGATTGGTCGAACTTTTCCGTGGCGACGATGCGCTCCGGCGGTACGAATTCAACGAGGACGCCGCCCATCCCCATTTCGGTTCCGTCACGGTCATTACGCCAGACGTAGCGGTACGGTCCACCCACCTGACTTGCAATTTCGCAGACCGGCATCGACCAGCCGGGCGGCCCGAGCAGCCACTGCTTCAGCAGTCCGGGCCTCGTCAAGGCTTCCCAGACCAGATGGCGCGGAGCATCGAACACGCGTGTCATTACAATTTCACGGTCTCCTGGCGTCGTCAGCTTGAGAGTTCCAGCGTTGTTCATCGGTGGTCTCCTTGATCATTTGTGTCGGGCACTTTTGTCTTCCTGGGCCTTTAGTTGGTCGAGCAGTGAATCGAGATTCTGAAACCGGTCCTCCCAAAACCGGCGGTAGCCCTCCAGCCACTCGGCGGCTTCTGCAAATGGCATGACCACTAGCCGGCACGGCCGCCGTTGCGCGTCTCGGCCACGCGTAATCAGGCCGGCGCGCTCCAACACCTTGAGGTGCTTGGAGATTGCGGGCTGGCTCATCGCGAACGGCTCAGCCAGTTCAAGCACCGACGCCTCACCCGAAGCCAGCCGGGAGAGGATCGCCCGCCGGGTGGGATCGGCGAGCGCCGCAAACGTCGCGCTGAGGCGGTCAGAAGCCATATGTCCATAACTTAACGGTTCCATAACCATAAGGTTATTCTAATTCACCATTTTCTGTCAAGCCCCAATCTTGTCCAACGGCGCATAATTCTGGAGACGGGGCCGGGATTCCAGTATCGACTAGCGTCGCATCGCCGACCCCAGGCCGCTCCTGGAACATGCCCGAATTGGAAAGGACTTTCATGCCAGGACCGCTATGGCCTCCTGACCCGAGCAAGGCTGGGGAGCCGGGAGGGGCGTGCCGGCACCATCAAGCCCAGAATCCTGAGTGCTTCAACGAAGACCGGTTCTTGACACTGCTTGAAAGTCCGTGCTAGTTTTCTTAGTCTTTACAACTGGTAGAATCTCACAAAAAGGTTGATCACTGTACATGGGTGGAATCGGAAGCCAGCTTGGACACCTCTTCGTCCAAAGTTTACCGACTGTGATCTTCGTCTTCCTTCTGTTGGTCATCCTCAACAAGGTCTTCTTCCAGCCTCTGATTCGCGTGATGAAGAAGCGCGAGGAGCAGACCTCGGGGGCACTCGTAAAGGCCAAGGAACAAACCGAGGCTGCGGAAGCGCGGACGCGGGAATACGAGTTGGCTTTCCAATCGGCTCGGCAGGAAGTTTATCGCCAGCGGGAATTCGATCGGCAGGACGCCAACAAAGAACGCGAGGTAGCCCTGCAAAAGGCGCGCGAACAGTCGGATGGCACGGTGCACGCAGCTCAACTCGATCTGGATGCGCAGATAGAGGCGGCAAAGAAAGAATTGGCCCCTGCCTCGCAAGCCTTGGCCAGTGAAATTGTGGAAGTGGTGTTGGACAATAAGCCCTCCTCCTTCAGGCCCGGGGGTGCCCGGCCGTGAAGTACACCCTACTTCGCGCATCGCTGCTCATATTGTTAGGGGCATCGCTTTTGGGATTTGAGGTTCGTACCCGTGCGCGCTCCAACTCTCTGGATCGTGTCGCGCCGCCGGCAACTCAACTGGTTAGGCTACCCCGTTCACCGGTTGCCTTCCTGGGACCTCCGCCGGAAGGCGAAGCGGAAGAAAGCAAGGGCGAATCGCGCGAACTCATCTTTAAAACCATTAACTTTATTATTCTGGCGGGGGGACTCGGATACCTGCTTCGCAAGCCGCTCAGTGATTTCTTTTCCCAACGATCTTCAGACATCCGGAAGAGTCTGGAGGAAGGACGGAAGGCGCTGGAAGAGTCGCAGGCGCGGCTGAGCGCGGTGGAAAACAAACTGAAGCATCTGGAAGAAGAAATTGCAGCATTCAAAGCAATGGCGGCGCAGGACATGGGCGCCGAGCGCGAACGCCGGCGGCAGGGGGTGGCCGTCGAAGTGGAAAAGATGCTGGAAAACGCCCGCGCCCGGATGGAGACCTCCGCCCGAGCCGCCAAGCTCGATCTGACGGCTTTCGTAGCGGAAGAGGCATTGCGGCAGGCCGAAGATATGATCCGCGGCCGTCTGGACGAGGCTACCCGACGGCAATTGGTGAGCCAGTTTGTGGCCAAGCTCGAGGCGAAGCGAACCAGCAACTAACCGGCACCCTTCGTGCAGCGTAATTCCTCGAAGGGACGGAAGGATTTTCGAACATGGCGATAGCGATTGCCAACCGGTATGCGCGTGCCCTGGCGGATGTGGTGAGCCAGACGGGCGAATACCGCCAGGTCCAGACGGATCTGGATAGTTTCCTCGCCGCCTATCAAGGAAGCGCGGACCTCCGAGTGGCACTCGAAAGTCCCGCGGTTTCGCTCGATCAAAAAGTTAAGGTGCTGGATGCTATCGCCGTGCGGATGGGGACTTCAAAGGTCGCGGCCAGTTTCATACGAGTCCTGGTCATCAATTATCGAATCGGTTTGTTGGATGAATTCTGCGCGGCGTTTACCAGGATCGCCAATGAGCGGCTGGGCGTGGTGTCAGTCAGGGTTTCCTCCGCCACTGCTCTTTCCGAAGGCGAACAGCAAACCCTGCGCGCTCGTTTCGAAGTAGTCACCCAGAAGAGAGTTTTAATGGAATTTCATTTGGATGCCGGGCTGCTGGGCGGCATCCAGGCCAGGATCCACAGCACGGTTTACGATGGATCGGTGCGCGGACATTTGGATCGGATTCGCGAGCAATTGCTGAAGGGGTAGGCGGAAGGTGGCAGGCCTGGAACAGGGACTAATAACTTCCCTGGTTCGGCTTTCTCCACCTCTAAAAAATACTGCCTGCCAGGAGACAGGAATGGCACAAATCAGAGCCGACGAAATAACCCGGATCATCCGCGAGCAGATAGAGAATTACGATCGCGGCGTCACCATCACGGAGATCGGCACGGTGGTTTCCGTGGGCGACGGCGTGGCACGCATCCACGGCCTGGATAACTGCATGGCGGGCGAACTGCTCGAATTCCCGCACGAAGTGGCCGGGCTGGCCTTGAACCTCGAAGAGGACCAGGTGAGCGCCGTGCTGCTGGGGGATTACACCAAGATCCACGAAGGCGATACGGTAAAGCGGACACAACGGATCATGTCCGTGCCCGTGGGCGATGCGCTCATCGGCCGCGTGGTGGATGCGTTGGGGCACCCGACGGACGACAAAGGGCCCATCCTGACAGACAAATTCAGCAGTATTGAGAGGCTGGCGCCCGGCGTGGTCGATCGCCAACCGGTTCGCGAGCCGCTGCAGACGGGACTCAAGGCTATCGACGGGATGATCCCCATCGGCCGCGGTCAACGCGAGCTGATCATCGGCGACCGGCAGACCGGCAAGACGGCCATCGTGATCGACACCATTTTGAATCAGCGCGACAGCGGCGTGATTTGCATTTACGTCGCCATCGGGCAGAAACGCTCCACCATCGCCCAGGTGATCAAGACGCTCGAAGAGCATGACGCGATGAAGTACAGCATTGTGGTGGAGGCAGGAGCTTCCGATCCCGCGCCCATGCAGTACCTCGCTCCCTATGCGGGTTGCGCGATCGGCGAATACTTCCGCGACAGCGGACGGCACGCCTTGTGCATCTATGACGACCTTTCCAAGCACGCCGTCTCCTACCGCGAAATTTCATTGCTGCTTCGGCGGCCCCCCGGACGCGAAGCCTATCCGGGCGACGTGTTCTACCTCCACTCCCGGTTGCTGGAGCGCGCCGCGAAGCTGAGCCAGGAGACGGGCGGAGGGTCGCTGACCGCGCTGCCGATCATCGAAACCCAGGCCGGCGACGTTTCCGCCTACATCCCCACCAACGTCATCTCCATCACCGACGGCCAGATCTTCCTGGAGGGGGATTTGTTCCACTCCGGCATTCGACCCGCGATCAACGTCGGCATCTCCGTGTCGCGGGTGGGCGGCAACGCTCAAATTAAAGCCATGAAGCAAATCGCAGGCACCCTGCGCCTTGACCTGGCTCAGTATCGAGAACTGGCAGCTTTCGCCCAGTTTGGCAGCGACCTCGATAAGGCCACCCAGTCACAGCTCAATCGCGGCAAACGACTGGTGGAAATCCTGAAGCAGGACCAGTACAGGCCTGTCCCGGTGGAAAAGCAAATTGTGATCATCTATGCCGGCACCAACGGCTTCCTCGATGATCTCCCCGTGGAAGACTGCCTGCCCTTTGAGAAAGGCCTCTACGACTTCATGGATTCTTCCTACCCCACGCTGGGGAAAAGTATCCTGGAGAAAAAACAGTTTGACGACACACTGCGGGGAGAGGTCAAAAAAGTTTTGGATGAGTTTAAAGCAAAATTCCTGACGGAGAAGAAGGCAGGGAAAAATTAAGAATTTAGAATTAAAAATTTGAGACACTGGATTTCAAATTCAACTGGCGATATTCATTGCCGTTTCGGATTTTAATTCTTAATCCATAATTTAATTCTGAATTGATTTATGGCCAACGTACTCGACATTCGGCGGCGGATCCGGTCGATAAAAAACACGCAGCAGATTACGCGCGCCATGAAAATGGTGGCCGCGGCGCGCCTGCGCAAGGCACAGGAGCGGGTGTTGAACGCGCGCCCCTACGCCAACCAGATGCTCACCTTGCTGGGAAGCCTGACGGCGCGCGTGGAGCAGCGCATTCACCCGCTGCTGGCTGAGCGACCCATCAAGAACATCCTGCTCGTCCTGGTTTCCGGTGACAAGGGACTGGCCGGCGCCTTCAACACCAATCTGATTCGAGCCGCGCAAAATTATATCAACGAGCACCCGGATCAGAAGGTATCCATGATTGCGGTGGGCCGGAAAGGGCGCGATTTTTTCCGCAAGCGCCCCGTCCCGATGATCTCGGACTACGCCAACATTTTCAGCCGCCTGGAATTCTCCCATGCGGTGGAGATATCCCAGCTCGTCATCGATCTTTACACCAAAGAGGAAGTGGACGCCGTCGATTTCATTTACAACGAATCCAAGTCCATCCTGGTGCAGCGCCTGACGGTGGAGCGCTACCTGCCGGTCAAACCAATCAACCCGCGCGAGGGCGAAGTCCTGATCGACTACATTTACGAGCAGCCACCCGCGGAAATTTTCAAGGTCCTGCTGGAGCGCTACGTGGAGATTGAGGTTTATCGCGCCTTGCTCGAGTCCGCGGCCGCCGAGTTCGCGGCGCGCATGACGGCCATGGATGCGGCCACTACCAACGCGGCGGACATCATCGATTCGCTGACGCTGAATATGAACCGCGTGCGCCAGGCCGCGATTACCCGGGAAATCATCGAGATCGTGAGCGGCGCAAGCGCGCAATAACGAACAAAGTAGCGAGTGGCAATGGGCCCGTAGTTTCTCAGTGGGTCGGTATTTCAGTTCTTCAGTCAACTGACATACTGAAATGCCGAAGCTCTGACAAACTGAAGCGAGAGGATTCCTCATGGAAGAAAACCTGGTTGGCAAGGTTGTGGAAGTGATCGGCCCCGTGATTGTTGCGGCGTTTGAGGGTGGTCACCTGCCGCCCATCTATAACGCCCTGCGAGTCACCTCGGAAGGATTTACTGTTCCCAATCCACTCAACCTGATTGTGGAAGTGGAACAGCACCTGGGTGAAGGACGCGTGAAATGCGTGGCCATGGAGCCCACCGAGGGTTTGGTTCGCGGCATGAAAGTGATGGACACGGGCGGACCTATCACCGTGCCCGTCGGCAAAGGCACGCTGGGCCGGGTGATGAACGTGATTGGCGAGCCGGTGGACAAGCGAGGTCCCATCCTAAGCGACGTTCGCTTCCCCATCCACCGCCACGCGCCCGAACTCGAAGACCAAAACACCAAATTGGAAATGTTTGAGACCGGGCTGAAGGTGGTGGACCTGCTCGAGCCGTATTTGAAGGGCGGAAAGACAGGATTGTTCGGCGGCGCGGGCGTGGGAAAGACCGTCATCATCATGGAACTCATCAACAACGTCGCGATAAAACACGGCGGCGTTTCGGTGTTTTCCGGTGTCGGAGAACGCACTCGCGAAGGAAACGATCTCTGGCTCGAATTCAAGGAATCCGGAGTCATCGATAACGAGCACCTGGAGAAATCCAAGGCGGCGCTCATTTACGGCCAGATGACGGAACCGCCCGGGGCGCGGCTTCGCGTCGGGCTGACCGGGCTTACCGTGGCGGAGTATTTTCGCGACGTCGCCGGCCAGGACGTGCTTCTATTTATCGACAATATTTTCCGTTTCACCCAGGCGGGGTCTGAAGTCTCCGCGCTGCTCGGCCGCATGCCGTCCGCGGTGGGATACCAGCCCAACCTCTCTTCTGAAATGGGCGAGTTGCAGGAGCGCATCACCTCCACCAAGAAAGGGTCCATCACCTCCGTCCAGGCCATTTACGTGCCCGCGGACGATTTGACCGATCCCGCGCCGGCCACCACTTTTTCCCACCTGGATGCCACCACCGTTCTTTCGCGGCAGATTTCCGAGTTGGGCATCTACCCAGCCGTGGACCCGTTGGCCTCCACCTCCCGCCTGCTCGACCCGCGTGTGGTGGGCGAGGAGCACTACAACGTAGCCCGCGCGGTCAAATCCACGCTGCAGAAGTACAAAGACCTGCAGGACATCATTGCGATTCTCGGCATCGACGAACTTTCCGACGAGGACAAAATCACCGTGGCGCGCGCGCGCAAAATCCAGCGCTTCCTGTCTCAACCCTTCTTCGTGGCGCAGCAGTTCACCGGCCTCGAAGGCAAGTACGTGAAACTGGAAGACACCATCCGCAGCTTCAAAGAGGTGGTGGAAGGCAAGCACGACGACGTCCCTGAGCAGGCGTTCTACATGGTCGGCACCATCGAAGACGCCATTGCGAAAGCGGAGAAGTTGAAGAAGGCGACTTAATGGCCGTTGATACTCTACCCACTGAAATTCATCTTGAAATCGCGACCCCGGATCGCCAGGTGGTGCGCGATTCGGTGTCGGCGGTTTCAGTTCCCGGCAAAGAGGGCGAAATGGGAATTCTTCCGGGCCACGCGCCACTCCTTTCCTTGCTTAAAGTGGGCGAGCTATCCTACCGCCATGGGAATCTTACCCATTTTCTCTGCATCAGTTGGGGATTCGTCGAGGTGCTGCCCGACCGGGTGATCATCCTGGCCCAGACGGCGGAGCGCGCCGAGGAGATCGACGTCGAGCGCGCCAAGAGGGCGAAAGAACGGGCAGAAGGAAGGCTGAGCAAAGTCTCTGACTTCGAGATCGATATGGAGCGCGCTCGCGTTGCCTTGGAGCGCTCGCTGATCCGAATACAAGTCGCGGGGCGGACGCGGACCTGAACGCCCGACGCCCGCATCGAATGGGCGGATGTGGCATCTAATCGAGTGGCCCGTCACGAACGGGTTTTCTTCGGTTACAAGAACCCACATCTTGAATTATCAAGAATATTCTTACAGGTCTACGGGCCGGCACATGGGGCGCTGGAGGTTGGAGCTGTGAGAGGCAACCAGAGGAAAAGATGAAGGTACAGAGCCAAAAAATCCGCATGTATACGACGCAATTCTGCGGCGATTGTTATCGCGCCAAGTGGTTCCTAAACCAACGTCAGATTTCCTTTGAGGAAATTAATATCGAGAAAATTCCCGACGCCGCGGATTTTGTGATCCGCGCCAACAATGGAAAACGCCGGGTGCCTACCTTCGAGGTCGACGGACGAACCTTCCACTGCTCACCTTACGACCCAGTCAAACTTTCGCGCCAACTCGGCTTGCAGGCCGGAAACTGACGCTCCCTCTTCCGGCTTAAGTGGGCGGCGGCCTCCTATCAAGGCCGCCGATTTTAATTAGCTGGGTCCCTTCTCAGTGCAGGTGTTTCCAGAGGTGATGACCGCCGAATGCCGCCCAACCGCCCACAATGGAGCCGATGGCCAGGCCTTGCGCGCCGCCCGCTATCGCGCCAATCCCCATCGGCGTTCCAGCCACAGCCGCCAGGAAAATCACTTCCTGTTTGGTATTGCGATGGTGCCGCGTGCGGGTCTCGCGCTGGTAGGACCGGCGCTCGCCTGACGATTGGTAGTAGCGCCGCTGCGGCACAGGCTGGCTCTGGTTGACCTCTTGTGACGGATTCGTTCCCGTCGGCGTCGTCTGGGCCAGTGCCTGCTGCGACTGGCGCCCAATCGGAAGGAATCCGGGCGTCATCAAAGCCAGGCAAGTTAGGAGTGCGGTAAGTTTTCGTTTCATCGCTTTCTCCTTGCATGGAGGATTTTCCGGGAGAGGCGCGTCTCCGCACTTGGGTGCGGAGTTTACGCTTCTCCCGAATTGTTCAACTGCGGTCACTGCTGGTCGCCAGGCCGGCGCTCCAGGCTCACTTTGGCGTCGGGAGCTGTGATGTTGGGGGACGGCTGGTTACCTGTAGCGTTTCCGGCCGCTTGCGTTTCCTTATATTTGGGCGCGCTGACGTATCCCCGAACGGCGTCCTTGTCGATTCGGTTGACCACCAACTCGAGCGGCTGGTGGCTGTCAGACGGGTAGAACAGGACGGGCTCGAAAAGGCTGATGTGCTTCTTGTTGAGCCGAGAGTCTTCCACTAAAACAGAAACATCATAAAATGCATTCTTAACATTCGTTTTGCGAAGCGATAGGCTCACTGGGCCCACGCGCTCGTACGTCTTCGACTTCGCGAGGCTGAATTCATAATAAGACCGTTCGCCTCGCTTTTCGAGGGCCACCAGCTCGTCGTGCGTCCTGGCGATCGATCCGCCCAACTCGTCCTTCGCGGAATTCAGATTACCTTCCAGCTCGGTGCGCGTGTTGGCCACGGCCTGCTTGGTGGCGTCAATCTGCTGTTTGTTTTCGTCGAGCTGAGATTGCATTTGCCTCCAGCGAGGATCATCGCGTGCAATGTGTTTCTGTGTCTTCGTGTGCCGCACTTTCGGGTGCGTGAGGGTGCCTTCCGCTTCGGGCGGTGTGGTCGTCTGGGAAGCAATCGGCTGTGCGGGTGGCATGGCCATCAATGCACTGACTTTGGCGTTCAGAGCCTGGACTTGATCGTGCATTTGATCGAGCTCGGCGCTCATCTGCGCGTTAGCCGTCGCAAGTTGCCGCCGCGAGTCCTGCTCGCGGAAAAACATCGTGAGGGTCACGATTACCGCGCAACAGAGCAGAAGCGCCGCGGCCCAAGGCCAGGCATTCGACTTCGTTTGTGGAACGGCCTCCGCTTGGGATTCGATCTCTCTTTCAGTGAACGGTTTTTCGTCCATGATTTACACCTCATCACAAATTTCGGCTGCCTGCGACCATGAAGGAACAACGGCTCAAAGAGCAATTCTGCTTCCATTGGCCCATTTAGATAACTATCAGTTATTCAAATGTTTGCACCGGGGCTGGGAAAAGGAGTGAGCCAAACTTCATGTTCAATTTTCCGATGACGGGAAAATTTTTCACGGTGAGTGTGGTTTGGGGGACTGGCATCCAGCTCACGAAGGAACGGCGTAAGCAACATTGATGGGGACCGGGCGGTTTTCGCGGGCTGCCCGGTAAATCGCCTGCATCACCACCACGTCGCGCATCCCTTCATTCCCGTTGGGCTCGGGATCGCGCTTGCGATGAATGGCTTCGGCAAAGGCATCGAGTTCCAGGGCGAACTCGTCCATCACTTTGAACTTCTTTTCAAACCAGCGCCCGCCGATCTTCCCAAAAAACCGTCGCTCCTCGTCATAAGCGAAGGCCGGATCGAGCGCGGCCCATCCCTTCTCCCCGTGCACATGGATGAAGGACGCTTGCGCGGCGCCGTAGCTGGCCGTGGCCTGAAGCACCACGCCCTCGGGAAACGTGAGCCGGAAGGCGATGTTTTCTTCGACTTCGTTAAAGCGCTCCGGGTCGACGGTCCACGCGTGCGCCATGGCCTCGACGGGCTCATTGCCGACCAGCCAACGCGTGGTGTTCACGCAATAGACACCCACATCCACCAGCGATCCGCCACCCGCAATCTTTCGATCGTAGTGCCAGGGCGTGACGCTCTTCCCCGGCGGCAGGTAAATGGTGAACGCCGAATGAATGGCCTTCAGCCGGCCCAGCTTTCCGCTGGTGATCATCTTTTTCAGGGCCACGCTTGCGGGCTCAAAATACTTGCGGTAGGCAATCATCAGCCGGACATTGTTGTTGTGGCAAGCGTCGATCATGCGCTGGCACTCGTCGGGAGTATTGGCCATGGGCTTTTCGCACAGCACATGCTTGCCCGCGGCTGCAGCACGCTCCGAGAAGTCCGCATGAGTGCCGTTGGCCGTGGCGATGAAAACCGCGTCGACCTGTGGATGGCTCAGGCACAGGGGAAAATCGTCGTAGGAGTAATAGTCTCTCGCCCCAAACTTCGCCGCCAGGCGCGCCGCTTTCTTCTCGTTGCCGCTCACCAGGGCGATGAGCTTGGCCTTCTTGCTATGGCGGAACGCGGGCAGCACCGCCCGCTCTGAAATACCGCCCAGGCCGACCACCGCATAGCCGATGCGCTTCGAGCTCGCCATTCAAGCCGTCCTTTCCAACTGGATTCCCACCTGACGTGTTTGCACTGATAGCATTATCAGCCCTCTGTCAAGTGGGCCTGGGATTGGCGCGGACGGGCCAGGGATTCCGTGATAGCTTGTTCTCCCGCAATTGAAAAACCTAACTACGAATATATACTATAGAAGTATTAGTATAGCGATATTATTGACTCCCCCGGACGACGCATTTAGGGTCAAGAGGGGCACAATCAGCGCAAGCGCCGTAATCTGTGGGTGGAGGCCGAGCAATCTGTGGATTCATTCCGCGCGACCATTTCCCGGAGAGGCCAAACTAGTCTCTCACGCGGTCCGGGGGAATCACCGGGCACTAAAAACTCAAATATGTCTTGCATTCACAAACGGTCGGGTGTATTTAACCGGGCTGCCGGATTATCCCCATGGATATTCCGGCCAATCAATCCGATCACCTGCTAAGGAGGCATGCATGCCCTCGCTCAATCTCGATTCCTTGCGCTCTCGCTTCCGCGGAGAGATCATCCTGCCCGGAGACCCGTCCTACGACTCCGCCCGCAAAGTCTACAACGCGATGATCGACAAGCGCCCGGCGGTGATTGCCCGGTGCGTGGACGTGGCAGACGTGATGGCCGCGGTTGATTTTGGACGCGAGAACAAGCTGCTCACCGCGATTCGTGGTGGCGGACACAATGGCGGCGGGCTGGGCGTTTGCGACGACGGCCTGGTGATTGACCTTTCGCGCATGAAGGGCGTCCGCGTGGAT
>JBGPCF010000171.1:0-11904 GCA_041481635.1 Terriglobia bacterium | reverse complement strand
GTGACTTTGTTCGAAAAAATGCCCATTTTACAGGCCTTTTCGAATATCAGCGCTCCAGCCGAGTTGGCCTGTTCTCGCAACCAACTCGTTTTATTCGACTTATGACCGGACAGTAGTGACTATTCATCATTCATCATTTCTTCAAACGTTCCCCTTCTTCATCTCCTGCATCAGGTAATCACACGAGCGAACGCACAGCGCCATCATGGTCAAGGTTGGATTCTGGCAGGCGGTGGAAGTGAAGCCTGAGCCGTCCATCACAAACAGGTTCTTCACATCGTGGGATTGCTGGAATTGGTTGAGGACGGATTTCTTGGGGTCGTTTCCCATGCGCGCGATGCCCACCTCGTGGATGGCCCAGCCGGGGCCACCGGGGTGCACTTCAGTCCGAACGTTTTTGGCGCCCGCGGCCTCCAGCATTTCCCCCGCTGTCTCCGCCATGTCTTTCACCAACGCCATTTCGTTCTCGCCGTAAGTCATGTGGATGTTCAGCACCGGAATGCCAAAGGCGTCGACTTTGTTGGGATTGATCTCAACATAATTGTCCCAGCGCGGCAGACACTCACCAAACCCGCCCAGTCCGATGAAAGTGACGGGGTCGAGCATCGCCTTCTTGTAGGCAGCGCCAAAGCCCGGCGCGCTCCAGTTGAAGCCCACGTCGCCTCCACCCTGAAATCCGTAGCCACGCAGAAATTTAGTGGATTTTGGCCCGTTGTGCGCGTTACGAAAGCGGATGACGTAAATGCCATCGGGCCGGTTGGGCCCGTTGACGGTGGGTTTTCCTGGTAGCCATTCGAGTTGGCCGCCCGCGCCCCCGCCCGTGATGTGGTCCATCAGATAGTGCCCCAGGGCGCCGCTGGAATTTCCGAGGCCGGAAGGGAATTGCGTGTTCGCGGAATTGAAAAGGATGCGCACCGACTCCAACGCCTGCGCGCACAAAACCACCGCACGGCCGCGGACTTCTTTTGGCTGGTGGGTATTGCGATCGATGTAGAGAATGCCGTTGGCCTTGTTGTGGTCGGCATCCATCAGGACCTTGTACACCATGGCGTTGGGGATGTGAGTGCACTTGCCCGTCGCGATCGCGTCCGCCACGGTGGTAAAGGCGGAATTAAAATAGGAGTGGGTAACGCACCCACGCTCGCAGGGGCCGCAATAGTGGCAGGCGGCGCGCCCGTTGGTGGGCTTGGTCAAGTTGGCGCTGCGCCCCAGCGTGACCGTGCGGCCCAGCTTCTCTTTCACCTTGTTGCGCAGGAGAGTTTCCGCGCACGTCAGGCCCATGGGTGGATGGAATTTCCCATCCGGCAATTCGTAAACGCCCTCGGACATTCCGGTGATGCCCACGTAGTCTTCCACAATGTCGTAAAAGGGAGCGAGATCTTTGTAGCTCAGAGGCCAGTCTTCGCCGTAACCATCGTGCGAGGCGGCTTTGAAGTCCAAGTCGCTTAGGCGGTAACTCTGCCGACCCCAAACGTTGGTGCGCCCACCCGTCACACGCAGCCGGCCCTGCCAACTGAAAGGCATTTTGTCGGCCGTGGTGTACGGTTCGTCCAGATCATTGGCGAACCAGTCGTAGTTGTACTCCATGCAGGCGTAACAGTCTTTTTGGATGGGCCGCGTCTTGCGGATGATTTCCGGCGCGCGGTCGCGGAATTTCAGGTCGTAAGGCGCCATATGCTCGGTGAAGTTTTTGTCGGATTGCACGCGCCCGCAATCCACCATGGCGACCTTCAGCCCCGCCTCGGCCAGACGCTTCGCCGCCCATCCGCCCGTGGCTCCCGAGCCCACCACAATAACGTCAAAATTGCTCTCGTTTGCTTGCCCCATTGAGTCCCCCTAAAATGTCAGCCCCACACGGCGATCGGACGGCGTGATGCAGTCCACGGACGTTATCACGCAGTCGGCGAGGCGTCAATTGCCTGAAGCACTCCGTTGTTTCCTTTCTTGCAGGGCGATTTGTTAGCCAAGGAATTGCAGGCATGGAAATCTGTAATAAAGTATCTTATGCTGTACATGAGTGAACTTTCTCGCAGAGGTTAAGAATGAAAACTACAAAATTTACCCACTGGCAGGATGGTGACTATTATCTCGGGTTTCTCAACGACTATCCTGACTATCAGACTCAGGGAAAGTCCAAGGAAGAATTAGTCAACAATCTCAGGGATTTGCTTGTCGACCTCGAATCGGGCGAAATTCCATACATTCGAAAAGTCGAAGAATTGGTGCTGACGGATTGAAGAGACGCGACGTTGTCAGGAAGCTGGAAGAACCTGGGTGTAACTTGGTCCGCCATGGGGCAAGCCACGATTGGTACACCAACCCCAAAACGAAGAAATCACAACCAGTTCCTCGCCACAATGAGATTCATGAGGGACTCGCCAAATCAATCATCAAAAAGCTCAGAGAAAGTTAGTGTCTATGTCGCCTGGCAGCGGGCCCAACGGTTAGTCGCGCCACGAAAGTTATAAGGATTTCCTATAATCCATTCGTTCACGCCATTCCTTGTCGCAAGAAACCGAAAGCGATTTCCCACGCACTGCGGTGAGAATTCTTGAATGCTGGTATTCAGAGATGATATCTTGGCAGTCGCTAGCACCCGCGGGCAGGGGTATAACAAAATGGAGAGTCAATCCACCCTTCAAATCTTAAATGAGGGCAAGTCTCGGACACGTCCACTCAACCGGCGAGAATGGATTGGCCGCATGTTGGGTGGCGTGACGGCGGGGATCGCCTTTCCAGGCCTGGCCGCTGCTCACCCCGTCCGCGAGCACTTGGCGCTTCCTTCAAACCTGGACTTGGCGGACGCGCAGGCTGCTTCCGCCAACTGGGTGCCGGAGTTCCTTGATAGTTTTCAAGCCCAGACCCTGGCGGTGCTGGCGGAGCGCTTTATCCCGGGCTCGTCGCGCGCCCAGTCAGACCGCTTTATCGACACGTTGCTCAGCGCGAGCAAAAGGGAGAATCAGCAACAATTCGTGGATTCCCTCTCCGCGTTTGAAGGCGAAGCGATGAAGAGGTTTGGCCAATCCTTCAAAGACTTGAGCGAGGCGCAGCAAAACGAAATTCTCACCGCAGCGTCCACGGTGGAATCCGGCCACCCGCAAAGTGCCGGGCGAAGACGCCGCCGGGTGTCGCTCGGTCCGCCTCCCGCAACCACCTCTCCGGAAAAAGAAACAATGCGCGACCACTTTGAGAATCTGAAGGGATGGGTGGTCGGGGCGTATTACTCTTCTGAAGCGGGCATGCGCGAACTGGGCTGGAACGGGGAAGTGATGTTTGAAAGCTATCCCGGCTGTAAACATCCGGGAGGCCACGTTTAATTGTCGATCGGCAATCGTCAATTAGCCAGAAGCGCGGGATTCTTCGAGTCTACTGAATGATTCCTACCGAATTCATCGCTGCCCTCACGCAAGGCAAACCCGGAGCGGCTTATTTCCTGTGCGGTCCTGACCGTTTTCTTCACGAGGAGTGCCGCGGCGCGTTGATTGCCTCCTTGCCCTCCGGAACTCGGGAGTGGTGTCTTGCGGAAATCGAATACGAGCCGGGACGCCTGACGCGCGAGCTGGAGGGCGCTTCGCAGATGCCCATGCTGGGCAACCATAGTTATCTGCTTTTTTCCGACGCGGAAGACTTCAAGCACGCGACCGAGGACGACGCGGAGGCGCTCAAGGCGTACCTGGACCGCCCTTCACCTTTTGCCACCGTGGTTTTTATGGCGATTGAGCCCGACCGCCGGCGAAAGCTCATCCAGTTGCTCGAGAAAAAAGCGCAGGTGGTGGAGATGCTTCCACTCTCGCGGCGCGATGCGGCGTCGTGGGTGAAACGCTACCTCGCGAAAGCGGGCGTTGAATGTACTCCCGAGCTGGCCGAAGAAATTGCGGGGAAATTTGAAGCCAGCAGGGAATCTCGTGGCCAGTCAAGTCCGGGAGGCGTGAATCTGCTTTGGGTGCGCACCGAGCTGGAAAAACTCCTGACCGCCAAGCCTGAGGCCAAGCGCCTGGAACGCGCCGACCTGGAATTGATGCTGGGCTTCCGCGAAGAACATGTGATTGGCAAGCTCCTGCGCGCCATCGCGGAGCGGCGCTTTGGAACAGCGCTCGAGCATTTGCGCGCGCTGCTGGCCAGCAAGGAATCCGAGATACTGCTGCTGTGGTGTATCGCCGACCTCTTTCGCCAGGCGCTTCGCGGCGCCTCGAGCCAGCAATTCGGGCGCGCCGGATGGAACCGCTTTGCCAATCCTTATTCCACGCCCGAAATCGCCCAACTGGTGGTCAAGACTTACCCGCGGGATCAGTTGCTGCAGGCCATCAGACTGGCGCGGCAGGCGGACTTGGGCATCAAGTCCTCCTGGAAGGATTCCCGAATCCTGCTGGAGTTTCTGATTTGGCAGATTATCGTGGGCAAATCGTCAGAGATCGTTCCGGCGTTCGAAATGCCATTGCCCACGGCAGAGGCGTGATGAAGAATTGAGTGATTTAGCGATTGCGTGATCGGGTGGTTGTGCTAATGATTGAGGAGCCTTCTTTCAATCGCTCAATCGCACGATCACCAAATCACCCAATGGACTAGGCCAACGCGTTGACACGAGTACTCAGGCGCGACTTGTAACGGGCCGCCGTGTTGCGGTGCAGAATGCCCTTCCGGATCGAGTGGTCGATCAGCGACAAGGTGGGGCGGAGCAAGGCCTGCGCCTCCGGCTTGTTCTTGGCGTCCAGAGCTACTCGCAGCTTGCGGATTTGATGGCGGAGCTTGGTGCGATGCGTGCGATTGAGTTCCTCACGCTTCGTTGTTTGCTTGATGCGCTTCAGCGCAGATTTATGGCTTGCCACAGAATCTCCTTTTGGTCAGAATGCAATTCTCTAGCCTAACAAACCTGAAGCCCAGCGTCAACGGTGAAGACTAATGAGCGAAACGCCATCTAAGAAAAATTTGGAAATGCTTTACGACGGCACCAAAATCGCGCATCGCGTGCAGGAGCTTGGGGTGCAGATATCGAATGATTATCGCGGCCGACGGCTGCACCTGGTCGGCATCCTCAAAGGGGCCTGGATATTCCTGGCGGACTTGATTCGTTACATCGACATTGAGGTGACGGTCGATTTCCTCGGCATCGCGAGCTATGGCACCGCCACCACTTCTTCGGGGCAAGTGAAGATCACCAAGGATCTGGATCACAGCATCGAGGGGTTGGACGTCCTGGCGGTGGAGGACATCCTGGATACAGGCTTCACCTTTACGTATCTCCACAAAATGCTGATCGCCCGCAAACCCAAAAGCCTGAAGCTGGTGACTCTGCTGGACAAGGCCGAGCGGCGCATCAAGCCAGTCTATGCCGACTACGTCGGCTTCACCATCCCCGATCTGTTTGTGGTGGGCTACGGGCTGGACTACGCGCAGAAGTACCGCCAACTTCCTGACATTCGGGTTCTCCACCCCACGCCGGAGGACGCCGAGGCCGCTTCCTCCGGGCAATCGTGACCTACCATGCCGATCCCTGAGTTCTCCACCCCGCTCATGCGGCAGTATAGCGCCATCAAGGAGCGCCATCCCAACGCTCTCCTGCTCTTCCGTCTTGGGGATTTCTAAGAGCTGTTTTTTGAAGATGCTGTGGTGGCGGCCAAGGAACTGGAAATCACCCTGACTTCACGAAACAAAGAAAAGGGAGTGGCGGTGCCGATGTGCGGGGTCCCGTATCACGCCGCCGAGGGTTACATCGCCAAACTAATTCGCAAGGGATTTCGCGTGGCGATTTGCGACCAGATGGAGGATGCGCGCGCCACCAAAACGCTGGTGAAGCGCGAGGTCACGCGCGTAGTGACGCCGGGCACCGCCACCGATTCACACGTGCTTGAACCTCGCGAGAACAGCTACCTGGCGGCGGTGGCGGAAAAAGAGGGCGCGATGGGCCTGGCGTTCGCCGACCTTTCGACCGGCGACTTCCGCGCCACGGAATTTTCAGGCGACCAGGCGCGCGCCCGCCTGCGCGAAGAGCTCGACCGCATGCGTCCGCGCGAGATTCTGCTGCCTCCCCTCGGCCAGCCGCTCGAAGCAATTCCCACGGGCGCGGGAGCCGCGATGACCCGCACTCCGCTGGACGAATGGATTTTCACCGAAGAATACGGCGGGCGCATCCTGCGCGATCATTTTCGCGTGGCCACACTGGCGGGGTACGGCCTGGAAGACCATTCGTTGGCCGTGGCGGCGGCGGGCGCCATTCTTCACTACGTGCGCGACACGCAGCGCGGCTCGCTCGCCCATTTGGACGGCATTCGATTCTACGAGCAAAGTGATTCCCTGATTCTTGACCCTGCCACTCTGCGCAACCTCGAACTGCTCGAGCCGGTGTTTGGAGGACCGCGATTCTCCACACTGCTCAGCGCGCTCGACCACTGTGCCACTTCACTCGGCGCGCGGCTCCTGAAAAATTGGATTCTCCGCCCCTCCATCGATCGCGCGGAAATCGAGAGCCGCTTGTGCGGCGTGGAAGAGTTGCTGAAAAACACTATCGCGCGGGAAGATCTGCGCGGCACCCTGGGCAAGGTTCAGGATCTCGAACGTTTGCTCAGCCGGGTAACGCTGGAGACGGCCAACGCGCGCGACTTGCTCGCTCTCATGAGTTCGCTCGCGCAATTGCCGCGAGTGCGCGCTTCGGTCGCTCATTTTGAGGCGCCCCGGCTGCGCGAACTCCACACGCAGTTGGATGTGCTCCCCGATGTGCACGAGATGTTGGAGAAATCCATCCATCCCACGCCCGCGGCCGTGTTGACGGAAGGCAATATGATTCGGCTCGGCTACAACGCCGAGCTCGACGAGTTGCGCAACCTGAGCCAGAACAGCAAGCAGGTGATCGCCCAGATTGAGACGCGCGAGCGGGAGCGCACGCGCATCGCCTCCCTGAAAGTGCGTTTCAATAATGTTTTCGGCTACTACATCGAGGTGACCAAGCCCAACTTGCCTCAGGTCCCCCCGGATTACGAGCGCAAGCAGACCTTGGTGAACGCCGAACGCTTCACCACGCCGGAATTGAAAGAGTTGGAGGCAAAAATCCTGGACGCCGAGGACCGGAGCCAGACCCTGGAGCGCGAATTGTTTGTGGAGATTCGCCGCCGGGTTGCCGGAGAAGCCCGAAGGATTCGGCAGACGGCGCGTGTTCTGGCGGAGCTCGACGTGGAAACCTGTTTCGCATTTCTCGCCGCCGGGCGCAATTACTGCCGGCCGGAATTCTCTGAGAACGGCGAGATGGAAATCCAGCGAGGCCGCCATCCCGTAATCGAATTGATTGGCGAGGAAGAACAAGGCGGGCGGTTCATTCCCAACGACCTCTATATGAATTCGGGCTCTGACCTCATCCTGCTCATCACCGGCCCGAACATGGGGGGAAAATCCACTTACCTGCGCCAGGCGGCGCTGATCGCCTTGATGGCGCAGATGGGGAGCTTTGTTCCCGCGGCCAAGGCCAGGCTGCCCCTGTTTGACCGAATCTTTACTCGCATCGGCGCCTCGGACAATCTGGCACGCGGGCGCTCCACTTTCATGGTGGAGATGACGGAGGCGGCAAGCATCTTGAATACCGCGACGCCGAAAAGCTTGGTGCTCCTGGACGAGATCGGGCGCGGGACGGCCACCTTTGACGGCCTGGCGATTGCCTGGGCGGTGGTCGAGCATCTGCAATTGCGCACCCGAGGGAAGACCTTGTTCGCCACCCACTATCACGAGCTCACCGAGCTGGCCGACCTTTTGCCCGGAGTGCGGAACTACCACGTGTCGGTGAAAGAGTCTGGATCGAACATCGTTTTTCTGCGCAAGGTCGAGCCGGGCAGCGCCGACAAAAGCTATGGGATTGAGGTCGCCCGACTCGCCGGGCTTCCGCCCAATGTGATCGAGCGGGCGCGTGAGATTCTGGCCAAGCACGAACAAAACGAACACACGCTGAGCGCGCGCCTCGAACAGCCCCAGGGCGTGGCACAGACGGGGCCGGTCCAATTGACAATTTTCACGCCGCTAAACGCGGAAGTCGTTCGGGCCATTGAAACAGCCGACCTCGATAACCTGAAGCCGATTGAGGCTTTGAATTTGCTGGCTGAGCTCAAAAAACAGATTCAATCATGAGCGCCTCGCGAGCCGAAGACCTCGGGCAACTTCTTATTATTGGTTTGGAGGAAGACCGTTGGAGTTCAGCTCTCGAAAAACGAATCCATGCCATTCGCCCGGGAGGCATTCTGCTGACCCAGCGAAATTTGCGGACGCCAGAGACCACCGTGGAGCTGCTCGCGAGAGTTGCGCGCGCGCTGGACGCTCCACCATTCCTGGCGTTCGAGGAAGAGGGCGGGGCGGTTGACCCGCTTCGTGTTTTTCTACCACCGCTGCCATCGCCGCATATCGCTGCGGTGAAGGGGCTCCAAAGGGTCGAGAGGCTGGGCTCGCTCATCGGCGAGGCATTGGCTCTCCTCGGATTTAATTTGAATTTCGCGCCCCACCTTAACTTGGCGAACCCATTTGTCAAGCCATCGCTCGATCCGCAATGCTTCAGTACCGACCCTCGAGTTGTGGCTCAATGTGGTGAAGCCTTCGTGGCCGGGCTCCGCCAGCATAATGTGGTAGCCTGCGGGAAGCACTTCCCAGGCCTTAGTGCCGCAGAAAGCGCCGACGGAAGCGCGTTGCCGGTTGTGGGCAAACCCATGGCAGCACTGTGGCGTGAAGATTTGATGCCATTTCGCCAATTGCTTCCCCGGCTCGCCATGGTCAAGTTGAGCTACGCGGCATACAAGGCCTATGATCTAGTTTTGCCAATCCCGGCATCTTGCTCCGCGAACGTGCTCAACGGCTTGCTGCGGGTAAAACTCGGATATCGAGGCGTTGCCATCGCAGACCACTCCGCGCCCATACTGGAAACGGCGAGGGGGATCTCTGGAGTGCCTTCCGAGGAAGTTGGCATGCTTCTCGTTCCGATGAAAACATATGCGACCTCGTTGATGGCAGGCTGCGATATGCAAATGATCCAGTGGGGACGCAAGTCCCTAGAACTCGCCGCGCAGGCGCTCGGACATGCCCTCGACGTTGGAGATCTTACCAGCCAACGTGTGGACGAAGCATTGAAGCGCATTGCCCGGGCCAAGAAGGGCACGCGCCTTCCCACGGGAAGAATCTCGAAAAAGGCTTTCGACCGGCTTTGCAGGCAATTCGAAGAGTTCGGCAAAGAGTGCCGTTCTGCGGAGAGAGAGATTGTCTAAGACAAACGCAAAGCAATCCCGGTTGGTTGTCGGACTCATTTCCGGAACGTCGATGGATGGAATTGACGCGGCCCTGGTCCGGCTGAGCGGGCCCGCGACCAAACCGCGTGTTCGCTTACTGGCTTTTGTGGACCATCCTTATCCATCTGCCATTCGACAAAGGCTGATGAACGTGGCTGCGGGCCAGGCAGTGTCCGCCGGGGAAATCAGCGAACTCAATTTTTTGTTGGGCGCTTTATTTGGCGACGCCGCTCTCAAAGTCTCCCGCCGCGCCGGAATCTCACCGCAACGACTGGCGGCGATCGGCTCGCACGGCCAGACGATTTTTCATCATGGGCGGACGGGATCACCTTCCCGAAGATCCAAATCTGGAAAAATTGCATTGAGCGAACTCAGCCGGCCTTCGACCTTCCAAATCGCCGAGCCGGCGGTAATCGCAGAGAAGACCTGCGTGCCCGTAGTGGCGAATTTTCGCACTGCGGACATCGCGGCAGGGGGAGAGGGCGCGCCCCTCGTGCCTTTGGTGGACTTTCTGCTGCTGGGCGATTCGCGCCAAGGCATGGTTGCCCTGAACATCGGGGGCATCGCGAATTTCACCGTGATTCCCGCGCGCGCCCGGCCGCACGACGTTTTTGGCTTCGACACTGGGCCGGGCAACATGCTCATCGACGGATTAGTGCGCCACTTTACCAAGGGTCGAAAAACTTTTGATAAGGATGGGCGGCTGGCGTCCCGGGGGGTGGTGGTTCGACCGTTGCTGGAAAAAATGCTTCAACTCGAATACTTCCGAAGGCCGCCGCCCAAGAGCGCTGGCCGCGAGCAGTTTGGAGCTGAGTTCTTAACACGCTATTTCCTAATCCGTAGCGGCGCACGCCCTGAAGACCTGCTGTGTACGGCAACCGAACTGACGGCGCGGACCATTGCCGATGCGCTCGAGCGTTTCGTCTTTCCCACAGCCAGGATGCATCGCCTAATTATCTCAGGAGGTGGAGCGCATAACCTTTGGCTCGTCGGTCGACTCAAGGTCTTGCTTCCCCAATTTTCTATTCACATTTCCGACGAGTACGGTCTGCCGGCGGACGCCAAGGAAGCCATTGCCTTTGCGGTTCTGGCCGACCGGACCATGCACGGCCTTCCCGGAAATCTACCCTCCGTGACCGGCGCCCGCAAGGCTGTCATCTTGGGCACGATCACCGTGGCATGAATTGTTGGAGGGGATGAAGTGGAAATCCTATCCTTTGTAACCGAGGTACCACAAGCTGGTTGAGAGCGCTTCACGCAGGGAATGAAGTGTGCGGTCAAAAGCTATGGCTTCAATGGGACTTTCAGGGTCGGGAGAACCAAATGCAGTGATGCCCGCGGCCTTGAACATCTGCTTGATGCGATAAAGATGGAAACCATCACTCACCGCGATGCAGTTCTTCCCGTTGTGCGCGTGCAGCAGTCGCGCCACAGCCTGTGTGCTCTCGTAAGTTGATTCACTCTGTTCGTCGACGAGTATTTTTTCTCCAGCCATGCCCATTTGCACAAGGTAGTCCCGCCCCACTCCCGCCTCGGTGTATTTCGTGTCGCCCCCCTTGCCGCCGGTCGTGATCACCAAAGGAGCGAGTCCGTGTTCCTCAAGCTCGAAGGCGTGATCCAGGCGGGCTTTCAGGACCGGTGAAGGAGACCCGTTGTATTCCGCCGCGCCGAAAACCACGATGGCGTCGGCTGGCTGCGCTTCGTTTTTCACCGCTTGTTCACGGATCGCCCGATAGAGGGACCATTCCATAAAGGCAAAGGTCAGAATGACCAACCCCAAAAGCGGCAAAATGAGTTGACGAAGGCGGAGACCGCTCAGTCGATAAACTCCTTTAGTGCAGACTCGGGAATCCCACCGGGGCGCAGGATTCGAACGCGCTCGCCCACCAAGTCCACAACGGTGGAGGCGAGCAGCCCCTGGGTCGGGCCTCCATCCAGGATGAGGGGCAGGTCGGGCCCCAGTTGTTCATCCACGCCGGCGGCAGTCGAACAAGGCGGAAACTTGGCCAGATTCGCGCTGGTTCCGGTGATGGGACGGGCGGCGGCGGCGATGATGGCTACGGCCAGTGGAGCACGTGGCCAGCGCAGTCCCACCTTGCCGGTGTTGGCGGTCACCTTCAGAGGGATCAATCGCGAAGCGGCGACAACGATGGTCAGAGGCCCGGGCCAGAACTTTTCCGCCAATTGGAAGAAGCGGCGAGGGGGATCCTGGGCCAGGTCGGCCGCCTGGTCGAGCGAGGCCACCAGAAGGGGGAGCGGCCGGTCGGCCGTACGGCGCTTGACGCGAAAAATCTCGTTCACCGCGGCCAGGTTCAAAGGGTCCGCACCCAAGCCATAAAAGGTGTCTGTGGGAAAGGCTACGATCTTACCGCTCGAAATCAGCCGGGTGGTGTACTCCAGCACAAATTCCATCCTGGCAGTGTCTGTCGTGTCGACTTTGAGGATTTCCGCCATGGGACGCTGGGGCGTGGGTAGTTTCCAGGGTGACGCTGACCGTAACACAAGCTCCGAGCAGGGTCAAGAAATGTCGCCCAGAATGTCAAAGCTCTTTAGAAATGTCCCCTTTCTTACCTCGTTAGAAGTGTCCCCTTTTCTTGTTTTTGGTTTTTGCCTTTCATTTTGTTTTGGTTCTTACTTTTGTCGTTGGCCTCGCCCG
>JBGPCF010000170.1:0-11979 GCA_041481635.1 Terriglobia bacterium | reverse complement strand
GCGCGCGACGTGGCCATCAAGGTCCTACCCGCTAACTTCGTCAATGATCCGGAGCGGCTGTCCCGCTTTCAGCGCGAAGCGCGCATGCTGGCCGCTCTGAATCACCCTAACATTGCAACCATCTACGGTCTGGAACAGTCCGGCGGCGTGACGGGTCTCGTGATGGAACTCGTTCCCGGCGAGACGCTGGCCGAGCGAGTGAAGGCTGGACCGCTCCCCATTGAGGAAGCGCTGAAGATCGCCGCACAAATTGCAGAAGCGCTGGAAGCCGCCCACGAAAAACAAATCATTCATCGCGACCTGAAGCCCGCCAACGTGAAGGTGACGCCGGAAGGCAAGGTGAAAGTGTTGGACTTTGGATTGGCGAAGGCCTACGCGGGAGATACGGAGACGTATGATCCTTCCAATTCTCCCACGCTGAGCGCCGCGGCGACGATGCAGGGAGGAATTCTGGGCACCGCGGCGTACATGAGTCCCGAACAGGCGCGCGGCAAGGCGGTGGACAAGCGCACGGACATTTGGGCCTTCGGCTGCGTTCTCTACGAGTTGTTGACTGCCAAGGGCGCCTTCGACGGCGAGGACACGACGGAAATTCTCGCCGCAATCGTGAAGACCGAACCCGACTGGAATCGCCTTCCAACAACCACCCCGCCAGCAGTACGCATGTTGTTAAAGCGGTGCCTGCAAAAAGATAGGACTCTCCGTCTTCGAGACGCGGGCGACGCTCGGATCGAAATTCACGAAGCGCTGTCAGCCCCTTCGAGCGTGAGCCCAGGTATCGCTGCTCCGGCGAAAGGTATTCACGTACTCGGGCGACGGGGACTGATCCTCGGCGTGGGCATCCCAGTGTTAGTCGCGCTGATCGCGAGCCTGGCCACGTGGACTCTGAAGCCGTCGCCCCCGCAGCCTGTCACCCGCTTGGTAGTAAATCTGCCGCCGGGCCAACAATTGGCAGGTTTGGACAGCGGTCCTTCCTTAGCGATTTCGCCCGATGGCACTCACCTCGCCTATGTCGCGCGACAGGGCAGTATGCAGCAGCTTTACCTGCGAGCGATGAATAGCCTGGAAGCCAAAGCGATTCCCGGCACGGAAGGAGCCGTCAATCCCTTCTTCTCCCCGGACGGCCAATGGCTGGGGTTCTTCGCGAACAGAAAGCTGATGAAAGTTTCGTTGAACGGAGGAACGTCTCTGGCGCTCGCCAATGCCCCGTTCGACGGCGGGGCCGCTTGGGGCAGCCAGGGAACGATTGCCTTCTCACCCTCAAACGCATCAGCTCTCCAGCAAGTGTCGGACGCCGGAGGTTCCCTGCAACCGCTGACTCGCCTCGGGAAAGGAGACGCCAGCCATCGCTGGCCGGAGTTCTTGCCCGGCGGCAAGGACGTGCTGTTTGCTAACGGGACGGCTGGAGCTATTTTCAGTAACGCGCAGATCGGCGTTCAGTCTGTCGGGACGGATAAAAGGCAGTATCTGATCCAAGGGGGGGAGTTCCCCCGCTATGCGGCCAGTGGTCATTTGGTTTACGCGCAAGGCGGGATCCTTATGGCGGTGCCATTCGATCCCCAGCGACTGACGATCACGGGCGCGGGGGCGCCGGTGGCGGACGGTGTCATGCAATCCCCAACAAACGGTCACGCCCAGTACAGTTTTTCAACGACAGGGTCGCTGGTCTTTGTTCCGGGAGGCGTCCAGGCGGCCCAACTACGGATGGTATGGGTCAGTCGGAATGGGGTAGAGCAACCCTTGGCCGCCCCTGCGAACACCTATCTGAACCCGCGGCTTTCCCCAGACGGACGGCGGCTAGCCGTTGGGATTTTGAGCCAGGACAGCCAGGTCTGGCAGTACGATCTGTCCCGGGAGACGTTGACCCGCTTTACCTTTGAGGGGACCGTGAATGGTTACCCGGCTTGGACACTCGATGGCAAGCGGATCGCTTTTATTTCAAACAAGGAAGGGCCATTGAACGTTTTCTGGCAACAAGCCGACGGCAGTGGAGGCCTGGAGCGGTTGACCGCCAGTGACGACCTCCAGACTCCCAGCTCGTGGTCCCCGGATGGAAAACTGCTGGCTTTCAATGCAATCACTCCCACCACGGGAATTGATATCTTGGTCCTTCGGCTGGGTGATCGAAAGACACAACCATTCCTCCAAACGCCGTTCAACGAAAGCGCACCACGGTTTTCCCCCGACGGGCGCTGGCTGGCCTACGTCTCGGACGAATCGGGCCGCTATGAGGTTTACGTGCAGCCCTATCCGGGCCCCGGCGGAAAATGGCAAATTTCGACGGAAGGCGGCTCGGAGCCGGTGTGGAATCCGAATGGGCGGGAACTGTTCTATCGCAGCGGCGACAAAATGATGGCCGTGGATATTGCCACTCAGCCGGGATTCACTGTCGGCAAACCGCGGATGCTCTTTGAGGGCCCCTACCAGCTGACCCCGGTAACATTCCCTAATTACGACGTGTCACCCGATGGTGGGCGCTTCCTGATGCTCAAGCATGTCGACCAAGCGCAGGCGACGCCGACGCAAATCAACGTCGTGCTGAACTGGTTTGAAGAGTTGAAACGCCGCGTGCCGGCCGGGACGAAGTGAATCCAGCGCGCGGCGGTCCCGGGAACGCCATTCTCCTGTATGGCGTTTTGCAAACCGCCCGCCGCGGCGGGGAGATTGGCGTTCCCGGGTTTCAACCCCAAGTTTCCACTTCAATTTCGGAATTCAAGTTTATTTCAAATCTGCGGACGACGTGGATGAATCCCGTTGAACGCGCCGCGGGTTTGCATTATCGTGTTCGCTCGCAAATTGGAAGGGAACGAACCGCCGCCCCGGACGCCGGCGAAAGCGATTCCGCGAAACAACGCGACGGAGCCTGCCTTGAAAAAGAAAATTCGTGCGGTGCAATACGGCGTCGGTCCTATCGGTGCAGCCATCGTGCGGCTGATGAGAGAAAAGAGTTCGATCGAAATCATCGGAGCGATCGATTCGGATCCGGCCAAAGCGGGGCGCGACTTGGGCGACGTGGTGGACGGAGCCGATGCGCCGTGGGGCGTGCCGATCACTGATGATGCCGAAGCCATGCTCGGCAAATCACCGGATGTAGTGATCCATTCCACTTCTTCCTACCTGCCCAGCGTGATGGATCAATTGCTGGCGTGCCTGGCCGCGGAATCGTGCGTGGTCTCGACGTGCGAAGAGCTGGCGTATCCGTTCCGCAAATATCCGGAGCTTGCGGCGAAGCTCGATGCCGAAGCCAAAACGTGGGGCGTCGCGCTGATCGGCACGGGCATCAATCCCGGCTACGTGATGGACAAGCTGCTGATCACGCTGAGCGCCGCGTCGCAGGAGATCGAATCGGCGCGCGCCGTGCGCATCGTGGATGCATCCAAGCGCCGCCTGCCGCTGCAGAAAAAAGTGGGCGCGGGAATGAGCGTCGAGGAATTTCGCGCGCAGGTCGCGGCTGGCGCGATCAAGCATCACGGCCTGCCGGAATCGGTGGCGATGGTTTCGGACGCCCTGGGCCTCGGCGTGGATGACATTTCGGAAACGATCGAGCCGGTCGTCGCGCGCGAACGCGTGAAGACTTCGTTCCTGGAAGTCGCGGCGGGCCAGGTTGCCGGCGTGCACCAGATCGCGCGCGGGTTCGCCGGCGGCAAGGAAAAAATCTACATGGAATTGCAAATGTTCGTCGGCGCAACCGACCCCGGCGACACGGTTGAAATCGCCGGCAATCCCAACCTGACACTCACGATTCCCGGCGGCACGCACGGCGACATCGCCACCGCCTCGGTCGTCGTGAATTGCATCCCCACTATCCTCGACGCCTCAGCGGGCCTGCGCACTTCGCGCGATCTCCCGATGTGCTTTCTTCCGCCCGATGCAAAGCCGTAATCCGAACTAGTCACTTCATAGCTCGCGACCGTGTTTGCGGCTCTCAAATAAATATTTGAGCGCCGATGGTTCGCGTCTAAGAGAGCCGCGTAGGCCCCGGATATACTCGCGTGTAAGTGGCTGCAAAACAATCCGGGTGCCTTCCTCAATCATCGATACGCGGGTTCCTTTGCGTATTCCGAATTTCTGGCGCAGCGTCGACGGAATCGTCACCAAACCTTTCGAGGTCACTATGGAAATGGCGCCTTTCATCTGTCCTCCGGCAAGACGTGCGTGCGAAACCGAATTTGGCTTATCTCGACTGCTTCCAAAACGTAGCGAGCGCGGAAAAATCCACGTCTTCGGTCACGGCGCCCTTCACGGCGTTCATCACTTCGCGCGCGGCAGCGGCGGCGGGAAGCGGCACTCCTAGTTGGTTGCCAAGATCGAGCGCCAGGCCCAGGTCCTTGTGCATGAGCCGCAGAGGAAAGCTCGGTTTGTATTCGCCTTTCAGCATGTTCGCACCTTTTAAATCGAGCACGCCCGAGCGCCCCATGCTTGATTGCATCACTTCGAAGAGGCTTTGTCCCGGCACTCCCGCGCGCGTGACCAGAGCTAGCGCCTCGGCGAACGCCTCGACTTGCAGATTCAGCAGCAAATTCATCGCGAGCTTCACCGTTTGCCCCGAGCCGACCGGGCCGAGGTGAAACCAGCGCTTGCCCATCGCGCCGAGGACCGGCTCGACGCGCTTCAGCGTGCTCGCTTCGCCGCCTACCATGAAGACCAGCTCGCCCTTTTCCGCGCCCCACGTCCCGCCGGTCACGGGCGCTTCCAGAAATTCCGCGCCCAGCGCGGCCGCCGCTGCTGCGGCGCGTTTTTCCAGGCCCGGACTGACGGTACTCGATTCAATCAGCACGCTGCCGCGGCGCAGTCCCGAAAACACACCGCTCTCTCCCCATAGCACGGATTCGACCGCCGGGGGATCGCTGACAATCGTGAGGATCACTTCGGAGGCAGCGGCGACTTCGCGCGGCGTCGCGGCTCGCTTCGCGCCCTGTGCCACCAGATCATCGCCGCGCGAAGCCGTGCGGTTCCACACCGTCAGTTCATGGCCGGCCTTCAACAGGTTGGCCCCCATCGGTTTACCCATCAATCCCAATCCAATCAATCCAACCGGCGGCTTCATGGCGAAAATCCTCCTGAGCGGATAAATGCCTGCAAAGCTGTAAGAGGGAAAAGTCTACAGGAGTTCGTTCGAAAACCGGATGAAAATCGGCGGGGGAGACGGAAAGGCTAGGCGGGGCGGTTCTTGAGTTCGAGCGCGCCGGGCTGACGCGCGGACTCCGCGGAAGCTTCCCTGGGCTCTTTCAAGGAAGCGGACGGCCTGGGGATCTCCGGGCACTCATTCAGCTCAACAATGCAGGGATAGGGGATCTCCCAGCGGAAAGTCTTTACGCTGCCCTGTTGCTGATAGCTCTCTTCCAGGAAGATGGATTTTCCGGAGTCGGCGGCCAGATTGCCGGTCGCGGGCAGGATAATGTCACCGGCGCGGTAAGTCACCACGATGCGGCGTCCTAAGATAGCTGAGTACCGAGCCATAGCAGGCAGTATGACGGCGGAGTCCTAGACGGGCAATAGTACGATGGTGTCTATGGAATTAGTACTAATGGCGCTTATCGATTGTAAATACGGGAGTTAGGAGATTGCTGGGAGCAAAAGCGGGATCGAATCTTGTGGCATCAACGTTGTCGTGTCCAAGAAATGCTTCGCACTCGGAGTGCCTGGCCGATGTCTCCGCGAAACTCGCTCGTGGTCTACCGAACTGAAAGTTGGTGCTACGACGCACAATTCACTTCACTCGGGAGCGCCCCGGGTGTATAAGGCGCCTCCATGGCAGGTCAAAACGTATGTGCCAGACACTGCCCATAAAGTTCCGCTCGGCTCGGTTTACCCTAGACGACTAAGCGTTCGAACCGCGCCCCGCAGGATTCAAGGAAGACGCAAACGTGCGAGAAGGATGATTTCATGGCGAACGAAATCTCTCCGGCGGCTCACAGACTCACAAAAGCGCCGTTCTTTCGACCCCTCCGCTGGTTGCGTCCAAAGTATCTTCTCTTTGGCTTCATCGGACTGATGTTGGCATACGTCCTCGTGCATGACGAAAGTTTCCTCATCAATGCGAAGGACCCCGAGTGGCTACACATTCAATCATTCCGCTGGTGGCTGTTGCCGCATGGTTTGGCCGGCGCGTGTGCCCTCGTGCTCGGGCCAATGCAGTTCTCTGACCGCCTCCGCCAGCGATTCGTTAAGCTCCACCGCATCGTCGGACGCGTTTATATCGCTTGCGTCTTCATCGCCGCTCCTCTTGGCCCCTACATCCAGCACGCTGATGAGCGCTTGGGAGACGCGCGCTCCTTCACGATTGAAACCATGTTTCAAGGGGGCATCTGGATGCTCACCACCGGCATCGCCTTGGCCTTCATCCTTAAGGGAAAGGTTCAGCAGCACCGTCAATGGATGACTCGCAGCTTTGGGACAGGACCCTTGATCTTCCTCGAGGTTCGGGTAATCGGTGGCCTTACTGGTTGGGAAAACCTCGGCTCTCACGTGAACGAAATCATAGTGTGGGCCTGCACAGCTTCCTCCCTACTGATCGCAGACCTTGTCCTGCAAGCGGAGGAGCTTTACCGCACTCGGTCGATTCGTGCAAAGGCCCAAAGCAATCCGAGACTTGGCGAGGGGAATATGGAAGTTTCTACCTGAGCGCGCTTCTCGAGTCCTGACTCTGATCGACGTCCCCTCCGCAATCGCATGCTTTTGTCGGCGCTAAGTCGGTATTCAGTCTAAGTGATGCCCGGCGTCGCGGCCGCCAGCGCCATGCCCCGCCGGACTTGGAGCATGGGCAGGCTCGGGAACGGGAAGCGCGGGGGCATTGCGCAGATTTGCCGTGAACATCAGCACCAACGGCGAAACGATGCCGAATGCGAGAAAGGCGTACAGCGTCGGCAGGACGCTGCCCAGGTCGCTCGTCGAACCAATCGAAAGCCGCCACACTATCGCGCCAGCGGCGAGCCCGGCCAGGGTGGAAATCGTGCGCGAGCCTGGGGCGACCTCAAGCCGCGTGCCGCACTTTGGACACTCGATATCGTTCGAGCGCGCCGCCGCTTCCGGCGCGTAAATTTCCGCCTTGCAATGTGGACACACGCGAACAGCCACGTCTCACCTCCAGGACCGAACACCTACAATAATCGAAATAGCGACTCGATGGAAAGGGAAGATCGAAGGCAAAAACGTCTCGCATCATCGCGACAATCCGCCAAGCGCGGACAGTAACGTTGCACATATTAAGGAGACTGCCATCAGAAAACCTTCATATTCGATTCCGACGAAATATCATTTCCGTTTATGCCAGATTGCCGATTGGGCTAGAATGGTTCCGCCTGCGGGCAATTCGGGAGCCCGCGAGAAAATCTTGGACGTCATGGAGCGAACAATGAAACTGAGAATCCTGAGTCTTTCCGCGCTGGTGATTTTCGCACTGGCGCTGAGTTTGTCAGTGACAACCACCCCAGCATCGCCTAAATCGCCCGCCGCCGCAGTTCCGGCCGCAACTCCCCAGCCGGCAGCCACGCCTGCAGCTCTGCCTGAACCCCACCCCGAAATCCGGCAAGCGATTGGCGCACTTCGAAATGCCAGGAACCACCTGGAACACGCCGCGCATGATTTTGGCGGGCACCGCGTGGAGGCAATCAAAGCAATCGATGAATCCCTCCGCCAGCTCAATGAGTGTTTGAAATACGATAAAGACTAGGAATTGCTTGAACGGCCACACGCTCTAAAAGCGAGCGGTTCATCGGTCACGAAGAATCGAGAACATTCACCCGTCCACCTCGAGGCCGAGGTGGACGGTTTTTTTTCGCGCCCTGCGAAGCTCAATTCTCTTACCCTTCCGCGCTAATTTCCGGACTTGGGTTTATCTGCTTCGACAAAGTTGACCACGAATGGGCCAAGACCGTGCACTTGGACGACCGAGTCTCCCTTGCACATTCCAAAATGCCTCATCCGAGCGGGAGCGGATGCGAATCCCCCGGCAGAAAGATCTTTCAGTGCGGCGGGATCCCATTTCGACCCCATTCCAAGCGCGAACGTGCCTTTCACCACGGTCACGTTTTCTGTGGTTGGATGCCAGTGTGGGGCGATTTTCGTGCCGTCCGTGCAGGAGAGACGCAGCGTGTAGGGCACGCCCGCCTGCATGGGATTCCCTTGCACCACCGCCAGTTGCAACTTGCCTCCCATGTCCACCGACGGCGTGCCGACCATGGCCGCGGCCGGAATGTCGCCCCATTTCTCTGATCCTGAAGGGACAACGGTTGCCATGGGTGCCGCTGCGGCCTTCTTCGCAGGCGCCTTGGTTTGAGCAAAGCCCGAAGCGGCCAGGAGTAGACAGGCAGAAACTAAAATTGTGCGACGCATAGATTGCCTCCGATTTGAGAATTCTGGACTCCGAGGAGATCCTTGCCGCAGACGATATTGCAGCCGCGCTTTCCAGTCAAGAGGGAGGCTGTTTCTTGGGTGGCGCAGGCTTCAGCCTGTGGCCTTTTCGTCATTCCAATTCAAAACCGGCGTCCTTTGGCGACCATTTCTCGAACGCTCATTTTGCGGGGCTTGACCCGCTTGCGCAATGCGCGCATTCCTTCCACGATTTCCCTGTGCGTAAGTTTGGATTCATTCTGTTCAACAGGGATCAGCAATGCCACCGGGGCGCCATATCGGGTAATCGTGATTTTTTCACCACGCGCGACGCGTTTGAGAAGTTCTGAAAAACGCGCCCTCGCTTCAATAGCTTTCACTGTTCCCATGGTGACCTCGTTGAGACTACAAGTTTACAACTTTCCCGCGCAGGTCGCGATGTTCGAATCAATTTCAAAGGTCCATCCAGAAATTGCAGCCAAGATCGCTGAAGAAGTGTAGAATAGTGAATCAGAAGAACTGTAAAACTTCCTGAGCACTCGCTTGGCGAGACGTAATTGGCGTTACCCACCGAGACACCCGTTCGTGTTCACTGGAAGATTGTCGTTGTTAAAAACGCTAGTATCTGAACATAATGGGGGCAAGTAGCGTGAGAGCGTTTGGGGGGCAGCCACTTTGAGTTCGTTTAGATTAGAAAATCAAATGGCCCCTTCAGTCGTTGGTTGGATGCGAGACCAAGGCTTGGCAGTAAAGCGGGAATTTTTGCTACCTTGGGGCATTTGTGACCTAGTCGGCGTGAAACTGAACCCCAAACAAGTGCGAAGGCGACTTTCTTTAGGTCAGAGGCGTGCAGTGGGTCCGCCGCTTCGCTTGCATATCCTATCCATGATTCCAGACGCAGATACTGGATTGTCGATCACGCAAGATGAGCTTCGCCTTGAATTATTCGGGTGCTTGCCAAACGATCAACTTGAAAAAGAGCTGAAACACTTAGCCCAATTGAAGTTTGTTACGAGTCCCAGACAAGGACATTTTCAGAAGCAAAATGGGTGGGCACCGCTCTATAGAAGGATTGTTGCGGTTGAACTAAAGCTTTCCAGGATTTCAGAAGCTCTGGCCCAGGCTTCCTCGAATCAAACTTTCACGACGGAGTCTTATGTCGCTTTGCCGTCTGCTCTCGCGCATCGGGTAGCCAAAAGTGTTCGTGCGGACCAATTCAGAAAGAAGGGCATTGGCCTGTTGGCTGTTTCTCAAAATTCCTGTCGGTGCTTACTGTCCAGCTCTTGCGCCGTGGGAATTTCGGATGAGGTTCTGCAGGCCCATTGTGTCGAACGCTTTTGGCGGACTAGAGACATGTCATCATGAACTGCTCCGCAAGACGCGAAGGGCTCTTCAAGTTTTCGGGATCAGGGATATCATCCAGGGTTTTTCCCAAAACGTAGGCTGAGGAAAAGTCTTGGTATAATGCGAGAGGTCGCCCGTCGGTCGGAATTCCCTCGAACTTCTTGAGCCAACCTTTATAAAATTGCGCGACCTGTCTTCGAGACGAGTTTCGGTCTTTCAAGATGTCGAACTCGTTGAGGAGACCTAAGAATTGAGCATGGGTAGGATCGCCTTTGGAAATCTTTGGAAGAATCTGCTTGATCCAGGTCTTTAGCTCTGGGGAGCACAAAGCTTGCCGTCGCAATGGGGAAAGTGCTACGCGGACGTTTGCCTGCCTCGTCCTCACGCTACCGGGTATGTAATACCGATAGCCCCTTCCAACACCGATTCCTGCATACTGCGCCAGTCCCCGAGCCCAAAGCACGAGATTTAAGCCCCAATAGGGCCCCGCAATACTTATCGCCCGTGTAGAAAGCTTCCGATTCAGTTCCTCATGTAACCTGACTATTCCTTGGAATCTGTGGGCGAAATTCCCAGTCCCCTCTTGGTCACCAAGCGAAGAATCTACAACCCATAAACCGTCTGCGCCACTAGATTCAAAGCACGAAGCGACAAGTGAGACCTTACCTTTCCGTTCGGTCTTGTTATTGAGTTGCCGTTGGTGCGTGAATATTACCGGGAGGATGAGCTTCCCAGGAAACTCGGTTTTTGTCCTCCATTGATGCGTGGCTTCAGCCAAGCACCGATTGATCTTGTTACGCTCCGTGCCATCTACATGCGGAAGTTGAGGAACCGAAAGCCATTCGACGCTTGGTATATTTTCTGCCACATTGTCGAGTATTTGATTCACAAAATTGGCTACTGCCTTTCTGTCTGGTTTCATCCAAAAGGCAGCATCAGCAATTTTCTTGGCACCCGCAAACCTGCTGATGTAGATGCCGAACTTTTCGTCCCCAGACGATGGCCAATTGTGTAGGCCATCCACCCCGGTATCGACCCATAACTTGGACTTAGTCGAGGACGGCCAACCTATTTCTTGGCGTGACTCCATAGTTACGCGGTACACAGCAGAGTCTGGATAGAACTCTCGCGCAAGTGACCAATCACCCTTAGAATTTACAAATGGGATGTAATAGGCCATGTCTATTTGATTTCTGGCAGGCCGCTCAACCTGACCAAGTGTTTGCATGAATGCTCGAGTTCCGGAAACAACGTCATCTCATCTACTCCTACCCGCTGCAACTGAGACAGAAGCTGAACCTTGTATTCTCTTAGGATCAAAATTGCAATCAGTGATCGGACCTCACCGGTGTTCAAGGTGAATCTCGAACCATGCAGGGTAAACACGCCTTTTTGACGAATTAAGCGTTCTGAATTCCACATCGGGTTTACAGCCACTGGGAAACCGCCTCCCTTCGCCTCGCGGGGACCGCTTCTAAGGTAATCTAAGATTGTCTTCTCGTCCCGTTGCGGATCGAGAATCCAGGGCTTGGAAGGATTTGTCAGTCGATTGAGGTCCACAGGATTCATTACAAAAACAATGGCGTCGAACCTTGGCTTCAAGCACGCGAAGTAAAGGGCCGTTGTTGCACTTTCAGTCCAGTCCAACAGCCGCGTTGGTAGGCCATTGTGCTGGGCTATCTGAGCCCACCTAAGTTCATGATCGAGGTTTGGAGGTCGTTCCAATTTGATTTCGGCAACTCGCTTGAAATCCGACATGAGATCAAGCGCAGTTTTCCGGTCCCTTTCCTTCTTGTACCGTAAGGCCCACGGCGTCAGGCTGTACCTTACATTTTCGTGCCCACGAAACCAAAACCGCTCATTTCCGCTTACAGTGCTGCTTATGACGTCAAAATAGTCGGCCAGCGAAGATATTTTTTGCCTCAGTTTAGGACAATCAACTGGGCACGCTTTGAATCTTCGCAACTCGGCCGCGGTCAGACTGGCAATTCGGTCAGGCATATTCAGAATCAGCAGATTCTATCACTTTGGATACGTTAAGGCTTGTGGAATTAGCCGATCAGATGAGGGGTCCGAGCTTTACCGTAGTCTGTGATCCGCATATGTCTATCGCCGCATTTTCATCTCTGCCAGGCCGAGATTCAAAGCAGGATTGAAAACTCGACGCGGCGGCGGATGGGGTCGATGCGCTCGGCGCGGACGCGGATGCGGTCGCCGAGTTTCCAGATGTGGCCGGCGTGCGCGCTTCCCCGGCCGGACTTTTTCTTTTTCCCCGGCTCGTGTGTCGGGGCGCGCTGAGCGTGT
>JBGPCF010000169.1:0-12285 GCA_041481635.1 Terriglobia bacterium | reverse complement strand
GCCCAGTGACATCGTTCTCGATGCCGGCTGCGGTGACGGTTTCTACCTCGGCACCCTCGCTCACCAGACCGGCTTCGACGCGCATGGCGTCGACATCTCGATTCCGGCCGTTGATGCCGCGGCACGGCGCTACCCTGGATGCGAATGGATCGTGGCCAATGCCGATCGCGTCGTGCCGTACGACGATCGCTCGTTCTCGATCGTCTTGTCGATTACGTCGCGGATGAATGCGGGCGAATTCCGACGTGTCCTGCGCGACGACGGACGCCTTCTCGTCGCCATTCCCGCGCCTGGAGATCTCGTCGAGCTGCGCGGCGCGGGCCGCGATCGCGTGGCCCGGACCGTCGAGACATTCGCGAACGACTTCACGCTCGTCGATCAGCGCCGCGTCACCACCGCAGTCGATCTCGACGCTGCCGCCGTTCACGACCTCCTGCTTTCGATTTATCGGCCGATGCGATCGCAGCCGGTCGAAGCGATGCGAGTGACGTTCAGCCTGGATCTGCTGCTGTTTCGAGGCTTGTAGCCGTTTTTGCCTCTCTCGCCTCGTCTCACTTTCCCCGCCAACGGCAGCAAACATTCACGCGAATTTGGCACTTACTCGATAACTACCAGGATTCTGGCGCGAGGTCCCTTAAATCCCTTGTGGGAAGGTTGCGCAATCGTTCGCCTCGGTTCGGCTTCCGCCGCGCGATAGTTTTGCTGGAGGAAGGCGTAGAATAGTTCTCGAACATTCACGGGATCGCACAGATCCGCTTTGACAAGGGACGGATCCAAGAGACGTTTGGCGAGGTTGTTGCGACCATAAGGCGCGAGTTCCCGGAGGGGACGGCCTGACCCACCGATGAAGCTGACTGGGGGCCGCCCATAGCTCTTGCAAAGAGTAAAGTCTGTGCAGTCGGCCTCCCACAGCATACCGTTAGCTAGCCAGATGTCCCTTCGCACTGGCATTTTTGCGCCGAGACATTTCCGATCAAGGCTAGCGACCATCCGGGGGTGGATCGGTCTGGTAAACATTACGGTGTTTCGGGATCTACCCGGCATTGCTAACATGCACCAGATGGGCGAGGGCCAGGTCGCGTTCTGCCTCAGGAGCGACTCGGGGGGTTGCATCGTCATTACGATCGGACTGCTTGATGCGGACCGACTTTTCCCCTGTCCTTAGATATAAAGACGCTTCATGCGCGTGCACACAGGTTCACGCCCTGAGAAAACTAAGCGCCACTCAAGGCAACTGTTGACCGAGTCAGGCTCTCTTTTCAATCTGAGGCGAAGTCGAATCGCACCAGGTTTCGTCGGGGATGAGATTTTGACGAATCATAAGGGTCATCGAAACGGTCTACACAACTGATTCAATCGGAAGGCGACTGTTCGCAAGTCGCTGATTTGAGAGTCAGCTCGATTTTGTGGACTCACAGCGGCCTGTAAAAGGGCTTTACATTCCCTGGGAACTAATTCTATACTCGGCCTGCAAAAGAGTCAGCTTTATTTAGTACACAACAGTTGAAACGCAATTTGCGCCACCCGGCGCATATTCAAAAGGAGGATTCCGTGAAGAAATTTATGGCTGTTCTGCTGCTCGCGGTGTTCGCGGCAATTGCACCTGCCGCAAAGAACGCGGCAGCGCAAGAGGCGAAGGCAAAGAAAGCTTCCAGTAACAAGGAAATTCGTTGGCACGGTGCGGTCATCAGGTTTGACAAAGACAACTCATTTCTAGACGTACGCAAGGGAACCGTAGAGAGGCGAATCCACTACGATAGCTCGACGAAGTGGACCAAGGGAGGGAAATCGATCGAGGCCAGCGACGTAAAGGAAGGGGACGACGTGATTACGCTCAGCGTGGCCAACGAGAAGAAGGACCTCGTGGCCACTCAAATTGATCTGCGGCCACCTAAGTAGTCCTTGTTTTGAAGGCACAGTTCAAAACCGCGGGCGTACCAGTGTTGGTCAACTGGTGGCGACCGGCGGGTGGACGAGCGCCTGCATGATCGCGCGGGTGATATTGAAGTCTTCGGCCATGGCGTCGTAGAACTCCTGCTGGTCGATCTGCAGCGCCCGGGTTGGCTGAATCGCCATCGCCGATTCGGATCGCGGATCACCGGCCAGAAGTCCCAGAGCCCCCACCACGTGGTGGGGGCTCATTTTTTGTGCCGGTTGACCGTTGCGCAGCAGCGCAACCTCGCCTTCCAGCAAGACGAACATCGTATCCGAAGCGTCGCCTTCGCGGAACAGCAACTGGTTCGGCTCGAAGCTGACTTCCTGCGCGATAGCGGCCACCCGGCCCAGGCTTTCGGTGCGGACCGCCTGAAACATTGAGGCCTTCTGCAACACATTCACCTTTTCCAAGAGCGTGAGCATTCGACTCCTTAGGCGCTGCTCGCGGCCGCGAGGCGCGTACTGGCCCATCTCCAAGTTTCCTCCAGCACCGGATCGCCCTCGCGTCGCACTTTGCGTACATCATCGCTGAGTTCCGCCAGGTGCGATTCACCGATAGTGTGGAGGGCGCAGGCACACAGCCACCGGTCATTGGACCGAAGCAGGCTGCGCAGCGCTTCAGTTTTTGACCCCACGCTGGTTCGGCACAGACGGTGGGCAAAGTTCAGCCTTTCCTGCGGGATGATTTCCGGGTCGATCGCACAGGCCAACATTCGGTAGTGCTCGGGCTTGAGCAAATGCTCGAGCAATTCCAGCGCGTTGGCCTGGAGCTGTGGGCGGCCGGTCGTCAGCCCCACAAAAGCGTTGTAGACATCGCGAGGAGGGTAGAGCAAGGCCAGTAGACGAAAGATCCGCTCGAACTCATGGTCCATCCGCTCTCGCAAGGCGCGCGTTAAAAGCGACTCTTCGCCAGAGGAGCGACGGGAGAGGATGGCTCGCGGCTCGAGGGCCGCCAGGATTTGCAACGAGCGGTAGTAGCCCGTGAGCTCAGCGTCGAGCACGTCGACGAATTGAGCGCTGGACGGCACCAGACCGGGCACCCGCCTCCGAAGCTTGTTTAACGCCTTCAGCAGATCGAAGCGCAGCCCGGGATCACTTTGGATCAGGCTGTTGGCCAAGACGGCGGCAGACTCGCTGCTGGCGATGCGGGCCAGCACGTCGGGAATCTGCTTGCGGACGGACAAGGGCACGGCTTCGTCGTTCAAATAATCTCGCAACGTGCCCACCGCCCCCTCGCCATACTGAGCCAGCGCGCTCCGCGCGGCCACGCGGTGACGTGGCTGGCCCAACTTCTCGATGATCACCGGCAGGAACTCGCGGCTCTGGATCTTGCCGGCGCTGAGAAGGGCCTGTTCCAGAACGTCTGGATCCTGGTCGCGCAATAACTTCAGCAGCTCGGAATGCAAGTCGCACGGCGCCCGAATCACACCTAACATTTGCGCCGCCTCGGCGCGCGAACGCGCTGCCTCGGGGCCGGTTTCCGATAACATCGTCTGCAGGATAATCTTTGCCGTGGTGAGATATTCAGGCTCCCCGGTTCCGGCAAGGTAGGCGAACACCAAGCCCTGGACAAAGTAGCCCGGGTAGTCGCTCTCCGCCGTTAACAAATCCAGAGGGTCACGGCCCGTGTGCACGGCCACGTAGCGCAGCGCCTCGGAGCGCACCTCCGGGGAAGAGTCCCCCAACATCTTCTCTACCTGCGGCAGGACCTTGCGATCGCCGGCATGGTTGAGTAGGTGCAGGGCCCGGTGGCGAACCACGGGCGATGGATGCTCCAGAAGCCTGCCGAGCACGGGGTGCCAGCCCGGTTCGCGGCTCACCTCGAACAGACTCAGCCCATAGAGCACTTGCTGTTCGCCACCACGCTCCAGGGCTTGCGCCAGCACTTCAGTGGTAGTCGAATCCAGCACCCCCGCGGCGATCCTGTCCGGATCGAGCGTGCGGCGCTCGATGGCGCTGCGGAGCACGTTCAGGTATTCGCGACGAACGCCGTAGGCGATGGCGATCCAACCAAAGAGAAATACCAGGTTGACCAGGCTGACCCGGCTGGGGCTGAAATGGAGCCTGTTCGCAAAGAGCAGGAGAACGATGCCGGCGACTCCATCGGCGCTCCTCCAGATAAAGCCATCGATGAATGATTTGATCTGGCTCTTGATGTGCGGCGGCGCCACGGGAAGGTAAAGCAGTTCGCGTGAGGATTGGTCCAACGAAAACCTGAGGAGGTTGTGACTGCCTTTTAGGATGCACGCGCTCAGCAATGTGGGAACCAACAGGACCCCAACGCTTCCCCCAAGAAACATCACCGGCAAGATAAACAAGGTGATCCGGAGGCCCAGCGAGCGCAATAAGCGGCCAGTGAACAGCATCTGGACCAAAAAGGCCGCCATGCCCAGGTAGCCGTTGAAGCTGCCAAAGAAAGCCGCCATGGCCGCTTTGTTGGCGCCAAAAGAATTCTTGGCAATGATTTGGAATTGGTAACTGACAATTCGCGTGGTCATGCAGCCGATCCCGATCAGTGCCGTGATTAGCAACAAGTAGCGCGAACTATAAATTACCGCCCAGATCTGGCGGAAATTCTTCGCTTTGCCCTCACCGGACAGGGATGGCAGATCCGTCCCCGCCATCCGCTGTTGCGAATAACGGAACAGGGATTTGACCAACACCGCGCAGCCAGCCAGCGAAAAAGCTATCACCAACAGCAGACTCTCCGGACGATACCCATGGCGCATCAAGTCCGCAGTGACAAAGCCAGCGCAGGGAGCGCCAAGAATGGATCCGGCGCCGATGAAGCCGAAAACCCGGCGGGCTTCGCGGGTGGTCAGGGCGTAGTTCGCCAAGGTCCAGCCCATCGTCGGTCCCATCGCACCCGCCAAATACACCGTGACGTAAATGACCGGGTATATCCATTTGCTCCCAAAATGAGTTAGCCACCACAGCAGCACGAAAGCGAGGGCAAAGAAAAGCAGCGCCCCCATAATCATAAGTTCCAGGCGCACGCGATGCGAGATTCGAATGTAGATGGCAACGAAAGCGCCCACCACCACGGCGGTGGCAATAATCACGTGGGGCAGATGATTCGGGAAGGCGTTCAAGAACATGGCGTCGCCTACCGACTGCCCCATGATGTAGGCGCCGATCACCAGGAACAGATAACCGAACAGAAGCGAAGCCGGGCCGACCTCATTCCTGCGCAGGTTGAAAATTCTGGCGGCGTGCATCATCGTGGTTCGAGTCCTTCTCCCCGCTGATTGGGCGAAGAAGTTCCCCCACCCTCCGGCGCTAAGAGCACCTTTTGCTCGCCATCCGAGTAGTAAGCGGTGAAGCTCCCGTTCTGAATTTCGAGGGCCCCCGGGTGTCCATGGTAAACGAAGGTCAGCATCCCCGCATCAATCTGGAAGACGCGGTAACCGAGCACAGGGGTGATCCGGCGCGATTCAGGAACAGTGTGACCCACCACAACGTGTCGCGCTTTCAGACGCCCCAACATGTTGTCCAGAGGCCCATTTAACTTTTCCTCAGGCTCCTCGAAGTATCCCCGGTACCAAAGCGGTCCGTTCTTGTAAATCACGATTCCGTCCTGGAGCTCGAGAAACCTTCTCATTTGCGAGACTGCCTGGAAATCCTCAGCCCCGCCCCGGGATTGTGCGGCACTCAATTCAGCCTGTACCTCTCGGATGGCCTCCTCCTGGCGCATATAGCTCCAGATAATCTTTTTGTAGGAGAGGGACTGCCAGAGCGAGTCGTAGGTGGCGAGCTCGGATCGAATGCGGTCGTTAAGTTCCTGGATGTTGCGGAAGTGGAGCTTGGGGTCCAGCCCGCCGTGCATAAAAAGAACTTCACCTAGCTGGACCACGGCGTCGTGCTTGCGGAGCCAGCGGCCGTAGGTGCCGCGCGGGCTATAGGCGTCGCGGTGCTCGAAGAAGCCGAGCGGATGCTCTGCGATCCACTTCTGCTGACTGGCTGCGTCGTCCGTTGCGGTCACTTGCCCGCGCCTACGGTCGCGTGACGCGAGGTAGAGTCGATAATCCTTATAGGCCTGCTCGCGCACCTTTTCGGATTGGTCGGTGGCAAATTCCTGGTACTCCTCGACATTGACGTACCGCAGGTCGCCCATCATGTTCATGGCTTCGTGGTTGCCGAGTAGCGCGCGGACCTGCCCATTTTGCTTCTCTGCCTGACGCTCGAGCTCCATGAGCAGGTCGAGGCAGGCGCGCGCTTTAGGCCCGCGGTCCATAACATCTCCGACCTGCACCAGGACGCTCGAGCCGCCGATCCATTGCGCATTGCCGTCGACAAGGTGAGTCCGCTGGAGGATGGAAACGAATTCGTCATAAGCGCCGTGCACGTCGCCGATGGCCACAACGCGGGTCTCGGGGCTGCCGGCGGTTGCTAAAGCTGCCAGCCCCACCAGAGCAACACAAGCGCGAAAAAAGTAAATCCTTGTATTGGATTTTATCGGCATGAAGTCATGGCCCGGATGCCTCCCTAATCTATTCTTCTCCGCTTCTAATTGCAAGAGTTTGCAAAGACGGAATTAGATTTATTGGCCTTGACATATGATTGCCGCGGGCGTATCTATGACGCCAAGCTTTATTTCCCCATTTGAGAGAGGTGCTCTATGTTTTGCCGCCATTTGAGGACGCTGGCAGTCGTCGCCGTGGTTTGCTGGGGCGCCACAGTCATTGTGATTGCGCAGAATGGAAGCCTGAAAGATGAGCCAAACCTAACAGAAGTACAGAAGAAAGAATTCCTACGGACGGCCAAGGTGGTGCGCAGCAAGCAGCTTGGGAAAGGCATCACTCAGCCCTGGCGCTTAACGCTGAGTGATGGCACGCTGACGCATGATGCTGTCTTTCAGGCTGTTGACGAATACAAAATTTCCAAGCAGTTCGCCAGTGGCACCACTGAACTCAACTTCAAAGATTCTTACCACTACGACATTGCGGCCTACGAACTGGCCAAGCTGGTCGGCTTGGGCGACATGATGCCGGTGACAGTGGAGCGCAAGTGGCAGGGCAATTCGGGCGCGCTGTCGTGGTGGGTCCCTTGGAAGTGGGATGAGGGGACGCGCGTGAAGGAAGGAGTCCCCGCCCCCGACGCCGACGCGTGGAACAAGCAGATGTACAGGAAGCGGGTGTTTGCCCAGCTTGTCTACGATACCGATCCCAACCTCACCAACTTGCTGATCACCGAGGATTGGAAGATTTGGATGATTGACTTCACCCGTGCCTTCCGGCAACAGCACGATCTGAGGAATCCTGAGGATTTGGTGATGTGCGATCGGCAGTTACTCGAGAAGCTGCGCCAGCTAGACGCCACCGAAGTGAAGGAGAAAACGGCGGGCCAGCTCTCCAAAGGGGAAATACAGGCGGTCATGGCGCGGCGGGACAAGATCGTCAAGCACTTCGAGACGCTCGTAGCCCAGAAGGGCGAGGGTGCAGTACTGTATTAGTAACTAGAGCATCTATGAAGGGGGCGGCGGGAGTCAAGAGTTTTTCCTTGCTATTTGTTTTGTGTGGCGGAGCGAGCAACCTTTCGTTGCTAAGAACCCATCCGTCAAGCAGAAGTGACTGGGGGCCCAATGCGCCCGGCTTTATACAGGCTTACCGAGAGGTGCCGCACGGGGGGCGTACGACAGTTTCCTGGCAGGTCCGTGACCTGATCCGGCAGGTGAGCATGACGAATCCGCTTGGGTACTAAGGCGGATCACGCCTCCCGTCGGCAGAATATACATCCATAGGTACGCAGGTCAGCTTCCGCAAGGCAACGCCTATCTGAGATCGTTTCAGAGACTAAACACTGAATCATTGCAGGTTTATGGGCGCACCTTGGCTTACTCGAGAATTGGGGCAGCCATGTCAGTATGCTTCCAGAGGGCGAGGAAGGCCAACCAAGTGGAACGACTCTTACTGGTATCACCGGAGAGTGTGTCAATGGAAGGGAAGGATAATGAAGCCTGCCCCTATTACTTTTTCACGCCGAATTCCTTCACCAGATTCGTGAACGCCGGACGTGCCCGCAAGTCTTTTAACTCCAGGTCGCTCTCCGCGTCCTCCGGGGGATAACCCTTCTGAAAAGCTTCACGCAAGGTTTTCAGGGCCTGTCCCTCGCCAAAACTAGGACCGCATCTGAAATGAATAGCATACAGAGAGTACAAGTAACATGTTACATGATGAGATTCATGCTCCTGCCGAGTTTTGGCGAACGACGGGTACCACTTTGGGTACCAACAATATCGCGACATTGTCCTCCCGTTCGGCCTGGGAAATGGTTGGGAATCTGAACGCGCACTCGTTGAAAATTGAGGCATCCGGTCGAACCCCGTTGAGCAACGGTTCACAAAACCGTTTCCAAGGAGGCCATCTACGTCGGATCAGCGAGTTACAGTTCAGCTGAGTCGGGTTGGAGCACGGCAGTGATTTTCTTTGCTCACCTCCGAAGGTACTTCTCTGACGTAAAGAGCCGCCGCACAACTTGGCGGGACTCTGGTCCAAGACCGCTAGTATTCCGTGCTGGCGTGAGCTCCTCCTGACGATAGTTAAGTTGCACTTACAATTCCGCAGCCATCGTCACCAGAGTTTCTACGACCACGATGTTCTGCAGCAGCTCCAGTGGTAGGCCGTGTCGCTCCTGTAAATACGCTGGGCTGTTATACGTGACCCAAACTTTTCCCTGAGCATCTTCCCTGATCAAAATCTTTAGAGGAAGGTCGATGGCGCCACTGGGCGCCGCCAGCATCAGGGGAGTGCCAGCTTTCGGGTTGCCAGAAATTACCAGCTTGGCGGGAGGCATTTGCATTCCCACTTTTTCCGCTTCGCCGCTGCGGTCGACCGGCGCGAACAGGGAAACTCCATTGGCTTGCAGAATCCCCTTGAGCTTCTCGACCGTTTCGCCCACCGAGTGATGGCTGGGTTTGTCGATAATCCCGCTGTTTCTCTTGGAAGTCATGGATTTTCCCTCTAACTCATCTTGTGGATGTGTCACGCCGGAAGCAGCCGACGACATGATCGTTGACGATGCCTGTCGCCTGCATCCAGGCGTAGACAATTACAGGGCCGACAAACTTGAATCCCCGTTTCTTCAGGGCGAGTGATATTGCTTCCGACAGCGGTGTCTTCGCTGGGACTTTTCCTGTCTTGTTCCGGATTGGCTTGCCACCCGCCATTGTCCAGACGAAGGTTGAAAAATCTTCGCCAGCCGCCTGCATCGCCAGATAAGCACGGGCACCTCCGATGGTCGCCTCTATCTTGGCGCGCGCGCGCACGATGCCGGGATTATTCAGAAGCCGGTTGACCTCCGCCGTGCGGAACCGCGCAACGACCGCTGGGTTAAAACCCTTGAATGCCTTGCGAAAGGCTTCGCGCTTGCGAAGTATCGTCAGCCATGACAGGCCGGCCTGGAATCCGTCCAGCATGAGCTTTTCCCACAAAGCCCGGCCGTCACGCTCCGGCACGCCCCATTCTTCGTCGTGATACTTGCGAAGGAGCGGATCACTTTCCGCCCATGTGTAGCGTCGCGGCATTGGGGAGTCTCCTTTGTGCCGTTTCATTCGAGTCACGCCGTCGGGATCGTTCCGCCATCGATGACGTACTCACTTCCTGTTATGGAAGAAGCTCGACCCGAAGCCAGGAACGCGACCAATTCGGCGACTTCTTCAGGTCGGCTGGGTCGGCCAAGTACAATCCCACCAAGCGAATTCATCAAAGCTTTGCGAGCACCATCGTAATCAGTGCCTTTGCTGGCAGCCAACGCGTTGACCAAGTCCACCGCGGCTTCCGTCTCCACCCAGCCAGGGGAAACCTGAACCACCCGAACGTCCTTTGGGGTCACCTCCTGGGATAGACCCTTGCTGTAATTCGCGAGCGCGGCCTTCGCCGCGGCATAGGCGATAGTGGCTTCCGGCAAGGGCATCACGCGCTGGATCGAGGTAAGGTGAATGACCACGCCAAAGCCCTGCTTGAGCATCGTCGGTAAGAGCGCCCGGTCCAGCCGGACCGCCGGGAACAAATTCAAGGCGCGCGCTGCCACTCGTTATCGTCGAGCAACGCGAAGCCGCCAGCGGGTGCAGACGACCCACCAACAACATGGAGAACGATGTCGATTCCACCAAGCCTCTCTCGAACTGCCTCCCCCACAGTCGCGCAGCCTTTGGGTGTGGTGCTATCCGCCGCTACGAATAAATCCGCATCGGCAAGATCGCTTGGCCGATTGCGGGCCGTCATCAGGACCTTCGCACCGCCGTTGCGAAGTCCAGCCGCCACCGCATGGCCGATCCCTTTGCTGGCACCTGTAACAAGAGCGCGCTTGCCGCCAAGTTCGTCGGGATCGATTTTGAATTCATACGCAGCCATCAACTGCCTCCGTTGTGACGCGATATTGCCAGGACCTATGGCACGGATGCTCAGCGCCTTGTGAAGACGTGTTCTTCCGTGCTGGCGATCAGCCAAGTGATGTGGCCTCACCAAATTCAAAATTACCCTATGACAAAATCTTGTCTCCCATACCGCCGTATAGGATTGAACGGATCAACTCCTGCGTATACATTTCGTGCGGGAACCCGAGTTCAATCCGGCTTGCCTCGTCAAGCGCCTTGAGTTGTTCTGGGGAGAGCTTCAGGTCTAAGCTCGCGAGATTGTCTTGCAACTGAGAGAGCTTACGCGCGCCGATGATGGGGATGACCGGCACTGGGCGATAGCGAAGCCATGCCAGCGCGACCTGCGCCATGCTGCGACAAACCTCATTGGACACAGTCTTGACGGCAGCGACGATGCGGTCGGTACGTTGTTGCTCGGGCATAAACCCTTTTAACATTTCGCTGTTCATACGTCCGGGTTCAGACGACCCGTGACCGTGGTACTTGCCGGTGAGCACGCCATTGGAGAGTGGCGACCACGCGGTCAAGCCAAGGTTCAGCGCCTTGGCCATCGGGATTAATTCTCGCTCCACAGTTCGCTCGATGAGGCTGTATTCGATCTGCAACCCGACGAAAGGCGACCACCCCCGCAGGTGGGCAATCGTGTTCGCCTGCGCGATCCACCAGGCGGGAGCATCAGAAATGCCGACATAGAGCACTTTGCCTTGTCGAACCAAATCATCCAGTCCTCGCATGACCTCTTCGACTGGAGTAATCTGGTCCCAGATGTGGACCCAATATAGGTCGAGATAGTCGGTCCGCAGCCGCTTGAGGCTGGCTTCCACTGCCTGCATCATACTCTTCCGGTGGTTGCCGGCCGCGTTCGGGTCTGTGCCCGGAGCGGCATTGGTGTATTTCGTTGCCACAACCACACTCTGACGCTGGCCCTCGATAAACTCGCCGAGGAACGATTCGCTCGTCCCGTTCGTGTAGACGTTGGCGGTGTCGATGAAATTGCCTCCGGCCTCCCGGAATGCGTTGTAAACCTTTCGTGCCTCGTCCTTGGCCGCGCCCCAGCCCCAATCATCGCCGAAGGTCATGGTGCCGAGCGCAGCCTCCGATACTCGAAGTCCGCTGTTTCCCAAAAGCCGATAGCGCAAATTAGTCACCTCGTTTGGTTATGTCGTGTGGAGTTGTACCCTTCGGAATTTGATGGTCCCGAGAACGCCAATCACAACAAGGAGCACCAGAACCGCGCCCTGTGTGACCGCAAAGGGCGGCTCAGACTGGGTTGGGGCCAAAGCTTTCAGCGCAGGCACTTTCAAGAAAAGCTGCACCACCAACACAAAACAATTGAAATAGAGTGCAGCCACAGCACTGATCACGTAGGTCGATCGCCACCCGCCCGCGAGGTGGCGTCCGTAGCGCGCGAAAATTGCCAGCGCCAGGACAACCAGCGAAATGATGCCAACCCCGTGGGACGGCATGAAGTGTTCAGCCGGTAAGATAAAGCCTGTCAGGCTTGTGAGAACGGTGGTTGATAGAAAGACTGCCGTCATGCCGTCGAGCATTTTTGCGGACAGCAAGCCGAACACGACGACGAAACCTGAGAGTATTCCTACTAGACTGATGACCACGTGCACGAATACGAGTATCGTCATTCCGAAAATCATCATGGGGTTTCCTCCTTTTTGTGAAACCAGTTCAGCTGGGCTGCCGAAGTTGGCAGTCCTCCCGGAATAGATGCTTCGCTACTCAGTTTTAGCCCGTGACTTCAGTCACGCGGACGCCTGGCTCCTGCGCTGAACGAACGCCAGCAGGTCGGCATTGATCGTGTCGGCCTCAGTCGTGGGCATGCCGTGCGGAAAGCCCTTGTAGGTTTTCAATGTGCTATTCCTCAGCAACTTTGCAGACAGTGGTGCAGAATCGGCATAAGGCACGATCTGGTCGTCATCGCCATGCATCACCAGGACCGGCACAGTGATCTTCTTCAGGTC
>JBGPCF010000168.1:0-12515 GCA_041481635.1 Terriglobia bacterium | reverse complement strand
TCTGGATGGAATCAGCATCAACGACTATTCGAACGGCGCTCCGGGCAGCGTGCTCGGTGACAATCTGGGAATCGACGCCGTGGAGCAAGTGTCTGTGCTGGGAAGCAATTATCCAGCCGAGTACGGGCGAACTTCGGGCGGGGTAATCAACGCGGTTACCCGCTCGGGGAAGAACGCTTTCCACGGCACCGTGTATGAGTTTCTCCGCAACAGCGCTCTGGATGCGCGCAATTTTTTTGACGGGCCCACCATTCCGCCCTTCAAGCGCAACCAGTTCGGTGGGTCTGCGGGATTGCCAATCCAAAAGGACCGCACGTTCATTTTTGGAGACTACGAAGGACTTCGCCAGTCCCTGGGCGAGACGACCGTGAACACCGTTCCTTCCATGACTGCGCGCAATGGCCAACTTTCGACGGGCACGGTGAGTGTGGATCCTGCGGTAGCAAGGTTTCTCGCTGCGTTCTATCCGTTGCCTAATGGGCCGCTGCTGGGAACCGGAGATATCGGAATTTTTGCGTTCTCTGAACAGCGGGTTACCAGCGAAAATTATTTCACGATTCGAGTGGATCACAAATTTTCCGACCAAGACAGTCTCTCCGCCACGTACATGCGCGACAACTCGAAGACCGTGCAGCCCGGCACGTTCGACGAACTGCTCACCAATGTGGTCTCGGCCCGACAGGTAGCAACGATTCAAGAGCAGCACATATTCAACTCGGCATTTCTGAACTCTGTTCGAGCCGGATTCAGTCGCGCCGCAGGAATTGCGGGAGGAATATCCAAGGTGTCCAATCCTCTCATGTTCGATCCGTCCTACACGTTCGAGCCCGGTGCACTTGCGGGGTCCATCGAGAATGTACCGGGACTGACCAGCTTTTTGGGCGCTCCGAGCACACAGGGACTTCTGCCGTCCAGCAGATCGCTATTCTGGAACTCTTTCCAGGGAGGCGATGACGCCTTCCTTACAAAGGGAAGGCATGGGATAAAGTTTGGCGGCATCGTCGAGCGGATACAGGACAACCAGCTGGTCTTGGGCAACGTAAATGGCGCTTTCCGGTTTGCCTCTTTGTCGAATTTTCTCACCAACCAGCCGCAAGGTTTTTCAGGGAATCGCACGATCTCTCCGCCCGAATTTGGAATACGGCAGACGCTGTTCGGCGCCTACATCCAGGATGATGTCCGGCTGCAAAAGAATCTGACGTTCAACGCTGGCTTGCGGTATGAGATGGCCACGGTGCCTGACGAAGCGCACAACCGGATTTCCAACCTGCGTAATCTCACCGACGCTCAGCCGTACGTGGGATCGCCGTTTTTCTTGAACCCCACGATTCGGAACTTTGAGCCTCGCGTAGGATTCGCCTGGAATCCGGGCGGCGGAAGAACTCTTGTTCGCGGGGGATTCGGCATTTTCGATGTGCTGCCGTTGCCCTACGAATTCGCCATTTCCTTCCAGCATGCGGTGCCCTTCGTTCAAGAGGTATTCGGGAACGTCATTCCTCCAGGTTCATTTCCGACGGGCGCGTTTCAACAACTTGCGACCGCGTCGACATCCTCTCGTTCTGTCTACGTCGAACACGCCCCCAAGCGTAATTACGTAATGCAGTGGAATCTGAGTGTAGCGCGCGAGCTGTCATCCACTCTCGCGCTAACGCTCGGGTATGTAGGGTCGCGCGGAGTCCATCAACCCTACAAGCTCGACAATATTGACATGGTTCTCCCCACCCAGACTTCGGCAGGCTATCTCTGGCCCTGCGGGCCAGATGGGAACGGCAACCCCTGCGCCACGGGCTTCCTACCGACCGGCACGCAGGCCAGTCCGATACCCAGTGTTGCGCTCAACCCGAATTTTGGACGCATCAGTGCCAATCTATGGCAGGCCGATTCGTTCTATGACGCGCTCCAGGTGGATGTCGCAAAACGCGTGAGCCACGGCGTTCAGTTCCATGCTGCGTACACATGGGGCAAGAGCATTGACACACTTTCGGCGACTGCTGCGGACGACACGTTTCCGAACGGACTATTTAACCAGATTTTCTTCGACCAGCGAACGACACGGGGGCTCTCCGACTTCAATGTCGCCCAGACTCTTGTACTGAGCTTTACGTGGCAGTTGCCCAGTCCGAAGTGGGATCCAAAGTTTCCGAATTGGATTGTGAGCGGTTGGCAAGTAGGTGGTTTGTACAAGGCAAGCAGCGGGCAACCGTTTACACCGCTACTCGGCGGCGACCCTGTGGGGATGAAATTGGAAGAGACCGGTGAGCCACCGAACCGGCTAGCCGGGGCGAATTGCCAGAGCCTGACCAACCCCGGGAACCCCAACCAGTACATTAAGACTGAGTGCTTCTCGATGCCGGTAGCACCGAGCCAGGCGTTCTATGATGCGAACTGCACCAAGGCCTTCGCGTACCCGCAGTGCTTCAATCTTCGAGGCAACCTGGGCCGGAACACCTTGATTGGGCCCGGGCTGGCGAAGCTGGACTTCTCCGTTTTCAAGAACAACTATGTGAAGCGCATCTCAGAAAGCTTCAACGCTCAGTTCCGAGCCGAGTTCTTCAATATTCTTAACCATGCAAATCTTGCCTCGCCGACCGACAACCTTGCGGTCTTCGGCAAGAACGGGCAACCCGTCTCAGGTGCGGGACTCATCACCTCCACGCAGACGACGTCCCGCCAGATTCAGTTTGCGCTGAAACTGATCTGGTGAAACATGCCGGAGTCGGAGGGGCAACCGCCAGCCCTTTTCTTGACCTAATTCTCCGCTTCAAAAGTCCAGACTTGTGCAGGCTCACTTCCTTTGGCTGGAACCCCAAGGTAGAACCGGTCGCGGGTCGCAAAAAATATCCTGTGCGCGCGCCGATGACGTAAATACGCTTTCGAGCCGCGTCGAAATGGGCGTCATCGGACTCGCCGGCCGTAGGGACTCTTGTAACCTCTTTGCATGTTTCAGTGTTAAAGACGATCATCAGCGGAGATTTCCGGGTAATGGTGAAAAGACGGTGATTATCTTCATCGAGTGCCATGGGATAGTTTCCCTTAGCCCCTGTGAACTCCCACTTGGTCAGCGCACCGGTCTTCCGGTCAATGTCCTCGACCACCTCGCCGTCGTATTGAGCCGTTTCCCGCATTGGCCACGAAGATCTTGTCGGCCCCCCGGAACGTAGAGGGATCCTTGAGGTTCGTTCAATTCCTTCCCCTTGATGCTGTGAACGACACGGCCATCGAAGACGTTGATGATCTCCACCGAATTGTTGCCCAGGGCGGAAAAAATCAGCAGTCGGCGTTTGTTATCCGATGTGAAGTCGTCCAGACGTCCTGCGACAGTCGGTACGGGAATTTGTTCTTCTAGTTGCAGTGGAGAAACTTCGCGCTTCGGTGTAGCGGCGGGCGCAGCGGTCGGGTTTCCAGTCTGCCCGGCATTGCAAGAGGCCAAGAAAGCGACGGCCACAAGCGCGAAGAAACTCACTATCACGGAAACCTTCTTCATATTTCCTGCATTGAGATCTGGTTTTCGTAATTTCCGTTCACGTAAACATATTGAGAGTTCCGAACCAAGAATGAAAGCGAGGCTTATCTACACCTCACGGCTGCGGCTCGAAGACTAGGATTGCTGCTTCTTCTTTGTCATTGGATGGAGCAGCGACGTAAACGCGATTGAGTTCCGGCGACCAAAACGACGTGCCGGCGCCGGGCGCCGTGGGAACCTTCCCGATTAGTTCATAATGATCGGCGTCTTTCTGCTGATAGGCGTAAACGAACCCCACTTCAAACCCTCTGCCTCCCGAGGCATAAACACGCTTATGCACGGCGTCATACCACAGGTCGTCGATTCCGGAGACGCCCTCAACCTGCGAAACTTGTTTTCCGGACTCTGTGTCCAGGACAATCAGCGTCGCTGGGTCGCGAACGCCGTCGAAAAGCCGATGATGGCTCTCATCGAGCGCTAGCGCGACATTACCTGAAACTCCTGTCGGCCAAGCTGTAATCTGTTCGCGCTTCTTTAGGTCAACCACGCCAAGATGGGTAGCTCCGGCAAGCGTGACGAAAGTTTGTGGCCCCGATTTTTCGATCTTGATACCACCGGAGCGGGCATCGGTCTTGATATCCGCAATATGTTTGTTGTCGCGCGTATCGATGATGGCCAGCCCCCCGGATTTTGCATCGCCGAATCCGACGTAGAGATATTTGGTAGCCGGGTCGTAGCCCACGTGATCGGCGTCGGTGCCGAGCGGTAGGCTGTCAATAAGCTTGAACGTGTCCCCCGCGAATATCTTGCAGGTGCCGTCAGTACCGTTGGCCACAAAAAGCTTCTTGAAGTCAGGAGAATAGAACAACCCCTGCGGCTTGCTTTGTCCGGGGATACTGAAAACTCGCTTCCCCGTCTTGAGGTCGATAACTTCGACAGTGTTTTGATCGTCTCCGAGGGCGGCGACAAACAGCCGCCTGCCTTTGAGATCCACGCCGAAGTGGTCAAGCCGTCCTTTCACATTCGGCATGGGGATTTTTTGGATCAGTTTGAGCGGTGACTTATCCTGACCGTGGATGCTCAGGACGGGTGCTAACAAGAGCACCATGATCCATAACAGCAAGCGTCGGTTTTGCATCATTCCCTCCAGAGCAGGTCTGCCTCGTCGTTTTGAAAGTTCTTACGGTTCCATCTCGCACACCCCTGCACAGCGTTCTTCGAGCTTACCCCTTGTACTCCCTCGCCTAGGTCAGGGGGTTCCGGGACAGCAACCAAATGTCACATCAGGTCTGGTACGAGAAGTGAATTGACGCCGTCCCGGCCGTCTGCGAGTGCCCAGAAAATGCCATCCCTGACAAGTTGCAGGCGTTCTTACACTCTATTCCGGTACACCAAAATTCCATACCTGCGCGGGCTCCAATCCGGCAGAAGGCACGCCGACGTATAAGCTCGTCCCAAAGAAAATGCCGGTGCGCACGCCTACGGCTGTAGGGATGTTTGAGATCAAAGCATAGTGGTCCGGGTCATTCTGTTGGATTGCACTGATATATCCCTCCCCGCCGAGGGCGTAAATGCGCTTGCGCTCCGCGTCGAAATACACATCGTCGCACGATCCCCCGATAGGGACTCTCGCAACCTCTTTGCCATTGTCGGTATTAAGTACGACCACCAATGGAGGTCTCCGGGTGACGACGAAGAGTCGGTGCTCGTCTTCATTGAGCGCCATGGGATAGTTTGCTTTGGCTCCGTTGAGTTCCCACTTGGTCAGCTCGCCTGTTTTCCGGTCGATAACATTGACCACACTGCTGTCGTCCGGCACGTTGACGAAAACGCGAGACCCCTTCTTTTCTAATTGGAAAGACTCGGAGTGACCGCCACTACCCTTGAGGTCCTTCTCGACATGGGTTTCCGTTGCCGCGTCGATCATGGCGATGCCGCCCACGATGCCGACAAAGACCCGTTTTGTAGCTTCATCATACCGAAGGTTGTCCGTATCGGATTCCTCGCCCAACGGGATACTCTTGCGCAGAGCGTATGTCTTGCCATCATAAACGTTGACCATGCCGCTTCCTGCGTTGGCCACGAAGATCTTGTTGAATTCCGGAACATAGAGTACGCCCTGAGGTTCGTTCAACCCCTTGATGCTCTGAACGACTTTGGCCTCGAAGGTATTGACAATCTCCACCGTATTGTTCCCCAGGGCGGCAAAAATCAGCAGCCGGCGTTTGGGGTATGCGGTGAAGTGATCGATGCGACCGGTGACACCCGGCGCCGGAATTCGTTGAATGAGTTGCAGTGGCGCAAGTTCGTGGGACGGCGCGGGAGCTGTGTTCGCAGTCGGCGCGGTGCGGCACGAGGCCAAGAAAGCGATGGCCACAAGCGCGACGAGACCCACTATCGCAGAGACTGTCTTCATATATTCCTCCAGTGAGATTTGGTTTCGATGATTCCTTTTCAAAGGAACTTCGCTTCAGAGTTCCCAACCGAAAATGAAAGCGATACTCGTGTATCTCTAGATTTCCCAACCCTCTTGCTTAAGGTCGCCCGTGCGAAAGGAAGAGCCCATCGGTTTCCGCTCGCCTTTCTTCGTTCCTCGCCTCACGGACTCCTCACGGCTGAGGTTCGAACACCAGAATTGCCGCTTCTTGGTTGTCATGGGCTGGAGCGGCAACGTAATACTGATTTAGCTCAGGCGACCAAAACGATGTACCGGCGCCGGGCCGCGTGGGAATCTTTCCAATTTGCGTGTAGTGATCTGCGTCAAGTTGTTGGTAGACGAACACAGAGCCAACATCGTAGTCTCTGCCGCCGGAAACGTACACGCGCTTATGCGGCGCATCAAAATAGACGCCATCCATGCCCTCGACCGTTGGAAGGTTTGCAACTTCCTTCCCGGACGTGGGGTCCATGACAATCAATGCCGGAGGCGTGCGCGTGCCGATGAGCAGCCGATGGGTGGCTTCATCAAATCCCCCATCGCCCGGCCGTTGGCTGCTCAAAGGCCACGATGAGAGAACCTGGCGCTTCCCTGCATCAATCACCTGGATCTTACTGGCGCGAGACTCGAAAACGAACAGTGTCTGTCCGGACTTGTCCATCAGAATCTCGGCCGGGCGGAGCCCTACATGGATGTCGCCAATGTGCTTGTCATTTTCGGCGTCGATGACTCCAACTTCCCCGTAGTCCTTCTTGGCAGATGCACCACCGTACCCTACATAAAGCTTTTTGGTGTGCGGGTCGTAGGTTACGCGATTGGCACCCAGGTCCAGGCGAATCGTGTTGAGAAGATCGAGAGTATCCCCACGAAAAACTTTGAGCGTATCGTCATTTTCGTTCGCCACAAACAGCTTGTTGAGCGCCGGGACGTATGCCACTCCTTGAGGCGTCTTAAGGCCGGGGACGCTGCGTGTCCATTTTCCTGCCTTCAGGTCCACCACTTCTAACGTGTCGTTTTCCAAACCAGCGACGAATAGACGCTTGCCCTTGACGTCTACATCCATGTGGTCAATGCGCCCTTTGACATTCGGCATAGGGATCGTCTGGATGAGCCGCAGGGGGTCCTTTCCCTGTTGCGGGGCGTTCGCCCCGATGCCGGATACAATCATGCAAACCAACGCTACCAGGCCGATTGGAAAGAACTTCTTCATAGTATCCACCTCACCAAAAGCGGTCCCTTCTTGAACGGAGTTCGAGATGATTAACGACCCGGCTTCACCTGCCAGGGCGTTGTTATTCTAATCGTTTTTGGGGCCCCTTACGGCTGCACCTCGTAAACCTCTATATAGCCCTCTTCGAGTTTCCCCCCTTGCACTCCTTCGACGACATCACGATGCTGCGAGACAGCAACGTAATATCTCTTCAGTTCCGGCACCAGGAGCGAAGTCTTCCCATGAACGCCGCCTTGGATCCTCCCGATAGACACATAATGATCAGGATCCACCTCCTTCCACACATCAGCGATGCCTTCATAACCCTGGAGGTAGATACGCTGACTTGCAGCATCAAAAAACATTTCGTCGGAACCGCCAGTGGCTGGAAATTGAGCGATCATTTTCCCTGTGTCTGTATTCATGACAATCATTCGGCCAGGCAGCCACCAGTCAGGCTGAGTCGCGTACATCCGGCAGCCAACAAAAAGCCGGTGATGCGCGGAATCCACCGCCGCAGCCATGGGTGCTTGACATTCGGGCGTTGTAGGCCAGGTCGTGAGGACAGCACGGCTTTGAAGATCAATCACGGCGATTTGATTCTTGTCCGCCAGTGCGGCGTACATCTTTTTTGGCCCAGTGCCGGGTTCGATTGGCATAGCCTGGATGTTAATACTGTCAACTCTGATGTCGCCCAGGTGTTCTTTGGTCGCCGTGTTAATGATGGCGATCAATGTGTAAGGAAGCCCCGCCCATCGGGCTCCACTAATGCTATAAAAAATCTGGGTGGCGGGATCGTAAGTGGCGTTGTCCGGTCCCGCAATCAGATTAATAGTTTTGACAAGCTCGTACGTTTCACCGTTAAAGATTTTGATTGATCCACCTGATCGGTCGGTCACGAAAATCTCATTGGTTTGAGGATTATAGGCGATCGTGCTGGGCCAGAGGACTTCACTGAGCGTGCGGATCCTCTTTCCAGCTTTTAAGTCGATGACTTCAACAGTTTGGTGTTGCTCTGCGGGGACGAACAGGCGTTGGCCGCGGACATCGATGCCCATATGGTCCAAAGCCCCCGGGACGCCCGGCAAGGGAATGGTTTGGATTAGTTTCAATGGCGCAGACGCTTGACCTTGCGCACTTAGCACAAATCCGAAAAGCAGTATCGAAAACAACGCGAGATACTTTTTCATTTTTCACCTCCACAATGGCATCTTCCTGAACAGAGTCCAAGAACTGTTAAAGGCCTGGCTTCATCTGCCCAGGAGTTCTTATTCCCACCGTTTTGGGAATCTTATGGAATCACCTCGTAAACCTCTATGTAGGCCTGTTCGACTTTTGCTGTCGGCACTCCTTCGATTACATCCCGGTGCTGTGACACAGCGACATAATAGCGCTTCAGTTCAGGGACCAGGAGCGAAGTCTTTCCGTTAACTCCGCCCGGAATCCTCCCGATAGATTCGTAGTGGTCAGGGTCAACCTCCTTCCACACGTCCGCAATGCCTTCATACCCCTGGAGGTAGATACGCTGACTCGCAGGATCAAAAAACATTTCGTCGGCGCCGCCGCCAGCAGGGAACTGAGCAATCATTTTGCCCGTATCCGTGTTCATGACAATCATCCTCCCTGGCAATTGAGGCTCCGCCCTGAACATCCGACAACCGACAAATAGCCGATGATGGGTACTATCCACGGTCGCAGCCACGGGTGCCTGACATTCAGGCGTGGTAGGCCACGTCGTGATCACCGTGCGTTTTTGGAGATCAATCACTGCGATTTGGTCTTTGTCGGCCATATCAGCGTACATCTTTTTTGGACCCGTTCCGGGCTCGATTGCCATCGCCTGGATGTTAGCGCTATCGACCCTGATGTCGCCCAGGTGTTCCTTTGCCGCCGTGTCAATGATGGCGATCAATGTGTAAGGTATCCCCAGCTGGCGGCCGCCACTGACACTGTAAAAATACTGGGTGGCCGGGTCGTACGTCGCGTTATCTGGCCCCTTGATCAGCTTGATAGTTTTGACAAGCTCGTATGTTTGACCGCTCAAAACTCTGATTGAACCGTCCTCTCGGTCTGTCACGAAAATCTCATCAGACTGAGGACGATAGGCCACCGTGCTGGGCCAGCTGAGGTCACTGAATGATATGGTGTGGATCCGTTTTCCAGCCCTTAGATCGACAACCTCAACCGTCGCGTGCGTCTCCGCGGGGACAAACAGCCGTTGCCTCTGAACGTCTATAGCCATATGGTCCAAAGCCCCGGCGACACCTGGCAAAGGAATCGTCTGGACGAGTTTCAGAGGCGCAGGTGCTGTCTGACTTTGCGCCCTCGACACAAATCCCAACAACAATATGGAAATCAACGCGAGATGCTTTTTCATTTTTTACCTCTCAATGCGGATTTCTTGTTCTTCACCATGGGAGCAGCAGGCGGCGAATTCCCCCCTGCCCGAGTCACTTCTTACTTCGACTAACTTCCGGGATTGACGGTTCCGGAAGAGACGCGAGGGCCCGCCTGAGTTAGGCAGCCTAACAACGCAACCTGAAAGGCGCCTGAAAACTATGCGCGTCACGGCTTCAGCCGCGACATAAAGCCGACATAATCAATGCGGCTTTAGCCGCTGAAGCCCAGCCTTCGGAATGCCATTTTGCTCTCAGAGTCTCTCGGCGGCAGCGTTCCTGCCTGCGATGCGGCCCTGCGCAGTGCATCGGGCCAGACCATGCAGGCTGAATCCACCTGCCGACTCGCCTCCGCAATAGAGGCCCGGTATGACGTTGCCATTTAGGTCTACCACCTGGCACTTCGCGTTGATCCTGAGGCCAGAGCGCGTGTCGTGAATCACAGGTGTCGCCCAAGCGGCGTGAAACGGTAGCGTTTGGATCTTAAATTTTGGGGTGGGCTTCCCGAAGTCAGCGTCCTTGCCTGCGTCCACAAATGAATTGTACCGAGTCACCGTGTTTTGCAGGGCATCGGCAGGCATCGGCTTACGCTGATACTTGTTCACAATCTTCCCAGCCAATTCCGCGATGCTGCTTCCAGAGAAGAAGTACCCCGCTGCGGTATCCACGTAGGGAGGCGTAACCGTCCAGCCCTCCCGTTTCACGGCGTCTGCGTCGAAGATCGCCCATATCGGCCCGCCTCCGGCAGACGTATCGCCGGTTCCCGCCAGGGCGGCATTGATGAAATTGGAAGGGGAGTACTTAACATTCGCAGCGTTGAGGTAGCTTCGTGGGATGTAAGCCTTGATGGAATCGTAGTTGTTCGCTGGAAACTGACCTTGCGTCTCATCATAAAATCTCAGGCCCGCTTGGTTCACGAGGATCGCGTCCTGGTAATCCTTCACGGAAAGGCCGGTGGCGCGCGCGAGAGGAAAAATAGGGCTACCGGGCTGCCAGGTTAGATTCACATAACCATACTGGCACCCGATCCAACCCGCCTTGGTAACATTCTGGCCAAATTCTCCAGACTGATTGTACGCACCCCAGAGCGATGCCCCGATGGCCATGGCTGCGATTTCTCCGCTGGCGTCTTGGAAAGAGTAAGGTTCGCCAGCCACCTGGTACTCTTCAGTTAACCGTGGGTCGAAGATCCTGCGGAAGTTCACGTTGCTGCTGTGCCCGCCCGTGCCGATGATGACGCCTTTTCTTGCGTGGATGTTTACAGTTTTTCCCTGGTTCGTCGCCGCAATTCCAAGAACCCTTCCCGATGTAGGATTCTCCCGGATAACACTGGCCATCTTGTGCTGCAAGAGGATCTGAACCCCCAACTTTCTGGCAGTGGCTTCGAGCGGCCTGATGAGGCCGACACCTGAGGAGGCGGTAGCTTGACGTTCCGGCGCGACCGCTACGCCAGTCTGAACCTGCACCCACGCCATCGGTGCGGCATGGCTCTCCCTGGGAGCAGAGTTCCCGGTTGCGTGCCCGCCAACTGTGTCCGGGGGTTTGTCCACAAATATGACGCCATGGGCTACCAGCCATTCATAGGTCTTAGCACTTTCGTCGGCAAAGGCGCGGATGACTTCTTTGTCGTTGTACCTGTAATCAGGGAACCCGTTGGGTTCTACGACGGACCAATCTGTCAGGTCTGCGAACAGGAGGTCCGGCGAATCGACGACTCCGTATTTCTTCTGCCTGCTTGTCCCGCCTCCCAGGGCTACATTTCCCCCGCTCAATATTGCATGTCCACCGACGTCCGAGTTCGCATCGATTAAAATCACGGACGCCCCGGCTTCGATCGCTTGAATGGCTGCCGGGAGCCCCGTGGCTCCCGCTCCCACAACGACGACATCCGCCTCCTTGTCCCAATGCGCAGGCCGCCCTTGAGCCTTTGCTTCTTCTGAGCCCAGCGCGGTCAGGGCCGCCGCGCCGGCGCCTACGGCTGTCGTTTTGATGAAATCCCGCCGTGAGAAATCCTTCTGATCGCGCCTGTCTCGTTTCATAGGATTCGCCCAAGTTTGCGATTTCGACTTGATCCTCGCGCAAGACCATATGCCCGGTGCCGCCTCGTGTCAACAGCAGACCGTCATGGTTGCGACAGGGTATAGCGACGTTCGGCAGTGATTCAAATTCCGATGGGCGCGCTATGCCGACGAGTGCATTACTTCCGAGGGCGCCGTCATCCGCCCGGAATCGAAGGCCAGCACCAATGGAGCCTCCAACGTCGCACAAGCGGACTTCGGGAGACTTTGGCGCAACCAGGATTTGGTTGTTGCCAAAATGGCGATTTTTCGTCAGCAACTCTCGAGGACTGTACGGGTATTTAGGGGATCTCGCCAAGGATGGGCGCTGTTAATGACGGCCACGAGGCAGGAGGCTACGAAGCCGAAATCCAATTGCTGCGCTCGACAAACGTGGGGGGTTCGTACGTACGTCCTGACGCCAGCCGATTCTCCTCTCGGCGTGTGGACCACAACAAGATAGGGCCCAGCGATGCGGCTGTGAGGCGGGCGATGACCGGGAATTCCTTCTCGACTTCGCGGCGCAGCTTGTGAATCTGCTCGCTCACGCTTCGATTGACTTCCTTGAATTCTCGTTCCATCACCCAAAGCGCCGCATTGTAAGCGCCGCTGAGCTTCTTCATTTGTCGGGTAAACCGCTCACGGACGCGTGGATCGGGGTAGTCCTTGTAGCGTTGCCAGCCCTGGAGCATGGTCTGGCACATGCGATAAAGACTCGGCCCATTACGCTCGAAATCGCGCCAAAACGCCCAATCCAGGAACCTCTTTGAATCCTCGCGGGAGATTGCGCCGTGCCGGAAGTTGAATTTGTACTGCCCATGGGTATCGGCGAGGTCAACGTCCGTCAGCAGACGACCCTGATCGGCCATTTCCTGGTAAAGCGGCGTGCCGGGAACCGGCGTGTAGAGCATGAACTGGTGGAAGTCGGTCTGGTAGCCGACCGCCGATTCGA
>JBGPCF010000167.1:0-12570 GCA_041481635.1 Terriglobia bacterium | reverse complement strand
CTCCACGCTGGGTGGAAAACCCAATGCCGGCTCGGCAATCTCAACACCGAATGCTTCTTTGACGGCTTGCACAAATTTCTGTCGAACCTTCTGTTGAATCTCTAAGTACAATCTGCATCTCCGTTTGATTTCTTGCGCCGGGTGTGACTTGATTGTGTGCCGGTGTAGGCCCTGACCCGTTGAAAGAGCCGGCGCGGGTGGGGCGTCGGGTAAGCCACAATCAACGGCCAATCATTATAGCAGAGTGGCCGCGCGACACCGGACGGGCGTCATTCAATAGGAAAAAAATGCCGAATCTGGCACAATGCAATGCGCATGCAGCAAGCAGGGGCTGAATCACCCAAAGTAAATACTCGGCCGGGATACGGCGAGGGAGACGCGCCTCGTTGGAAGGACTACTCCAAGTGTATTCATTGCGGCCTCTGCCTAAACGCCTGCCCCACCTATCGCGAGCTGGGCCTTGAGATGGATTCGCCGCGAGGCCGGATCTTCCAGATGATTCAAGTGGAGTCAGGCCGATTGGCGATGGGCGAAAACTTCGTCAAACACATCGACCTGTGCCTCGATTGCCGTGCCTGTGAAACTGCCTGTCCCTCCGGCGTGGAATACGGCAAGCTCGTGGAAGCTGCCCGCGGGCAAATCGATCAGTATTTTAAGCGCCCCCTCGCGGCGCGGTTTCTGCGTAATATGTTCTTCCACAAAATCCTCCCGTCACGGGGAAGGCTGCACGTGGTGGGGAAACTTCTCCGCATGTACCAAAGATCGGGCATGGAAAGGGCGATCCTTGCCTCGCACATTCTTAATTTGTTTCCAGGACGCATGGCCAAAGTCGCGCGCCTGGCGCCCAGGATGGAAAAACCATTTTTCACCGAGCGACTGGGTACGGTTGTTCCCGCCACCGGGCCGCGAAAATACCGAGTAGCATTCTTTGCCGGGTGCATTGCCAACCTCGCATTTGCGCGGCTGAATGACGCGACGGTCCGCGTGCTGGCCCGAAACGGCTGCGAAGTAGTGATCCCGAAAGACCAAGGATGTTGCGGTGCACTGCACGTTCATGCGGGCATTCGCGGACTGGCGAGAACATTGGCCCACCAAAATATCCGTACCTTTCTCCCCGGCAAATCAATTGGCGACGGTGGATTTGACGCTATCATCACCAACGCGGCCGGCTGTGGGTCCGTTTTGAAAGAGTATCCGCTCCTCTTTGAAGAAACCGATCAAACATTGCTGGAGGGCGCCAAGCTGTTTTCCACACGCCTGAAAGATGTCACGGAGTTTCTCGCCGCTATTGACTTCAATCGTGATTTTGCAGTAATGAAAACGCGGGCGACTTATCAGGATCCCTGCCACTTATTGCACGCCCAGCGAGTAAAGGCTGCTCCGCGCAAGTTGCTCGCTGCCGTGCCGGGTCTTGAGCTCGTTGAATTAAAGGAAGTGGAGGTGTGTTGCGGCAGCGCGGGAATCTATAACGTCGCTCACAACGAAATGTCGGAGAAATTGCTGGAAGGAAAGATGCAGCAGATTGACGCGACGGGTGCTGAATTGATTCTGACTGCCAATCCCGGATGCCTCCTGCAGATTCGAGCGGGGGTGGCACGCTCCGCGGATCAGGGCAAACAACGCCGCGTGATGCATGTGATTGAATTGCTCGACGAAGCGTACATTCGGAAATGAAAGTGTTCATCATTCATTATTGATCGTTCATTATTTCATCCTAGTGAGGTCCTCCCAATATGAGTGATCAGTCGCCAGTTCAGTCGGAAAAGCTCGATGCGCTCCTGCAGGAAAAGCGCACGTTCCCGCCCTCCGAGGAATTCCGCCGCCAAGCTAACGCGAAGGATCCTGCTATTTATGAGCACGCCCGGAATGATAGTGAAGGTTTCTGGGCGGTGCAGGCCGAGCAACTCGATTGGTTCAAACGCTGGACCAAGGTTCTGGACTGGAACGTCCCGTGGGCGAAGTGGTTTGTGGATGGCAAATTGAATTTGACGCACAACTGCGTCGATCGCCACGCCAAAGGCGCGCGTAGAAACAAAGCTGCAATCATTTGGGAAGGCGAGCCCGGCGATTCACGCGTCTTAACTTTCGGGATGCTTCAGCGCGAAGTCAACAAGTTCGCCAACGTCCTGAAATCCCTCGGCGTGAAGAAGGGCGACCGCATCGCGCTCTACATGGGCATGACCCCTGAACTCCCAATCGCCATGCTGGCCTGCGCCAAGATTGGTGCTCCTCATAGCGTGGTGTTTGGCGGGTTCTCGGTGGAATCGCTGCGTGAGCGGATCAACGACGCTGAGGCCAAAGTCCTAGTGACGGCAGATGGCGCCTGGCGGCGCGGCAACGTGGTGCCATTGAAAGTGAATGTGGATGAGGCATTGAAGGGGACGCCGACCATCGAAAAAGTGGTTGTGGTGGAGCGAATAGGCAAGGCGGCGAATGCGGCGATGCAGGCAGGGCGCGACCTCTGGTGGCACGATGTGATGGCCAATGCCTCTTCCCAGTGCGAAGCTGAACCCATGGATGCCGAGGACATGTTGTACATACTTTACACCAGCGGGACCACGGGAAAGCCGAAGGGCATCGTCCACACCACCGCGGGATATCTGGTCGGCGTTTCCACAACTCATCGCTACATTTTTGATGTGAAGGAGGATGACGTCTACTGGTGCACGGCAGACATTGGCTGGGTAACCGGGCACTCCTACATTGTTTACGGACCCTTGGCCAACGGCACTACCACGCTGATGTACGAGGGCACTCCGGATTTTCCCGACCGCGGGCGATTCTGGGCCATTATCGCCAAATACGGTGTCAACATTATTTATACCGCACCCACCGCGATTCGAACCTTCATGCGCTGGGGGACTGAATGGCCGGCCAAGTACGACCTATCGTCGCTGCGCGTGATTGGCACGGTGGGCGAGCCCATCAATCCGGAAGCATGGATGTGGTACAACGAGAACATCGGCCACGGGCGCTGCCCCATTGTGGACACCTGGTGGCAAACGGAAACCGGGATGTGTTTGATTACTCCGCTCCCCGGCCTGATTGCCACCAAGCCTGGATCGGCCACGCGGCCTTTCCCGGGCGTCGAGGCCGAAGTCGTGGACGAGAAAGGGCAGAAGGTCGGCCCGGGAGGAGGCGGATACCTCGTGCTGACCAAGCCCTGGCCCGCGATGTTTCGCACTATTTATGGCGACCCGGACCGTTACGTCAAGCAGTACTGGTCTCGCTATCCCGGAAAGTATTTGACGGGCGACGGCGCCAAGGTGGATGAGGACGGTTATTTCTGGCTACTCGGCCGCGTGGACGACGTGATGAACGTGGCGGGGCATCGCATTTCCACTTACGAGGTTGAGAGCGCTCTGGTGGACCATCATTCGGTGGCGGAAGCGGCCGTGATCGGTAAGACGCATGACATCAAAGGGCAGGGTATTTCCGCATTTGTGACATTAAAGGACGGCGTGCGCGCGAGCGATGAATTAAAGGAAGAATTGCGCCGGCACGTGGCGACCAAGATTGGCGCCATCGCGCGCCCCGACGACATCTTCTTTTCCGCCGAACTTCCCAAAACGCGAAGCGCCAAGATCATGCGCCGGTTGCTGCGGGACATCGCGGAAGGCCGGGTCCTCGGAGACACTACGACCCTCGCCGACCCTGGCGTGGTGGGGAAACTGAAACAGCAGTACGAGGATAAAGAGGCCTAGCCAAGCACAGGAAGCCCTGTAAACGCGGACCGATTCAGTAGGTTTTGATCTCGTCGATATCCAGGGAGAATTCGCCGGAAGTGCCCAATGGCGTAATGAAGAGGATCAAGTGTTTGGGCTGAGGCGCAGAGGCGTTCGCTTGACCTAGGAGTGGTGATGGAATCCTTACGGATTCCCATTTTGACAAAGGTCTGAAAGTAACTTCAGGCGTCGTGACTTGTTTCGCATCCTCCTCCATCAATGAAAATCGAAAGTCCCTTGAGCCATCGCTCCGGATCCAAAACTCAATCCCATTACAATTGTTTAATGTCGCCGGAATCACCAGGTTGCCGGAAGCCCCCTCTGGGGCATGATTCTGGCCGGATCCGGGAGGGCGGCCATGAACCCTCAAAGCGTGTTGTGTCCCGTTGGCGCCCGGCGATATGAGGGAGATCTCCACCAGCGGATTTGCGTCCTCCAGCGGGGCCTTCCAAGACTTTGAAATATCCGTGGCGGCAGACGTCCCCTCAAAATCCATAAGGACTATATTCTTCTCCGCGGATGTGGATCCACCAGAACCCGGAGGCATGAGATTCATCATGGCATAAGACTTATTCCATGATGGTTCGGGATCCGCGAAGAGGATCATCCAAAATCCCATGAGCACTACCGGAATCAACAGTGCCAGAGCCCATACTTTGCCCGAGGTGGGAATCCGCTCCTCTTTTTCCCAGCGAAACAATTTCCATGCGATGAACAATCCGGCAAACCCGGAAACCACCAAAACCACCATCTCCGGCAGGTGGGCGGAAAAAGGGTCCGTCTGTGCCATCACCGCTTGGAACGCTGAGACAAGATAAGTGGCCGGCAAAAATTTCGCCACGGTCTGTATCCAATGGGGGAGGACGGGAAGCGGGATGGTGATTCCCGAAAGGAACACGAGCGCAAACCAAGCCAGGTTGTTGTAAACCTGAACCTCTTGCATGGTGTTCGAGACACTGGCGAGAGTCAGTCCAAAGCCCGCGAACGAAAAAATGCCCACGGTCATCAGAAACCATAGCAACGGCAGCAGGGTCAGCTTGAGTGGCATGTGAAAGACGCCCATGGCAAAGACGACGAGTAATAAGAAGACCGGCACCTGAATCAGGTAATTGGCCAGCAGATTACTCGCGACAATGGTCAGAGAGCCGACCGGGGCCAGGCGGTAGCGGCGGAGCGTGCCCCGCTCGCGTTGCATCACGGCTTGCAGGCCAAGACCAAAAAATCCCGCGCCCAAAATATTCAGGGTCAAAACCTGGCCGAACATATAGGCGATAGCGTGTGGGTCGCCATGGGCGAAAATTCCCGCATAAACGAACAAGAATATGCATGGAAACAGGAACGTAAAAAACAATGCGACCCTGGTGCGCATTACCATGACTATGGTCATCCACGCGATACGAAAAACGGCCATCAGAAACCCCTCAAATCTTAATGATGAACAACGAATGATGAATGATGAATACGGAGGTGGTTCGATTTCCCATTGGATTCAATACCTCAATCCTTTTTTGCACAGGCGGCAAGAATCGCCGCTCATTCTTCCGTTTTTATTCATCGCCCATCTTGCGCCCCGTCGTTTCCACGAAGACATCCTCCAAACTGGGCTGCGCGATGTGCAAATCGAGGAGTGCATTGTTGTCTTCTTCCAGAAAATGGACGAGGCCCACGATGGCCAGTGTGGCGGGCTGGGCGTGCAACACATAAATACCATTAGCCACGCGACAATCGAAGACGGCGTCGAGTTTTTTTAATCGGTCAGCGTCGACGGGCTTGGCCAGGCGAACTTCGAGTCGTGTCCCTTTCCCGGAGCGCGCCACCAATTCGCGGGGAGTTCCGATCGCCACCACCTGCCCATGGTCGATGATGGCCACATGGTCGCACAGACGCTCCGCTTCTTCGATGTAGTGAGTGGTGAGGAGTACGGTGCGGCCTTCGTTGCGCAGTCGCTCCACCATCGCGTAGATGTCCCGCCGCAGCATGGCGTCAAGGCCCACTGTGGGTTCGTCCAGCAACACCAGCTCGGGATTATTTACAACGGCCAGTGCCAGGGCCAAGCGCTGCTTCTGACCTCCCGAAAGTTTGTCGAAAAAGGCTTTGCGTTTTTCCACCAGCCCGAAATTTTCCAGGAGGGATTCAATCGAAACACTCCTTTTGTAGAAGCTGGCAAAAAGCCAGAGCGCTTCTTCAACGCTCATCTTGTCCGGGAGAACGGTCGCTTGAAGTTGGGCGCCAATCCGCTGTTTAAGTTCGTTGCTTTCCCGCGCCGGGTCAAGCCCGCAAACCCGCACCGTGCCTTGGTCCGGCTGGCGCAGCCCTACAAGGATTTCAATAGTGGTGGTCTTACCTGCACCATTCGGTCCGAGCAATCCAAAGACTTCGCCCTTCTTGATTTCAAAGCTGATTCCCCGCAGGGCGAGGACATTGCCGTAACTTTTATGCAGGTTCTCGGCGGACACTATCGGTGAACTGTTTTCATTTGCGCCCATATGGAAGAATCTAAATGATAGCGAAGACGAGGGCAGGGTGGCAACGCATATTCAATGAAAATCAGGATGGCGGCGGGGTGTAGATCGAGGCCCAGTGCTTGTTGAAGGACCGAATCACCCGCCCCGCGCTCCGCTTAAAGCTGGCCAGGTCTACCTTTACCGACAGGAGGCTACGGCTCAGTGGATTTCGAAATAAAGACTAATTCGGAAGATTCTGGCAGTGTGAGTGAGACGGTCAGCCCGGAAGTCATGAGCTCTTTTCCAGTCGCAGTTCGGTCCGGAGATGTGCGATCTTCAAAATGCAGGTTATACCTGCCGGTTGGCTGCAGGCCCTTCAAGAGAAAAGTGTATTCTCCCACTTCGGGCGTTGATCCGCGGAAGGCGTAAACCACTCCTTGCCCCGCGTTGGGCTGAAAATATTCCAAGCCATCCCAGTGCACGCCGTCCGGGCGGGGCGAGATGTGATAGAGGTCTGCTTCGCGAATCAGGGGGCGAAGTTTCGATTTATACAGGTCAAAAGCTTGCTTCGCCGCTCCATGCTGTTCGGGAGTCCACGAAGTTGTGTCCTGCATGATGGTGCACCAGCCCATCATGCCGCTACGAAGGGCGTACACGAAATTGGCCAGGTGAGGCGTATTGTAGCGTTCAACATAACATTCCAGCATGGGTGCGGGGAGCACGTGGCTGGCATCGTAAAAAGCCCGACGATTGGACAGGGGGTCGTATGTGTCGGTGATGGAGAAGTAGTCCGTGTGTGCCGCCGTGCCGAAATCGACCATGCGGCCGCCATCGTTACAGGCTTCAAGCAGCAAGCCCGGATGTTGGCGGCGCAGTTTTTCGTAAAGATCGTAATAGGCCAGGGTGGCGTGATAACTCACATCGGTGGAGCATGAGCCTTCCAGCCACGGTTCCTGACCGAGGGGCGATCCGTCACAAGAAGTGTGAGGGTGGTCTGTCCGGGTGCAGCCCTCCGCCACCAAATAACCATCGTGCTCGAGCATGTCGAGATGGAAGTCTTTCACCAGGCGGTCGAGTTCCCTGGCGCACCACGTTTTGGCGGCGGGATAGCCGATATCAATGGTTACTCCTTTGAAGGGCTCCGGTTTCCAATCTGCGGGGACATCGCGGGTGAGCCAGTCACGCGTGGCAGGGTCATGGACGTTCAAAGCGCCGGTCGCGGAATCCGTGCCTGCCTGTGTCCAATCAACCCAAAGGCCGAATTTCATCCCCACGCGATGAACATAGTCGGAAAGCCCATCGATGCCGTGCGGGAATTTTGCGAGATTCGAGTACCAATCTCCAACCCCGCGGAACCAACCCGCGTCCATGTGAAACATCTCCAAATCCAAGCTCGCCGCGTCATCGATCATGGCCTGAGCTTTCGCCTCGTTGATCTCCATCCCGTTTCCCCAACTATTATTCACCAGGAGTGGGTAAGACGGATTCTTGAGGGTGGCCGGATTAAGAAGGCTGTGTCTGATCCAACGACGCAGGATGTTGCCGGCAGCCTCGCTGCCCCCAGCGAAAGCACCCAGAAAAATGGTCGGCGTGGTGAATGAGCCGCCCGCGGCCACCTGTGTGAGATACGGGCCGGGCAGGGGATTTAGTCCTGCTTCTCCTTCCAGATATGGTCCTTCCCTGGATAATGAGAGGTATGTGCGTCCACTAAACTCGATGCCCAAATACCAGCCTGATTGTTCCTTGTCAATTGTCTCCACGAGCATCCACGGAATCGGCTCCCACTCGCCATCAGGGCGATCCTTGGCGTATGTGCTCGATGTGCCCTCCCAGGAGTAATGATCCAAGGCCGGCACATCGTGCGTCCCAACAGGCGATGGTTTGCCCGCACCTTTTTCAATCCACAGGTGACGAAGCGGCTCCGCGTTTGCTATTTTCCAGTTCAAGGTAAAGCTCTCCTGAAGTGGCAACCCGACCGTGACGCTCTCAAGATTATCGATCCGAATGGAGTGCTCTATTGGCCCGAGGCGATCCCGAGCTTGCCACTCCCAATGAAGGCGGAGGTGCGGATGCGAGGACAAGTAAACGGCGATCACTCTGTTCTGGAGGGGATCAGCTTTTGCCGACTCTAGTTTCCATTGGATCGTTTCCCATCGTCCGTTGACGAGAACTTTTTCCACCAATCGTTCGGGCTGGGTGTTCTTCCAGGTAAACCCGTTGGAACCAGACAGCGACAGGATGCGAGGCGCGCGGGGTTCCGCGCTCAAGGTCAGAACCGTGTCGAGGGTTGCCAATTTGAGTTGGTTTTTCCCCGAAACGCTGGTCGAGGCCATCTGTAGACACACGAAGACCGCGAAGAGTCGGTTGGCGTGCGAAAGGTTGGGCTGGATCTGAAGGGAGCGATGTTTGTCCAGTCGCTGCAGATGCCTGCGTTGATTAGACAGAATACGAAACATCATCATCGGCAGTGACCTGGGGTAGCGCGTTCGTTCCAAGGGCCGTTTCCGGGGACTTGGCACCGCGCCGCATGGCTACGATGCCGGTGCGGACCATTTCCAGCACGCCGTAAGGACGAAGCACGTCCAGCAGCCCATCGATCTTGTCTTCAGCGCCCGTGATCTCGATGGTCAACGAGTCGGCCGCCACATCCACGACGCGTGCGCGGAATACGCCGGCCAGTTCCAGCACGTGGGAGCGCGCCTCGTGAGTGGCCGCTACCTTGATCATGGCCAGGTCGCGGACGATGGCCGGGGAGTGGGTAATGTTCTCCACCAGCAGGACATTCACGAGTTTATACAGGTTGGCTTCAATGCGTTTGGCCTGATCGTGGTCGGCATCCACCGTAATAGTCATGCGGGAGACGTCCGGCTTTTCTGTGCGCCCCACTGTGAGCGAGTCGATATTGAAGGCGCGGCGTCGAAACAAAGACGCCACTCGGGTGAGCACGCCCGGCTTGTTCTCAACGTAGACCACAAAAGTGTTCATCATGTCGTCATACCTTCCCTCAGCCGAGATCGCCGCTAAAGAAACTGGAAACTGGAAATTGGACGATCCTAATTTCAATTCCCCTTTTTCCATTTTTGAATCTCAATTTTCCAGTTTCCATTTTCGAAAACTATTCGTCCTCCGCGGTTTCCACCAGCGGATTAGGCCGCCGTATCATGTCCTGCAATGAGGCCCCGGCCGCCACCATGGGATAAACCGTGTCTTCCTGTTCCACTTTGAAGTCGATGACCACTGGCCCCGGATGCTCGCGCGCCGACTGGACTGCGGGAACGACCTGCGACCGCTTGGTAATCGTGTTGGCGCGAATTCCATAGGCCTCCGCCAGTTTGGCAAAATTGGGATTCAGCAGCGGCGTTGCTTGGTAATTGCGCTCGTAGAAAAACTCCTGCCACTGGCGCACCATTCCAAGGTAGCCGTTGTTGATGATGGCCACGTGGATCTTTAAATTCTCTTGCACTACGGTGGCCAGTTCGGACATGGTCATTTGGAATCCACCGTCTCCGACTATCACCCAGACTTCCGTATCGGGCCGCGCCACCTTGGCGCCGATTGCGGCGGGCAGGGCAAAGCCCATCGTGCCCAATCCACCGGAGGTGATCAGAGAGCGAGGCTGGTCGTGCTTGTAATACTGGGCCTCCCACATCTGGTGCTGACCCACATCGGTGACGACCACGGTATTGCCGTTGCGCGTTTCCCGCCAAAGGTCGTTGATCACGTGCGCCGCGTAAAGGTGTCCGCTGTCAGGCAAATTCTGAATGTCGCGCACCGCGGAATCGCCTTTCAGCCGGTCGATTGAGTCCAGCCACTCGCTGCGATTCACCGTCTCGATACGCGGCAACAGTTCGTGGAGGATTTCACGCAAGTCGCCGACCAGGGCGACGTTTACTTTCACGTTTTTGTTGATCTCGCTGGGATCGATCTCCACGTGGATCTTCTTGGCGTTGGGGGCATAGGTCTTCAGCGTGCCGGTTACGCGGTCATCAAAGCGCATGCCGAGCGCCAGCAGCAGGTCGGCTTCCTGAATCGCATTATTCACCCACGCCTCGCCGTGCATGCCCATCATGCCGAGATTCAGCGGGTGGGAAGCGGGGAAGGCCCCGAGACCCAACAGGGTGAGGGCCACGGGGATTCCGGCGCGCTCCGCCAAATCGCGGACTTCTTGCATTGCGCCGGAAACAATAATGCCGTGCCCCGCCAGGATAACCGGCCGCTTGGCGTTGTGGATCAGTTCCAGCGCCTCCTTGTACTCCTTGGGGGCGGGGGAAAGGTCTGGGCGGTAGCCCGGCAATTGCGGTTTTGCGGCCTCCCAATCGAACTCGCACGACCCCTGCTGGGCGTCCTTCGTGATGTCCACCAGCACGGGACCGGGACGGCCTGAGCGGGCAACATAAAATGCTTCCCGGAGCGTGCGCGCCAAGTCCTTGGCTTGCGTCACCAAATAGTTGTGCTTGGTGATGGGCAGGGTAATGCCCGTGATGTCGGTTTCCTGGAAGGCGTCGGAGCCGATGAGCTTGCTACCTACCTGGCCCGTAATGCAGACGATGGGAGAAGAGTCCAGCATGGCCGTGGCAATGCCAGTAACCATGTTGGTGGCGCCCGGGCCTGAAGTGGCCACGGCAACGCCCACCTGCCCACTGGCGCGGGCATACCCGTCTGCCATGTGGGTAGCGCCCTGCTCATGCCGCACCAGAACGTGGTGGATCTTGCTGTATTTCAATGCGTCATATGCGGGCAAGATCGCTCCGCCCGGATAGCCGAAGACGTGCTGCACGCCCTCGCGCTCCAGGCATTCCCAAAGAATCTGTGCTCCAGTCTTCGTCATGAATTCTCCATTCCTCTTAGTTCTTGCCAGCCGCGCTTCGGAGGCCGTCCACCTGGGCAAATATTATACCCCCCACAGGTAGTCTTCCTGCTCGTCATGTTCGCTCAAGAATTGCCCGGCGGCTCCGCGCGCGTTTACGTCGCCGATCAGAGGCTGAGCAGCAGGGAAGGGTGTGATGGGCATTTGACTATCCCCGTTGTGCCGGCCCATCGTGGAAGCATGAGGCGCATCCGCGGCCTTCACCGCGATGGGTTGCGGCTGCCCGTTCGCTTTCACGATGAGTTCGAGCAAATGGTGGTCCTCGACGGTTTTGATCTTATCAGCCAGCACGACAAACTGTCTGTACACGGCGTCGAGCTCGCGACGGTCGAACTTAAAGCCCAGTTCCTCACAGCGCAGGCCGAGAGCGTGGCGGCCCGAGTGTTTGCCCAGCACCAGCCGAGTGGTGGGAACACCCACCGACTGCGGCGTCATAATCTCGTACGTCAGCGCGTTCTTTATCATACCATCCTGGTGGATTCCCGCCTCATGCGCAAACGCGTTGCGGCCGATGATGGCCTTGTTGAGCTGGACGGCCACCCCGGTAATTTCGCTCAGCAACTGGCTGGTGGGAAATAGTTCTTCGCTCGTCACTCCGGTCTCGTAGGGATAACGGTCTGGCCGGACGCGCATCGCCATCACAAATTCTTCCAGCGAAGCATTGCCGGCGCGTTCGCCAATGCCGTTCATTGTGCATTCCACCTGCCGGGCGCCCGCCGCAATAGCCGCCAGGGAATTCGCCACGGCCAGGCCCAGGTCGTTGTGGCAATGAGCCGAGATGGTCACCCGTTCGATGCCACGCACCCGTCGGCGGATAGTCGCGATTAGTGCAGCAAACTCCTCGGGCACTGTGTAACCCACGGTATCTGGGATATTCAGGGTGGTCGCGCCCGCTTCGATTACCGCCTCCAGGACCTCGCAGAGAAAATCGGTGTCCGTGCGCGTCGCATCCTCGGGCGAGAATTCCACGTCGGCGGAAAGCGACTTGGCCAGGCGAACTGCGTCTCGCGCCTGCTCCAGGCATTGGGCGCGGGAAATCTGGAGTTTGTGTCGGAGGTGAATATCGGAGGTAGCGAGGAAGGTGTGAATGCGGGGGTGGGCTGCGGACTCGATGGCCTGCCAGGCGCGCTCGATGTCTTCACGGCAACTGCGCGCCAATGCGGCAATCACTGGCCGGCGGACCTCTCGCGCCACCGCCCGCACGGCGAGGAACTCGCCGTCCGAGGCGATGGGAAATCCCGCCTCGATCACGTCCACTCCCAGGCGGTCGAGCTGTCGCGCCAGGCGCAGCTTCTCCTCTCCATTCATGCTGCAGCCTGGAGATTGTTCTCCGTCCCGCAGAGTGGTGTCGAATACCTTGATGCGTTCCCGTTCGTTCACTGGATTCCTCCTGGCCTATTCCCAATACCTAACAGGCTGATGAAAAATGCTTGTTTGTCCCTTCTTTAGACATATAAGTTGAGGTATAATCCATATTAGGGATTCCAAAGGAGGATACCTCATGCGTGGCGACGACATTCAGCAAGGTGCGATG
>JBGPCF010000166.1:0-12860 GCA_041481635.1 Terriglobia bacterium | reverse complement strand
CCGCAAGTGTGACCAACGCCATCACGAGTGAGGCGCTGGTCTACTGCGCCGGGGCCACGTTTGCGGTTGCGCTCGGGTGCGGCACCTTGTCCCAGTTGTGACCCGTGCATCCCGTCCTCTTCCCGCATTGCTCTTTTCCATCAGGGCCAACAATACTCATCAGGTACATCGTGTTTTGTTTCCCGTTCGGCTGCTTCACGGTCATCGCAATGGCCTGCCACACGCCTTTCTTCTCGAACCTTACAGATACGTCGTCCGTGTCCAGTTTGGCCCAGTCTTTTTCATTGAAATTCCCCACGCCGGAGATGTCGGCCGCCAGTCGGTCCGATAGTCTGCCGCCTTTCTCCGCATCTCCGGTGAAGTAGGTTTCGCCGACCTTCACGACGAAGGCGTAAGTCTTTCCTTTGAGTACGAAAATCGGTACATTGCTCGAATTTACGGTCGTGTACACCGTCGTCTTCTTGTGTTGCAAATAGACTATCTTTCCCGGGACGAACTGCGGATCTTCCTTTTGCGCGCAGATGGCACCTGCCGCCATTAACGCGACGAATAGTGCGCACAATGATCTTTTAGCTGTCATGTCCTCTCCTTGCGCCAGGGCTCCCGGCTTCTCGATCAGGATTTCCGTTCCTAGTCTGATGGTCCCAGCGAGTTGCCCTCACGCGCCTTGTTCCTTGTCTAAGGCTGAGATTGGAGCTACGATGTCGCTCCGAAGGCCGTCCCCAGGAACCGCCATCGCTACTCCACCGGTCAGATAATGCAGGTGACCGTACAGGGTTGAGCGGTCCCGAGTACTTAAGAAGCTGTTAGTAATTCCTTAAAGCGTCTATGTCTCACACTGACAGCAAGATATACGCGTTCGGGGACTTTCGCCTGGACGCCAAAGAACGCGCTCTCTACCGGCAAGACCAGCTGATTGCGCTCACTCCCAAGGCCCTCGACACCCTTCTGGCCCTTATTCGTCACGCCGGACATATCGTCAGCAAGGAAGACCTAATGCTCCAGGTTTGGCCCGACACTTTCGTGGAGGAGGGCAACCTGAACGTCAATATCTTCGCGCTTCGAAAGGTGCTCGCTGAAGCTGATGGCAATCAGGTGTACATCGAAACTATCCCCCGAAGGGGATACCGATTTCGTGCCGAAGTGCAAGAGTTGTGGGAGAAACCTGCCGAACCGCAAATTGACGGGCGCGCAAACCACGTGGCCGGCGATGGTCAGGTCCTTAGATCCGTCGGCGCGCAGGAGAAGGCTTTCGCTCCGCCACGCGGGTTTGCATCTGCTCTCTGGCCCGGGCGAAGGCTCCACGCCATGATTCTGGCCCTGAGCGCGCTGCTCGTGATTGCCGCGGTCTTGGCCATCGACTACTGGCCGCGTCATGTAAAGCCGGTCAATGGCGCTTCGAATGACCGTTTTCTCATTGGCGTATTGCCATTTGCCAACTTGAGCGGCGACACGGCCCAGGACTACCTTGCTGATGGTTTCACCGAGGAGCTCATCACCGAGTTGGGTCGGCTGAACCCCAAACAACTGGGCGTGATTGCGCGGACGTCAATGATGCCGTACCGAGGTACCAGCAAGCCGGTGCGCGAGATTGCCAAGGAGCTCGGCCTTCGCTATGTCTTGGAGGGTGGCGTGGTGCGCGCTGGTTCCCGACTGCGCGTCACCGTCAAGCTTATCCAGGCCAGTGACCAGTCGCAGTTGTGGGCCAGCGAGTTTGACCGCGATTTCAGCGACATCATCGAAGTGCAGAGCGAAGTGGCCCGCTCCGTGGCTCGCGAGACTTTTGTTCGCTCTACGCCCGAGACACAAAGGCGACAGGAGCTGGCCAAGACTGTTTCCCCGCAAGCTTACAATTCCTACCTCAAAGGCCGCGTTTACTGGTGGATGCGAACCGAGGCGGGCTATCAGAGTGCGCGCGCTCAATTTGAAGAAGCGTTGCGCATTGACCCGAACTTCGCCCGCGCATATAGCGGCTTGGCGGACACCAGCCTGGTCTACGGCCTGCGTGCAGGGGATCCCAGGGTCTATGCGCGCAAAGCGGTTGAGCTCGACGACACGCTCGCCGAAGCGCACGCCTCGCTGGCCATGGCGGCGTTTACGATGGATGTGGACTGGGTTACCGCAGAAGCCCACTTCCGCCGGAGCCTGGAAATCGACCCGTACTATGTCACTGCGCGTCACTGGTATGGGTTCATGCTTGCGTACTGGGGCCGTGAGGCCGAGGCCATCGAGCAACTTGAGCGTGCACGTGAGACAGACCCCCTCAACAATGTCATCCTGACCGATCTGGGGCGCGCAATTTTTTTCGCGGGACAGTACGATCGCGCAAAGGAGCCCCTGCTTAAAGCTGTCAGCCTCGATCCGAAGTTTCCGTGGCCCCACTACTGGCTGGGTCGCATCTTTGAAGAGCAGGGGCATTTTCAGCAGGCTCTTTCCGAATATATGCTGGCGGACGACCGTCCGCTGAGCGTGATGAACAAGGACGTCGCCAAGGCGTGTCTCTACGCGAAGATGGGTCAGCCCCAAAAGACTCGGGAGTTATTGCGCCACCTGGAAAGCGGTCCACCCATTTTGCCCAGCAACCGGGCCTTGATCTACGCTGCGTTGGGCCAAAAGGAACGCGCTTGCCAAATCCTGAGTGAGCCGCCGCCCAAGCCTCCGATCACTTCCGCCCACACCGTTTACGCCATCGCCGATCCCGGGTTCGCCTCGCTGCGCACCGATCCGTGTTTCCAAGCTGCCATTGCGAAGGTTGCGCCGCCCACGCGTTGAGCGACTCGCAGTAAGCGTCGTTCCTCCTGCAAGCCCATCAGCGGCCCGAGACCAAGGTCTATTCGTATCGAAGCGCTATTGACGGATCCACGCGAGTCGCGCGCAATGCTGGAATCGCGCATGCCGCTAGTGCGACGATCGCCATCAACGCACACACGGCGGTGAGCGTAAGCGGATCGCTGGGTTTCACTCCAAAGAGAAAATCCTCCAGGACCTTGGTCAGCGCGAGCGTCCCGGCAACACCCATTGCGATTCCCGCGGCTGTCATCACAAGTCCCTGACGCAACACCATCCAGAGAACCTGCCCGGTCCCGGCCCCGAGTGCCATGCGGATGCCGATCTCGTTCGTGCGCTGGGTGACAACGTACGACATGACGCCATAGGTACCGACTGCAGCCAACACCAGGGCCAGTAACGCCAGCGCGCCGAGAAGAAATGTCTGATAGCTCGTATTCGTCATGGAGTCCGACACGATTTGTGGAATGGTGCGGACATTAAAGACGGCGAGGCCGCTATCTTGCGCGTGGACGGTTGCGACCAACGTATTAGTGACCGATGCAGGCGGGCCCGCGCTCAGAACTGAAATACTGTACGGATAACGGCCATCTCCGAATTCCATCACAAAGGCCATCGGCAAATATGTTTCGGGGATTGTTGGTGTCCTCAGATTCCATTGCCGAGTGTTCCCGGCAATACCCACCACTCGGAGAGTAATGGAGTCGCCGCTTGAGCGGAAAGTTTTTCCGATGGGCTCCTGGCCGGGCCAGAACCGATTCGCCATGGCCTGATTGATCACAACGTTTATCTCGAGATGTATATCAGGCTTCGCGGACGGATTCGCTTCGGTGAGCTTCTCGATGCGCAAACGCATTCCGCTCACTCCTGCGGCAGCATATTCAAGATCCGACTGGTTCACTCCCCGCCCCTTGAGAATTGGGATCCCCATCACCTTGAAGTAGTCAGGGGTCACCTCATTATTTTCGACGAGTTGGCTTTTCAATTTCGGATCGGTGGCGCCGTCAATCTGGACGTAACCATTGTTCCCGCCGGTGAGAGGTAACGCAGTGGATTCCGCCACGGCAATGACGCCTGGCGCATTCCTCAGTGATTCCAAGAGTTTTTCGAGGAATGCTTTCCTGCTCGGAAGGTTTTCATAGCGATTGGGAGGGAGTTGCACCAATCCCGTGAGGACATTTTCTGTTTTCACGCCGATGTCCACGCGGCGCAAATCGGCAAACGTCCGCAGCAACAACCCGGCGCCGGCAAGCAGCGCCAACGAAAGAGCCACCTCGACTGCGACCAAGGCATCGCGCACAAATCGCCCTCGCACCGAAGTGGTAAAGGCCTTTTTCCCGCCGGCCTTCAAATCTTCACTTAACTTGATTTGGGAGGTGTGAAAGGCGGGTAAAACGCCGAACAGCAAGCCTATGGCAACGCTCACGAGAAATGTAAACATGAGGACTGATGGATTGACTCCCGCAGGGTTTGGCTGCGGGATTGGAAAAGTAGTCGCGTTGGTCGCAGCTCTTACGCAGAGGTAGGCCAGCCCGATCCCCGGGATGGCCCCGCATACGGAAAGCAAAACGCTCTCCGTCAAGAGTTGGCGAACTAATCTTTCCCGGCTTGCGCCCAGTGCGACGCGAATTGCCACTTCCCTGTTTCGGTCGGCTGACCGGACCAGAAGAAGATTCGCCACGTTAACGCAGGCAATGAGAAGCACTAATCCGACAGCCGCGAACATCACCCACAGTTCAGATCGAGTACCGCCAACAATTTGTTCCTTCAAGGGAACCGCGACGGCCGACACTTTGTAATTTGAATCCGGAAATTCCTTCTCCAATCGAGCGGAAATCGCCACCAAATCCGCGCGCGCCTGCGCAAGACCAACGCCCTGCTTGATTCTTCCAATAGCACGCAAATGGTGCGAGCCGCGCCCGCCCAATCCCTTGGGTGATGCATCCACCGGAATCCACATGTCCGCGATCCCGGGCAGGCGGTACCACTGTGGCATAACTCCGACCACTTGATACTTCACACCATTGAGGTCCACGGATTTCCCCATCGCGCCCGCATCTCCTCCAAAGTGGCGCTGCCAGAAACCGAAACTCAACAGGGCCACTCGGTTCTGTCCGGCCTGGTCCTCTCCCGCCGCAAATGGACGTCCGAGGATAGGCTGCACCCCGAGGACAGAGAAAATACTCGCCTGGACTTCCACAACAGTTGCGCGCGCAACTTCTCCCGCACCACTCGCGTTGAAACTCTCCTGATAGCTATAGACCGCCATGTCATCGAACGTGGAATTCTGCGCGCGCCAATCCAGGAAGTCCTGGCCAGTCAGAGGGTAATTCCCCGGGGAGCTCTCCGTTTCGAATAGTTGCACCAAGCGGTCAGGGTCACGGAAGGGGAGCGGGCGGAGCAGAACTGCGTCCACAATACTGAAAATTGCAGTGTTGGCGCCAATTCCGAGGGCAAGGGTCAGAATCGCAATCGAGGTGAAGCCCGGCGATTTGCGCAACATGCGAAAACCAAATGCAATGTCTTGAATGAAATCGAGCAGCAAATTCACTTTTCGCATATCGCGACTTTCCTCCTTGAGGCGTTCAATCCCTTCCATTCCCATCAAAGCCGCCCGGCGCGCCTCTTGTTCAGGCATCCCCTTTTGAATGTTGTCGGCCGTCCGTCGCTCGATGTGATCGCGAAGCTCTTCGTCCAAATCCGCGTCGACGCGTTGCCGCCGAAATACAGACTTCAAGCGAAGCGCAACCTTGCGTCGCCATCTCTCCACATTCATCTGGCTGCTCCAGATTCGCGCACTGGGGGAATTCTCAGCACCTTCAAGATTCCCTCAGTCTCACGACTCGCGAAATCGCCGCGGACAACCGGCCCCAGTGATGCGCTTCCTTTCCCAGCTTGTTCCGGCCTGACCTGGTGAGCGAATAGAATTTGGCTCGACGATTGTTCTCGCTCGGCTTCCATTCGGCCTGAATCCAGCCCTCTTGCTCGAGTTTGTGTAGCGCCGGGTATAGCGATCCATCGCTCACCTGCAGAATATCTCCCGAGACCTGCTTGAGTTTCTGACTGATCGCAAAACCATTGAGCGGCTCCAGCGCAAGAATCTTCAGGAGCAACAAATCGAGTGTCCCTTGAACAAGGTCAGGTGGTTTAGTCATAGATTCCCTCGTTATCCCCAGTGGGCAATATATTTATGCTCCCCTCGGTAAGCAAGGGGAGGAGACCCAATCTATTCGACGCAGCCATCTCCCATTTGGTCATGTCGAATGTTGGGAATTTATGCAGAAATCTGGAGGATTGCGTATCAGCATCCCTTTCGCGGACCTGAAAAATCGATCAAATAAACAGTAGTACCAACGGGTCATTGGGTAACACGGTTCTCTCCCGGAAAATAGCAACGGGTCATCTCTCTATGTCTGCCCTGCGCAGCAAGGCTGTCCTTTTGGCTATAAGTACGGCCTTTATCGGCTGTTACGCCGGGGTGTCTTTGGTGGCTCGGCCGGGCATCCGCTTGACAGAGTTCAGCGATATTGCGCTCTGCCTGGTCCTCTTATTTGCTAACGCAGGATTATTGTCGAATGCGGCCTCGCCGGACTGGCGCCGAAATGCGTTTTGGATGCTTCTTGCCTCTGGATGCGGCCTTTGGTTGGGCGGCCAGTTGCTTTGGACCTACTTTGAGGTGCACTTTCACCAATCACTGCAAGATCCATTCCTGGGAGATATAGTTTTCTTCCTGCACACGGTTCCGTTGCTCGGCGCTCTGGCTTTGCATCCGCATGAAGCGCGGGCGGATCACAACCTGCGATTCCGTCATGTGGATTTCCTCTTGCTGTTTTCCTGGTGGGTGTACCTCTTCCTGTTTGTCGTGATCCCCTGGCAATACGTTGTGACAGATGCGGGACAATATGCCATCAGCTACAACTGGCTGTATGGGGTGGAGAACGCCACGCTGGTCTGTGCGTTGGCCTTTCTCGTGATCCAAACGACAGGCGCATGGAAGAAGATTTATGCACACCTGTTGGGTGCGGCATCATTATTCGGCGTAGGCACGGTGCTCATCTTCTGGGCGATTGATGAAGGAAATTACTATCCGGGCGGAATTCATGATGTCCCACTTGTCGCCTCCTTTGTCTGGTTCGGAGCAGCTGGGTTGATTGCCAATCGGACCTGCCCGGCGACTGAATCCTCCCCAGTAGATCCCGATGGGACATCCTCTGAAATGCCATCTGAAAGCAGGTGGCCGGCGCGCCTGGCGATGACGGCAGCGCTTTCAATGCCAGTGTTGGCACTGTGGTCGGAGTTTGTAAGCACCGCGCCGCCTGCCGTTCAACGATTCCGATTGATTGCAACTCTGATCGCGATTACCGCGCTCACATCACTGGTCTTCCTGCGCCACCGCCTTGTAGACAAGGATCGCCTGAGACTTTTGAGTCAGTCCAAAGAGGCTCTGGCAAACTTGCAACGCATCCAGGGTCAATATGTGCAAGCGGAGAAGCTGGCTTCGCTGGGCCAGCTCGTAGCTGGGGCGGCGCACGAAATCAACAATCCCCTTGCCGCGATTCTCGGTTATTCCGAGGTCCTTGCCGGTGAACCCGCAACACCCGAACGTAGCCGCTTGGTGGCTGAAAAAATCCTGGCGCAAGCTCGCCGCACCAAAGAAGTTGTGGGCAAGCTTTTGAGTTTTGCCAATCCTCCGCCCTCCGACCGCACGCTGGTGGACGTCAACGCCATCGTCAAGAGCGCGGTGGACCTGCGGCGGCTCGACCTGCTAGACAAGAAAATCAGAATTGAGGTCGAAGCCGAAGGTCACCTGCCCGGCGTGCGCGGCGACGCCAATCAACTCTTGCAGGTATTCTTCAACATCATCAGCAACGCGGTGGATGCAATGGAAGAAGTCGGCGGGGGCATCCTGACCGTGCGCACCGGCCGCGATCACGGAAACGTGGTAATCGAAATCTCGGATACCGGGCCGGGCATGCGCGATCCCTTGATGGTGTTCGATCCGTTCTACACAACCAAACCCATTGGCAAGGGGACAGGCCTGGGTCTATCCATTTGCTACGGACTGGTGAAAGAACATAAGGGAAAGATCACGTGCTTGAATCGCGCGGGCGGGGGAGCGACATTCCGGATCGAATTGCCCGCGATATTGGCGCTTTTCCCCACGCGCGATACCTCCACACCACATTCTGCGGTTTCCACGCGATTGACATAGGTGTTGCCGCGTCCATGCCCTGCATTTGCAATTCACTTCTGCCTCTCACTACATAAACTGATATAGAATGCGCCGGAAAAAGGGTAAAGCAGGTGGAGCTAGGTCTTTGCCCGAAAGGCGGCGGTGATGTCCTCCCTTCAGTCAATTCGGCGGATTCTGTCTGCGACCGTGGTGAGCGCAGCCTTCCTGGCAACGGCGTTGGGTGGTGCCCCCGGGCAGGAAAAAACTCCGAAGCCCGCTACTGCCGCTCCCGTCGAGGCGGCAAGCACGGAACCGAAACACGAATTGAGCGCCGCGGATGTGGATGTGTTTATGGATGGACTGCTGCCGGCGTTACTTGAGAACAATGACGTCGCTGGCGCGGTGGTCATCATCGTCAAGGACGGCAAAGTCTTTTACTCACGCGGGTTCGGCTATGCGGACGTAAAGACCAAGAAGCCTGTATCAGTGGACGACACACTTTTCCGGCCGGGCAGCGTCTCCAAATTATTTACGTGTACGGCGGTGATGCGGCTTGTGGAGCAGGGCAAGCTGGATCTGGATCGCGACGTCAACGACTACCTTGATTTCAAGATTCCCGCGACTTACATCCAGCCGGTCACGCTCCGCCGCATCATGACGCACACCGCCGGATTTGAGGAATGGGGAAAGGACCTGTTCGTACCCAATGCCGCCGATTTGGAGCCAATCGAAAGCGGCCTGAAGGAGCATCTACCGAAGCGGATCTTCTTTCCCGGAGAAATGCCCGCGTACTCCAACTACGCGATGGCGTTGGCAGGGTACATCGTGCAGCGCGTGTCAGGAGAAAAATTCGAGGACTACATTCAAAAACACATCTACCAGCCACTGGGGATGACCCACTCTTCTTTCCTTCAGCCGCTTCCCGCCGAACTCGCGCCGCTGATGTCCACCGGATACGGGGCAGGTAGCAACGGCGCGCGCGGGTTTGAATATGTGAATGCACCTCCTGCGGGGAGCATGTCCGTTTCGGCCGGCGACATCGCGAAATTCATGATCGCGCACCTGCAGGACGGGCGATACGGCGACACCCAAATCCTGCGGCCTGAAACAGCGCGGATGATGCATTCAAGGAACTATGGTCCGGTGCCAGATTTGAACGGAGTGGACCTGGCGTTCTTTCAGGAGAACGAGAATGGCCACGCGATTATTGGCCACGGCGGCGACACGCGATGGTTCCATAGCCACCTCTGGCTGATCATGGATTCCAACGTGGGAGTTTTCATGTCGCTGAATAGTGCGGGACGCGGCGCAATCAATATTCGCAAATTGGTGTGGGACAAATTTCTGGACCGCTACTTCCCCGCTGCGCCACCCCTCCCGCCCGCCGCGGCTTCCGTGAACGAGGATGCAAAAACTGTTAGCGGGTATTACATCACCAGCCGGCGCGGTGAAACCACAATTGGAAAACAGGGGGCAATCCTGAGCGAGGCGGAGTTCGAGCCACAAGGCGACGGCACCATCATGGCTTCGCAAATTACCGGCTTGAACGGCCAGCCCAAGCGCTGGCGCGAAATCGCGCCGCTTTTATATCGCGACACGGCGAGCCAAGACATGATTGCTTTTGTGCGCCAACCGAACGGGCTTTTCTATATTTATAGCTCCAGCGCGTCCTCGGGCTTCCAAGAGGTGCCATTCACACAAACCACCATTTTCTATACCTGGCTGCGATACTTCACCATCGGAGTGTTCGTCCTCGTGCTGGTGCTGTGGCCGGCGGCGGCGTTGGTGCGGCGTCATTATGGGCAACCGCTGGACCGCACGGGAATGGGTCTGCGGCTGTACACCAGGGTACGCGTGGTGTGCATGATTGATGCCGCGGTTCTGCTCGCCTGGTATTACTACTTCAACGCGCTGGGGCCATCCAGCACGAACCGCAGCTGGGATTGGGCGCTGCACTCATTACATGTGTCCGGTTGGATCGGAGTGATTGGTACGGTGCTGGTGATCGCGAATGCCCTCGCTTCATGGATGTCAGCGAGCAGGTGGAAACTGAGCCGACTCGGCGACACATTGATGGCGCTCGGGTGCATCGGGTTTGTGTGGACCGCGCAGCTCAGCAATTTTCTACGATTCGGGACAAAGTTCTAACACTCCACGCCCACAAAAAGGCTCGCGTGCCTGGTGACATCACCGTGAACACGCGAGCCGTGTATTCGAGCAGCGGGAAAATGAGAGGCTCGCGAATCTGCTGAGTTAGTTGCCGACCTTCAGAAGCTCCACGTCGAAGATCAGCGTGGCATCGGGCGGAACGGCGCCCGGGTAACCCCTGTGGCCATAGGCCATATCAGGAGGGATTTTCAACTGGCGCTTACCGCCAACTTTCATCCCGGCCACGCCCTCATCCCAGCCTTTGATAACCTCTCCCGCACCCAAATTGAATGACAATGGCTCGCTCCTATCCACGGAGCTGTCAAATTTCTTGCCATCTGTAAACCATCCGGTGTAATGCACGGTCACCTTCTGGCCTTTCACGGCGACGGCGCCGGTGCCAAATTTGATATCCCAGTAACTGACGCCGCCGGGAGTTTTCTTCGGCTCGCCTGTGACTTTCGTTGGGGCGCTGGTGTCAGGCTTGCCACCCTGAACGATCATCGCAAGTGATGCCAGCGCAATGATCGAAGTGAAAAACAATTGTTTCAGCATTTCTCCTCCTGAGAATTGGTTTGCCCGAGTGCGAACTGATTCGCGCTCTCCATGATATTTCAGAACAGAGTTGAGCGTATCATTTTCAGAATCGTTTCGCTCGCGTGCCCGCCACGGGATGATTGCGACAGTTGCAATCCACGCGAGAAAAAGGCAATAGTGAGTGATTCAACGCTAAGCTATCGCTGATGTCTTGGGAGGAGTAATGCCGCAGTTTGCCATCGTCACAGAAGGGCTATCGCGCACATTCGGCGCTCTAGTCGCCGTGGACAAGGTTGACCTTACCGTCGAAGCCGGCCAATTCTTTGGATTTCTGGGACCAAACGGCGCCGGGAAATCCACGACCATTCGCATGCTGACCGGCCTCCTGGCGCCAAGTTCCGGGCGGATGGAATTGTTTGGATTGGATTTCGAGAAAAACATGATCGAAGTGAAGCGGCAAATCGGCGTGGTGCCGGAAGGGCTGGCGTTGTTTGACCGGCTGACGGGAAACGAATACCTGAATTTTGTGGGGCGCATGTACGGCCTGGACCGCGCCACCGCTGCACAGCGGACCGCGGACCTTCTGGACTTTATGGATCTGGCGGACCGCTCGAAGACTCTCATCGTGGATTATTCCCACGGAATGAAGAAAAAGCTGGCGCTGGCCGCCGCGGTGATCCACGGGCCTAAGATTCTTTTTCTGGACGAACCATTTGAGGGCGTTGACGCCATCGCTGCGGGCACTCTGAAGACCATGCTGCACAACATGACAGCACGCGGAGCAACGATTTTTCTGACCTCACATGTGCTGGAAATCGTGGAGCGGCTTTGCAGTCACGTGGCCATCATCAATAAAGGCCACATTATCGCCAAGGGATCGCTCGATGAATTGCGCGCGGGCGTGGCAGCGGCGGCGCATCCGGATGGGGTCCTTAGCGCTTTGGATAAGAAACTCACGCTGGAGGAAATTTTCCTCGCGGTGGTCGGCCAGGAAGGCGCTGTGCGCAAGTCGGAGGACGAGCTCTCGTGGCTGAAGTAACTCAAAAGATGAGCATAACCCAGCAGGTGTTGCTGGTGATGCGAGTGCGGTGGCTGACTTTCCGGAATGGCCTGCGAAGCCAATCGGAAAAAATGCATTTCATGGGAACGGTGGCTCTGAGTTTGGTTTTTGTCTTGATGTCGCTCGGAGTCGGATTCGGAATCGGGTTTGGCTCCTACCAGCTGGCCACGACAAATGGATGGCCGTTCGTGGCGCTCATTCTCTGGGGCATTTTCTTTTTCTGGCAGGTGCTCCCGGTGCTGGCGGCGCAAACGGGTGGCGGATTTGATGGACGCAACCTTCTGCGTTTTCCCCTGCGTTTTTCGGCATTCATGATGATGAGTGTGGCGTATGGCCTGGCCGATCCCTGGGCACTTACAGGAATTTTTTGGCACATCGTGATGTGTGTGGCCATCTCCGTGGCGCGGCCGGAGCTCGCGGGATGGGCGGTGCTGGCGCTTGGCCTCTCCATTCTGACGAATCTCCTCTTCAATAGGATGATTGCTTCGTGGTTGGAACGTGTTCTGGCAAGGCGGCGAACGCGTGAGATTTTTGGCGCCATATTCATACTGCTTGCTGTCTGCACACAGTTCTCCGGAGTTATTTTTAGCAAGTGGGGACAGTCGATCCGGCATGTGGTGCAAGGAACCTCTTCCATTTGGCACGTACTTCCTCCGGGGCTCGCAGGATTTGTGTTGGAGCGGGCTGAACGGGGAGAAACAAGCGCGGCTTTCCTGAATGCCGGTTTGCTGGGACTCTACGCGGTGGTCTTCTGCGGATTCTTTGCGATCCGGGTGCACGCACAGTTTACTGGCGAGGACTTGGGAGAAAGCGCCGCACCCACGCCACGCAAAGTTACGGCAACAAAGCGTGCCACCGCGGCGACGGCGCCCTCGAGCGAACTTGAGGCGCCAGCAAGCCACGACTTGAACCTGGTTAGCGTGCCCGTGGCGGCAATCTTTATGAAGGAATTACGATATTTTTACCGGAACACCATGATGATGGTAAACCTCCTAATCCCAATCATTATGATTGCGGCCTTCAGTCAATTGCCTTCCGGATGGAGCGCCAACGGAAAAACTTCAATCTCTTCGGCGTTCAATTCCACCTACATCTACCCAATCGTGGCAGGGTACATAGTCATGCTGATCATGCAGTTTTCCCCGAACAGCCTGG
>JBGPCF010000165.1:0-12890 GCA_041481635.1 Terriglobia bacterium | reverse complement strand
TTACGACCCAGCGGAGCGAGCAGATCCTCAAGAAAGGCTGTCAATCTCTGATCGAGAGCTTTCAACTCCCGTGGCGTCATACCCGAAGCTTACCGCCGCGAGAAAGCACCGTCAAGAGAAACTTAACTTAGTATTATTAGGCGCACATCGAGGGAACTTAGGGTAGCAGCACAATATTGGACGCAGGCTTGGCGAATTCTTCAGGCTTGAATTGGCTGCGCAACATATCGAGGTAGGGGCGGCCTTTGGGACGGCCATTGGAGTAGGTGGCACCCAACTGGCTGAAGAAGATCAGCGCGTCGCGGATGTCTCCTTCGCGAACCGCGGGCACATTGGGGTTTTGCGCTTGCGCCATCTTGTAGTCTTCAATTCCGGCCTTCAGTTTCTCGTAGAGTTCACGTTGCAGTCGATGATCGGGAGGATTCTCGTAATACAAGCCACTGGAAAGCGTCCGGTACGACTGGGCGAGCGCCTGGAGTGCCGCAAGCAGGTCTGCATCCACGGTATAGGCGTTATCGCGCGCAAAGGCGCAGATGGTGTAAGTCAGGGCGTTGAGCAACGTCACATGCTCGTGCGCGAACGAGTGCGGGATTTTGACGTCGGCAAAGGGCAGCTTGGACCAGTCAAATTTCCTTCGATCGAGACCGTAAGATCGGCTGGCGATGAGATAGGTGCAATCCGAAGGGCAGTCGATGGTCACTTCGCGCTCGGTCCCGCAGCACACCGAACAGATTTCTTCCTCCTTCGCGGGGCAAAACCGCTGCGGCTTGCGTTTCTGGCAAATGGGACAGGCCAAGACAGACTCCTTCCAATGATTAAAGGAACTCATCCAATATAACCGAAAGGGTTCGCGCAGTCATCGGGCGATTGGGTACGGCGCGTTCACGCACGCCAAGAACCTCTCCCAACTTGCCCCGACCCGGCCAAGGGTTTAGTTTGGTCCATTCAAGAATAGCCAAGCGGCGCTCGAATGAGTAAACTGGCAAGGATGGCTCCCAACTTAAACGTTGCGCAAGAAAGCGATGTGATCATCATGGGTGGCGGGATTATCGGCTGCTCGATCGCGCTGCGGCTGGCGCAGGCCCGCGTGCAAGTGACAGTGCTGGATCGGGGCGAGCCGGGCGCCGAAGCAAGCTCAGCAGCCGCCGGAATGCTTGCCCCACAGGGCGAGGTTACCGACCCGGACGATTTCTTTGAGCTGTGTGCCGCCAGCCGCGATCTCTATCCATCCTTTGTGGCGGAGATTGAAGAATTGTCCGGGCAGCAGGTCGGCTATCGCCACGACGGAACATTGATGGTGGCGATCAGCGACGAGGAACGAAACGAACTCGACCATATTTATAAGGGCCAGACGGCGCATGGCCTGGCGCTCGAAAAACTCTCCGCGAAAGACGTACACAGCCGCGTGGCAGGACTTTCTCTCAACATTCAATCCGGCCTTTTTATTCCCGGTGACCACTGGGTGGACAACGAACGCTTGGTGAAGGCACTGGCGCAAGCGTGCCTAAAGCTGGGGGTAAAGTTTATGAAGGGCAGGGAAGTGACCAGAATCGATGCCCAAAACGGGCGCGTCCAGAGTGTTGAGGCCGGCAACCATTCCAGCCCGGAGAATTATTCTGCCGCTCATTTCATTCTCGCGGCAGGGTGCTGGTCAAGCGGCCTGATGAAGCCGCTGGGGATTTCCGTTCCCGTCAAGCCTTGCCGAGGCCAGATGATCGAGTTCGAGGCGCCCACCGATCTGCCGCTCACCGTTCGCGCCGGACACCACTATTTCGTGCCTCGGGCGGGACGCGGGATCATTGCGGGCACTACTTCCGAATACGTGGGATTTGAAAAAGAGGTTACGGGCGAAGGACTGCGCTCGATCCTGGAAGGTCTGGAGCGCATGGCGCCGATGGTGAAGAACCTGCATTTTCGCCGTGCCTGGGCGGGACTGCGACCCGATACCGCGGACCACCTGCCCATCTTCGGCTACGGAGTATTGGAGAACCTGGCCTTTGCCACCGGACATTTTCGAAATGGGATTCTGCTGGCGCCCGTCACCGCCCAGTTGATCTCAGAACTCATCCTGACGGGCTCAACTTCCCACCCTATTGACGCCTACCGCCCCACACGCTTTGCCGCTTAGTTCACTTGTGCTTGGCGACCCACAGCAACAGGCCAAAAATGACGACGGGAATCATCACCAGCATCAAGTAAAACAAGACTCGCCTGACCCATGGCGAGCGCCGCTGCTTCCAGTCGCGTAGTTCGGGACGTTCGGCGACGCCCACCTGGTCCTGATGCTGAAGGTCCCAGACAAATTCGCGTGCGGTGGCGTAACGTTTGTGAGGGTCGCGCTCCATGGCGCGATAGATGATTTCCTGAAGCTGGGGCGTAATCGTGGGATCGATTTCACGCGGCGGGACAGGGTTATTCAATAGCCGGTCGTTCATGATCACGAAGGGATTGGGGCCGGGGAATGGCACCGTCCCGGTGAGCATTTCGTAAAGCATCACACCCACCGCGTACAAATCGCTGCGCGCATCGCCGCGCTTGCCTTTCACCTGTTCAGGCGAAATGTAATCGGGCGTGCCCATGGTCTGCGATAGTTTGGCAAAGGTGATTCGCCGCGCTCCGACGTTGGCGGCAATGCCAAAGTCGATCAGTTTGATGTGATCCTCGGCATCGACCATAATGTTTTCCGGCTTCAAATCGCGGTGCACCACCCCGTGGGCGTGAATGTATTCCAGCGCATCCAGGATGGCACCCGCGATACGAACCGCGCGCTCGACGGAAAATTTTCCAGACTCATTGAGGATTTGGCGCAGGAGCCGCCCATCCACCCACTCCATCACCATGTAGACCTGGCTGCGGTCTTCATCGGCAAAAACTTTCATCACGCCCGGGTGATCCAGTTTCTTCCCAATCTCCTCCTCGCGCTGGAAACGCTCGAAGAATACGGGATCACTTTCCATTTCCGGATGGGGCACTTTGATAGCCACTGGACGGCCAGTGCGCGAATCGGTCCCGCGAAAAATGGAAGCCATACCGCTGCGCGCCACGACGCTCTCAATGCGGTAGTGGTCGAGTTGGTCCCCGGGATGGATAGGATTCATTTAGAACGTTTTCTGCGCAGAGAGGGCGCCGGGAAACCGGCGTGTCGTCTCCCCTCTATCATGCCTGATTTTCCGTTAATAAAATATAAGGAGTGCGTAAAGAAACCATAAATCCCGGGCTTGATGTTCCACGCTTGCAGACGGCAAGAGCCCCGATCCGCTGCGGATTTCCCGCCGCTGCACTAGCGGAGTTTGTAGGGCCGGCCCCGGTACATGCCCACTCGCTCGACACCTCGAATGCGAATCAACTGAACGCTGATATTGTCACTGCCATCGCGTTCGATGGCCAGGTCCACCAGATCCTGCGCCGCCGTTTTCAAATCCGCGGCATGGCTGGTGATGCGGCTCAGTTCCTTGGCGGGCACGGCGCCGTGGAGCCCATCCGAGCAAAGCAACAGCACATCACCGGCCTGCACCTGGTTTTCGCTGGTCTCGACGCTCACAAACATGTCGTTGCCCAGCGAGCGGCTGAGCACGTGGCGGGTGGGCACCTCGGCCGCCTCCCGCGCCGATAGCACGCCCAGGCGCACCTGCTCGTTGGCCACCGTGTGGTCCCGCGTCAGGGGCGTCGCGTGGCCGCGCCGGATCAGGTAACAACGCGAATCGCCCACGTGAGCCACCACTGCACGATCGAACCGTAGGGCGCACGCCACCAACGTTGTGGCCATGGAAGCGCCCCCCTGGGCCATCTTGAGTCCGGTGTTGAATACTTTTTCGTTGGCGGATTGCACCAGACGTGGCAAGAGTGCGGTGTGCGATTCTCCCGGTGACGCCGCGCGAAACCCCGCCAGCACGCTTTCCACCGCGGTCTGGGAAGCGATTTCGCCCTGCTCGTGCCCGCCCACTCCGTCGGCCAAAGCGAAGAGCCAGCCTTGGGTGCGTATTTGGGCCAACGACGCGGGAGCAACTATGCCCACGAAGTCTTCGTTTTGTTTGCGTACTTTTCCGGGATCGGAGAGCTGGGCGAATTCTAGATCGAGCATAGAGCTATAAGTTGGGGCGATCCCGTGTGCAGAGCTTTTCGCCCCTACGACGATTGGCCTGACTCCGCCTCAATACATTATGCCTCATCCCCGGCAAAAAAAACGGGCGGGCCTAAGCCCGCCCGAAAATTAGAAAAGAATCTTACTCCACGGTCAAGCGCCCACTTGGACGCTGCGAGCCTCAGCTTCAACCAACGTCGTCCGGCCCTTTTTCTTGCTGGAGCGGGCAAAGTAGATTGCGCCGTAGATGGCCCAGACCAGCGCGAACCCAAGGGCCAGCAGAGGTTCCATCTTCGTCCCGTACCCCATGAAGGGCCCGATCAGGTAGAAGGCCATGCAGGCGAGGTTGGCCACCAGTCCGAAGGCCGGAATGAGGGCGTGGCGGATAAACTTGAACTTCGGATGGCCGTGGAAGCACACCAGGCAGGTGATGCAGCTCAGGCCGTAGAGCAAGAACGTACCGAAGTTGGACGCCAGCCCCATGGTGAGAAATGAATTGGGTAAGGCGGCCATTTTGTCGTGCGTTGTGTATCCCCAACTCGACCAGAAACCGTGGGGCAAAGCCTGGATGGCCGCATCCGCGGGAGCGCTGCCATCACCGAAGAACATCACCACCGTCAAGCACCCAACCACGGCGGAGATGATGGCCAGGGTCCAGATGGCGCGATGCGGGGTCAAGTTCTTGGAGTGCAGCATCCCGAAATTGACCGGAACTTCATTGTCCTTCCCCATGGCGTAAGTTACGCGCGCTGCGGTGTTCATGCAGGAAAGGGTGGTTCCGATCAATGCGAGGAACACGGTGGCCGCCTCGCACAGCATGAAGATGCGTCCGCGCCCCGGGCCAAGCAGCGCATCGCCGACCATGATCATCATGTCGCCGATGGGCGCCGCCGAGCCCGCCGCATTGTGCATGGTGTAGCCGCTGTTCAGGAAGTAGTTGGCGGAAAAATACTCGAAGAGGTAGCAGAATGCCCCCTGGACCAGCAGAGACACAATCACCGCGATGGGCACGTCGCGTTTGGCGTTCTTCGCTTCGCCGCCCATTGAGGTGACTGACTCGAACCCCACCAGGATCAGGATGGCCACGGTGGCTTGAATAAACATCCAGCCGAAATTATGCATGCTGATCACCGAGGCGGCGCTGGGATGGGAAAGAAAGGTGCCATCCGTGTCCTGCGTCGGGTAAGTCACATGATAAGGAACGGGAGCGCCCGAAGCGTCTTTCGCGCACTGCGGATTCCCGTCCGCGTCACGCGTGATAGTGTCGGTGGATTGCCCGTTCACCACGGTTTTGGTGGTGGCAAACTCACAGCTATAAGCAGTGCTCGTCTGCGAGTCAAACTGCAACGCGACGCTGCCCGGAGGATGGTTCATCCGGTAGCCCAGTGCCAGGACGGAGAACAACACGAGGGCGGAAATCTGGATGACGTTGATGGCGATGTTGACCGAGGTGGATCCGTTTACCCCGCGGTGCGCGATATAGGCCACCCCGAAGGACACGATAATCGCGACCAGCATCATGAAGGCGGGGCCCGGATTGGTGGCGTTCATGAAACTCGGCCAGAGAGTGCCCACCAGATAGCCGCAGATGACTCCCGTCACGCCCACCATGACGCCCGGATAGATCCAGTAATAGAGGTGAGACGCCCAGCCGACGATGAACTTGGAGAGCCGCGCGTAGCGCCACGCTTTGTCGTGATTGAGGAAGGCCTGCTCGGCAAAGTAGTAGGAACTGCCGGTGCCCGGATAGAGTTTGGCCATCTCCGCGTAACACACCGCGGTCGCCAAACAAAGCAAGAGGGCAAGCACGATGCCCGCCCACATGGCCGGCGACGTGGCGCCTTCTGTCGCCTGGGTGAAAAATGTCAGCCACAAGAAGGCGCCGGGTGCGATGAGCGCCATCGCGTTCATCGTCAAACCCGTCAAGCCCAGAGTCTTCTTCATTTCAACCGGGGCGTTATCCGCCATGTCTAATCTCCTTTTGCAAGTTGGTTTGGTATTGAAACTTGGAGAGGACCGTTACGGCTTGCGATCAGCTGAAGCCCTCCCCCACATACTGCCTTGCCCGTATGAGCTGATGATTCGAAGTTAAGGGGTGGGGAATTTTGCGTCAAACAAATAGTTTTTTTGGCGAGGATAAAAATACCTTGGCCAAGTTTTTCTTCTAGTTGGAATAAAAGTTGGGTGCGGTGGAGCCAGCCGCTTATGCCACCAACCCCAATGTCCATCGTGCCCAGCGGGCGATGCGCGGCTTCCGGAGGCCGGAGCCTCGCGCTCCATTCTCCCCGCGGATGCGTTTCAGCTTCTAGGCACTATAAAAATAATCGATTAGACGCGCCCCGTCGCGCGCACTACGGTTGAAGTGAAGCGGTTGTGATATCTTAAAACGCAAAATCAAAAGGCCGGGGAGGAGCAAACCCTCCGTGGCATGCAGGACGGGGCATGAAACTGGTCGGCTTCGTGTTGTTGTTGGCGGGATGGTTGCTCGTGTTGAGCGCAATCATCCTTCTGAATTCGGAAGTCCCGCGGAATGCGTTTGCCCTGGCAGGATTTGGCGTTGAAGTCCTGGGCCTGGTCTTGGTGTTCCGCTCCCATCTCGTTGTACGAGAGGAGAGAGGGTGAACCAACTTCCTTTTCCTCCGCTCTCCTGCGTCTCAGCAGTCCTCTGCATTTTCTTCATCTTCCTGGTTCCCTTTGCCCTGGCCGGACTCGCCTTGATTAATACGGGGTTGGGCCGCTCGCGCAGCGCGGCTCACGCCATGCTCACCTCGCTGTGCGTAATTGCGGTGGCTGCTTTGGCGTATGTCATTTTCGGATTTGCGTGGCAGGGCTATATCGGACGCCTGTCGCACGCTTTTACCGTGGGCGGCCACACCTGGAACTGGATTGCCTCCGAACCCCTTTTCACCCGGGGGGTGGGGCGCGACGACCTGACTATCACCCTGGTCTTATTCCTCCAAATGCTCAGCGTGAGCCTGGCCGGGCTGATCCCGCTGGGCGCCGGAGCCGACCGGTGGCGGCTGAGCGCAATTTGCGCCTCCACTGCTCTCCTTGCCGGCGTCACCTACCCGCTGTTCGCTCACTGGGTTTGGGGCGGCGGATGGTTGGCTCAACTGGGAGTCAATTACGGACTGGGCCACGGATTTGTTGATGCCGGAGGCTCCGGCACTATTCAAGCGGTGGGCGGGCTCACCGCCCTATCCATGACTTGGATTCTCGGCCCGCGCCGGGGCAAGTATTCGACGGAAGGCATTCCGGCAGCAGTCCCCGGACACAATCCTGTCTACGTGCTTTTCGGATGTCTGCTCGCCCTGGTGGGATGGTTGGGATTGAATAGTGCAAGTGCCATCCTCTTCTACGGAATCCAACCGGCGTGGGTGGTAACGATCGCGGTCAATACCTTTTTGGCGGCCGGTTCTGCCGGCTTAGCCGCCCTGGTGACCACTCGGGTGCGTTTTGGAAAGCCAGACGCATCGCTCAGCGCTAACGGTTGGGTAGGAGGGTTGGTCGCCAGCAGCGCCGCTTGCCCCTTCATCAATCCCGCCGGTGCGATTATCATCGGTTTAATCGCCGGCGCCCTGATCCCCTTCTCCGTCGAATGGCTGGAATTGCATTTGACGGTCGACGATCCGGGTGGCGCGATCTCGGTCCACGCTCTGTGCGGCATCTGGGGTATCTTCGCCCTCGGCCTTTTTGCACGCTTTTCCGCGCCCGTGCTGAATGTGGCCAACAATCCTGCAGGTGATTTTGGCGCCGGCGATGCCGGCCAGTGGGTGGCGCAATTGGTGGGTATCGCCACCTTGATAGGCTTTGTCTTGCCGCTGACATATGGGCTGAATTGGGTTTTGCATCGCCTCCTCCCGCAACGCGTGGCAGGAGAAGATGAGCGGCAAGGGATGGATTTAACCGAACTTGGCGCCGGCGCCTATCCTGAATTTGTAACCCATACCGACGAGTTCACCCTTCGCTAGGCAAAGTTCTTGGACCTGGGCGTCCATTAACTCCCCAATTAATTCATTGATTTATGGCTCATTGATTTATTTTAAAGACCAAAGCCAGCCGCTGCTTCAATGGCTCAATGGCCCGATCGCCAATCACTCAATTACTTCATTCGTACCGCAGCGCCACCATGGGATCGACCTTTGCCGCCCGGCGCGCCGGGATGTAGCAGGCGAGTATCGCCACACCCGTCAGCAGCAGGGACGCGCTGGCGAATGTCAGCGGGTCGGTGGGCCGAACCTCGAAAAGCATGCTAGCCAGGAAGCGAGTCAAAGCAAATGCGGCCGCCAGGCCAGCCACTATACCGATCACCGTCAGAATCATCCCTTGTCCAACCACGAGGCGGAGCACATCATGCCGCCCGGCTCCCAGCGCTACACGAACTCCGATTTCGTGCGTGCGCTGCTCGACTGAGTACGAAATCACCCCATAGATCCCCACGGCCGCGAGGACGATGGACAGGAGCGCGAAAGCCCCCAGCAGAACCATCATGAAACGCTGTTGAGCCATTAATCCTTTGAGCTGTTCGACCATGGTCTCGATTTGATACACAGGCTGGTCCTGATCGAGAGACCAAACCGCCTGGCGAAGAGGTTCGGCGAGAGCCTTGGGATCGGATGAGGTGCGAACCAACACGGTCATAGGGTCGGGTGGAGCCTGGGTGTAAGGATAATAAAACATGGGCCGCACAGAGTCCTGGAACGCAACGAAGTGCATATCGGCGACGACCCCGACAATCGTCAACCAAGGGTTGCGGCCCGACCCGGACTCCTGGATTCGCTTTCCAATGGGATCTTCGCCATGGAAGAAGCGGCGGGCCATCGCTTCGTTAATAATGACAACCTTCGGCGAGTCCGCAGTATCGTTTTCAGTGAACTCCCGCCCCCTCATCAGAGGGATTTCCATCACGCGGAAGTAACTGGGGCTTACCCCTTCAAATGGGATGCGAGGTGGTTGAGCCGCCGGTGGCAGGTTGCGGCCCTCGATCTGGTAGCCGGCGCCGATGTCTCCCCCATCGTGAATCACCCTTCCGACAATCCCCACAGATTGTACGCCCGGTAAAGCCTCAACACGCCGGAGGAGTTCCCGCTCAAAGGCAATAAAACGGCGCGTCTCCTCCTCGCCATTCGCACCGTGGCGTATGATAAACATGGTAACGAGGCCCTTGGAGTTGAAGCCCCAGCGAAACCCCTGCCGGCGTATGAAGCTCCGGATCATCAGACCCGTGCCGACAAGTAACACCAGCGCCAATCCGATCTCCGTAACAACCAGCACGTTCCGAAGTCGATGACTTCGGCGACTGCCCGCGAGGGTCCGGCCACCTTCTTTCAAGCATTCATTCAAGTCGGGCTTCGAGGCGTGAAGCGCAGGTGCCAGTCCGAAAAGCAGTCCGGTCAGTGTGCAAACCACTAGCGAGAAGGCGAGCACCGTTCCATTCATCTGCACAAGTTCCAGCCGGGGGACTTCCCGTGGAGCAAGAGCCACCAGAGCCTCCAGACCCCACACCGCTAACAGGACCCCCACTCCGCCACCCAACAGTGCCAGCAGCACGCTTTCGGAGAGCAGTTGACGGATGAGTCGGCCTCGGCTGGCGCCCACCGAAGCTCGTACGCTGAACTCCTTCTCTCGAGAGGCGGCGCGCGTGAGCAGCAGGTTGGCAAAGTTAGCGCAAGCAATCAACAGCACGAACCCAACGGCGAAGAGCAGAAGCATGAGAGAAGGACGAATCCTGCCAACAATCTGCTTGTGGAGCGGAACCAAGCGAACATCCCGCCCCTCGTTTTCCTTGGGGTATTGTTGCTGGAGGCGCACGGCAATGGTCTCCATCTCCGCTTGAGCCACGCTCAACCTTACGCCGGGCTTGAGGCGCCCTACCACGAAGAGATCGTCAAACTCACGGCTCTCCGCAACCTCCGCGAGGAATTTGGGGTCGAAGCTGAGGAGGGGAACCCAGATATCTGCTCCCATTCCCTTTTTCGTCCAGGCGGACTGCTCATTGAACCCCGTAGCCTCCCCAGAGGGGAAGACGAAACCGGGCGGCATAACACCCACGATGGTGCGGTCCACAGTGCGATCCCAGCCTGTAACGCGAACTTGCTTCCCAAGGATCGTCGGGTCTCCACCGAACCGGCGCTTCCAGAGCCTGTAACTGATTACGGCAACTTGGCCCTGCCCAGCTTTTTCTTCCTCTGGCAGGAAGGTGCGCCCCAGGATGGGTTCGGCGCCGGCTACTTGGAACAGGCTGCCGGTCGTCCATGACGTGGAAACAATTTCCGGAGCGCTCCTGCCCGCCAAGTGCAAAGTCAGTAAGGTGAAAGCAGCCATTTCCTCAAATGCGTGATTCTGATCCCTGAAATCGCGAAAGTTCGGATATGAGAAGGCGAGGCGCTCACCAAAGTGCCGGTGGGCTTCCCATAACATCACCAGCCGGTCGGGATCCTTGTAAGGCAGGGGCTGCAGGAGAATCCCATTCACCACACTAAAAACAGCAGTATTCGCGCCGATGCCGAGTGCCAAGGTGATGATTGCGATGCCCGTGAAGCCGGGGCTTCGGGCCAACATTCGCAGGCCGTATCGAAAATCTTGCATCAATGTCTCCAGCCATGCGAAACCCCACATGTTGCGTGTAACTTCTTTGACCATCAGGACGTTGCCAAACTCGCGGACGGCAGAGGCGCGCGCCTGCTCGGCACTTTCGCCCGATTCCGCGCGCTCCTGTGCCGCCATGCGCAGATGAGCCTGGATTTCCTCCTCCAGTTCCTCATCACGTCGGTGCCGGCGAAATAAAGCCGATAAGCGGGAAGCCCATGCTCTCAACCTGGTCATCTCAGGCACCTCAAAAAGATGTGTCATCAAGGCAACGCGGCATTTAGAAAGCTCTTTGCCTTTCAATCACCCAATCACCTAATCATCCGATCACTCAGTGACTTCATTCGTAGCGCAACGCCACCATAGGGTCGACCTTCGTCGCCCGGCGTGCAGGAATTACGGACGCCGCAATGGCCACGAGCAGCAGCAAAATGGCCACACCCGCAAGGGTAAGCGGATCGCTGGGGCGCACGCCGTAAAGCAAGCTGGAGAGAAAACGCGCGAGGGCCAGCGCCGCCGGGATGCCCAAGGCCAGGCCGAGCAGCACCGGCTTTGCGGACTCCCTGAGAATCAGCCGGAGCACGTTGGCGCGAGTTGCGCCAAGCGCCATCCGGATGCCGATCTCGTGCGTCCGGCACGATACCGAATAGGACACCACGCCGAAAATTCCGATGGCGGCAAGCGCCAGCGCCATGGCGCCGAACAGGCCGAGCAGCCAGGTGCGAAGGCGAGTCTGGCCAAGCGACGCATCGACGGCCTCTGACATCCATTGGATGTCGGTCACGGGGAGATCACGATCCACCTCATGCACTCTTAGCCGGATGGCGTGGGCTGCGGCGGAAGCGCTCGACGAGGTTTTGACCACCAGGACCACGCCCCAAAGAGGAACTTGCGCAAAGGGAACGTACATCATTGGCCCAGGGGCTTGATTGAGCGCAGTATCCCGCACGTCTCCGACGACCCCAACGATCTCGCGCTTGACGTCGCTATCCAGCGGAAACCCGAAGATGAGCTGCCGTCCGAGCGGATCTTGATGGGGGAAGTAAAGCCGCGCCAGCGCTTCGCTGATGATCGCCACTCGCGGCGTGGACATGGCGTCCTGCTGGCTGAAATAGCGCCCGCGCAGGAGGGGAATGCCGACCACGTGGAAGTAGTTCGGACTCACCGATTCGAAGTCGGCGGCGTTAATCCTGCCGGGAGGCAAAGCAGGAGCGTTTGCAATCCGGAAAGACAGATTCGAGCTTTGGTCAGCCAGGGGCAGCGGAACAGCCACGGCAGTGTCCCGCAAGTCCGGCTGGGCTTGGACTCGCGCCAGAACGTCGTTCGAAAAGTCGACCCACTGCTGTGGTGTCGAGTACTGAAACCGTGGAAGAGACACTTCGGCCTTTAGAAGCTGCCGGGTATCGAACCCGGGGTAGACGGACATCAGAGCCGCGAAGCTGCGGATGAGCAAGCCCGCTCCCACCAGGAGCACCATCGCCAGTGTGATTTCCGCTGCGACCAGAAAATTGCGCGCCCGCCGGCGTCCCTTTCCTTCGCCGGGGCGCCCGGCGCTTTCCTGAAGGGTTGTCTGAAGTCTAGGATCGGCGGCGAACAGCGCCGGAGCCACTCCAAACAGCAAGCTCGCCCCGAGTGAAAGCAAGAGGGAAAACGCCAGCACGGATCCCTCCATTCGAATGGACTCCACGCTAGGAAATCCAGCTGGCAGCAGTCCGCTCAGCCCTTGAATGCCCCAGTAAGCCAGACCGATGCCAACGGCAGCACCGAGCAGACCGAGCACAGCGCTCTCGGTCAGCAACTGGCGCAGGATTCGGGTCCGTCCCGCGCCGAGGGCCGCCCTTACGGCGAACTCTTTGGCGCGGGAAGTTGCGCGTGCCAGAAGAAGATTAGCCACATTGGCGCACGCGATCAAAAGCACCAGCCCGACCGCGGCCAGTAACACGAGGAGCGGGGCCGTGGCGTCCTCGGCCAGAACCCTTCGTAGAGATATCGTATGAATCGCCCAACCGTCGTCCCCTGGCCGATATTGTTGGGCCAGCCGTGGGCCGAGTGCATCCATTTCCGCCTGGCCCTGCGTCGCGGATACTCCCGGCTTCAGCCGCGCGATGGCGGTCAAATAATGCCCGCCCGGGCGCTTGGTCAAAGGGCCAAAGAGAGGGTCTTGAACGACCTGGATCCAAAGCTGTCCCCCACGGCCGTCGAGCTCGAATCGAAAATTGCC
>JBGPCF010000164.1:0-13036 GCA_041481635.1 Terriglobia bacterium | reverse complement strand
CTTCAGGGCAACGATCTCCTTGTCGAGTTCGCGGAGCTTCGCTTCAATCTTCTCTTGATATTGCTGTCTTTCACTGATTCCAGCTTCAGCCTTTTCTTTAGATCTTGCTGCTTCTTGTTGGGCGCTCGAAGCAGCCCCCGTCAGCGAAACAATCGTTGCAAGACACATAATCAGTAAAATCTTCATTGTGTCTACCCCCTTTGCGCGAGTTATGGGAACGGAGTCTCAAGCGTTTCAAGAGCGGAACTGGCTGACGGCACTTTGATAGGCATCGTTCAATTCTGTGCTGGCCCTTTCCAGCCCAACTTTGAATTCTTTCAGCGCGCGGTGACTCGCCTGATGCTGCTCTGCCAGCATTTTCAAGACTCTCAGTTTCCAGGCACTAATGTCCCGAACTTTCGCCCCAAATTTAGTCTTCGCCTCCATTACTGTCATTTCAGTCTGTGCGGCCAATTTGCCGGTCCCTCGCGCCCACCTGTTCAACCTGCTCTTGTCTGAGGCCATTCGGTTACTCATTATTGCTCCTCCCCTCACTCGAGAACGTCACCTCAGCTTCTTCTTGCATCGCGGGTTCCAAACGTTCGACGACTTTTGATAAGTCTAATTACTGTATATATTTATAGGATTCCATATAAAATGCTCGATGGAATCCTACTAGGTCAAAATTACTCACATTTGAAGAGTTTTCTCTGAACTTGTAATTGATTGGACGAAAATGCCATGGGCAAGATAGCGCCTTGCCTCGATCTGATCGCAAGAAATGTGCTAGACGGCCAGTTTTGAGTGGACCCCAACTGAACGTGTTCAGTAAGGCGTCGATTGGTTGATCGTGCCCGATTTGGACTACTTTATTGGGTTCTCCATGCGAAAGTTGTTTTTCCCAGAACCTCCCTGACGTGCCGCGCCAAACTCGGAGTAAACTGGAGAAGTTGTCGTTCTCGCTCTCCTGATTGGTGGCTCCCGGCATTGAGACCAGCATCGTGATATTCCTGATCCTCATTCGCTCTGCCAGATTCATAAACAGCGTGCCACGTGCATAACGGATTGGTGGCGAGATCCTGATTCCCCATCCTGCTTGCGGTCGCAATCGATTCAGGTGTTTGCCTCATTCGAAGCAGGGTTTTACCAGATTGCCCTCCCCCTCATAAGTGGGTAGGCTGGCTCCTTGGAACTCTTAAACTGCAGCCGCTCGCGATTTTGAAGGGGCTCAAGATTGAAAATGAATGTTGCTGAGACTAGGTTAATGAGTTTGATGTTGAGAGATCCCACGGATCGTTAATGTTTGGCGCACTTTGGGATTTCTCCACGGCGGCTGAAGAAACTCGAGTGGATTAGCAATAAGTTTGGATAAGGAGGCACCAATGCACATTCTCTGGTGGCTTATTGTCGGACTGATTGCAGGCTGGACAACTGGACACATCATGCGAGGTTCCGGATATGGCGTTGTTGTGGACATCGTGCTTGGCATCGTGGGAGCCATTATTGGTGGGGCCATCATGCGCGAGCTAGGCTCTGCCGGTGAAGGTGGCCTGCTTTACACCATCGGCGTGGCCACCTTGGGCGCAATATCGCTCACCGCATTCGTTCGTTTGCTCACGGGGAGGTCTGTGAGGACTTGAAGCTAATGCTCAACTTGAGGTCTTGCCTTTCAAAGACGAGGTCGAAGCCCCACAATAGGCACGCCCCCTGGACGAAACATTGGCGAAGTACTCCTCGAAGGGTGGGCAGCCATTCATCGAGGTGTAACGACCGCATTCGCGGTGGGAACTGCTACGTGCCGCCGAGCTTGCAAATGCCCACGAGTTTATCGAGAAGATGCCGGAAGGATATGACACGATGATCGGGGAGCGCGGCGTGACGCTTTCCGGCGGCCAGCGCCAGCGGATCGCTGTCGCACGCGCTATTGTCCGCAATGCGCCAATTCTAATTATGGATGAGCCCAGCTCCGGGTTCGACGCGGCTTCCGAAAAACTTGTTTTCGAGGCCTTGGACCGGCTAATGGAGGGGAAGACCAGCATTGTGATCGCGCACCGGCTGGCGACCGTCCAACGCGCGGACACCAATTTCGCTGTGGACGACGGTAAAATAGTCGAAAGCGGCAGTCACGACGAACTGCTCAAATTAGGCGGGCTTTATGCCGGACTCTATGAGATCCAATTCCACCCGGCGATGGAGAATCTTGAGCCGCACTCCGGAAAAGTCACCGCCTAACGGAACTATGACCCCTGCCCGCTCCTAGAGCTCGTTCAGTTCTCCGATTCTCGCTTCCACAACTTTGCTGAACCCTTCCACCTGGTCGGGGGTATATCCGGCGGCGCGAAATGCATCCCGGATCTGCTCCGAAGACAGTTGGGAAAGCAGTTGCCCGACCCAGCGTGCATCAGACCGCGGAATCCGCTTGCCAATCCAGCGCAAGTGCATTCGTGAAATAAACTCAGGCAAGCTGAAGAAGTAAATTAATGAGGGTCGTGTCGGCACGTTAAAATCCACATACTCCGGCGTGACCTTGGTGATGAACTTGGAGTGGGAGTAGGATGTGAGGTCGCCCTTGGCCTTCGTGCGAGGCCAACTTCGCCCTGTAGTCCCAAAGCTGGCCCCCAGGTCACTTACCATGTATACCTCCGCGGGGCTCTCAGATCCTTGGAGATGCTTTTCCTCATAAACGGAATTGTTCTCGTCCTTCAAGTCCCAGTTGTTGAGGAGTGCCATCATTACCCTGAGCCCGTTAAGCTCCCTGCTCCCGGCAAAGGGGTTGGCTCGCCATTGCCAGTCCCCAACTTTCTTTTCATTTTTCAAGGATCGCTTCAAGCGGACGTTGTGCACCGTCCCCCCGGCACTCACAAGGCTCTGTCCGCGGAGAAGGTGTACGGGCAGGTTTTCGACACGCAGTTCTGGCAGGAAGTAATCTTCGTTCGCCGAATAGCCGACAGCCCACACCAGCCGAGTGGCCACTACCTCCGGTCGTGCCTCGATTCCCAGTTTGACCTTCCACTTGACCTCGTTTTCGTCGCGGACATCGAACTTCGGGTTGGTCCCGTTCAAATCTTCCTTGATGAAAGTGTACCCCGTGTGCGGGGCATCCTCTTTTCCGCCCGGCCCGTAAAGCAGGTTTCGCGAACGGATGTCATTAGGCGCCTGCCAGAGCACCGCACTCCGGTTTTCAGCAGCCTGCAGATCATGTTTCCGGACGCTATTTCCTTTTTTACCGACCGCCGCGACCGGAAGAATCAGTACGGCAAGTGCCAGACTGAAGGCAATAAGCTGTTTTCTCTTGGTCATATAAGCCTCTTTTTTTTGTCCGTATGATCGTCCTCAACCTGCGAAACGTCATTTAGCTTTTGTCAGCAATCAAATTGCCAGATATTGATTGAATTCCCGTAATTCAAAACTCGAATTCTCATCCGCAATGCAAATTGGAAGATTCCAATTAATTCATCACCTCCCATTTGGAAATGCGGATGAATTTGGGGAGAGAGGCCTCGGGCATTGCAGTCTAGACTCCGGGTTGGGTCCATTTTTAGTCCTCCACCGGAGTCCACCCGAGACCTCTCTAGATACGCGCGATTCTGCGCCGGGACGGCCACGGACTCAATCAGTGGTTTGCCTTAGTTTCAGGAGGTAAATACCTTAGTCATTGTGGCGGGCCGAATATCCCCCGATTCGAGTGATGGTTTGGGGAAATCATCCAGGCCGACAATACTAGCCGTCTATTGCTCCATGCAGCCGCCAAATGTCATTTCACCCCCTGCGAACAGTGATGTAAACTTTCTCACTCGGGATGGTACAAAACTTTGGGAAAGCCAGTATGAATTCGCCGAGAGTGTCAACATTGAGAGCACCTTGGGCCGCTTTTGTTCGCCGAATGTTGGAGGCGGGTGGCGTCATGAAACGGACCGCTCCATTTCTGTGCCTGATTTTGGCCGAGTTCACTTGCATTTCGCCTCTGGCCTTGGCACAGGGGGGGCCACCCTTTCGATCGGATGACCCTGACACTCCAGAAAACAGAAATTGGGAGATAAATACGGTCCTCGTTGGCGATCGCAACCCCACTGAAGGCTTTTATGAAACGCCCAATATTGACATCAATTACGGCTTGGGCAACAGGGTTCAACTCAAGTACGAGATGCCTATCAGCATTCACGAGTCGCGAGACTCCTCCGGCCATGTTGCCGCAGGCCTCGGAAACTCTTTGTTTGGGGTTAAATTCCGCTTTTACTCGCACCATCCGAAAACCGCAGAGCCGGACGCAAATGGCAGGAGGGAGTCCAGTTTTGCCATGTCGATCTACCCTCAACTCCTGTTCAGCAACCCCACCCGCTCAGTACGCCGTGACATTGTGGACCCGGGTCCTCAATTTCTCTTGCCTATGGAAGCCAACAGCAGAATCGGCCCCATCCGCATCTCCGGGGAGGTTGGATACTGGTTTACCAACAAAGGTGTCTCGAACTCGTGGATACGAGGCGTCATCGTTGGTCACGAGTTTGAAAACAAAACAGAACTTGACCTCGAACTCTACGATCAGGATGCCACAAAAGCGACTGCCACTGAACCTAAAACCCACGAATCAACACTCGGCATCGGCTTCCACACTCCGCTTGGCAAGAAAGGATCGGTCTGGTTCCTCGGGATGGTGGGCCGCAGCCTTGTACCCGTCACTAAGACCAATGGCCAGCCAAGTTGGATTGCCACTTTGGGCCTCCAATTTGTGACAAGTCGGAAGAGAAGACACAGCATTGACTAATGTCTCATTCGCCTTCGCTGGTTTCCGCTGGTTTGATGGATTGAGCGCATTGTGAACGGCGCGTACTACTCCTTTCAGCTTCAAATCCTCACATTATCATTGGCCTGCAAGCGCGCGTGGAGAATAAACGGGCCGCTGACCGTGCTGCATTTCCGGGGCATGCTTATGCTGCGCCATGTGTTTCTTCCCCACCAGGTCTTTTTCTTCACAATGAGCCTTCTCAAGCCACACAGAGTACGGCTTCTTGATGATGGTCGAGGGTGCACGAGTGTTGCGGCATGAGCTCAACGTATCAAAAGCGGTCGTGACCGTAAACGATTTAGAAACACCGTTGATTGGGAGATCGGGAAACGGATATATGAAGAAGGGCAAAATACCAGAAGAAAGGCGAAAGTCAAATCAAGGCTTGTTTGCCATGAAAATTCAGGTTTGGCAAACGGCGTCCTCGGACCCGCATTCGCGAGTCCGGGGAGTATTTTGGGTGCTCAAACGCCGTCGTTGTGAGTCTCAACGACGATCCCAGTCCTTGTCTCTGTGATAGTGTCTCCAAACTTCACGGGACTCTCTCCGGTGATGGTGGAGCCGGATTTCAGAGCGGTAATAGCCGCCCTCCGGCCAATAGGAGTAATACACAGTAGCCGGCTGATAGTAATAGCTGGGCTGTGAGCCGTAATAGAAGTAAACGTGCAGTCTGCGATGATGTTCGTGAGCACTCGCAGAAATTGGCGTCAAAGCTCCGACTAGCAACGCAATGAAAAGCGCCACGATCAAGGTAAATTTGGGTTTCATAATACCCTCCTTATCCTTTACATCAGCATTAGATGCTTGTTTGCGAATGGGGTTTGCTAACGGCAGAGCACTGAAAAACAAGAGCTTATTCCTGTGGCTTCTCCCTACGTCAGCCAACCGCGGCTGCCCGCTCGGAGGAACAACTGGGAGAGATGAGACGGCATCATAATAAGCGTCCGCTAATTTGTTGGGGGGATGCTTCAATGAATTATTTCAATCGAATTTTTGTGTATGCTTTTGTGTTTAGTGTACCGGCCTTTGCCGGCTCGTCAGTTCAAGGCATCCACAATTTCTACCAGGTCGATAGCCACGTCTTTCGCGGGGCGCAACCGACCGGTCCTGGCTTTGAATACTTGGCAAAGATCGGGGTCAAGACAGTGTTGGATTTACGCGAATCCGGTAAACGCTCTGAAGAGGAAGAGCAAACGGTCACCTCCCTGGGATTGAAGTACGTCAACGTCGCGATGAGCGGCCTGACGCCACCCACGGAGGCGCAGATTTTCCAAATACTGGCGCTGCTGGAAGACACCAGTACCGGTGCAGTGTTCGTACACTGCATGCGCGGAGCGGACCGCACGGGCGTCGTCATCGCCGCGTACCGCATTGACCACGACCACTGGAACAATGATCAGGCGCTTGAAGAAGCGGACTCGGATGGTATGAGCTTCTTCCAAACTCCGCGTAAGAACTACATCCGAAATTTCCACTCACATTTGACCGTAGCGAAGAGCGCGCCCGGGCTTCCGGCGGGTACTGTTCCGGCTGTGGCCCTGCCTCTACCTTCAGCAATGCAATAAGCTACGGTCAATTCTTCGTTTGGATTAACTGTAGGTTCTTGAATCCGGAAAAAGCTCACAGTTGGAGGTGTCACCTGAGTATGGGGAACCGGTCAGAGCGCGGTCCGCGAGAAAATCGTTGGCCGGCGGCAAAGCGCGACGGGTGGTTCCACGGGTAAGTTATATAGGTCGCCGCGCCGGGCACCTAGATTTCAAACCAGCATGCGACATTCCATTGTAACATGGATGCTGAACAGCTCCATTGGATCGAACATCAACTCCGCGACTCGGGTGACTATTGAGAGATTTGCTTCTTCCACCACCCGATGTATTCGGACGGCCGTTTTCATGGCCCGACATGGACTTGCGTGCACAACTAGAGCCTCTGGAAGTACGCCGTTAACGTGGTGTTTTCAGGGCACGACCACGTATATGAAAAGATTAAACAGCAACACGGAATCGGTTATTTTGTTTTAGGAAACGCAGGAGAACTTCGGGAGCAACGACCTCCGGCCGTCGTCCGAAATGGCAAAGGGATTCGACACAGACCGGGCGTTTATGATCGTCGAGATCGCAGGTGAAGAGCTCCACTTCCAAACCATTTCGCGTGCCAGAGAAGAGGTGGACAGCGGCGAACTGGTTTGGCAGAAGCAACCCCCGCCGCCAAAGACTGAGGGACGTGTGGAGCCGTCTCTAAGAGTGCCATCCTTGCAACACCGGAACAGTCCGCTGGATAGCATCAATGCCACACATCCGTAATTTTCTCGGGTGAAATTCATCCATCTTCAGCCAAGTTTGTAAAGTTGGATCGATGCCACGCCGATTTCGAAGGAGACCCGCGAAGTTAAAGCACCCGCCCTCCTGGCTGCTGGCTCTTCCCATTCAAGCCAGTACTTTGGTATTCCCGCTCTTCTTTCCCTCTGCCAAATTTAACCAAAGCGCCCTCGGCGCATCCAGGATTGTTGTCGACACCCTGAATTCCAAGGGCTGTGAGCGATCCAATTGAATCAGGTATTTCCCTCCTCTAAACCAGGGTTTCACCAGATTGCCATTTCCCTCATCCGTCTTTAACCTGGATTCTTGAAATCCTCGAAGAGTAGCCGCTCGCCATGTTGAACGTACTCAAGAATAAGATGAAAGAAAAGTGCCGGCCCAAAGTTTCGATGAGCTTTGAACAAATCGTCCGACGAGCAGATGCAAAGACAAAAAGGAGCTTCAAATGAAAAAGTTAGCATTGGTTTTTCTGATTCTTACTCTCGGTGTGCCGGCATTCGCCGGCGAGACTCAACTGGAAAAGGCAACCAACGTCGTTAACGAGATTATGCAGACGCCAGATAAGGGCATTCCGAGGGACGTGCTGGATAAAGCCGTTTGCGTTGGCGTTGTTCCCTCTGAAATAAAGATCGCTTTGGGAATCGGCGGCACTTATGGCCGTGGTGTTCTGGTGTGCCGCAAGGGCGGAAACGGTCCGTGGGATGCGCCATCGATGTTTACCCTCGGCGCCGGGAGCGTTGGATTCCAGATCGGAGGTAAGGCTACGGACGTAGTGTTTATCGTGATGAACCCCGATGGAGCGCGAAAGCTCGTTCGGGATAGTGTCAAACTGGGAGCAGAAATGTCCGTCGCAGCCGGGCCGGTGGGACGATCGGCCGAAGGGGCCACGGACATTCAGCTCCATGCTGAGATCCTCAGCTACTCGCGGACGCGCGACTTGTTTGCCGGAGTGTCCCTGGACGGAGCCGTGGTGAAGCAGGATAAAGAGGACAACGCAAAACTTTACCATCGTGAGATCAGCGCCCAAAACATCCTAATCAAAGGCGAGGTCGAAGCTCCACCATCGGCTCGACCCCTGGACGAAACATTGGCGAAGTACTCCTCGAAGGGTGGGCAGCCATTTAACGGGGTTTAGCTATCTCATTGTGATAACCCTTCTGAACAGTCACACGGCAACCCAATTGGGGATTTGGCCAAAGAGGTGGCGTAATAGACGCCATTTCAAAAAACTGTCCTTTTGTGCCGAGGGCTGGAAATGATTACATCCTGCGCCGGCATGGTTCCTGAGACTTGATCGCTGCTAAGCGAAAGAAGCGATTACGTTTGCCCGAAATTGGGCTCAAATGGAACTGAACATGCGATACCCACAATGGAATCCTAGAATAAAACGCAGATCGGAAGGAGATTCATACATGATTAAATATTTCTCAACGATGCTGGCCCTTTTCGTCGGATCGATTGGACTTTTTGGGCAAACTGCAACAACCACCCAGCAACCTGACCGCGTGCCTATCTACCGTGTCACCGTGGTGGCGCGCACCACTAAAGCTATCAACTACCGGCATCGCAGCGCAGATACGAAAGTCGATATCCGAGGCACCAGCCTTCTTCCCTCTGCCCTCGGCGACGCTGACGTGCAGAGTAAACAAGGAACAATTAAAGTGGATGCAAAGTTCAAGCATCTGGAGCCTGCCAACCGCTTTGGTCCCGAGTACATGACTTACGTATTGTGGGCGATCAGCCCGGAAGGCCGTCCGGTAAACCTGGGCGAGGTTTTGCTCGACAATAATGGTAATTCCCGGCTCCAAGTAACGAGCGATCTACAAGCATTTGGCTTGATTGTGACGGCCGAGCCTCATTTCGCCGTCACCCAACCGAGTGACGTGGTGGTGATGGAAAACTTTGTTACCAACGATACAAACGGAACCGTGGAGGAAGTGGATGCCAAGTACGAGCTGCTGAAGCGGGGCCAATACAGTGCGAATGTAAATCCAGCCGAATTGACACCGATGGCAATCGATGGAAAGACCCCACTTGAACTTTATGAAGCTCGCAACGCTCTCCGTATCGCAAAGTGGGCTGGGGCGGAAACCTATGCCGTCGATACCTTAAGAAAAGCTGAATTGGACTTGCAAAACGCGGAAGGATTCCTGGCGTCCAAAGGCAACCGGAAAGACCTGATCACCGACGCGCGTGAAGCAGCACAGATGGCGGAGGACGCTCGCTTGATCTCAATGCGAAAGATGGAAGCAGAAGAACAAGCGCGCGAACGAAAGGCGGCCGATGACGCTAGAGCCACGGCCCAGGCTGAGTCTGTCGCAGCCGCTCAAGCCAAAGAGCAAGCCGAACACGCGGCGCAGGAGAAAGCCGAAGCCGATGCCGCCAAACAGTCTGCCGAAGCAAAAGCAGAACAGGAAAGGCAAGCCGCGGAGCAGGCACGGCAAACTGCCCAACAAGCACAACAGCAAACGGAACGGGCCGAATCGGAAAAGGTTGCTTTGCGCGCCCAGCTTCAGCAGCAGTTAAACTCGATCCTCGCCACTCGCGATTCAGCGCGCGGGCTGATCATGAACATGTCGGACGTGTTGTTCGACAGCGGAAAATATACCTTGAAGCCGATAGCGCGTGAAAAACTGGCGAAAGTTTCCGGGATCTTGCTCTCCCATCAGGGACTCACCCTTGAAATCGACGGTTACACGGACAGCGTGGGCAGTGACGAGTTCAACCAAACTCTTTCCGAGAATCGCGCCCGGTCGGTACGCGATTATCTGGCGACGCAGGGAGTTCCCGGGGATTCGATCACATGCAAAGGGTTCGGAAAAACGAATCCAGTCGCAACAAACGACAACTATCAGGGCCGACAGCAGAATCGTCGAGTCGAATTGGTGGTGTCAGGTGACGCGATCAGAGCCCAATTGAGTTCGAATGTGGAATCCCATTAGAGGCTGGACCTTGGCCGCATCACGAGGGGCGATTCTTAACCCAAGACTGTCGGCGCCGAGACTTGCGAAGGAGATAAAGCATCGGCAGGCTTGTTTGCAAAAACGGGTAGAACATTGGTGGCCCCCAAAAGACCAAAGGGGAGGCTCAAAGGAGGACTTAATGAAAAAACTTATCGGACTTTTGGCGTTGGCAACAATGGTTTCTGTCGGAGCTCTTGCGCAACACAGGGATGAGGGCGGCGCGAAGGATCGTGGCGGTAAGCAGAGTCAAGGTCGCAGTGGTGGTGGCGGATATATTCCCCGTCGCGGGCCTGCTCCGGCTCGAACTCAGGAGCCTAGCCGTCCACAACACTTTCGTCCGGCACCCAATGGAGCTCAAGAGTCCAACCCTCCACAGAATCACGTTTACAGTGACAGGCCCGACCATCCCAACGCTCCCCACGTTCACACGGACGGCAACTGGGTCGGGCACGATTCCGGCCGCGACGATCCCCGATACCACGTCGATCACCCCTGGGAGCATGGACGATTTAGGGGCGGCTTTGGCCGCCGCCACGTCTTCCGAATTGAGGGAGGCGGCAGGGACCGCTTTTGGTTTGGCGGCTACTATTTCAGCGTGGCGCCGGAGGATTATGGCTTCTGCGATGACTGGCTTTGGGATTCTGACCAGATCGTGATTTATGAAGATCCCGATCATCTCGGTTGGTACTTGTCCTACAATGTCAGGCTGGGCACGTACATCCACGTGCTGTTTCTCGGCTAGAAGACTTTTGTTCGAGTCCAAGCCTATGTCATTGGCCTGGCCATTCCAATGGCCCAAGCAGAGGCGCTCAGTGAACGCAGATTAGTCCGATGAATTTCAGCCTAAGGAGATCAAGGGCGCGTCGATCGCCGCCGCCGAAGTCGGCGACAGCGATTGAAGCTCTAGTCAATGCTGTGACCTCTCTTCCGACTTGTCACGAATTGGAGGCCCAAAGTGGCGATCCAACTTGGCTGGCCATTGGTCCGAGTGACGGGGACAAGGCTATGAATGGAGCTTCCCCACTCACTTGGGTCAGATCCCAGCTGCGGCCCGGCTCCATCCTCAAGAAACTTTGTTACGGCAATTTCAAGATTCACCCGAATTAGATCTCGACCTCTGACCACGGCACCGGCTGGAGCGGCATGGACGCCAACCTGCTCGGTAAACCGCACGTCTGATCCTGCCGCTAAAATCATTTTGCCGGAATAGGGTATTTACCCGATTGCTACCCTCCCCCAGCACTGTTACGAATGGACTTTGTCTGATCATGGCCAACGGTTTTCACGGAGGCAGTTGTTAGCCTTGCGAGGTATAGCTCAGGACGATCTTCGCAAGGAGTTGTGCTTACGCGAGAAAAGCCCGGCCGCAAAAAGAGTGTGAAGTGAAAGACCGGCGTTCCGCGCGTGCGCACGACAAACTGCATATTAATATGTGCGATCTCTGGGGCGTGGCGCTGGCCACCTTGCGCCCATGGATGTAACTAAACATGGCAGATATTTCACCCGGGCGGAAAGAATTGCTCCGCTTAAACAAAATGATTCAAATAGTTTTTGCAGATTAATTCCCTAACTGCGTTTGTTTCTATTTGATACGTGTGGTGGCAAGCCATATGCTTGCGGAATAAGTGGAAAGGAGAAACTACCATTCACATCCGCGTCCCCACTGATTTCGAAAGATCGGCTCATTTGACTTCTGGGAGCTCCGACACGGACCTCTATTTCCATCACGCAGGCACCTACGTGGTGTTCGATCTCGACGGTCCCCTCGCGCTGCCGTGGATTGCAGATGAGTTGCTTACCGAGGTCCACCATATGTTGGATGGCGGCAGGAAAAAACTGATCATCGATCTCGCCGATGTGCCTTACGCCGACAGCGCCGGCGTGGGCGCCTTAATGTCGGTGCGCAACTTGATCCAAGGGGTGGGTGGAAGGCTGGTGCTGGTTTCGGCCGGGCGGCGAGTATTGGATATGCTGAAAAGATTGCGGCTGGCGAATCTCTTCACCTTCCGTAACGACAAAACTTTCGCTTACACCCAACACGCATAAGGAGCTTGGCCTATGAGACTCAAACTGATCTTCGCCATTCTATTAGTTGCCAGTTTCGCCCTAGCCAAGGACCCTCGATTCTATGAAAAAGGGACGTTGGTCGAGATGAAATCGGTGGAATGCGGAGTCGATTCGAAGGGCGCTCAGGGTATCGGTGGAATACTTGGAGTTGACGATTCGCAGCACACGAAATCACGCCAAATGCTCTGCCCGGAATATTTGTTACGCGGCGATTAAATGGATTACAAAATTCGGCCCAAGGAAGAAAAGCACCCCTTTCTACTGCCCGTCGGGCAGCAAGCTGAGTTTCGGATCAACAAGGATCGGATGCGCGTGCTCGTTCCTGAATTGGACAAAAGGGAGCGCGAATACATTGTGGTGTCCGTCACGCCGCGCGCCGGCACGGCCAATGAAAAAGGAAGCAAGGGCGGCGATGTGGCCAAGCAATAATAGCGACGCGACTCCAGAATCCTCGGTTTTAATTGCTCAGGTTATTTGTGTAACTGCAAGCATGCACTCGCAGTTCGAGCGTCTTTGATGCTTTTGAGGACCGATGAAGATTCGATCAAGTTACCCCGACATTATTCACTGCTCCTGATTTGGAGCCTTCTAACCCGGTCGATGTTTAGGGCGTTGATGCGGCGTAATGGGGTCTTGCCAGTGCCAGCGGGTAGGCCAGGCGTGATTTATCTCGAGTCAGATTGCAAATCCTCGTTCGCTGGAGATATCTAACTTCCGAATGTCAGGTGGATCGACGGGAAAGATTATCGGAGTGATGAATCATGCGCATTGGTTTCCGGGTGGTAGTTTCACTCTCGGTGGTCCTGATTCTTGTGGCCAGTCTTTTCGCCTACTTCGAAGTGCGGGCGGAGCAGCGCCGCATCAGGCAGGATCTGGAGAGGCACGCGCAAATTCTTGACGAGAGTCTGGCGGAGACGGTCGAGTTG
>JBGPCF010000163.1:0-13054 GCA_041481635.1 Terriglobia bacterium | reverse complement strand
GCCGCCTCGTAGAGAAAGATGCCGGCCGCGGTCGCGGCGGTCACGGAATCCATGCCCGGGCGAATGGGACTACTTAGAAGCATGTCCGCCCGGTCGAGAATCTCCCGTGGCAGGCCGGTGGCTTCTTTGCCGATTAAGAATGCAAGCGGGCACTTGAGGTCGGCTTGATGGAGCGCGTGCGGGCTCTCTCGCTCGGCGCCAATGGTCCGGACGCGTGCGGCACTCAGTCGCGAAAAAAGGCTGGCCGCTTCGAGCCTGGGAAATACCGGCAAATGAAAGATGGCGCCGGCCGAGGAACGCGCGGCCTTGGGATTAAAGGGGCTCACCGTTTCCTTCAGCGTGAGCAGGCCTGTAGCGCCCAATGCCACTGCGCTTCGCATGATAGTCCCCAGATTTCCTGGGTCCTGCAATCCACAAGCGACGACCAGCAGGGCATCGTGGCGGCGAATCAAGGCGTCAAGATCGTCCTGCGCGAGTTCAACCAGGGCCGCAATTCCTTGCGGGCTCTGAGTGGAGGCAACGCGCGCGAACAACTGGTCGTCCACCAACGCGACTTCGGCCTCACGCGGAAGGCGATCCAGCAGAACGTGAAATTGCTTCGCCGCTGATTCACTGGCCAGCACAGACTGAACGGTCGCGTTGGCCCCGGCGGCGAGAGCTTCTTCCAGGGCGTGCGGCCCTTCCACCGCCAGCCAACCCTCGCGTGTGACGCCTTCCGCCAGGGCGTGGCGAAAGATCTTGAGCAGCGGGTTGGCCGAACTCGTGATCACACGAGGCTCGGAACGATCGTGTTTAGTGTCTGTCATACTTCCACGTGGCTCCTCATGCCAGATTAAACCGGGCAGCTTTGGGAGTCGAGAAGTTTCCGCCCCTCCATGGGTGAGAATGGCATAATGGAACCACGCACGTCGCTCGCCGGTCTTCCTCATCCTTCAGGGAGGTACTAATGCCAGGGAAATGCGATCTCATTGTGGTGGGGTGGGAGCGGGCGGACCCATGTTGGACCAAACGATGCGCGGGTGCCCGCCAGGGTAGTCCACTTTGTGTTTCCAGCAAGGGCGCCCGCCACGAGTTCCCGTGGTCTTGGGCATAGACGGCAAATTTGATGTTCACCCAACACTCTCGACCGTCGTTTTACACAGTTTACACGCCCCTTACAAGCTCCTGGCCAACTTTACCTTCCGCATTTGCCATCCAACAAAACAGTGGATTACTGTCCCTGAGAATCCTGGGTGACTTGCAGGTACCTGGTGCGGTGGCGCAAAAACGGCTTTTGCATTTGAACGGAGGTTCAATGAAGAAGATTACATTCACCACATTTCAAAAAGTGTTCGCGTTTGGCCTGACGCTGGCACTTTATTCGACATTTGGGCAGGCAAAAAATCCATCGTCGACGGTGGACTACTCGGGCAACTGGTCTTTGGACTTCAGCCGGACGAAGAACCCGCCCCCAGGCCTGCAAGAATACAACATGGCCGTCAAGCAGGATGGGCATGAATTGCGAGTTGAAACTTCGCTGAAGGGTGATTTGCAAGATACAAACAGTACCCGCAACTCCGGTTCGGGCGGTGGATACCCAGGGGGTTCCGGGGGAGGCTATCCTGGCGGGAGAAGGGGTGGCGGCGGCATGGGAATGCCCGGTGGCGGCATGGGCCGAATTGGATTCCCCATGCCCGGAGGGGGAATGGGCATGCCTGGTGGCGGTATGGGGATGCCCGGAGGAGGAGGTGGTGGCCGGGGCGGAAGGACGCACCCTGATACGCGTGCGGAAGGAAACCCCGCCGCATACAAGCTCTATCCGCAGACTGCGGTGTACAAGTTGGATGGCTCGGAATCCACAGCGCAACTCGGCGACCAGGCGCAGACGGACGCCACCACGAAGGCTGAATGGGGAAAGGACGCCGCGCTCAAAATCTCGCTGGTGGGCAATCAGGACCCGAACCAGAAAAGCAGCAAGATTCAGTTGAAAGACGAGTGGAAACTTTCTGACGATCGCCAGACGCTGAGAGCGGACCGCAGCATGCATTCGCCGGAGGGTTCAGGCACCGTCCACCTTGTTTTTCACAAGCAGGCTGCTGAGCTCAACAACCCTGGAGTTCCAGAGGACTCCAATTAGGGATCCGAAATCTCCTTATTCCCATCCCTCCCCCGTGAGGTGCATACTCAAGCTGCGGCTGATGAACAACAAGAGCCTTTGAGAATGAAGCTCGCGCCGGGGTCACGCAGGATCCAGATCGCGATTACCTTTTCATGTGCTGCGGCAATTATCTTGCTCGGCGGTGCGCAAGACTATTGGAGTTTGCCGCCAACCTCCACTGCTCCCCAAATCAGCACGCCCACTTTCTATCGCGACGTTCTGCCCATCCTCCAAAAGCACTGCCAGAGTTGTCATCGGCCGGGAGAGATCGCGCCCATGCCGTTAGTGACCTACCAGCAGACGCGCCCGTGGGCGGGAGCTATTCGCGACGCGGTTCGCGAGAAAAAGATGCCGCCGTGGTTCGCGGATTCGCACTACGGGCGCTTTTCGAACGACCCTTCGCTCACCGCCGACGAGATTGAAACCCTCTCCCGATGGACAGGCGCGCACGCGCCGGCCGGTAATCCTCATGATGCCCCTCCACCGCCCCACTGGGCGCGCGGCTGGAATATGCCCCAGCCCGACGTTGTGCTGGCCATGCCCAAGCCCGTCCGCCTTCCCGCGCATGGCGATGTGGATTACACCTACGAAATTGTGCCCACAGGTTTCACCGAGGACATGTGGGTGCAGATGTCGGAGATTCGCCCCTCACACCGCGAGCACGTGCATCATGCCGTGGTCTACATTCGTCCACCGGACTCCCCGTGGTTGCGGCATGCTCCGGTGGGAGTCCCATTCACCGCAATGAGTTTGGCGGGCGAACAAGACCGCCATGACGCGGAGTGGACGGACAGCGATTGCCTGCTGGTCTACGCGCCCGGGAGCTCTCCTGATGAGTGGCCGGAAGGGATGGCAAAGTTTATTCCGCGCGGCTCGGATTTGGTGTTTCAGATGCATTACACCACCAACGGACATCCGGCAAACGATCAAACCAGCATTGGCATGGTATTTGCGAAGCAGCCGCCCACTCAACGAGTGCTGACCCTGCAATTGACCAACGACCACTTTGTGATTCCCGCGCGCGACCCCGACTACCGAGTGGAAGTCCACGGCACTTTGCCGAACGACGCGGCTTTGCTCAGCTTTTTCCCTCACTTGCACCTGCGGGGAAAACGGTTTGAGTACAACATCATTCAGCCCAACGGCAAAATTATCGAGACCCTGATGCGGGTGAATTACGATTTCTATTGGCAGTTGAGCTATCGCCTGGCCGAGCCGCGGGTTCTAAAAGCCGGGACGGAGCTCCAAGCGGTGGCGTGGTTCGACAACTCCAGCCAGAATTTGCACAACCCCAATCCCAATGTCAGCGTAACGTGGGGCGACCAGACTTACGACGAGATGATGGTGGGCTTTTTTGATGTTGCCGTGCCCGCCGGACTCGATAAGCGGCACTACTTCATTCGCCCCCCAGCCAATTGATCGGGCACATCGCGATTCCGGGAAGGTGGCGCCGATCCAACGCCGCGCTCGGCGGGCAGATTGATTGTGTGCTAGATTCATTTCCAGACAGTTTTAGGAGTTGAATTTCTGATGGCCGCAGACCTCGCCAATCCCGTGCCCCCACCCTATAAGGACCGTCGCGGCTGGCTGATTGCTTTCGGAGTGTTCGAGATACTTTTCGCCATTTTTTGTCTGATGCTCGTGGTTCTGATCATCCTGGTCTTCACCCTGCCGCAATTCGGTAATGTAAATTCATCCCCACAACAACATGCTACGCAAGCCGCCGGGTTGATTTCCGCAATTGTGGTGTACGGCAGCATGGCGGCGATGTTTTTGACCATCGGCGTGGGCTCGGTTGGCTGCCGGAACTGGGCGCGCATTGCGATGATTGTGGTGAGCGGTTTCTGGCTGGTTCTGGGAGTGATTACCACGCTGGTGATCGCCCTCTTGTTTCCCGAAGTTATGAGCCGGCAAAACGGAGTCAGTCCTCAAGCTGCCCATACGGCGGTGGTGGTGATGGTAGTGCTCATGGGCGCGCTCATGGTGGCGATGCCTTCGCTGCTCCTGTTCTTTTATACCCGTCCCAGTGTCCGGGCAACGTGCCTGGCACGAAAGACGAGCCAGATTCCGCCAGCCCGGGCGGCGATACTCATCAACAAGGTGAAACCGGCGGGCGTTCCCACTCCCCTCATCGTCCTGGCTGTCTGGCAGGGGCTCGGAGTTTTCAGTGTTTTTGGCTTTTTAATGGTGAGGTCGACAGTGATATTTGGCGTGGTGCTTCACGGGCTGGCCGCGTTTTCCGTTCTATTCAGCGTGGCCGCATTGAGTGGCTACGCGGCGTGGGCGATCTATCAGCGGCAGGCGCTCGGCTGGTTTCTTGCCGTGGCTCTCACCTTGTATAGGCTCGCTTCCATCGTGGCTACCTTTGCAGGGCGCGATATGCTACAGGTCTTTCGCGATATGGGTATGCGCGAGGAGCAGATTCAGGTTTTCTACATGTTTCCTCAGATGCGGTGGATCATTTGGATTTCGATAGTGTCGGTGACCACCGCGTATCTGGCCCTTCTCGTTTATACGTGGAAGTTCTTCTCCCGAGCCACGCCGGAGGCCGGATGGGCGGCGTAGCAGCGATTTTATATCGCCACAAACCAAAATCCTTTGGAGGTTGAACAGATGAAAGTCGGTTGGATTGGATTAGGCAATATGGGATTGCCGATGGCCAGGAATCTAATGAAGGCCGGGCACGAGTTGGTGGTTTATAACCGGACCCGCAGCCGGACTGGATTGGTTCAATCCGAAGGCGCGAAGGTGGCCGGCACGCCGGACGAAGTGGCGGCGATGCCCGTGGTCGTGACCATGCTGGCGGACGACGCGGCGCTTGAAGAAGTGATGCTTGGTCCAGGAACAGTTCTCGAATCCATGGGCCGGGGCGCTATCCACATTTCCATGAGCACGATTAGTGTGGCTTTGTCCGCTCGCTTAAACATGGCTCACAAATACGCCGGGCAGGAATACGTCTCGGCGCCGGTTTTTGGGCGGCCGGAGGCGGCGACCGCGGCAAAGCTTTTTGTGGTGGCCGCGGGTTCAGACAAGGCGTTGCGAAAATGCCAGCCGCTGTTCGATGCCATGGGACAAAGGACCTTTGCGATGGGGGAAGACCCCAAGGTGGCGAACGTTATCAAGCTGAGTGGCAACTTCCTGATTGCCGCAACGATTGAAAGCCTTGGCGAGTCGTTTGCCCTGGTGAGGAAATACGGCGTCGACCCGCGGCAGTATCTGGATTTCTTGACCAACTCGCTGTTCAGCGCGCCCATCCACAAAACGTACGGAAAATTGATTGCCGAGGACAAATACCAGCCGGTGGGCTTTAAAGTCCCGCTGGGTTTGAAGGATATCAAGTTGATTTTGGCCGCCGGGGAGGGAGCTTCGGTTCCCATGCCGCTCGCCAGCCTGGTGCGCGACCGCTTTGTAGCCCTCCTGGCCCAGGGCAAGAGCGAGGCCGATTGGGCTTCCATCGCCCGCCTTTCGGCTGAAGCCGCCGGGTTGGTGCAACGCGATGAGTGAGGGGAAGATTCAACAATGATGGTCAGGAGTTCCGTACATGCCCGGCAATGACCCAATCGACATCCAGGCGATGACCGATCTCTGCACTCCGTGGTGCATTCACGTGGTTGCGACGCTGCGCATCGCCGACCGCATTGCCGCTGGCACCACACAGGTCGACGAGCTGGCTGCGGCTTCAGGCGCCAATGCCGATTCCCTGCACAGGGTTCTGAGGCATCTGGTCAGCAAGGGTATCTTCGAGGAAAGCTCGCCAGGCCGATTCGAGTTGAACGAACCGGCCCGCTCGCTGCTGGAGTCGTCGGCGCGCTGGCTCGATCTCGAGGGAATTGGCGGGCGCATGGCACACGCGTGGGGCAGCATGCTGAAGGCCGTGCGGACGGGCGCGCCCGCCTATCACGAGGTTTTCGGCCGTCCTTTCTGGGAAGATTTGGAGGCTCATCCCGATGTCGCGGCGAGCTTTGACGAGTTGATGGGTCCGGCGGGGCACGGCATCCCTGATCCGGAGGTCCTCGTCGCCGGTGGCTGGGAATCGGTGCGCGCAGTGGTGGACGTGGGTGGCGGTACGGGAGCGCTGCTCGCTGAAATCTTGCGAGCCCACCCCGGAATTCGCGGCACGTTAGTCGATCTGCCGGGGACAGTGGCGCGCTCGGGCGAGACGTTCCATTCCGCCGGGGTCAGCGATCGCGTCACAACCATCGGGCAGAGCTTTTTCGATCCTCTGCCCCCCGGAGCCGATCTCTATCTGTTGAAGAACTTGCTGAGCGATTGGCCCGACCGCCAGGCGGCGGCTATCCTGGCACGCTGTGCCGAGGCAGCGCGTCCCGCAGGCCGCGTCGTCGTTCTTGGCGGGGTGTCACCCGAGGGCGCTGATTCCTCCCCGGAATTGCTGATGATGGTGTTGGTGGGAGGAAGAGGCCGGAGTCTGGCTGAGTTTCGGGAGTTGGCTCGCACCGCGGGCCTGCAGGTGGAGGCCGCCGCGCGGCTGCCCTCGGGCCGCTTCGCCGTCCAGTGCCGGCCTGCAAGTTAGACCTCCCTTAAATCCCAGCCTCCAGTTAGCCATGGTCTGACGATCCTCGTGGAAACTTCCACGCGAATGGGTATATAATCCCGCCCTCAGGTCACCCTGAACAACAAATCTCAGAGAGACGAGTTTGAAAAGGAGAAGAATCATGCTCGGAGAACAGATTGGTGAATCGAGGGGCAAGCGGACGGGAAGAAGAGTGCTTTCCGTGGACGGAGGATTCAAAGTCGAAGTGGCTTTCGAAACCGCAGGCAAATTACTTGGGCTTGACGTGAATGAGATTGGAACCTACTGGTCGGCGTCACGCCCCGACGGGAGTTTGTATGGAGAGGGGCAGGGGGTCGTCCTCACGCAGGACGGGGGAATGGCGACCTGGAAAGGCCAGGGGGTCGGCAAGTTTGTGGGGGGCGGCGCGGTCAGTTATCGGGGCGCCGTGTATTACAACTCAGCTTCGCCGAAGTTTGCGCGCCTCAACACCGTCGCCGCAATTTTCGAGTTCGAGGTCGATGCCCAGGGGAATACGCACTCCAAGTTGTGGGAGTGGAAGTAACCTCCAGACGACCACGGCGGTATCAAGTGCCCCTCGCCTCCGCGAGGGGCAGCCCCAATCCGGCCATTGGAGTTCGCGGATTTTGGGGGGTGGGTAGCGCGCACTGTCGCCGCGGCGACAGTCCGCGGCTTGTCATTCGGCATGCTTTCAAAGCGCCCCCGATGCATCGGGACGCCACCCGTGGGGGGGCGATATGAAGGAAACGACTGGCTGTTTTGATTCCGCAGGGTTAGAATCAATTTTGGAGGGCCAATGGCCAACAACCTTCAATACAGGGAAATTCTGGAGGGTGCGGAGGGGCTTTCAGTGGAGGATCAGGAAGCGCTCGTGGAAGTTCTGAAGAACCGCCTGCGTGATCGCCGCCGAGCCGAGTTGGCTCGAGAAGTTCAGGCGGCACAAAAAGATTTCGCCGAGGGCCGCTGCCGGCCGGTAACTCCCGCTGAACTCATGAAAGAGATTCTTTCGTGAAGCGCGCCTTGCTGAGGTCAAGCGCATTCCTTCGGGCGGCAAAGAAATATTCCAAAACACATCCTGAGGCCATTGACGATCTAAAGTCCGCGATACAGCTTCTGGAGACAGACACCTTTCATCCTCTATTGAAAACCCACAAACTGAGCGGGCAACTCAAAAATTCATAGGCGTGCAGCGCGGGCTACAACTTGCGGATTGTGTTCAAGTTTGTCGCCTATGAGGGCAGTGAGGCTGTCCTTTTGGAAACCGTTGGAACTCATGACGAGGTCTATTGAATCGCACTGGCCGGCGGGCGCCCCGATGCTCCAATCGAGTCGGTTATATAATCAGTAAGGAGGTATGAGCGGATGATCCGTCGAATTTCTTGCACATTGGTAGTGGCTGGATTGGCCACGCTGGTCCTCGCCGGCAACTTCTTCCCGCAGGGCTCTTCAAACGACCCGCGCTTGAAGAAGGCTTCGCGCCAGGCGCCTCGCAATGGGTGGACGTTTGTCCACCTGGAAGGCTCTCCCTCGGAAATTGGATTTCAAAACGGATATCTGATGGCCCCGGAAATCGAGGATCTGCAAGGGACCGTCGCGCTCGAAACCACTCACGATACTAAGAAGGACTGGGATTTCTTTCGCGGCGCGGCCAAAAACATGATGTGGCCGCACATCGAAAAGGAATACCGTGAAGAGTTGCAGGGCATCGCCGATGGGCTTAAAGCCCGCGGCTCGAAGCTCGACCTCTGGGACGTTGTGGCCATCAATGCAGCGGTAGAGTGGGGCTATTACGTCGGCGAATACGACAAGCAGCATGGCGTCAAACCGCCTTCCACCCTCACCGCGCCGGAACATTGCAGCGCCTTTGTGGCCACGGGGAGTTACACCAAAGACGGCAGGGTAGTGATGGCGCACAACAACTGGACCAACTATTTGGATGGCGAGCGCTCGACCATCATTTACGACATCGTTCCGGCAAAGGGCAATCGCATACTCATGGATGGGGAACCCGGCTTCATCCACAGCGCCGACGATTTCGGCGTGAATTCCGCCGGCATTCTGATTACCGAGACCACGATTTCAGGTTTCCACGGATATGACACGAAAGGGATTCCGGAATTTGTGCGTGCCCGCAAGGCCATGCAGTATTCCAAATCGATTGACGACTTCGCGCGGATTATGAAAGAGGGCAACAACGGGGGCTACGCCAACGATTGGCTGATTGCGGACACCCGGCGCAACGAAATCGCCAGCCTCGAATTGGGCTTGAAGAATGTCACGCTGGAACGAAAGAAGGAAGGGTATTTTGTCGGCTCAAATTTTCCCATCAACCCCAAGCTGGCGAGCCAAGAAACGGATTTTCCCATGAAAGATATGGGGAAGAGCGCCAATGCCCGCCACGTGCGTTGGGATCAATTGATGGCGGAAAATAAAGGAAAGATCGACGTCGCTATGGCGGAAAAATTCCTGGCCGATCATTACGACACGTATGACAAGAAAGACCAGCCGAGCGAGCGCACGCTTTGCGGCCACGTGGACATGTCAGCGCGCGGCTCCCAGCCCTGGCAGGGGCCTTATGGAATTGCCGGCGCCGTGCAAAATAAAGTGGCCGATGCCACCATGGCGCGCCAAATGTCCTTTAATGCGGCCGCCGGTCACGCCTGCGGCGTGGATTTCAATGCCGATGAACACCTGAAGGCTCATCCTGAGTATTCATGGCAAAAGCCCTTTCTGCACGATCTGAAGGCTTATCCCTGGGCGACCTTTGCAGCCACGGCGATACCTTGAGCTTCTGATGAAGTGTGGTCAGCCCGCCCCACCAACTCTCCCCGCAGCACGGTGACCGCCTTTCCGCCCAGCCGGACCCGATCTCCATCCACGCGCACTCGGACCACGCCTCCGCGCGCCGACGCCTGATATGCGACGAATTCGGTTTTGCCCAATCTTTGTTGCCAGAAGGGGCCGAGGCAGGCGTGCGCCGAGCCGGTGACAGGATCTTCGTCGATGCCGGAGCCGGGAGCAAAGAATCGCGAGATGAAATCGTACTCCGGCGTATCCGAACGGCTCGTAACAATTACCCCGCGCACTCCAAGCTTCTTGAGTTCGCTAAAATTGGGTTGGAGTTTGCGCACCAACTCCGCCGAGTTGAGCTCGACGATGTAGTCAAATTTATTCTGGCCCACGTAGCGGAACAATGTCCCCAGGGCCTCAGCAAGCCCATCGGGAGGAGGCGCAGGCTTTTCGAAGACGGCGGGGAAGTTGAGCTCAATCCAGTCGCCTTGTCGCTGCGCCGTCAAGAGGCCGCTCTTCGAATAGAAACGTGCCTCTTCGTTTGGTGCGATATGCCCTTCCTCCCACAGCACATGCGCGCTGGCCAGGGTCGCGTGACCGCAAAGGTCAACTTCCACCGCCGGTGTGAACCAGCGCAGATTGAATCCGTCATCCTGCCTATAGAGGAAAGCGGTCTCAGACAAGTTCATTTCCTGAGCCACCTGCCGCATCCAACTCTCTTCGGCGGCCGCGGGCAGGACGCAGACGGCGGCAGGATTGCCGCGGAAGGGTTGGTCAGTAAAAGCATCAACTTGAGTAGTTCGCAGTCCCATAATTTTTCTCCAGTGTCAGAGAGTGTATCGCGCTTTCTTGCACACGCAACTGCCAAGGGTCGAATAAAGTTCACCGGCCAATTCCGCCAGGACTGAACGTTGGTACTTGGCAACCAGGCCGGATGAGCCTGGCCAAAGTCGTCCATCCATTGACGCCGTTCTTGCCGCCCAATTCAATGACGTGACGATACGTCAATCGATTGACGTCAATTAACATATTTCGCCACGTTTAAGAACCAATTGTGGCGATGATTTGTCTATGCATAATATTGAATTATAAAGATATAATAAGAAATAAAGGATCAACAATGAGAATGGAATTGGTATTGCTTAAGCATCAGAGTAAGAATTGACATTTTGGGAGTATTTAGAGAAGGGGCGTATGGAGGACCTTCATTAATGTGGATCGTCAGACTGGCGCTGCGGCGGCCATACACGTTTATAGTGATAGCTCTGCTCTTATTGATACTAGGGCCGTTGGCGATCCTCCGCACGCCCACCGACATTTTCCCCAACATCAACATCCCCGTGGTCAGCGTGATTTGGGGCTACGGAGGACTTTCGGCGCAGGAAATGGGCGACCGAATTGTTTCCCAGGAAGAGCGGGGCTTGACCACGATTGTAAACGACATTCAGCACACCGAATCGCAGGCGCTCAACGGAGTGGCCGTCACCAAAATATTTTTCCAGCCGGGGACCAACATGGGCACTGCAATCGCCCAGGTCTCGGCGCTTTCTCAAACTCAGCTCCGGTTCCTGCCCCCGGGAACCACCCCGCCGTTGATTATTACTTACAACGCTTCCACAGTTCCGATTTTGCAGCTCGCCTTGTCGAGCCGCACGCTGTCCGAGCAACAGTTGTTCGACTACGGAATTAATTTCGTTCGAACGCAACTGATCACCGTGCCGGGCGCCGGCGTGCCTTATCCCTTCGGAGGCAGGGTCCGCCAAATCCAGGTGGACTTGCGGACGGACGCGCTGCAGGCGAAAGGCTTGTCAGCGGTCGATGTGGTGAATGCCATCAGCGTGCAGAACCTGATTCTTCCCTCGGGTACAGCGAAGATTGGAAGCCTGGAATATGACGTGGATTTGAACAGCAGCCCGGGAACCGTGGAGGAGCTGAATAATCTCCCCATCAAGAATGTGGGCAGCACCACCATCTACATCCGCGATGTCGCCCAGGTGCGCGACGGCTTTCCGCCGCAGACCAATATAGTGCGGGTCAATGGCCAACGGGCCGCGCTGCTCTCGGTTCTCAAAACCGGGGAAGCCTCCACGCTGGACATCATCAGCGGCGTTAAGGAGAGGCTGCCCCGGCTTCAGGCGAGCCTCCCGCCCGAGCTCGAAATCCATCCTCTGGCGGACCAGTCCTTGTTTGTCAGCGCGGCCATTTCGGGCGTGTTGCATGAAGGCATCATCGCGGCGTGTCTGACCGGCCTGATGGTTCTTCTTTTCCTGGGAAGCTGGCGGAGCACGCTGATTATCGCTGTGTCCATTCCGCTCTCCATCCTCACTTCAGTGATCGTGCTCAGTGCGCTGGGCGAAACCATCAACATTATGACGCTGGGCGGGCTGGCGCTTGCCGTGGGCATTCTGGTGGACGACGCGACTGTAACAATCGAGAACATCCATCGGTATTTGGCTCAAGGCAGTGAGACTCAGCAGGCGATCCTGGACGGCGCCCAGCAAATCGCCGTGCCCGCGTTTGTCTCCACCCTGGCGATCTGCATTGTGTTTGTGCCCATGTTTTTCCTTACCGGCGTCGCCCGCTATCTCTTTGTTCCTCTGGCCGAAGCGGTGGTCTTCGCCATGCTTGCTTCCTACCTGCTCTCGCGAACCCTGGTCCCGACGATGGCGAAGTATTTGTTGAAGTCGCGCATTGAGGAATTGGATGGCAATCCAGAGCTGAAAATGAACTTCCTGAATAAGTTTCAAATAGGCTTTGAAAATTCATTTGAGCGCATTCGGAATTCGTATCGCCGGTTGCTGCAGAACTGCATGGCTCACCGGCGGATTTTCACGCTCGGATTTATGGCGGCCTGCGCGGGCTCTTTCGCGCTGGTCCCGTGGGTGGGAGAGGATTTTTTTCCGTCCGTCGACGCGGGCCAATTCAAATTGCACATGCGCGCGCCCACCGGGACCCGCATTGAAGAGACCGCGGCACTTTGCGATCGCGTGGAAGCCGCCATTCGCGGGGAGATTCCTCCCGACGAAATTTCCTCGCTGATTGACAATATCGGTCTGCCCTTCAGCGGCATCAACCTGTCCTACAGCAATTCGGCGCCCATCGGCACCGGGGATGCGGACATCCTCGGCACACTGACGGAAAAACACAAGCCCACGGAGAAATATATTCACGACCTGCGCATGAGGCTCCCGCGCGAATTTCCCGGCACCACTTTTTATTTCCTTCCCGCCGACATGGTGGGGCAGATCCTGAATTTCGGCTTGCCCGCTCCCGTGGACATCCAGGTGGTGGGCAATAATCTGGCTGGCAATCGCCAATTCGCGTCCCGCATGATCACCCAGCTCAGGCAAATCACGGGCGCGGCTGACCTTCGCATTCAGCAGCCCTTCGATCAGCCCAAACTTCACATTGTGGTGGATCGCACCAAAGCTGGTCAGACGGGATTCACCCAGCGCGACATTGCCGGCAGCATGCTCGTCTCGCTCAGCGGCAGCTTCCAGACTTCGCCTACTTTCTGGCTCAATCCGAGGAATGGGGTCAGCTACGCGATTGCCACCCAGACGCCCCAATACAATATCAGCTCCCTGCAGGATATT
>JBGPCF010000162.1:0-13069 GCA_041481635.1 Terriglobia bacterium | reverse complement strand
CGAAGGCCGATTTCCTTGGTACGTAGCACCACGCTTCGCGCCAGCAAGCCGTAAAGTCCCAGGCCCGTGAGCAGCAGGGCGATGGCGGCGAAGCACAAGGAAAGCGACATTAACATTCTCTCCGTACGCAAATGAGCCCGCACCAGTTCGTTGAATGTATAGATACGCGGCTCGACGGCTGTCGGCGCCACACGTTGAAACGCCTCGCGGATAGCTGCTGCTGAGCTCGCAGTACTCTTGCTGCGCACCGCCAGCGAAAACTGGGTGGTCAAATCCCCCGGCCTAGCCAACTGGTAGAGCATCCGTGGTGGAGATTCGCGCAACGAGCGGAACCGCGCGTCTTCGGCCACGCCAATTACGCGCCAAGTGTCTTCCTGTTTCACTGTACTATTCCCATCCTTGCTGGGATCCCCGCCGCCGGCATAGATGAAACGTCCCACGGGGTCGACGCCGGGAAAGAAGTAAGCTGCCGCAGACGAACCCAGAACGCACACGCGGTCTCCGCCAACGTCCCCTCGAGCCGGCTCGCGGCCTTCCACAATGCGCGTTCCCATGGCGCGGAAATATCCTGGCGAGATCGATTCTCCCCAGGTCTGCATATCGGAATGAACCGTGCCGCGCTCGCCAAGCGAAAAGTAATGTCCCGCGCTCCACGCGTTTTCGAGAGGCGGCAGGGTCATGGCGGTGGCAGCTTCAACACCCGGGATATTTTCGAGCGCCTCCACCAATTGCTGTGCGGTTTGAGTGGCCTGCGCGTCCGTTAGTTTATTGGCGCGCAGGTCGACGTCCGCGAGAACCAGCCCATCACTGCGGAAGCCCGAGTCCTCAAGCAGCAAGCGCACGAATGTGCCCCCCAAAAGTGTCGCGGCGGCCAGCAGAGTGACGCTCACGGCCACCTGGGCGGGCACAATCCAACTGCCCAAACGCTTGGAGGGCGAGAGTGCATCACCCTGTTTCAGGCCAAGCATGGGGGCCACTCGACTGGCGCGCCAAGCCGGCCACAGCCCTGCGGCCAGGGCCGAAAGCACGCTGATGGCGGCGGTGAAGGCCAATATCGCCGCACGAGGAGCGACGTCGATAGGCGGACGCTCGCCCACCGCAGGCAACATGGCCACCATGGCTTGCGCAGCGACCCATCCAAGATAAACTCCACCGCCCAAGCCACATGCCGCCAGCAGGCCCACTTCGCTCAGGACCTGGCGAAACAGGCGCCTGCGAGGCGCACCTAGGGCGCTCCGCACGGCAAACTCACGCGAGCGGCTGCTGAGGCGCGCAAGCACCAGCAGTGCTGTGTTCGCGCAGCAAAGCAGCAGTAATAGTCCCACCAGGATTGCCAGCACAAGAAGTGGTTGCGCGTAGATCACTTTCATGTACGAGCGGCCGGCGCGCCCGCTCTCCACGCCGAAGTGGAACGGGGCAAAGAAGCCGCTCAGATAAATATGGCGGGGGTCAGCGGCTTCGCGCACTGCCGTTTCCGTGGCGTGCAGGTTCGCTTCCGCTGTGCCCACCGATTCGGTTGCCTTCAGTCTTCCCATCACAGTCAGCCAAAAGCTTCCCGCGTGATTGCGGTTGGGGTGCGGCGCATTGATCACTTCCTCGAAGGCCAGCGGCAACACGATGTCCGCGCGCTCACCGGCGATTAATCCTTCAAAGCCGGCGGGCAGCACGCCGAGCACCGTCACGGAGCGGCCGTTGATGGTGAGTGGCCGCCCAACAATATTCGGACTTCCCTGAAAATGATCTTTCCAATAGTTGTATCCGAGGAGCGCCTGGTAACCGTTCGGCCCGCCGCCGGAAACGTCGTCCGCGGCGCCGAAGAATCTTCCGAGGAAGGGGCGCAGCTCCAGGACGCGGAATCCGTTGCCGGTGAGCATCGCGCCATTCACGCGCGTGACCGCGCCATTTTCCTCAACCGCCAATTCGGCATCACTCCATGCCAGCAGGCCGGTCAGCACTGTTTCCTGCTTGCGCAGCGCATCGTAGGCGGGCCCGGACAGGCCGATGTCCTGCGCGCCGTTACGAAACGTGTAACGCACGAGTTGGCCCGGACTGGGGACGGGCAGGCTCCTCAGGATGACCGCATAGGTGAGAGTGAATATCGCGGTGTTGGCGCCGATGCCCAGCGCCAGAGTGAGCACGGCGATGGCAGTAAAGCCCGGACTCTTGGCCAGCATGCGCAACCCGTAGCGGATGTCCTGCATCAGGGTCTCAACCATGGGCAGCCCCCTCTGCTCCCGATAAACTTCCTTCGCCTGGTCCACACCGCCGAACTCGCGCAACGCCGCGTAACGAGCCACTGTCGCAGGCATGCCGTGCCGCACGTTTTCTTCCGTGAGCAATTCAATGTGTGCGCGAACCTCGTCGTCAAGATCGTTTTCAAGCCGACGAGTCTTGAAGAGCGCCGAAATTCTAGAGGCGAATTGTCGAAGCATGGGCATGTTCAGTCCTCCACTCGCATTTGCCAGTTCCGGAAAAAGTTTATTCCGTCCCAAAAAGGAGCCGCGCCATCATGGCGGACATGCGCTCCCAATTCTGGGTTTCCGCGGCGAGCTGTTCGCGCCCTGCCGGCGTGATGGTATAGAAGCGGGCGCGTCGCTTGTTGTCAGAGAGGCCCCACTCTGCACTGATCCAGCCTTTTTGAGTCAAGCGCAGGAGGGCAGGGTAGAGTGTGCCCTGATTCATGCTCAGCAGATTCTCCGAAATCTGCTCGATGCGCCGCGCGATGCCGTAGCCGTGCTGCGGCCCCATGCTCTCCAGCGTCTTCAACACCAGCAGGTCTAATGTTCCGGGAAGAACTTCCGACTTCGGCTCCATTTCTGTGTCTCCTTTAGCCTACCAACAGGAGGGTAGGACGACTCATGTTGATTGTCAACAGGAATCTTTATCGGAGGAACTTGAACGATTATTATCGAATTAGAGGGCCGGAAGCCGCTCTTTGACGGGGAGGGAATTTATTCACATCTTTGCAGGAACAAGGGGCCGGCCTTAAGCAGGTTGCCAGGACTTTATTTTGTGGACCATTTCCCAAACCATTTGGTCCAAATCTCCGCCAATGTTCCCGGAGTAGCTGCGCGTATTGGTAAGCGCCGCCCAGCAAAAGCCGCTCGACGTACGTACCATGATGGTGGTGGATCCCGGCAAGCTTCCGTTGTGCCACCAATTCCTGGCGCTGTTGACCAACCAACCCTTCGCGTAGCCGGAGTTCGCCGAGCAGGGTTCTGTCATGACTTTGATGGTCTCTTTTCTTAGGATGTTGGATATGGTGGCAAAACCATCGACATGAGTTAGGAAACGAACGAGGTCAGAAGGAGTCGCGAGCCAACCACCATGCGAGTCCATCCGCTCCACGTTCATATCGTAAGGGTCTTCGCCGCCCTGACCGTAGTAGATGACTTCGTTGGGTGCGCGCTCCCGCAGCGTATTACCCGCAATCCTCATGCAGTTGATGCCGCAGCGTGCGAGAATCGACTCGCGAACAAAATCGCGGTAGGGTTGACGGGTGGTCTTCTCAATGACCCGGCCCAACACGCAGTACCCGAAATTAGAATAGGCCCAGTGTTCTCCGGGACGGTGCGTAAGCGCCTCGTGATCCAGCGTCCATGAAATCAGTTGAGCGTGGTCCATCTTTGGAAAGCGAAACATGGGATCGCTCCCATCGTTTTGCCATCCTCCGCAGGTATGAGTCAGCAAGTGTTCAAGGGTGATGTCCGTCACGTATTGCTTGTACGGGGGTGTTCCGTAGTCTGTGCCGAGGACGGCACTTTTGCCGAAAATCCGGTCATTCAGGCGGAGGCGGCCTTGCTCGATTAAGGTAAAGATCGCCACAGAAGTGATGGGCTTGGTGACGCTCGCGATGCGGAAGAGATGCGAAGAGGTCAATCGCTTGCCAGCCTGACGATCTGCCATTCCGAAGGGTTGCTGGTAGACGAAGTGACCAGCGCGCGCGATGGCCACTGAAAGTCCGGAAACGTTGTACTTTTTCATGAAGCTGGTGGCCACTTCCGCCATCGCTTCACGCTCACCCGGGGCGATGTCGCCTTCCGCCAGTAGAGCGGATGCTCCACCTCGGATGTATGCCGTTGCCGCCATGCCAACTGCGGTGGCGAGTCCCTTTCGGAGCGCCTTCCGCCTTGTCATATTGCGTCGCTCATTCGTATCTCAGCGCCACCATGGGATCTACTTTTGCCGCCCATCGTGCGGGGAGAAATCCCGCCAATGACACCGCGACGGCCAAAATGAGCGTGGCTACCACAAGTGTCAACGGGTCATTGGGCTCAATCCCGTAAAGGAAACTGGATAGCATTCGCGAGGTGGCCAATGCGCCAGCCATCCCGAGGATGACTCCAATTGCGATGAGAATTGCGGTTTCGCGCATCACCATTCCGAGAATGCCCACTCGTTGTACGCCGAGAGCCAGCCGGATTCCAATCTCTTTAGTGCGCCGTGTGACGGCATAGGCCATCACGCCATAGAGCCCGACGCACGCCAATCCGAGCCCCAGCAGGCCAAACCACGTGGTCAGTCTCGCGAAAAGACGCTCAAGGGATAGAGAGTCTTCGATCATTTCTGTCTGTGTCTTGACATTAAGCAGCGGGAGATCTTTATCCACAGCCTGTGCTTCCCGACGGATGGCCGGCACAAACGCCTCCGGGTCACCGGCTGTGCGTACTTCAAAGCTCATGAATGTTGCCGCGGCCAGAGTCTGTTGATAGGGCACGAAGACGGTGGGCGGAGCCTCTTTGCGCAATTGTCCGTATCTGCTGTTGCCCACCACACCGACAACTTCCGCCGGCTCGGGGTGTTTCGGGTCGCCGAAGTCAATTGCTTTACCGATGGGATTGTCACCGTGAAAATAATCGTGGACCACCTGCTGATTGACCACCACAGTTTTCGGAGCGCCCGCTTCGTCTCTCGCCTCAATAGACCGGCCCAAAACTAGGGGAATCCCCAATGTCTCAAAAAAGCGTGGGCCTACGCGGTTGCGGTAAACATCCGCTTGCTTGCCCGGCGGGGTATATCCTGGAATCGACACACTGGTGGATGACATTCCTGCGCCGATGAGTGATTGCTGCGACAAACTCGCCGAAAGCACACCGGGAATTGCCTCGATGCGGCGCTGCAGTTCCTTATAAAATGCGCCGAGACTCGCGCCCGTATAGCCGTTGAGGCCGGGCTGGATTTCGAACAACAGCAATTGTCGCCGATTAAATCCGATGTCCGCGTTTTCCAGCTTTCCCAGGGTGCGTACGAAGAGGCCCGCGCCCACAAGAAGCAGCAGACAAATGGCGATTTGTGCCACCACCAACACTTTTCCCGGCCGCAGGGCGTGGCCAGCCGTATTTAACGTAACGGCGCTATCTTTCAGTGTAGGGGAAAGGTCCACGCGGGTCGCCTGGAAGGCTGGTGCCAGTCCAAACAGAATACCGGTGAGGATTGAAAGGCCTGCTGTGAATGCAAAAATGCGCAGGTCGAGGTGAACGTTGAGCGAGATCGGGTTTCGCCCGCTGGACATGAGTCCCAGCAGCAAGCTATCCCCCCAAACGGCGAACAGCAATCCAACTACGCCGCCACAAATCGCCAAAAGAATACTCTCCGTCAAGAGTTGCCGGATGATTCGCCGGCGGCCTGCACCCAGACTGAGGCGTACGGCCATTTCTTTCTGGCGAGCCGACGCACGCGACAACAGAAGGCTCGCCACATTCGCGCACGCAATCAGGAGCACTAGGCCCACCAATGCGGTGAGCAGCCAGAGTGGCTTGGAGAATTTCCGGCGAAGCGTGTCCACCCCCTGGCTGGCGGAGCGGGTCAACATAACCGGCAAGTTTGCTTTTGATGTGAGGCCGGCTTGGTGCGCCAGCAGTTGATGGAACACCACATCGAGCTCGGCCCGCGCCTGCTGCTCGCTTACGCCCGGTTTCAGGCGCCCATCGACCAGCATCCACCACACTCGCGCGTCGTTGGATTCCTCCGGCGCTCGATACAACCGCCAGTAAAGGCTAAGGGGGACAGATATGTCGGGCGGCGATCCGGCCTCTAAACCGAAAAACCCCGGTGGTGTAATACCCACCACTGTGAAGGGAATGGCATCCAGCATCACAGTTTTGCCGAGCACGCCCGGGTCCCGGGCAAAACGCTTGCTCCAGAAATCATAGGAAATGACCGCCACCGGAGTGGCAGTTTCCACATCGTCGCTGGGTACTAGTGTTCTTCCCAGCGCAGCGGGCACATCCAAGGCGGCGAAATAATTTCCGGATACGGCCCGCCCGATGGCGGATGTTGCACGTCCTCCAATCCCCACGTTGAGTTGGATGTCGTTTGCAGCAACCGCAAAAGTATCCGAGAAAACGTGATTGCCGTCGCGCAAGGCCTGATAAACGGGAAATGAGAATGACGTGGAGACAACATTGTCTCCGCCACCTTCGCTGAATGAGTTTCCCTCGAGATCGTCCAGCACGGCACTCGGCCAGCCCATGAATGACCATCGAAGCTCCACCAATTGCTCCGGGTGACTTACAGGAAGCATTTTGATCATGACGGCATCCAGGAGGCTGAAGATGGCCGTGTTCGCCCCAATGCCCAGCGCCAGAGAAAGTACAATTACAGCCGTGAAGCCAGGATTCCGCTTCAATTGTCGAACTCCGTATCGCAGGTCTTGCAGCAACGTTTGCATGGTGGCCCTCCCACGGTCTAAGGGCAATTTGATCTCCACCAGGTCAACGGCTAAATGTTGTATTTACTTCATAATAGGAGGAGGAGACACTTCGGACCAGTTTCACCCTGCCCGATTTTGGGAAGAGCTTGTCCGAAACCGGACAGGCCTTTTAGCGCTTTTATTGGAGTGTGCCGTGCGGGTCACACTTTTGGGTTACGCGCGGTTGCGAGACTCCCTATTGAAGGAGTGCGCCGAGTTTCCGGTGCCGGGTAATTCGATGGAAGAAACGGCAGATCCGTGGTGCGGGTTCCCAGATCTCTCAGCGTGATATTCCGGAGACGTTTACGCTCCCACCCCTGAAATGATTGAAGCGATCGCTACGATCGCGGCCAAGGTCTGGATCAACCGCGCGGTACTCGTTCTTAGGCGGACCAGCCGGCCCACGTCCGCAAGTACCAGGATGAGCAAGCAGGCCATGACGGCGAAGGGGAATGAATTTGCCATGTTGGTATTAATCGCGTTCATAATTTCTGCAGCGCGCGAGGATGAAAGGTTTGGAGCGCTGATTTCGGCTAACAGGTGCGCCTTCAGCAGCCAGCAAAATACCACGGACCCGGCGCCGTTCAGGGCGAGCCGGATGCCGCCGCGGAGCGTTGTCCAATAGGGGCGAAACAAGTTCACTCCCGAAAGGGTAAGGTTGGCGATGGCCAGCAACAGGAAGGCCCAGAAGAAACTTCGCCAGGCGGGCGCAAGAACGATATGAACGCCGGACTGCGCGAAAATGGTCTGCGACCACATGCTGTTCACCCACCATACAATGAAGACAAGATTCGCCCCCAATTCCATGACCGACCCAAAACGCGGTATGAGTTTTACGTTGCGTACCGGGGGCAGTTTGCGCGGCTCCCAATCCTCCACGAACTTGGATTTGGATTGCGCCCTTTCCAGCGCAGCGAAGACGATCGTGACAATGCCAATCGCTGTAAGAGTGGTGAGCCAGAACGGTCCCCACGCCACAATCAAGTCACTGGCCACGGAATGCGTGGCGCGATAATGCGGGTCGAAGCTCATGAATCCGACCCATACCAGCAGCCACGGCACCAGGTAACATAGGATCACGATTTTCAAAACAAACTGGTAAATCGGGAAGAGGACGGGTCCGATCAAATACTGCTGCGGCAGATATCGATTCGCCACGAGGACCGGTCGTCCGCGCTTCCTAAGGATGACCCCAATTTCGTTTTCATTCAGCTTGCGCCCGAGTTCAGCCTCCTGGTCTTCGACCTGGGAACGGATGTCTTCCGATATTTCGGCGACAATATCGTCCTGCTGTTTCCTGGGCAGCCAAAACCTAACCGCTTGCAAGTAACGATCAATGATTTCCATGGTCCGCCTCCTTAAGAATCACGTTCAGTGATGAATCAATGCCGCGCCACTCTCCGAGCAATTGTTTCAGCATCAGCTTTCCTTCCTGAGAAAGCCGGTAAAAGCGCTTGTTCCGCTTATCCTCTTCGCGCCATTGGCTCTTGAGCAGGCCTTGGCTCTCCAGCCTCCGGAGCAATGGGTAGAGCGTGCTTTCGTCGATGGCCATGCCATGCTCCGCCAAAATCTTGCGCAGGGTGTAGCCGTACTGTTCGGTTCGAAGCGTCGCCAGCACAGCCAGAATCAAGCATCCGCGCCGCAGTTCGAGCCGGAGGTTCTCGAAGACTTCCGAATTCAGTGCGTCCATACCATGTGCCATATACTATACGGTATACAGTATAGAACGCACAGTGCGCATGTCAAGTCTTTTTTTTATTCAGGGAAGCACACGGTTCCTTGACTCACAAAAGGCGGCATGTGGTTTTTTTCGGTCCAGAGGATGATATGGTTAGCGCCCATGGCCCTTTACGCCATCACCATTTTCCTCAGCGCATTTCTTTTATTTCAAGTGCAGCCTTTGATGGGCAAGATCATCCTGCCGTGGTTCGGAGGTTCGGCCGGAGTGTGGAGTGCCGCCCTGCTGTTTTTTCAGATTGTGCTGCTGGCGGGCTATGCTTACGCACACATTTTGATTCGGCTGGTAAAAGCGCGGGCGCAAATGGTGGTCCACATCGCGCTGCTGGCGGCTAGTTGCGTGCTACTACCCATCATGCCCTCGCCGTCCTGGAAACCAGCAGAAGCCGGTGACCCAACGCTGCGGATTCTGGGCGTGCTGCTCGCCACCATTGGGCTTCCTTACTTTCTACTCTCCGTCACCAGTCCTTTGCTGCAAGCCTGGTCCGTGCGGCGCCCAGGGAGTGGAATCCCCTATCGTTTGTTTGCACTTTCAAACCTGGGCTCCTTGCTGGCCCTACTGAGTTTTCCCCTCTTGGTTGAGCCGCGATTGACGTCAAAGCAGCAAGTGTTCGCGTGGTCGGGAATGTACGTGGTATTCGCTGGGTTGTGTGCCGGTGCGGCATGGGCAAGCCGGCCTCCCTCTGCGAACGCTGGCGTGCAGCCAGCCAATGAAGCTTCCGCGGCCGAGCCCACAGACCGCCCCGGAGTCGCGCAACTTTTCCTTTGGGCAAGCCTTGCCGCCTGCGCTTCCACGCTGTTGCTGGCCATCACCAATCACATGAGCCAGAACCTCGCGCCGATACCTCTGCTCTGGGTTGTCCCGCTGGCAGTTTATTTGACGACTTTTATTTTGACGTTTGAAAGCGATCGCATTTATCGGCGATGGATTGTTTTGCCGTGCCTTATGCCCGTGTTGGTCGGCATGGCTTATTTCATCTGGAGGAGTCCAGAGGAAGTGCAGCTCAAGTGGCTCATTCCAATATTCGTGATCGGCCTCTTCCTCTGCTGCATGATGTGCCATGGTGAACTGGCGCGACGCAAGCCGGCGCCACAGCACCTGACGTTGTTTTATCTGATGGTCTCCCTGGGCGGCGCGCTCGGTGGGATGTTTGTGGCGCTGATAGCCCCGCACGTTTTCCGGACCTATTTGGAATTGCCTCTGGGCCTCCTGGCCTTCTCCCTACTCGCCATCATCGTTCTATGGAACGTGGCCCTACCCAAACTGGGCGCGTGGCCGCTCCGTGCAGTGTTGGTGATCGGAGTTTGTGCCCTTGCCGTGTACATGGCCCGGCATAATCGGCACACATGGCGAAATTCCTTGCGGGTCGAGCGCAATTTCTATGGCGTGCTTTCCGTTGAGGTAGACCCCGAGGACAATCCCCCCGACCGTGAACTGGACCACGGCAAGGTCATTTTTGGCGCTCAGATGCTGGACCCGGAGTTGCGGTATGAACCGACGACCTACTATGGCAAATCCTCCGGAGTGGGGCGGGCAATCACGGCTCTCGAGGAGAAGGGTCCCATCCGCGTCGGAGTGATCGGCCTGGGCGCAGGTGTGCTCCTGGCCTATGGCCGGCCGGGCGACACTTACCGCGTTTACGAAATCAATCCCCTGGTAGTCAGAATTGCGCAGACGGGGTTTTCTTTCTACGACCACTCTCCCGCCGACAAGCGCATTCTGGAGGGCGACGCACGCCTCACGTTGGAACACCAGGAGAGCCAGCAGTTCGACCTGCTGGCCGTGGATGCATTTTCGGGCGACGCCATTCCCGTGCATCTCCTGACGCGTGAGGCCCTGGCCCTTTACTTTCGCCATTTGAAGCCCGGCGGAATTCTCGCGCTGCACATTTCGAACCTCTACCTGGACCTGGAGCCTGTCTGCACCAGCGGCGCTGAGGCTTTCGGCAAACAGGCAATGTTGGTTGAGGATAATCCTCCCGATGACAGCTACCTTTATAAGTCCGACTGGATTCTGATGACCTCTGATCCCGCCTGGTTCCATAAGGCCAGTTTCAACGGAGGGAAAGTGGTGCCGGCCGGCGCGCCCCCCGGTTTCCGCGCCTGGACCGACGATTACAGCAACGTGTTCCAAATCCTCAAGCTGAAATGAACAAGCGACCGGCGTCAAGAAGAATCAAGTGTGGGATAACCTTGCAGTATGAGGAAGGATCGGCGGTCTTAACACTAATTACAGTTCGGCTCAATGCTGGTGAGCGCTCGCGGAAGCGTAAGGTTTTTGGGTTTGGATTTGGGCGTAGGCGTGAGAACTTGGTGCAGGGGAGAGAGACAGCTTTTAGGCTAACCCTTGAGGAAAATCATCGGGCAAATCGCTCTAAACGCGGCGCTCTGGCCGCCCCGTTGTTGCGGAGCGGCCCAGCGTCGCCACACCAGAACATCAACTTACTTTCGAGAGGCTATTTGGGGGGTTGGGTTGTCGTCCCACCAGAACTCTTCTTGCCTTTCTTTCCACCCTTGTGAGCTGACTTTGTCTTGGTAGCTTTCTTGCCAGACGCAGTCTCCACCTTGGTATCAGTTGATCCCCCTGTGGCCTGAGCGAATACCGGAAGTGAGAGGGAGCAAGCAACCGCAGCCGTGAAAAGCAACGTAAGGAATTTCTTCATGATGTTAAAGACCTCCGCCTAGAATTGGACTCCGCAATCCTGTTAAGCACGCTGGCGACCAAACGGCAACCCTCCGTTGCAGTCTGCTAAGCCGCTTATTTTATTGGGGTTGTCGATAAAGCGGCAGAGTGTATTATTGCGTCTATGCGGCCTGGATTACACCAGTTCGTGTGCCGCCGCCCCAAATGGAATGGACTAGCGGCTATTTCGAGGCCATCCAGTGTATGCTGGTTGAGATGCAGTCGTCCAAAATGCAATTTGCCAATTCAAATTTGCGGTGACGATGTTTCATAGAACGCAGGATTCGCTTTCTCAAGGAGGCGATTATGGTTTCGGGTATCACGAGTAGAGTTGCTCTAATGTCCCTTGCAATCAGTTTTCTTGTTGGGATAGCGACCGTGGCCATGGCCCAGAATATCGTGGTTGACGGAACACCATCGCACGTCGCGAATACTTTCAGCCCGGTCCGCGCGCTGGGTGGAGCCATCGATAGGCTGCGATCGGGCACCGGCGCGCCGGCCGCAGAAAACCGCCGCCCCACCAAAGAGGAGATCGAGAAGAACACGGACACGGTGCTCAGCAATCCGGTGCTGAAAGAAATTCTTGGCGCAGGATGGCAACCCGTCACCTATCGCCAGAACACGGAACTGATGGTCGAGGCATGGCACTGGAACGCGCGCGGAACCTGGAGCAATGCCGCGAAACAAGAAGGCTACTTCACGGGCAGCGCCCAGCCCACAGAGGCCATTCGCCACTCCTGGGCTTACCCGCTGCCGCATCGCGGATTCAGCCGGGGCGATGGAAACGGCTGGTCGCGCCTGACTGATGGCGACCTGAAATCCTATTGGAAAAGCAATCCTTACTTGACCAAGCCGTTCACGGGCGAAGCCGACTCGCTGCACCCGCAGTGGGTAATTATTGACCTGGGCGCAAAGGTGGACATCAACGCGATTCGCATTGCCTGGGCCGACCCTTACGCGCGGCATTACTCGGTCCAATTCTGGACAGGCGATCTGGAACCCTTCTATGACGGGACAACCAGGGGCAACTGGCAAACGTTTCCCACGGGAACCGTTACGGAAGGGAAGGGTGGGACGGTCACGCTCAAACTGGTTTCCTGGATGATCCCCGCGCAATACCTCCGCATCTGGATGACGGAGTCTTCCAACACTGGCGACACGCACGGCTCGGCGGACAAGCGCAACTGCGTGGGGTATGCCATCAACGAGCTTTATGCGGGTACCCTCTCTGCGGATGGCCAGTTCACCGATATCGTCAAACATTTGCCAAGCCGCGAGCAGACCGTCACCTGGCCTTCATCGGTTGACCCGTGGCATGCGGCCACCGACCTTGAATATTCCCGCGGTGACCAAATCGGGTTCGATTTATTTTTCACAAGTGGCATCACGCGTGGGCTTCCCACCATGGTGCCCATCGCCATGCTGTACTCCACGCCGGAGGATGCCGCCGCCGAGATCGCCTATCTCTACAAGCGGCATTATCCAATCTCATGGATCGAGATGGGAGAAGAGGCTGACGGCCAGCACATGCTTCCCGAGGATTACGGCGCGCTGTACCTGCAATTCGCCGCGGCGATTCACCGGCTGGTTCCGCAGGCCAAGTTGGGCGGGCCGGCTTTTGAGGGCACGTTTGGCGACGTCGAGGTCTGGCCTGACGCGGCAGGCAAAGTCTCTTGGCTCGGGCGGTTTCTCGATTACCTCAAAGCGCACGGCCGCATGAACGACTTCACATTTTTTTCCTTCGAGCACTATCCGTTCCAGGACCAGAAGGAGCCCGTCACCTGGAGCGATCTCCTCAAGGAACCGGGATTCGTCAGCCACGTTGTTCAAGCGTGGAGGGACAATGGTCTGCCGCCGAACCTCCCCTTCTTCATGACCGAGGGCAACTGGGGCGGCCGTTCCGGGCCGTCGGACGTGAAGGGCGCGCTCTGGCTGGCCGATTACGTGGGCTCCATGAT
>JBGPCF010000161.1:0-13406 GCA_041481635.1 Terriglobia bacterium | reverse complement strand
TCGCCGAAAAAATCACCGTCGGTCAGGAGGGCAACAATCGCTTCTTTCCCCTGGGTGGAAGTCACCGAGACTTTCACTTTACCTTTTCGGATATAGAACAAGGAATCCGCGGGATTTCCCTGAGTGAAGATGGTGCGGTTCGCGCCGTACTCAAAATATTTGGTGCCACCGTTAAATGCAGCGATGAGCTCTTCCCAATCAATAGGCTCCCTTTTCCTGCTGGCGATGACAACCTCGGGTGGTTTTTTCTTTTGCGGCATGTGACCTCATTCTCCTTGCTGAAGGCGAGTCCGTGGTATCAAAAATAATCAATTTTACGGCAGGGTCTGCGGTGAGGGGCTGAAAAAACTCTGCGACACGATTCGACGTGAGCCGAGTGGCGGGACTGGACCCCAAGGTATAACCTTGCATTTTCAGGTCTTCACCCAGACCCCTTGCCAGTCAATAGTTTACGCTTCGGGTTTGGTTCTTGTCTGTCGGCTATCTAACACTGATTGCGCTCTTATCGGAGGCCTGCTTCAACCGTTCTTGCTTCTCCCGCGCCGGCCGGGACTCACAACCTGCATTGGGAGAATGGACAAACTACGGCTATTCACTCGGGTTTGTGAAGGGTGGATTGGAATAGCAAGCTGGGAAATTCCAAGTAGGGGCGGATTGCGCTGTACTCGCAGTCGGGATTCGGCACAAGGGGCCCGTTGATGGTCGGCTTTTCGGCAGTATTCATCTGCCCGGCCGGCGGGATCGCGTCACGAAAGTCTTTCCTTGACGCAAGGGTCCTTCGCCAAATCTGTCCAATTGGATAGCTTCGTAGCACTCGCACGCACAGCTTTGGAGTTTCGCGCGGCTCAGAATCTGGACTACACCGCGAGTGAGCACAATAATCCGCTTCTTCTGCAAAATACCGGCTGTCACGCTTACAGTGGGTCGGTCCGTCCCTAGCATCGTCGCAAGAAAATCCTGAGTAATGGCGAAATTTGCGGAATCCACTCTGTCCTGAGTGATCAGAAGCCAGCGCGCCAGCCGCTGTTCTACATTGTGAAGCCGATTACACGCGGCAGTTTGTGCGATCTGCAGTCCCTGAAGCACGGCATAGCGAGTCAGCATCAATCGAAACTGTGGAGTGGAAGTTGAGAGGCTTTGCAAGTCGCCCGCTCTCATCCTGAATCCATTTCCTTCGATTTGTACGATCTCGCGCACTTGGCTCTTTTTCATGCCAACCGCCGCCGGTATCCCTGCAATCCCTTCCTTCCCCACCTCACCTACTTCAACAGTCCTTCCATCTTCCGTCTCAATGACCAGCGATACCATGCCCGAATTGGGGAAATGGACAAACTCCAGGCGACAGTTCGGTTCGTAAAGGCTGCGATGGTGAGAAAGGCTGAGAAATTCCAGGTGAGGACGGATGGCGTTGTATTCGCTTTCGGGAATCGACAGAAGGAGCTTGTTGCTGACCGGCTTTCCGGCAGCATTGGTCCGTTCGCCTTGGAGCGCGATTTGAAAGTCTTTTCTTGTCATAAAATTCCTCCGCCTTGCCGGATGCGTGATGCCTGCTCCGTTGGTCTTCCGAAGACCGTTATTCAGCGACATTCACCATGCACCAGAACTTGCCTGGCCACAGCGACGCAGCGCATGATCCGACGGCTCTTATGCACCAATTTATTCTTTGCGGGGTTGCTCCGTCTGTGCAACATTGACCCCTGGATTGGTCAATACTGCTCACTTTAACTCATGAGGGCAGCAAAAGGGGGGCGTTTGTGGGAAGCGCGCAGAGTCCGCCGTGCAGAAGGTCCATCACGGGACGCGGGACGCACAAGCCCTCGGGCATTGCCGCATGGTTCACCAGCATCCGGTGGGGCCTCGACGCCGGTTGATCGCGGACGTACAGTACTGTCCTTGAGGCCAGTGGCATGAAACCGGAGCGCCGGCGCGGGCCGACTTGGTGAAGGAAGAAATAGAGGTTGGTGTTGTTGTGAAGATCTACTCCATGACGGTTGGCACAGTTGTGAGTCCGACACCGATGGCTTTCGCCACCGCCCGGCCGGGCACACCACCATGCTTGGGCCGCACAGTCGGCCAAAGTGTGGCGCCCGTAGGCTTCGGCAGGCGCCGGATCACACCGGAATCAACCGTCAGCCCTGCCCGCGAAATAGCCTGGAAGTAAAGCTCGTCGCCGGCGATTTCCACGAGCATGAATGTGCGGTCCTGGTCGTACCCCGCGGCGGTGAGGTCTGTCTTCCTCAGGTTGCCTTTCCGCAACTCGCCGGAAGCTCCTTCGGTGAAGTAGTAGATGCCATTTTGCGGCTTCACGCGTTCATAAATGTGCTCGTGGCCGGCGAAGACGACTTGCACCCCGTATTTTATGAACAGGGGTTCCAGCAGCTGGCGGAGTTCGACCGAAGAGCCATGGTAGGCCCCGGAAGAGTAGAGCGGGTGATGGAAATAACAGATTTTCCAATCCGACCCCGAGTTCTGCAATTCTTTCTCCAGCCATGCGAGTTGCTGCGGGTCCATGTAATTGCTGTCCAGGGCGAAGAAGCGGACGTTGCTTTTCTTGTACGTATAATATTGCTGCCCATTCATGTTAAACAACTTGTAGAACCGCTCGTTGGAGATGTCGTGGTTCCCGAACACCGCGTAGAATTTTACGCCCGCATCCAGCAAGGGCTTGTAGGGCAGCTCGAACTTGTTTTGGTAGTCAATTGGGTCTTTGCTGCCGATGAGGTTGTCGCCCAGCATCAGCACGAACTCGAAGGGAAACTTGCCGCGATATGCAAGCATCTGCCCGGCCACTGCATATTGCTCTTTGCCTCCATTCCCCATGTCGCCGATAGCTGCGAAGCGCACTGAGTCCGGTTTCAGCGGCAGGGTCAGGTCCTGGGCGTGGAGCGAGAGGCTCATTGCCGCGAGAGCAACACAGGAGACAATGGCGGAGCAGCGCATAGTCTGCATTACGGAAGACCTCTCGGAATGGCTTTCGGGATAAGGTCCACAATCAAACCCGCTTTAGTGTCTTTCAGCGCCAGGTCGCGCCCGACGAACCGGTACGTCAACTCCGGGGGCAATTCAGGCAGCTTGAGCAATAAAGTTGGCGGCGTGGTCGTCAGTGGGATATCGTCTGGGAACACGTCGTTCACACGAAGCACGACGACCTTGAATGGAGTGTCCTGTTGGATCGTCCGGCGCGCCAGCCGGCCTTCGGGTCCCTGAAATGATTTTCGGATGATTTTGTGGAACCGCTCAGTCACCTCGTGAGTGAAGATGTCACCTTGACGTGCGTCGCGGCGCGCCTCGATAATTTTCCTGGCCAGCGCGTGCTGATGTTCAACAATTTGCGCCGTGTCCTTTGTAGGTTTCAGGGGTGGCAGCGAAGCTTCCAGGTTTTTCTGCATCCGGACATATGCCTGGACGCGGTCGGTAAAGGTCTTGAAGTCGCGCACCTCCTCGTTGTCTTGCGGCGACCGCGCCTGGCCCGCCAAGGTGGATGCAGCGAATGCTAAAACGGAAAGCCACAAGTGAAGGCGGGGGATCCGGATTCGGCGCTTCATGGGTTCTCCTAGGCGGGAAGTGGGAGCGTGCTTCACATTGATGATAAGCGCTGGTGCGAACATGTTATCCCCCCGTCGTATGCCTTCCACACGATACCAGTTGGCAGTTCGAAGCACCCTTCTTATACTCTGCAGGCAATTCGGGTGTCAGTTTTGTCCTGCTCGCACGTTTGGTCAAAATTACTCGGGCCAGTAAATGAAGGGGAATTACCGTGTGGGGCCTTTCCCAAGTTGGTGATGGATGCTTCGCATGGACTAAGACTCCTCCAGGGATTCTTTCACCAATTCATCAACACGCTCCTGGACCGCTTCCTTCACCGCTTCCTTGACCGTCTCTTTCACTTCTTGCATGTTCAGACTCGCGCTTCCGGCTTCTGACGCCGCCTCTTTGAGCGCTTCTTTCACGATGGGGTTCAGCGGCGAAAGCTCCTTGACCAACTCTTTTACCCCCTTCTTGATATCTTTTAAGTTGGCTTCGGACTGACGGTTCTCTCCGATTGCGCTCATCGCCCAATCCGTTTCAAAAGTTTTGATTAAGCCATTCACCACTTTCGGTTCACGAACAATAACGCCGACTTCGCGGCGCGAATCGAGTTCGGCCAAGCGCAGGCTTTGGCTGCCCACAAAGGCCTGACGGCGGTCGCGAATGATCGTGCGCGTATGCAAGCGCAGCTTGGCGAGATTCCGGACTTCCAGACCAGGGTTTTGCTTGCCTGCGCGGCCGATGATTTTGATCTCCACACCCGCCTTCTTCCGCTCGCCCAGGGCGCGCAGCATTTCTGTGTCGGCGATCTTGGGGTCGTAGATCAGCAATTCCTTTTTGGCCTTGCGGATAAACGCGGCGAGCACTTTGCGGGCGTTAGCGGGACTGACGACAAAGGTATCCAGTGTGGGTGTATAGGGAGTTCGCGTGGTATCCGCCTCAAATAACTTCACCGCCTCCTGGATGAGTCTGGCGTTCCTGGTGACAATGCCGAAGCCGCGGCTATGGTCGATATCAAGATGGGTGAAGTTGAAGGAGAGGACGTAGAGAAGCCGACGGTCGATAATCAGCAGCTTGTCGTGATAGCGTATTAGATCGTCGGCGGTTCGCGAAACGGCGACGCCCACTGCGAGCAGACGCATCTCGAGCTTGCGCAGGTTTATCTCGCCACCCCGGTTCGTGTAGGCAATCAACGCGCTCACCGAAACGCCACGGCCGACCGCAGCCTTCAGCCCCGCCTCAATCTCGGCCCGGTCGAAACGGAAGATTGCGATCTCGATGCTTTTCTTGGCGTTTCGGATTCCCGAAAGCAGCGCCTCGGGTCCGTCGCCGGGTTGGATTAACAATTTCACGGTCGCTTCACCATTCGGTCAGGCCGAGTCTTGAGGACCGGTAGGCGTCGGCATCTCCGTTAAGAGCACGGAGCGCGCCGGGGGACTAGCTGCGAGGCAAGGCCAAACAAACCATAAGCCCAATCCTCCACTGCGACTGAGGGTAGAGACTTTGAAGCTGCAAGTCAAGGAGAGTGTGCTGAACAGCACAGAGCATGCGTCGAAAGCCTTGGGGAAGAAATGGCCGACGGCCGTGCACACGTTGCAGTTCCCCATCTTTGAACTGGGATGAGCAATTCTGACCACACGTGTGAGCAGAAGTGGGCTGACTCGCGCGGGGAGGACGGGGTATAAAGAGTGTGGGTTCCGCAGCCAGGGTCAACGCGCTGCGCTTTGGCGTTTCTCTCTAAGGGAAATACCGGATAGCCGCTCGGGACGCCAGTACGCCAAACTGAAGAATCGATTTGCGCACTTTTGAGGAGGGCCCATGCGAGTTTATAACAAGATCTTCTCCAGCATAGTTGTTATCTTTTTGGCGGTGCCCAGCTTCGCCCAGAAGGCCGGGTCCACTCCCGCGTTGTGGCGCGAGCCTGACAGCATCTCTTCCCGTAATCTTTATTTTGGCCCCGGTGGGAAGCAGGACGAGCCCCACGGCAAGTTCACCTTCAAGGACGAAGACCTCGACGGCACCAGTCCCAAATTCAACATTCGGGATGAGGACGGCGTAAGCTGGAAAGTGAAGCTCGGTGCGGAACCCCGGCCTGAGACTGTGGCCACGCGCCTCGTCTGGGCAATGGGTTACTTCACCGGCGAGAACTACTTCATGACTGATCTCCACGTGGAGAACATGGGTCACCTCAAACGCGGCCATGGGCTGGTCTCCTCCGACGGTACGGCGCATAACGCGCGACTCAAGCGTCACATGAAAGGCGAAGAAAAGATCGGCACCTGGAAATGGAGCCAGAATCCGTTCAGCGGCACTCGCGAGTTTGACGGCCTGCGCGTGATGATGGCGCTCATCAATAATTGGGACCTGAAGGACATCAACAACGCGATCTATGAATATCCAAGCGGCCAAAGTCCGGAGAAGGTCTACATGGTCAGCGACTTGGGTGCGAGTTTCGGAGCCACGGGAGATGGATGGCCATCCGATAAAGCGAGAGGTAACTTGCAAAAGTATGCGGGCTCCAAGTTCATTCGCAAGGTTACACCTACTTACGTTGATTTCAACGTTCCCACCCGCCCAGCCATGATTCGTATCTTTACCCTGCCGGAGTTCATCAGGCGGCTGCAGATGCGTTGGATCGGGAAGCAAATCCCGCGTGATCACGTCCGGTGGGCCGCCACCCTGCTCGCTCAACTTTCTCCCGATCAGATTCGGGATTCATTTCGGGCCGCAGGCTATTCGCCAGAAGAGGTTGAGGGATTCACGAAGGTCGTGCAGCTAAGAATCGAAATGCTGAAGAAGCTATAGCTGATTAACCCGTCGCAGTGTGAATTCCATTCCTTGGGCACAGGACGTGCCCTCCGTTCTTTTGACCTTTCATCTTTTGGTGTTGTTCCCTTTCCAGGGCGCAAAAAACCAGGGAAGAACACTCACGGGTAATATTCCCTCCCTGCTTCGGCGGGTTTTGCGCGCCAGCGCCGCACGCAGTCTAATTTAGGGTCCGGATTGAACAGATTTTAGCCGGCATTGCGGGCTAATTTTTTCGCGTGTCCGCCGCTTGGGAATCTTCCTTGCGAAACTGGATGTCGTAAAGCTGCGAATAGAGGCCTCCTGCCGCCAGGAGCTCGTCGTGGGTGCCGCGCTCAACGAGAGTATTGTCTTTCACCACAAAGATGATGTTGGCGGACCGGATGGTCGCCAGGTGGTGCGCGATGACGATGGAAGTCCTCCCCTTCATCAATCGGTCCAGGGCCTCGAACACAGCTTGCTCGGACGCGGCATCCAATCCTGAGGTGGGCTCGTCCAGAACGAGAATGGGAGTATTGCGGATAACGGCCCTCGCAATGGCGATGCGTTGGCGCTGGCCCCCGGAAAGCGTCACGCCGCGCTCCCCGACCATCGTGTTGTAGCCTTCGGGCATTTCCTCGATGAACTCGTGGGCGTTGGCTAGTTTTGCGGCGCGGACAATCTCCGCGCGTTTGGCTTCCGGGCGGCCATAGGCGATGTTCTGCCATACAGGTGCGCGAAAAAGAAGCGTCTCCTGTAGAACAAAACTAATCTGCTGGCGAAGCGATTTAATCGTATAGTTGCGAATGTTGGTCCCGTCGATTTTGACTTCCCCGGAGAGGGGGTCGTAAAAGCGTGCAACCAGGCTGATGATCGTCGACTTGCCGCCCCCCGTCGGGCCGACGAAGGCGGCGACCTGGCCCGGTTCGATCTCGAAGCTTACATCTTTCAGAATCAATTGTTCCGAGTTGTACCCAAACGAGACTTTATCAAATTCGATTTTGCCCTTGAAGCGCCCGGCGCGGCGCGCGCCCGGCAGGTCACGCATCCCGCTTTCGGTCTCCAAGACTTCGCGGACCCGCTCGAACCCCACCGCAGCTTTGGAGACCGTGTCCGTCATTTTGGAAAGGTCGCGCATGGGCTTATACATCTTGCCCAGATAAAGCAAAAAAACGACCAGCGCGCCAGCGGTGAGTTGGCCCGCCAGTACCAGGCGCGCGCCATAACCGAGCATCAGGCAGGTCCCCGTCGCCACGATAATCTCGACGATAGGTGAGAGCTTCGTCTTGATACTTCGCGCCAGCAGGGTCATCTCGACATTCTCCAGGCTCTGGCGCTCGAAGCGGCGCTCCTCGTAGTCCTCGCGGGAAAATGCCTTGACCACGCGGATCGAGGAGAAAACTTCTTCGACAATCGAAACCAGCTCGCTCTCTTTCTTTCTTACGTCGCGCGAGGCTTTTTTGATGCGCCGGGTAAAAAAGTAAACGACCACGAAGAGCACGGGCGCTATAGAAAGCGAGATGAGCGTGAAACGCCAGTTCAGGTAAAACATGACCCCGACTATCCCCAACAAAGTGAGGACACTGGTCAAAATGCCCAACAGCGCCGTGGTGATAAAGTTCTGGATGGCTTCAATGTCGCTCGTCACCCGCCCGATCAGGTCGCCGGTCCTTTTCTCGTCGTGCTCGGCCAGTGACAGGCGGTGGATGTGGTGGTAGAGCGTGCGCCGCAGGTCGTGCATGACCCACTGGCCGATGCTAGCGGTGACGTATTTCTCCAGGTAGGAGCTGAGTGCGCCGACGATGGCGATGACTGCCACCGCCAGCACCGCGAAGTTGAGGACGGCCAGCTTGTCCTGCCCGATCCAGCCGACCATTCCGCGCATCCAGCCGGGTGGAGTCTTGGACTGAAGCAGGTAGTCGAGAACAATTTTTAGAGGCCACGGTTCGAGCAGATCGGTTGCAGCTTCGCCCGCCACCGCCAGCAGGGCCAGCGACAGGGCCATCCAGTGGGGCCGCAAAAGGCCGATGATGCTGAGACCCTTGGGCTTCTTGGCTGCATTCGGTGTCATCGTCATCTAATTCTTGATTGGAGGCCTGTTCGGCGACGCCAAACGGGAAGAGACGCTGCTAAGCCGCCGCGAAAATACAGGCTACCTGAGGGTCCCCGACGGTCCGAACTGTGCTAAAAATTCTCCCACGCATTCACCGATGACCCCGGCAGCAATGCAGGAAGTCAATCTCTGCCGCCCCCTCAGGTCTGGCTTATTCGGCCGGGTCACACCGCTGATCTTCGACCGGTGAGCAGGTTCCACACTAACACAACCACGGCAATCACGAGCAATGTGTGGATGAGGCCTCCGCCAACGTTTAGGGAAAAGCCCAGTAGCCACAGGATAAGCAGAATCACGAAAATGGTCCAAAGCATGTTAATCCTCCTCCCTGACATCCGCCTCCAGAAAGATCCTGGCTGGCAGCTAGGGATACATTCCTTATACCCTTTGGGTGAAGAGATGTCTGTCCAGTGCGGCTCACTCGTGTGGTCAAAATTGCTCAACCCAGTTAATGCGGCTGAGCGTGATCGCTTACAACCTGGGCAGTCTGTGACGGCGGGTGGGACTGCAGAAGAGGATCGAGAAAATGTCGCTTGCCATCTAAGAACAGCTGCATGGGCCTGGGCCAATCTGCTGGACTTGTTGCGGCAACAACTCTTCGTTCAGCCTTCGCTGGACCGCCAGCCTCAAGAAACCATACAACTGCCGCTGTTGGCCCCCGCCGAGGCCTATATTCGGACAGGACCGTGCGCGACCATCTCCTAACCTGCTTTGCAGATCGCTGTTTCTGGCACCCTAAGCCATTTTGCCCCCATACGTCGAGTCCTGGACCACCGCTAATTTGGACAGCCGTGGTCCAGGACCGCCACTCCTGAGGACTGCTACTGCAGCTTCGCTCCGCTCGCCAGTGGCCGAATTGGGGTTCCGATCACATCGCCCGAAACAACCAATTCCACACGACGATTCTGTTGCCGGCCAGCCGCCGTATCATTGGTTGCCACGGGTTGGCTTTCGCCGAATCCTCGGGCTTCCACTGATGAACTACTGATCCCCTGCTCGACAAGGTAATCGCGAACCGCGTTGGCACGGTTCTCGGACAATTTCATGTTGGACTCTTCCGTTCCGACGCTGTCCGTATTGCCTTCCACTTCGAGGTTCAGGCTGGGATACGCCAGGATGATGCCCGAAACCTTAGCCAGCTTTTCACGAGCCCCGGGTTTGAGAGTGTACTTACCCGTGTCGAAGAGGACATCGGATATGTTGACGATGAGGCCTCTCGCGCTGTCGCGGGTTTCCAGGATCAAATTCAGCTGCACCGCTAGCTTGTTGCGCAATTCCTGTTTCTCCTGCTCGGATTGGTCAGCGGCGACCTTGCGCGCCTGCTCGCTCTCCGCCAATGCAGCTAAGCGGGATTTCTCTGCATCCGCCTGAGCCGCGGCGATCGCGGCATCTGATGCAGCCTGACTGTCCGCTAATTGGGATTTCGCTTTGGCAGCGTCTTCGGCTGCTTGCGACAGGGCCTTATCTTTCTGCCTGGTTGCTTCGTCAGCTTCTGCCCGCGATCGGGTCTGTGCGTCTGTGGAGGCTTGGCGTTCGTTGGCTTCGCGCTCCTCGCCCATCTTCTTGACTGCGATCTCGCGTGCATCTTCGGCAGTTTGGACTGCCTCGCGGGCGACTGCAATCAGCTGCTTTCTTGGGATGTTCTTTCTCGTGGCATATTCGTCCGTCCTGCTCATCAACTGAACAGCGTGCTGATAGCTGTCGCTGGCGTACTGCTCGGCTCCCTCGGATTGAGCGATGCGCAGCGCATTACGCGCCTCGAAGAATTCGAGCGGCAACCTGGCATTCAGGACCACCGGGTCGAACTTGTAGCCGGTGGGAATGTAGCCACCGCGCTCCATCAGTTCGTACTTTGCGTTCACTGCCTCGGAAGTTCCTTTCGTATCGCTGCGAACAACATTTTCGAGCACCACGAGGTTGCTGGGCTGCCGAACGGCGTAATAGGGTTCCGCGGTAACGATCATTGCGAAAGCCTGAAGGTCCGTGGTCACAGCCAGCTTGCTGCGGCTGTTTTCGCCCACCAAGATTTCGCCCAGGTTCACTGCCCGACCCTCCGGCGAAATTGCCCACAGGATGTAAGTCAGGTATTCATTCCCGAAAGTGGTAGGCTTTTGCAAGTTGTCGAATTCCACTTCAATCTCCATGGATCCGCGCTTGCTTTCCACCTTGGCTTCGCCGGTTGCTGACGGCATCAGGTCCGTGCCTGCGAAATTCACCTTGGTAGATCCGCTGCGGTGCCTGTAGTTTACCGCCTGCACGTCGCGACTGATTACGTTGACGCGGAAATTGCGCGTCTGCGACACAGGCTCAACGGTGACGGTGGTTGGGGGGTTGGTTTGAGCCAATACGGCCAGGCTCAATCCAATTGCGAAAGTTAACAAGATTCCTGTCTTCATTGTATCTCCTTGTGGCAGGTGTCTGCCGTATTGCGATAAACATTTCCATTAGCCGGAAAATGGGCCGCTAAATGCAGGCCCGCGGTCGCTTTCATGAGTTATTCATCCCCTGAGGTGAAATGCGGAATTCGAGACCTCCCGGGCTTGAACCAACTTAATTTCCAGGACTACTCTCGCAAGGCCATCAGCGCGCCAGAACAACTTGCTCCTTACCCGGAAATCCGCCTTCCACCATGATCCTGGCTGGCAACGTGAGGCACACTGCTTATACCTTGGGGCAATTCGCGTGTCAGCCCACTACTGCTCACCCGTGTGGTCAGAATTGCTCATCCTTAGTTGTTGAGGGGGGACTCTGGTGGGAGTCTGGCAGAAACGTTGGGGAGGCCTCGAAATCCGGGCGAGTGGCATTCCAATTTGATTCGCCGAACCCGGTGGGCACTTGATGAGCTGGGAAAAGTTGGAGTGGCGCTAGTCGTTCAGGACGACGCTCAGGAGACCGCTATTCACGGACATTCCGCCGTTGTCGGAATAATCGACAAAACCCAGCGTCCTGAACTTATTTATGAATTGGCTGATCCGCGATCGGGTGGTACCCACCATCTGAGCCAAATCCTCCTGATTGATCCTGGGGTGTACAGTCTCGGATTTACTTTCCTTGCCGAAATGAGCCAGCAATAAAAGAGTTCGAGCCAGTCGCTTCTCGCTGGAGTTGAAAAGCTGGTCCACCAGATCCCCTTCGAACCGGATGTTGCGCGAGAGCAAATGAGTAACGAACAATTCTGAGACGCCGTGCCGTTCGTGAAGCATGCGCACCATCAGCACCTTGTCAATTTTCGCCAGGGAGCAATCGGCTAAAGTGCTCGCCGATGAGATGCGCAAAAGCTGCCCAGCCAGGCATCCCTCGCCGAAGAATTCGCCGGCATGCAGAATGGAAACGATCGCCTCCTTCCCCTGGGCGGACGTAACCGAGATCTTCACTCTACCCTTTCGCAGAAAGAACAAAGAGTCCGCGGGATTTCCCTGAGAGAAGATGGTGCGATTCTCACCGTACTCGGCATATTTGGTCCCACTGTTAAATGTAGCGATGAGCCCTTCCCAATCGACAGCCCTGCGATTCTTGCCTGCCATAACAACCTCTTTTAGCCTTCTAATGGAGAGCCGAGGGTCACTAAGCAGTTTGGCCCCCCGCCATTAAAGGACGGTATATTTTCCGACACACAATACGCCTCAATTGTCGATCAAGATGCCGTTGGGATCCGACTCGCAGCCGGGCTTGACCTTCTTCATAACTCCCCATGCAAAGATGGCGCTCCTGCAGACACGTTTCCCTTTGAGAGGAACCACTCTCGGCCAATGATAGTAGGTCCAGCTACTCCGGATGTCAGTTCAAAATTGCCCGTACGGGTGGTCAAAATTGCTCATCCCGGTTGACCAGGGAGGTATACTCACGCGGGGGGGAATTCTGCGCTCAGTGGGGTAGGGCCAAGTTTCGCCTTCGACAAACTCTTCTTCCGAAAGTGCCAGGGGCATGAGTGCGATGGTGTGGCACATGCCACATTCGACCAGCACTTTTCCGTCCACCGCATCGTCCTCATCCGAGGGAAACTCGATGCCCCTGAGATTAACTTGTTTGATAAAACACTCACAAAAATGCATCCTCCCGGCTGGCTAATCCATGGTAGAGCGTTCCCGCGCATGCCTGCGCAGGCGCGCGTTCTGCAAGGCCGACTGCACGATGAAATCCAATGCCTCGTGTTCAAAGGGCGGCAAAACGAAGTCAAAGGCGCCGCGCTCGAGGGCTGTCAAATAAAAATTGATATCCAAATTGGTCCCGACGACGATGACGTTCACTGGCGACCCGGCGTTTTCGGCGCGCTTAATGACATCCATCCCGGAGCTTCCAGGAAAAGGGGATTCTAACCTTTAAGATTGACCTGTGCTTCTTGAAATACTCTTTCCCTTGCCAGGTTTATTTTCCGATTTCTTGCTCACCGTCTCCTACTCCTCCAAAACGCGATCGCGGAGGAACCCAGCACGAGCAGGCTGAGCGTCCCGGGTTCCGGGACAGTGGTGGGTCCAGTGCCGGATTGGCAACTGTCGATGGAAACGGTATTCGTATCCAGCGTCACGGCGCCATTTAGCGCCAAAGCGCTTCCGCAACTGATGGTAGCGCCGGTGTTCAGAGTTATACTCTGGTTGGCGAGAATATTTCCTGTAAATGCAGTGGTTGTACCGAGAGTCGCGGAGCTGCCGACCTGCCAAAACACGTTGCCGTCTGGACCGCCGAGCACGACAACAGACGAGTTGCTGGCGGTCGTGAGCGTGCTCCCGATCTGGAAAACGAAGAGCGCATTGGGGTCGCCCAGGGTGTTGAGGGTGAGTGTTCCTGTCAACTGAGCCGACGAGGAAAAACGATAGACGCCCGGGGTCAGCGTGAGTCCACCCAGATCCAGGCCCGTCAAGTTGCTGGTTGGCACCAGGGCCGCCAGGGCGTTGTAGGCCGTGGTGACGTCGTTCTGAGCTTGCGCCGCGACGGCATCGGTTTGGTGGACGGTCCCCGTGATCGTGATCGACGACGCGCCGGT
>JBGPCF010000160.1:0-13794 GCA_041481635.1 Terriglobia bacterium | reverse complement strand
TTCGATACATTCGCCGAAGCATCAAAGTGGCTCGGGCTGGAACCGTAGCCGAATTGCTTCCATCCATCGACACAATTTTAGGACATCGCCCAAATCCAAACTGAGACACTACCCCCTACCTGCTTCACTTGCTTTCAACCCTTGAAAGCGCATACATTCCAATGTGCGGAACGCATGCGCCACCCGTGAACGCCGGCGCTACGCTTGCTGCTTTTATAGAACCCGCGAATCACTCCGGAATCATTCCGATGGTCCCCAGCCAAGTCTCCACCAACCGAGGCCATCCCGTTATCGGAAACTTCGTGCGCCGCAGCCCAAACGCATGCCTGCCTTGCGCATACAAATGCATCTCCACAGGAACCCCGGCGTTCTTAAGCGCGATGTAGTAAGCCAGCGAGTCGTTTACATTGTCCACGTTGTCATCCTCCGCCTGCAGCAAAAGCGTGGGCGGCGTCTCGCGGGTGACCGGAATATCGGGGTTCAACCCAAGCTGTTTATCGGCAATTGCCGGAGGCCCCGGATGACGAACCACAAATTTATTGGCGCCCTGTTTGGCATCCCATTCCGCCGCGGCAATCGACAGATGTCCCGGATAAATAGCCACCGCAAAATCCGGACGGCAGCTTTCTTGGTCGGCGGCGTCTACAGGCGGATACAAACGCTTCTGAAAATGCGTGCTGATCGCTGCCGATAAATGCCCGCCTGCCGAAAACCCAAGCACTCCAATCTTGTGCGGATCGATATGCCACTCCGCGGCGTGAAAGCGCACCAGCCCCAGTGTCCTCTGCGCATCTTCGAGCGCCATCGGTGATTCCGGATATGGCCCTGATTTCGGATACTCCCCCACATCCGTCACGCGGTATTTCAACAGCACACAAGTAATCCCCTTGGGCGTCAGCCAATCGCAGACCTCCGTTCCTTCAAGATCGATGGCCAAAACCTGATAGCCCCCGCCAGGGAAGACGACGACCGCAGCGCCCGTATTCTTCTCCATGGGCGAATAGACCGTGATCGTAGGCCGCGTCACATTGCTCACCCCCACCGCCGGCCTCCCGGCCACCAGGAACTCTTTCCCCGACGACGTAGCGGCCTCCGGCCCCGCGACAGGCTGGGGATCCGGCGCCGCCCCAGGCCATATCGGCAACTGCGTATGTCCCGGCGATGGCTGCCAGGTAACCTGCTGCGCGCTCAGACCGCCAAACGAAAACACAACACAGAGAGCAAAGATCAGAGACTTCATCACAATCCCCACAGCTTAATATAACCATTCACTGCCGGAAGCCGCTGATCGGAAACTCTCAAGGCGGGATTTCCGTTTTGACCTCCCAGCCGGGCGTTAATTTATACCTGACCGCTTCAGCTTTCAACCGCTCAGCCAGGTTCTTGACTGCATGGCCTTTTCCGGGGTCGAGGGAAAATCCCAAGGCCCCAAATTGGGGCTTCTCGTACCCATTACACTTTCCCTCCTCCAGTCTCGATTGGCACCGAAATCTGTTTCGGTCTACGGTTCATCCATCCTGCTGGTGATGGCAGCGCCGCGATCCTGTGCAGCATGCTTCCAAACAGCCGCCGCGTGAGGTAACTCTCCGCCAGCAGCAACCAGTAATAGCGGGCGTGCTTGATCAGGCGTCCGCAGGGAAAGCAACCTCCTTGCCCTCCGCCTGTTGACGCTCGATCTCCGGCAACAGCAACTCGTCAGGTCGCCCGGAAGCGGCCCAATAAGTTCGGCCTATACGACATGCTGGGAAATGTTTGGCAGTGGGTCGGAGACTGGCATGCTGATAAATATTACGAGAAAAGCCCGGCCACGGATCCCGCGGGGCCAACGACAGGCGGGGATCGAGTTTTGCGCGGCGGGAGTTGGGTGAGCTATCCCAAGGACGTCCGCGTCTCGGTGCGCAACAGGACCAAGCAGCCCTCGGGGACGGCAGTATCGGTTTTCGGTGTGTCGAGGAAACCCGGATACCGCAATAGCCGAAATCCATTGACCGCCTTACAACCCGTCGGACCTGCACCCGAATTCACCCCGATATCCTGATCCCGACAAATTTTTCAAACGCGAAGAGGAACAGATGAGCGTTGTACAGGTCGCCGTACTTGATCTGGTAGGTTCCGGTTGACACCGGTAAGCCGAAGAAATTGGAGGCTGGATCCTTGCGCTGCAAAGTGATAATGCCGGAGTTAAAGTCGAGCTTGGCCGAGGCGATGTTACCCGCCTCACATCGGCTGACGTTGCCATTTTTGTCTACAATCTCAAGAACCCCTGGCCCTACATGCATCCAGCGTTTGTGCAACATTTGAAATTTGACATACCCGGATTGGGCGAGTTCGAAGTCGAGTTTTGGGCGCAGGTATGCAGTCCAGGCTCCGTCAACTGCGCGCGCGAAATTGTAAAGATTGCCGACCGGAGGATTCCCCTTTTTAGCACTGAAGCTGCCCGTGATTTTGTAAATGGCTTTCTCGCTTTCCGGCGGATACCAGTGAAAAAAGTAGTTTGTGTAGGTGTACCGGCCTCCCTTGTAATGGCGCACCGTCAGAATCCAAACCGCCCATGCATCAGCAAAGCGAAAAACTCGCTTCCTGGTAATGTTCTCCCGCACACCTTTGCACCAGAACTCGGCGCAACCCTCCGCACCGGCAAAATTGCAGAAATGCTTGAACCCCGCCGCATTCCACGCGATGAGGCCCGAGAGGCATCCCAGGATGGCCGCCCATAGCGGGATGGAAGTGTGAGTCAGGCTCGCCACGACCAGCAGGAGGTGGGTCAGGCTGTTGAGCGCGAGGGCGGCAATACAGCCCGCCGCGGCCACACCTGCGGCGATGGCCAGCCGCGTTGGCACTGGCCTGGCATCCACTCCCTTTTTAAGTGAAGTGTAGGCACTCTTGATTTCACCAATTTCGGGGGGAGGCGCGACAAAAAAATCGCACTCCGGTGCGAGCTTGCCCCACAAATGATCGGTGACCGTAGCGGGCGGGGTCCAAATGCCCCGGCCTGCCTGCACGAGAACGTCCTGATTAATGTTGAAAGACATCAGCGCCCTCGCGAGACAGCCCGTCTCTTACCTATTTTCATTTGCGCATGTGATTTCAAAGTTTGCGGCGACTCTTGCGGTTGGCCTCATTTTTCGCATCGATTTGCGATGCCTCGGGGCGCGCGAATGCTCCGGCCAAATTGCACTAACACAGTCGATCCCGCGAGAAGAGAGCAACTAAGCGAAGCATACTAGCCGGGGCCGCAGAAACCCTATAGGGAAAACCCTTACGCCGCCTTAAGGGTTCCTCAAGTGTTTTCCTTTCAAAAATCAGTAGTACTACCCATTGTCAAGCGGTGGCGCCCTGCCTACGATGAGAGTCGAAGCGAAAAGGAAGTTAGCCGCTTGCGCTCACGAACGAGAACTCCGATGGGTAGATTGATCGCCCGCCTTCCGCGCATCATTCCCTCCAAACACTGCCGCGAGAAAACTGAGCGAACGAAATTAATTTCGATTTGGAGGGACGATCTCACTCTGAATTGGGGAATCGAATTCCGGCGATGCACGCGAGCCTTACAGGCTTGCGAACTTCGCTCCGCCCATTCTTGCAATGGCCGAACCCATTGGCTGGAGCTTTCATTGCCGGGCGCGCAATTGGGCCATCTCGCGCTGCAAATCCGTGGCGACGCCTTCGAGGATGCGGACCCGCTCTTCGCGGCGCTTCAACGCCGATTCGAGCTTGGCCACCTGGCGAATCAGGCGGTCATTCTCGCGCTGGATCAGCTTGACTCTCTCGGGCGAAAAACCGTTGAAACGATGCGCGGCCTTTACGCCCAGCTTCGAGGACTCATTGTGGTAGGAGGCATGGGGGCCGGCTCCATTTTGAGCTTGCTTGACGAGGGCATCGAGATTCGTCCGCTCGTGCGACGGCGGACAAAGTTGGCGCAGGGCCAGCAGGCGGGGGAGGCTGGGAATATTGCGTCCCCGTTCCCAGTGCTGCACGGCGCCCTTGGTGGAGTTCATCAGGCGCGACAAACCCTCCTGGCTTAATTCGAGGCGGCGACGAACATTGCGAACAATCCTTCCTGAATTCAAAACGGCCATGATTCCTTTCCTCTCGACAATAGGGTTCCGTCCGCCGCGGGGTTCAGTCTTGAACTCCGGCTCCCATGGGCTCTACTGCCCCGGGACGACCTCAACGCGGCCGGGCTCAATCAGAACTGGCACCACAACGCCGCACAGCAACGCCAGCGAGGTTCAAGTGGATTTAAGAGTGACCCGCGAATTTTGCATCCCCAAAGGTCTGTTGTCAATCCCCGAAATAAATTTTTCTTCCCAACCCGAAAAGGAGATCAACCATGACGCCCACACAAAAGCAAGCACATTCCGCGCACCACCAATTATTTCCGTTGGCCATTCCGCTCCCGTCGTCACTCGCGGATGAGAAAATCGCAATCGCGGCCCTTCCCTTCATGGACACCGGCATCATCCAAGGGCCACCGCCATTAACTCTCCCTAAATTCCAGCCCACTCCTTCACTCGATTTCAGCAGGCGGTGCAAGGTCAAGGGATGCGTGTTCCAGGTCTCCGAGCGTTCCCGGGGAATTTGCTGGATTCACGCGCTGTGGGAAAAGGAGCCCGAAAAATTTAGAACTCTTCAGCCCACTCACCAGGTTCTGGAGATGGCGAAGTATGCCATCACCACTGAAGACGAGGACACGCGCATCCGGCAAAAGCTTCGCGCCCGGGAGACTCGCCGGGCGTTCCTGGAAGGAGTGGCCTAGATGAATCCTTCTGAAAAACAATTTGATGAGATGGGATCGGAACGGTCGCGCGCGACGCCCGGCACCGAGCTCACCTTGGCCAAACCATTTGAGGCGCCGGGGAATCCGGTTTACCTCAGCGTGGCCCATCGCGCCAGGATAACGCCTGTCTCCCCCGTGATGTTGACCCCGGTTGCCGCGTGGCATCACTTCTGCGCCAGGACCGGCGGCAGCATCTCGCTGATGAGTTTCTATCGCTGGATCCGTAACGGCAAGGTTTGCGCTGTCCGCGTGGGCAAGAAATTTTATGTTCCGCTGAGGATTCTCGACGAACTGATCAAGCGCTGCCTCGAAGGCGAGGAGTTCTAGCGCTTGCGTTTGTAGCTCCAACCGGAACTTATCCCGCCGCCGCGGGAGGTTGGCAGATTTCCTAAAATCCCAAAAATGCCGGCCTAAAGGCCGGCTCTACGAGGAGAAAACATGATACCAGGGCCAATTACGGTAGCACTCGCTTTGCTCGATGTTGCGCTCGACCTGTTTCCGCAGTATGCCAGTGCGGAAGATTACCAGCAAAAGACAGGCCAGGCCGCGCCGGCATTCGATCCCGGCAAGCCACTCAAAAACTGGTTGGACCCTTCGCCCCTCGACGACGGCGACGGCTCGGCCGCCTACAACACGCTGATCGTGGCCAGCACGAATCCGGATGGCACGGTGAATTCCCATCCCTTCAGCTTTTATATCTCCGTCGCGGATGCCAAGGCCGTCAACCTGATGGCCGCAGTAGACCGCGTGGCTAATATCCGCAAGAGTTTTCCCTCGGTTCCCGTGCCACGCCGGGTGCTGGCCGCCGGGGAATCTATCCGCCTGCTCACACCCAGCGGGCCCATCCCGGCGGTCTATGTGGTGAACGATGCGCTTTACGCGGCGCAAAAACAGCAACAGGTAACCGCATCCGGCGAGTTCATGGCGGCTGATCGCACATTGTTGCAGGCCATTGCGGCAGATGTTGCGGCAATCAAAGCGAGGGCGGGAGCGTAGCACCGAAAGGGTGGAAGGATAGCGCGGACCACTGCACTTGAGATCTGCGGCGTTGGCCTCGCATTAGAAACTCTGCGGCATTGCGCGCGGTTCCAATCGAAAACCGCAGAGTTTGAAATGCGCAAACTCTACGCTACATCCTGCAGGTCGGCATGCAATTGTAGCGGCGATTTTATATCGCCCAACGGGGTTTCGAATTCACCGTGCATGGCGATGTGAAATCGCCGCTACTCAAAGCAACATGAATTCCTGCATTGGTAGAGCCGACCTTCAGAGCTTGCCCTGAGCACGGCGAATGGGTCGGCATCCCGGTTTAAATGGCTTCGAGAAGCCCGGCGCTACGAAGGAGAAACGCGATATGAGTAATTCCCAAAATCAAAATCGGAAAGCAAGCCCGTCGAGTCTCAAGGCGGGCCGCAGGCGCATGTCGGGCAAAAAGCTCGCGGCAAAGAAAACTGTCCGGCGCCGCACTTACAACGAGGCGGCCAGGGCGCCCGCAACTCCCCTAATGATGAAGCCTTTTCAGGCATGGCAGCAGCTCTGCGCCCGAACCGGAGCAAGCATAGGTCTGGGGACGTTTTACGCGTGGATTAGACAGTTGAGAATTTGTTCGGTCCGCGTGGGGTGGAAAATCTTTATCCCCATCCCGGAATTGGACCGCCTCGTCGAGCGCTGCCTCAGGGGAGAGCGTGATTAGAGCAGCGGTAGCGGCAGTCGAGTTTCTCCGAGAGCGGCAAACGGGGCCGCCGATTTTTTTTGGCGCTTCCCGATGCTATTGGGACAGGCGCCGAACACCGCTGCAAAGGTCTTGAAAGGAGCACCGTGATATGAGTTTCACCCAGCAACGAAAGCGCAAAATCCATAAAGCAAAGCCGAGGCGGTACAGAACCAATCCTCATCAGGAGGTTCTGACCACTTTGCCGACACTGGCACGCGCGGAGAGTTTTCCGCACAGCCCCCAAGCCACCTGTCCCGAGCCCAGCGTGAGACCCGCCTGCCCTCCGGCAGCCCCGCATGCGCTCACCATCCCCGCGGCCTGGCGCAGCCTCTGCCGCAGGACCGGAGCTGGAATTTGCCTGAGCACTTTCTACCTCTGGACCCGCCAGGGCAGAATTGAAACAATCCGCGTGGGGTGGAGAGTCTTCATCCGGGCCGAAGTGGTGGACCGATTGGTGGAAATGGCCCTCCACGGTGAGAGCTGGTAATGGTCGCGCGGAGGCGCGTGGCCGCCCGCGCCGAAAGTGGGGCATGACATGGCGCGCAGTCGCTTGTTGCAAATGTAGCGAAGACGTCCGGGGCCGAGGTCTACGGTCCTTCCGGAAGAAGAACCGCCCACCCCAAGAACTGGAGTCCGCCTTACCCGCTCGACTACCAATTCATCGCGAAGTATACTGATTGAATAACGAGCGCCTGCTGCCTCGCAGGCTTGGCTGCGAGCCTGCGCATGGGGCATCAACGCTCAAGTGAGGCAAGCATATGACTCTTGACGCATTACTCCACGCGACGAAGCACTTCGCTGAACTCGAGGATGCCGACATCGAGGCTTTCCTTCGGGAAAGGAAGTTTAAGTCCGAACACCTCAATATAGAGTTTAAGCGCTCCTTTCCGTTAAAGGGAGGGGGCCCAAAATACGATATCAGGGAAGTCTGCAAGTACATAGCAGGTCTTTCCAACGAGGATGGCGGATTGGTAGTCTATGGAGTTTCGGACGGGATTAAGCAACCTTCGACTTCATTCCCTGAATATTTGGCCGGTTTAACATGCCATCCGAGCTTAGAGGACCTAAGCCAGTGGGTGAAGGAGAGAATACACCCCCTCGTTACGTCGCCCGCCATTCGATTCTTCGAGGTGCAGGGCAAGAGGGTGGCAATCCTCAAGATTCCACCGGGCGTTAACAAGCCGTATTCCTACTATGACCCAAGCGCAAAGTCGCTCTCGTTTTTCAAGAAAACTGCAGGCGGCATTACAGACGTGGCACCAAATGAAATTAGGGAATTGTTCCGAACGCAGATAATTGAACAAGCAGTGAAGATTTTACGCGCCGTCGAATTGCAGGTAGGCACCCAACGCACGAAACTAGCCAATGACGAGGGTCTGATTAAGGACCGGCAGGACTCCACGAAGGCAAAGTTGGAGAATTGCGTGGACTATGGGTTCCTAGGAATTTACAGCCAACCTGAAGTTCCCATAGATATTCCACTTGAGGATTTAGTCAGATTCCTAGAAGTGCATCGAAACGATTTCTCTGAATCGATGCGCTATAACCAAGGGCATGAGCCACTCCAAGACGGAGTTTCCGTGGGGTACTACCCTCGAAGAATCCGCGATGACACCAAAAGCACTTGGCGATTGACACTTTACAGGGAGGGGTTGGTCGCTTTGAATTCCCAAGCGGATCCCCTTATGGACGAGAACAAAAACTTGCATCTCGGTTGGCTTTCGTACGAGGTCCAACGACATCTACAGCTAAGCAAAGCACTTCTGGAATCACATCATGTGGAGACCATTAATTTGGACCTTGAACTCGAGAACATCGAGGATTTTTCCTTAAGGTTCAATATGTATCCGGGATTAGGTCAAACACCTTATTCCGGCCCCCACCACCCGATCAAGAGACATGTAACGCTTTCAGAGGTCTTTCCATACAACTCCATCCAGCGGAATATTGTAATGCCCGTTGTAAAGGAAATTATGGACGAAATATGCCGCATCTTTGGGTTCTCGAAGACACCTCCGGGCGTCTGGGATATGAACGGAAGGCTTACATATGTGGCATCAGGGTTAGAAAACCAAAGATAGTTCGCCGTCGTGACAGAGAGGCCGGCGCGCGCCCCCTCTGGGATGTATCCTTTGCCGCAGCTCTTTCAAGAGGGTGGTTGGCTATTCCAAGCGAGCGTAGCGACCTCCATCGCTGCGATCTGCGGCCCTTCCCTCCAAAAACCGCGGACCGCAACATCGGGGGACCGCGCTACAAGCTCCCACGGCTTGCGCCATGGATTACGATCTTCCGCCCCTAACGGGGCTCGCGCGGGGTTGGACGCGGATTTACCCATGGCTTGCGCCATGGGCTACGATCTATCGCCCGTCGGCTGACGGGCTCCGCGATGATTTAGATTCCATATTCTACGGCTTACGGCGTGGGCTACGATCTGTCGCCGCTACGCGGCTCGCGATGAGTTGACTTCCCATTCTTGTTGACCGTGACGAGACACCGGTTCCACGTTTCCCCACCGTTCTGTGTTAGGATTGTGAACGAAAAGCAGGGAGGCAACATGGAATTGACGGCGGTTTTTAAGAAAGTACCGGAGGGCTATATCGCCTGGGTGGAAGACCTGCCTGGCGCCAACACCCAGGGCGAGACGCTTGAGGAGGCCCGCGAAAATCTTCATGAGGCAATCCGGTTGGTTTTCGAGGCCAATCGTGAACTGGCGGAGCGAGAACTCGAAGACACAGAGGTGATTAAGGAATCAGTGTCGCTAGGGACTCTGTGAAGCGGCGGGATCTGATCCGTCATCCCGAAGAAAACGGTTGCCGGGAACTCCGCGAGGGCGCAAAACACACAATGTATGTGAACCCCGGCCGAAAGAAGGTTTCATCAGTGCCCCGCCACAATGAAATTAACGAAATTTTGGCTCGTAAAATCTGCCGCGACCTGGAAATCCCCAAGCCTAGCTGAATCCCGCCCATAGCCTATCATGCGAAGATCGTGGACTACCATTAGGAGGACCGAATGACCAACTGGTAGCCACTCTCAATCCGTCCCGCAAGGCGGGATTGACTTTGGTTTGAGGTGGGGGGAAAGAGCCCTCTATTAGGAGACCGCTGACGGAGGCTTCCCGCTGGTACTGATCCACACATATTCTGAGATCTCGACTAAGGAGTGCAAAATCCGAATCATCTCACCGCGCAATGCGGACAAGGGGGAAACCAGGCAGTACAAGGAAACGCAGCCATGAAGAAACACTATGATTTTTCCAAGGGTGGGCGCGGGAAGTTTTTCCGCCCGGATGCCGAGCTGAACATCCCCGTTTATCTGGAGCCTCAAATAGCCGACGCCGTTCGAGAGCACGCCCGGAAGAGAAACACCAACGTCGGAACCCTCGTCAATCAGTGGCTGCGCAAAGACCTTCGCGAGCGGCAAAGACCCAAGGCAAAGACGCGGTAGCTTCCCATTGCCAAATTGCGATTGCCGATTTCCCCCTCCACCTCAACTGACGACTGAAAACTGATAACTGACGGCTTTTCTTCCACCTCCCCTCCTGTCTACGGTCTACAGTCTACTGTCTACTTCCCCCCGCCCATTGCTTTTCCCCTTAATTAATCTTATATTATCTCCCAGCGCGAAAACCAAAAGAAGTTCCTGGCCTGTTGGTTCGGATCGGGCAGCGACGCATCGACCGAGACCGGCTTGAGTGGCTCGGCGCTTAACTTTACGGTACCCAACGAGGTTTAATGGCAGGGACGCCAAATCCGCAAGAGCAAGGTCCGACCCCGCCACTTCCAGGAGTTCAACCGCCAGATGCATCGGCCAAAGTGGTCATTCCACCTCAGCCCGGCGAGGTGATCACGAGCCTGGCGACCGGGAACTCCTACACGATGGGCACGCAGATCGGCGAAGGAAGTTTTGGCGTCGTTTTCTCGTGTGATGACATCTGGGGCAACAATCTGGCAGCAAAGGTACTCAAGCCGACTGGCACGTACGAAAAGGTCAGGGCATCAGCCGAGGCAGAACTCGGCAAGCTGCTCGCGCTTCGTCACCCGAACATCACCTACGTGTTCGACGCTTTCGAGTACAGAGACACCTTCTACATAATCACTGAGCGTTGCTACTGCCCGCTCACTCATCTGCTGAACTCGCAGGAGTTCAAGAGCCTGGAATCGCTCATACCCATTGCTCGCTGCGTGCTGCAGGCGGTCCACTACATCCACCTCAACCAGCACGCCCACCAAGACATACATCCAGGCAACGTCTTTGCGGCCTTCACAAAGGATGAATTGCGCCCCGCTGAGGCCGGGGCCATCCAGTTCAAGCTGGGGGACCTCGGTGTTGCTAAATTGTTTGGAGACTTGAATCCGGCAAACACTCGCGCGCAGTGGATGCTCCCGCCGGAGGTTTTTGAGCCAGCCGAGTTCGGGCCCCTGGACTACCGGATAGATATCTACCATGTAGGTCTGCTCCTACTTCAGCTGGCGATCTCGCGCGAATTGCGGTTCTCCAAAGATGAAATATTGGCAGGCCGTCCGAGGGAGATTGCCCTCGCTCTCTCGCCTCCGTACAGGTTCGCTCTTGAGAAAGCCCTGCGTCGGCACGTCCCTCACCGGAGTGAAAGCGCCATGGAGTTGTGGCGGGATCTTCACACTCCGGAACATGCAGCTTTGCCAGCGGCACCGCCACGCTGATCCACAGGGTGCAGTTGGTAGCCTCGGCCAGCGGTTTCCTGACCGTGGGCTCTTTACCTGCGACCACGAACCCACGGTCAATCAAATGACGGATTGACAGTGGCGACAAGTTTGGAGACTCATCCGTGCCCCTCATTGATTTACTGTCAAGAGGATTTTTTCCCAAGGAACTTCCTCGGCCATTCATCACGGGACCATTCGCGAAGGTCATCACTTCAGCCTCTCCGTTGCCAGCCGACTTTGCTAATACCGCTTCGAGGGGCAACACACTTCCGGCGGCAAAGACCGGGCGCTACTCACTCGCGCGCGGAGGGTTATTACGACGGCTACTGAACATTTGCAATCCATTGCACTATTTTCTTTTGTGCAAGGAGATGACGGAGAACTGGGAGTCGATTAGCCCCCGGATTGCTGGAAACCCACTTGCTGCAACTACTCCCGAGTTCAAGGTTGACGGCCGCGCCATTAATGGCAAATGGCCTCAAGGCGCGCGCCCCGATCTGGCTCAAATCACTAGATTGGGAAGGCGATACGTTCTCCAGACCGATATCAATCGCTTCTACAACAGTGTTTATACGCACTCAATTCCATGGGCCCTTCACACGAAGACTACGGCCAAAGCAAATCGTGCTCCGACTCTTCTTGGAAACAGAATCGACTACTGGGTAAGAATGGGGCAGGACGGGCAGACCAACGGCATTCCGATCGGTCCGGATACGTCATTAGTGTTAGCTGAACTCATTATGCAAAGATGCGACGAGGAACTCCTAGTTAAGCTGCCTGGTCTGAAAGGGCACAGATTCATTGACGATTACGAGCTGAGCTTCCAAACGCGAACTGAAGCGGAGGATGCGTTCCATATCCTCGACGCCAGCCTTGCGGAGTATGAGCTAGCTCTCAACCCAAAAAAGACGCTGGTCTTAGAATTGCCTTTGCCCCTGGAAGCGCAGTGGGCGACCGAGTTGAGGCGATTTACGTTTCGTAACTCAATTTCTGGACAAGCCGCCGATCTTTCCAATTACTTCAGCAGAGCCTATTCACTTCACTCAAATAAGGATGGCGATTCAGTCCTTCAGTTCGCTGTCGCTCGGCTTCGCCCTATCAGCATCGATCCCGCGAATTGGACTTTGTTTCAAAAGCTTCTCTTGTTATGTGTGATCCCAGAGCCGGCCTGTTTCCCATATGTCCTTGAACAAATAATTGCTCGGAAGAACGCAGGCGCTGCTCCCATCCTTCCGGAGCTAGAAGAAATTGCAAACGCGCTGATAGAAAGTCACTCTACTCTGAAACACTCTAGTGAGGTTGCAAATGCTGTTTGGGCTTGCCTTGCCATGGGCCTTCGAATGAATGACAAAGCCGCAGATCTTATCTCTCAATGTGACGATCCAATTGTTGCCCTATTGGCGCTTGATTGTGAACAGTGCGGCTTAGTCTCCAAGCCCCTCGACAAGACGCTTTGGTGTTCGCATATGACCCAAGAAGCATTGTACGATGAGAATTGGCTACTCGCTTACGAAGCTAACATCAAAGGTTGGTTGCCAAGCGCGGCAGGGGGCGATCACGTAGCGGCCGACGCAAACTTCGGGTCGTTAAAAGCGAATGGCGTTTATTTTTACGATGCTGGCCTGGCAGCTCCAGCAGCCGGCGCACCCGTGCCACTACCCGCATTGCCCACGGTTTCGGCGTTGGTAGGCCCGCGCTCAACTTGAACTGGCAGCCATCTATGAAAGTGCATCACCTTTTCAAGTTGATATTTAGAAACACCGCACCGCTTGCGGGACGAGTGACACGCCCGCCGGGTTCACTGTGCCATCTGAGTTATGCTCCTGCGGGGCATGCGGCGTGCCAGCAGCGCGTTCCTGTTCAGGTTCGTATTCATGCGGTCCCCGCTTGCGATTTCTTCAATAGCCCCTTTTTTTATCCACAACGTTCAACAAGGGCAAACCAGCCACATAGCGGCGGACGTTTTCAGCGAACAATGCCTGCATGCGGTCATTACTACCTTTAGAATGGGCCGATGTGTGACAAGTAATCAAAACATTTGGAGCGCTCCAGAGCGGGTCGTCGGAGGGCAGCGGCTCGCGATAGACGACATCAAGGCCCGCGCCGGCAATCCATTTTTCTTCGAGAGCGTGTAGCCACTGTCAGCGGGCCGGCTGGCGCAGACCTTCCCGAAGGTCTGCGCGCTCGCGGCGCAATCTGTGCAAACATCGAAGGTCCGAAGGACCTGCGCCAGCCGGCCTCATGCGCGATTTAGAAAGGGTGAATTGCGGCGAACCTTGCCGTTCGAATCGAAACCTTATATATTCCACACATGCAAACAATACCCTGGAGCACAATAGCGCTCGGCTTGCTCTTGCTCATCTCGGTCAGCTCAAAAGGAGGACAGGAAGTGCAATCTCCGCAACCTGAAAAATCGAAGCCGCCTGTCAAAATGGAGCAGCGCGGACGCATCCTTGGAATCGGCGGTGTCTTCTTCAAATCCGCTAATCGTGATCAGATGCGGGAATGGTATTCGAAGCATCTTGGACTCGCTGACAAAGGCCAAGGCGCGATGCTTCGGTGGCGCGAACACGGCGACCCGCAAAAAGAACACGTTACCGTTTGGACTGTTTTTCCCA